>JBGARD010000009.1:82528-91353 GCA_044230355.1 Usitatibacteraceae bacterium | reverse complement strand
AATAGTCGCCCGGGCGCCAGACTCCGGGGCGGGGGATCTGCTAGAATTCAAACGCTCGTTTGAATCCTTCCCAACGACCCTATTTCGCCCGCCATGAAAATCCTCGTTCCGGTGAAGCGCGTGGTCGACTACAACGTGAAGGTCCGCGTGAAGGCGGACGGCACGGGCGTCGACCTCGCCAACGTGAAGATGTCGATGAACCCCTTCGACGAGATCGCCGTCGAGGAAGCGCTCAAGCTGAAGGAGGCGGGCAAGGCGACCGAGGTCGTCGCCGTCTCCTGCGGCCCCGCGGCCTGCCAGGAGACGCTGCGCACGGCCCTTGCCATGGGCGCGGACCGCGCCATCCTCGTCGAGGCCGACGGCGAGCTGCAGCCCCTCGCGGTGGCCAAGCTCCTCAAGGCCGTCGTGGCCAAGGAAGCCCCGCAGCTCGTCATCGCCGGCAAGCAGGCGATCGACGACGACGCGAACCAGGTCGGCCAGATGCTCGCCGCGCTCCTCGACTGGGCGCAGGTCACCTTCGCCTCGAAGGTCGCCGCCGACGGCGGCAAGCTCACGGTCACGCGCGAGATCGACGGCGGCCTCGAGACCGTGGAAGTGGCGCTGCCGGCCGTGCTCACCGCGGACCTGCGCCTGAACACGCCGCGCTACGCGACGCTGCCCAACATCATGAAGGCCAAGAAGAAGCCCCTGGACACGCTCAAGCCCGCCGATCTCGGCGTCGACGTGGCGCCGCGCCTGAAGACCCTCAAGGTCGTCGAGCCGCCCAGGCGCAAGGGCGGGGTGATGGTGAAGGACGTGGCCGAGCTGGTCGCGAAGCTCAAATCCGAAGCGAAGGTGATCTGACCATGACATCCCTCGTCATCGCCGAGCACGACAACGCGAAGCTGAAGTCCGGCACGTCCAACGCCGTCACGGCCGCCGCGAAGATGGGCGGCGAGGTTCACGTCCTCGTCGCCGGCCACGGCTGCGCCGCGGCCGCTGCGGAGGCCGCGAAGCTCGCCGGCGTGGCCAAGGTGCTCGTGGCCGATTGCGCGCACTACGCCGCCGCGCTTCCCGAGAACCTCGCGGCACTCGTCACGCCCCTCGCCAGGGGCTATTCCCATGTCGTGGCGGCCGCCACGGCGGTGGGCAAGAGCTTCATGCCGCGCGTGGCGGCCCTGCTCGACGTGGCGCAGGTCTCGGAGATCGTGGCGGTGGACTCGCCCGACACCTTCGTTCGCCCCATCTACGCCGGCAATGCCTTCGCGACGGTGCAATCGCCCGATGCCATCAAGGTGGTCACGGTGCGCTCGACCGGCTTCGACGAGGCCGCCGCCACGGGCTCGGCGCCCGTGGAGGCGATCCCGGCTGGCCCGGACACCGTGAAGTCGAGGCTCCTGGGCCAGGAGCTCACGAAGTCTGCGCGCCCCGAGCTCGTCGCCGCGCGGCGCGTGGTCTCCGGCGGCCGCGGGGTGGGCAGCGCGGAGAACTTCAAGCTCGTCGAGGCGCTGGCCGACAAGCTGGGGGCCGCCATCGGCGCCTCGCGCGCGGCGGTGGACTCGGGCTACGTGCCCAACGACTGCCAGGTGGGCCAGACGGGCAAGATCGTGGCGCCCGAGCTCTACATCGCCGTGGGCATCTCCGGCGCCATCCAGCACCTGGCGGGCATGAAGGACAGCAAGGTGATCGTGGCGATCAACAAGGACCCCGAGGCGCCCATCTTCCAGGTGGCCGACTACGGGCTGGTGGGCGACCTCTTCCAGGTCGTCCCCGAGCTGACCGCGCAGATCTAGGAGATCCCGTGGTCGAGGAACGAGCCGTCGATTTCAAGGAGAAATGACTTGGCCGAATACGCCGCTCCCCTGAAGGACATGCAGTTCGCGCTGAAGAACGTGGTCGGCCTCGACCAGGTGAACACCCTGCCAGGCTGGGACGAGGTGACGGACGACGTCGTCGACGCCATCCTCGAGGAGGCGGCCCGGTTCGCGGGCGAGGTGCTCTCGCCGCTCAACGCCACGGGCGACAAGGTCGGCGCCAAGCTCAAGGACGGCGTCGTGACCACGCCGCCGGGCTTCAAGGAGGCCTACCACCAGTTCGTGGAAGGCGGCTGGGGCAACATCATCGCGCCCCCGGAATTCGGCGGCCAGGGCCTGCCGCACCTGCTGTCCACGGCGGTGGAGGAGATGTGGGGCTCGGCCAATATCGCCTTCAAGCTCTGCCCGATGCTCACCCTGGGCGCGGTGGAGGCGCTGCACCGCAATGCCTCGGACGACCTCAAGCGGCGGTTCCTGCCGAACATGGTCTCCGGCAAGTGGACGGGCACCATGAACCTCACGGAGCCGCAGGCCGGCAGCGACCTGTCGCTCGTGCGCACGAGGGCGGTGCCGCAGGCCGATGGCACGTACAAGCTCACCGGCGAGAAGATCTTCATCACCTACGGCGAGCAGGATTACACGGACAACATCGTGCACACGGTGCTCGCGCGCATCGAGGGCGCGCCCGAGGGCGTGAAGGGGATCTCGCTCTTCGTGGTGCCCAAGTTCCTCGTGAACGCGGATGGCGCGACCGGCGCGAGAAACGGCGTGAAGTGCGTCTCCATCGAGCACAAGATGGGCATCCACGCGAGCCCGACGGCGGTCATGGCCTACGAAGGGGCCGTCGGCCACCTCGTGGGCGAGGCCAACCGGGGCCTCGAGTACATGTTCGTGATGATGAACGCGGCCCGGCTGGGCGTGGGCCTGGAGGGAGTGTCGCTCGCCGAGCGCGCCTACCAGCGCGCGCGCGAATGGGCGACGCAGCGCCTGCAGGGCAGGCCCGCCGGCGTGGCGGGCGCGGCGAAGACCGCGCCGATCATCCAGCATCCGGACGTGAAGCGCATGCTCCTCACGATGAAGGCGAGCGCCGAGGCCACGCGCCTGCTCGCCTACCAGGTGTCCGCGCTGCTCGACCGCGCCCACCACCACCCCGACGAGCCGGAACGCCGCCGCTGCCAGGCAATAGTGGACCTGCTCATCCCGGTGGTGAAGGGGTGGTCCACCGAGACCGCGTTCGAGGTCGCCTCGCTGGGGGTGCAGGTGCACGGCGGCATGGGCTACATCGAGGAGACGGGCGCGGCGCAGCACCTGCGCGACGCGCGCATCTCCACGATCTACGAGGGCACCACCGGCATCCAGGCCAACGACCTCGTCGGCCGCAAGGTCGGCCGGGAGGCGGGCGCCACGATGAAGGCGCTCATCCAGGAGATGCGCGAGGTCGCCGCCGGCCTGGCCGGCTCCGGCGACGCCGAGCTGCGCGCCATCGGCGCGCGCCAGGCGAAGGCGATCGACGACCTCGAGCGCGCCACGGACTGGATCGTCGCCGTCTACGCCACCGACCCGGGCGCGGTCGCCGCCGGGGCCGTCTATTACCTCGAGCTGGCCGGCCTCGCCGTCGGCGGCTGGATGATGGCGCGGGCCGCCATCGCCGCCACGAAGCAGCTGGCGGCGGGCGAGGGCGACGCGCAGTACCTGCGCGGCAAGCGCCTTACGGCGCGCTTCTTCGCCGACCACCGCCTGCCCAGGGCCGACGCGCTCGCCGAGTCGATCCTCGCGGGCGGACAACTCGTGAGGTCGGCCGACGAGGCGCTTGTTTGATCGAGGCCTGGCTCGTCTCGATCGGGATCGTCGCGCTCGCCGAGATCGGCGACAAGACCCAGCTCCTCACGCTGGTCCTCGCGGCCCGCTACCGCAGGCCCTGGCCAATCGTGGCGGGGATCTTCGTGGCGACCCTCCTGAACCACGGCATCGCCGGCGCCGTGGGCGCCTGGCTCACGAAGGCCGTCGGTCCGGATGCGATGCGCTGGATCCTCGGCGTGTCCTTCATCGCCATGGCCGGCTGGATGCTCGTCCCGGACAAGCTGGACGAGGACGACGCGGCGCCGCGCCAGGTGGGAGGCGTCTTCGCCAGCACGGCGGTGCTCTTCTTCCTCGTGGAGATCGGGGACAAGACGCAGGTCGCCACGGTCGCCCTCGCGGCGCGCTTCGACTCGCTCCTGGCGGTGGTCATGGGCACCACGATCGGGATGCTCCTCGCCAACGCGCCAGTGGCGTTCTTCGGCGAGGCGCTCGCGAAGCGCCTGCCCGTGAGGACGGTGCACGTGGTGGCCGCGGTCGTGTTCGCGGCCCTGGGGATCGGCGTGCTGCTCCTGGGCTGAAGGGGGGGGCTTCAGGCCGCCACGGCCTGCTTCACCGGCGTTCCGGTGGCCACCTCGTGGAAGTAGCAGACCGGGGATCCTCCCTGGGCCTTGGCGACGTGCTTCGCCTCGAACATCGCGCGGTCGGCATCGGCGAGCAGCCCCGCCTTCCCGGCGCCGAAGCGGTATTCGGCCACGCCCACGCTCACCGAGAGGACCAGCTCCTGGCCCGGGGTGATCTCGCAGGGGCTCGCGCCGATGGCGGCCACGATGCGCTCCATCACCATCTTGAGCGCCCGGTTGCGGTGCAGGCCGACGATGAACTCGTCGGCGCCCCAGCGGGCGACCCAGTCACCGCGCCGGGTGTTGAGCTGCAGGAGCGCGGCCACGTGCGAGATGCACGCGTCGCCCGCGCTGTGGCCGTGGGTGGTGTTGATGTCCTTGAAGCCGTTCAGGTCGAAGAAGGCGACCTGGAAGGTCTCGAGGTCGCGCTCGGCGCGGGCAATCTCCTCCGTGAGGCGCTTCTCGCCGGCGCGGCGGTTGTAGATGCCGGTGAGGTCGTCGGAGTCGGAGACGCGCTCCAGGCGGTTGATCGTCTCGTTGAGCTGGGTGAGGGTGTACTGGGTGCCCTCCATGAGGCGCCCGGCCTGGTCCGGGAAGCTGACCGGCAGGTCCGGGAGCACGCGGCTCTCCAGGTATGCGCGCAGCGCCTCCGCCGTGAGGTCGATGGGCACGAGGATCTCGCGCAGCAGCCACAGCGTGCCGAGGAACCCGGCGAAGGAGGCGAGGAGCAGGGCCGCGAGCAGGGGGTACATCGGGGCCCAGTCGGCCCGGGCCACCAGCAGGTAGACGATGAACACGACCAGGGGCGTCTGGGCGCTCACGAAGGCCGCGACGGCGAACTTGCGGGCGTAACTGCCCCTGAGCGCCGGGATTTCGACCAGGCGCCGGTAGATTCCCATGCGACCGATGACGGTCGATCCGGGCGGGATGTTGCTCGGCATGACGGGGCTCCAGGGGTGACGGCCTATTTGGCCGTGCGCCCAAGGGTGGCGTCAACCCCCGATGGGATTGCGCATCGTGCCGATGCCCTCGATCTGCGTCTCCAGGAGGTCGCCGGGCTTGAGGAATTCCGGGGGGTTGCGGGCGAATCCCACGCCCTCGGGCGTGCCGGTGGAGAGGATGTCGCCGGCCTCCAGGGTCATGCCCATCGAGAGGTCCTGGACGAGGCGCGGCAGCTTGAAGTAGAGGAACTTCGTGTTCGAGTCCTGCTTGGTGACGCCGTTCACCCGGCAGGTCACGCGCAGGTTGGCGTGGTCCAGGCTATCAGCGGTCACGAGCACCGGGCCCATGGGGCAGGTGCCGTCCAGGCTCTTGCCCTTGTGCCACTGGCCGCCGTGGCGGCGCTGCAGGTCGCGCCAGGACACGTCGTTGATCACGGTGTAGCCCCAGACGTGGTCCATGGCGTCCTCGGCCTTGATGTCCTTGCCGCCGGGGCCGATCACCACGCCCAGCTCCACCTCCCAGTCGAGCGAGGTGGAGATGGAGGGGTCGAAGGGAATGGGGTCGAACGGGCCATTCACCGCCGTGGGCGCCTTGCTGAAGAACACCGGCCACTGCGGAAGCTCGCGGTTGTCCTGCAGCTTCTTGGCGCCCTCCTCGAAGTGCTCGAGGTAGTTCCAGCCGACGCAGAAGACGTTCTTCGCCGGGCGCGGGATGGGGGCGTGCAGCTTCACCTCCGTCATCGCAAGCGTTGCCGCCGGGGGCCTGGCGGCCAGCGCGTCGAGGGCGGCCCGGGCCGCGGCGCCGCCGCGGATGATGCCGAGCATGGTGGAGAAGTCCACGCCCGGGGTCGCTAGCGCGTGGGCGGGAATGTCGGCGATGCGCTCGCCGTCGAGGACGAGTCCGGGGCGGGGCGTGCCGCCGGCGGCGGGCGAATAGGTGACGAGCTTCAAGGCGTGCCTCCTGGGGTCAGAGATGGCGAAGGGGATGTTCGGGCGCCGGCCAGCGCGGGTCGAAGAAGGCGGCGACAGACGCGTCGGTCACTTCCGCGAGGGAGCGCGGGTTCCAGCGGGGGGCGTTGTCCTTGTCCACGATCAGGGCCCGGATGCCCTCGACGAAGTCGCCCTGCGCGAAGCAGCCGTGGATGAGGTTCAGCTCCAGCCGGAAGCTGTCGGCGAGGCCGAGGCCGCGGCCGCGCCGGAGCTGCTCGAAGGTCACCCGCAGCAGCGTGGGCGAGCGCTCCTCGAGCAGGCGCAGCATCTTTGCGGCCCAGGGCTGGAACTCGGGGCGCGACTCCGATTCGAGGGAATCGAGGATGGCGGCGACGCTCTCGCGGCCGAAATGCAGGTCGATCGCGGGGCGAAGCGCCTCGAGCTCGCCGGGGGCCTGGGGGACGGCGTGGCGGCGGGCAAGCGAGGCGAGCGCATCCCGCGGCTGCGCGGCACCGGCCGCGATGGGAAGCTCCGCCTCCAGGGCGGCGATGGACTCGGGCGAGAAGCAGGCGTCCGCAAGGCCCGCGTACAGGCTGTCGGCCCCCCCGATCGTGACCCCGGTGAGGCCCAGGTAGAGGGGAACCGCGCCCGGCGCGCGCTGCAGGAACCACGTCCCGCCCACGTCGGGGAAGAAGCCGATGCGGGTCTCCGGCATCGCGACCCGCGTGCGCGGCCCCGCGATGCGCAGGCTTGCCCCCTGGGCGAGGCCCATGCCGCCGCCCATCGTGATGCCGTCCATCAAGGCGACCACGGGCTTGGGATAGGTGTGGATGCGGTGGTCCAGCGCGTACTCGACCTCGAAGAAGTGGCGATGGCGATCGCCCCCGGCGACGAAGAGCTCGCGCAGCTCGCGGATGTCGCCTCCCGCGCAGAAGGCCTTCCCTCCCGCGCCGCGCAGCGCCACGAGGCGCACGTGCCCGTCGCGCTCCCAGTCGTCCAGCCACTGCGCGAGGCCTTCCAGCATCGCGAGCGAGAGGGCGTTGAGGGCGGCGGGGCGGTTCAGGGTGACCCAGGCCACCCCGTCCGACACCTCGGCGAGCAGGCCTTCCCGGGCGAGGACGGCCTGCCCGCCGCGGCTCAATCGTTCTTCCATGCCGGCGCGCGCTTCTCCAGGAAGGCGCTCACGCCCTCGAGCTGGTCGGAATGGTCGAAGAGGTCCATGAAGCGCTCGCGCTCGAGGGCCAGGCCGGCGCGGCGCGGGACGCCGTTGCGGGCGTTGTGGATGAGGCCCTTGCAGTACTCGACGGCGCGCGGCGAGAGGGTCGACACGCGCGCGGCGAGCGCGGTCGCGGCCGCCAGGCCCCGGCCCTTTTCCACGACCTCCTCCACGAGGCCGATGCGAAGCGCGGTGGCCGCGTCGACGCGCTCGTTGGTGAGGATCATGCGCTTGGCCCAGCCTTCGCCCACGAGGCCGGGCAGGTTCTGCGTCCCGCAGCCGGCCGGCAGCAGCCCCACCGCGGGCTCGGGCAGCGCCATCTGGGCGTGCGCCTCCGCAACGCGCAGGTCGCAGGCGAGGCAGCATTCGAGGCCGCCGCCCATGGCGTAGCCGTTGATCGCGGCGATGGTGACGAAGCGCGCGTTCATGAGCGCCTCGAAGGCCGAGCCGAAGCGGGCGATGAAGTGGCGGGCGTAGACCTTGTCGCCGGCGAACTTCTTGAGGTCCGCGCCCGCGGAGAAGAACTTCTCGCCGGCGCCGGTGATGACGGCCGCGAACACGGAGCGGTCGGCGTTCAGCTCGCCCACCAGGGACTCCAGCGCGCGCAGGTCCTCCGGCGTCCAGGTGTTGGCGGGCGGGTTGTCGATCGTGACGATGGCGGTGTGGCCGTCGATGCGGTGGGAGATCATCTCGGGAAGCCTAGCCCTTCAGGTACTGGAGGATGACGCTGGAGAAGTCCTTGCCGCCGTGCCCGTCGGCCGAGTGCTTCTGGTAGACCTGCTGCGCGACGGCGCCCATCAGCACGGGCACCCTGGCGGTCCTGGCGGCCTCGGTGACCAGGGAGAGGTCCTTCAGCATGAGGTCCGCGCCGAACCCGCCGGCGTAGCCGCGCGATGCCGGCACGCCTTCGAGCACGCCCGGGTAGGGGTTGTAGGTGTCGGAGCTCCAGCAGCGGCCGCTGGAGGTGTTCACGATGCCCGCGAACACCTTCGGGTCCATGCCCAGCTTCGCGGCGAGCGTCATCGCCTCGCTGGTGGCGATCATCCCGACGGCGAGCATCATGTTGTTGCAGATCTTGGCGACCTGGCCGTTGCCGCTCGCGCCGCAGTGCACGATGTTGCGGCCCATGCAGGCGAGCAGGGGCCGCGCGGCCTCGAAGTCGGCGTCGGACCCGCCGACCATGAAGGTGAGCGTGCCGGCCTCGGCGCCCGCTGTGCCGCCGGAGACGGGCGCGTCCACCATCGCGAGGGAGCGGGCCCGCGCGTCGAACGCCACCTCGCGCGCGGTGAGCGGGTCTATGGTGGAGCTGTCGACGAGCAGGGTGCCGCGCCTGGCGTGGGCGATGACGCCGGAAGGGCCGCAGTAGACGCTCCTCACGTGCGGCGAGGAGGGCAGCATCGTGATCACGACTTCGGCACCCCCGGCGCAATCCCCCACCGAGGTCGCCGGCTGGGCTCCGCTCGCTGCCGCCTTCTGCACGAGCGCGGGCACGAGGTCGTAGGCGCGCACGGCGTGCCCGGCTTTC
>JBGARD010000009.1:0-82518 GCA_044230355.1 Usitatibacteraceae bacterium | reverse complement strand
GGCGTCCGCGACGCACGAGGCCACAGACTCGGCGCGGACTGCGCCGGCGGCCACGGCCCGGGCGAGGCTCGCGTCGACCACGTCGTAGGCCCGCACGGCGTGGCCGGCCCTGACCAGGCTGGCGCACATGGGCAGGCCCATGTGGCCCACGCCGATGAACCCGATGCGCATAGGTCCTACTTCAGGCTGATGGTGGTGTTCACGCGGCCGGCGGTGGCGGCGTCGTCGAACCAGCGCGCGGTCACGGTCTTCACCTGCGTGTAGAACTGCACCGCCTGCTTGCCGTAGGGACCGAGGTCGCCGAGCTTCGAGCCGCGCGAGCCGGTGAAGCTGAAATAGGGCACGGGCACCGGGATGGGCACGTTGATGCCCACCTGGCCGGCGTCCACCTCGTACTGGTACTTCCTCGCCGCCGCGCCCGACTGCGTGAAGATGCCCGTGCCGTTGCCGAAGGGGTTGGCGTTCACGAAGGCGATCGCCTCGTCGAGCGTGTCGACGGAAAGCAGGCACAGCACCGGGCCGAAGATCTCCTCCTTGTAGATGTTCATGCCGGGCTTCACGCCGGAGAACACCGTGGGGCCCACGAAGTTGCCGTCCGCGTAGCCGGGCACCCGGATGCCGCGGCCGTCGAGCTCGAGCCGGGCGCCTTCCTTCACGCCCGCCTCGATGAGCGAGTGCACGCGCGCGAGCGCCGCCTTGGAGATGAGGGGGCCCAGGTCCGCGCCGGGCTCCATGCCGCAGGTCACCTTGAGGGACTTCGCCTTCTCGACGATGTCCGGGATCCACCGGTTCGCCTCGCCCACCAGCACGCCCACGCTGATGGCCATGCAGCGCTGGCCCGCGGCGCCGAAGCCCGCGCCCACGAGGGCGTTGAGCGAGGGGTCCTTGGCGGCGTCCGGCAGGATCACGGCGTGGTTCTTCGCGCCCATCATGCATTGCGCGCGCTTGCCGTGGGTGGAGGCGAGGTTGTAGACGTGGTGGCCGACGGCCGTCGATCCCACGAAGGACACCGCCTTCACCTCCGGGTGGGTGCACAGCGTGTCCACCGCCAGCTTGCCGCCGTGCACGACGTTCAGCACCCCCGGCGGGACGCCCGCCTCGAGCGCCAGCTCCGCGAGCAGCATGGGCGTCATCGGGTCCTGCTCGGAGGGCTTGAGCACGAAGGTGTTGCCCGAGACGATCGCCATGGGGAACATCCACAGCGGGATCATGGCCGGGAAGTTGAAGGGGGTGATGCCCGCGCACACGCCGAGGGGCTGGCGGATGGCGTAGACGTCCACGCCGCCCGCGACCTGCTCGAGGTGCTCGCCCATCTGCAGCGAGCCCACGGAGCAGGCGTGCTCGACGACCTCGAGGCCGCGGAAGACGTCGCCCTCGGCGTCCGCCAGGGTCTTGCCCTGCTCGTGGGTGAGGCACTCGGCGATCTTCCTCATGTCGCGACGGATGACCTCCTGGAGCTTGAGCATCACGCGCTTGCGGGTGCCCACGGGGGTGCCGCGCCAGTGCTTGTAGGCCCTTGCCGCGGCGGCGATGGCCGCCTCGAGCTCGTCGGCGGTGGCGAAGGGCACGCGCGAGAGCACCTGCTGCGTGGCCGGGTTCACCACGTCCTTCCACTCGGTGGTCCTCGATTCGACGAACTTGCCGTCGATGAACAGCTTCACGGTGGGGACGGCCTGCGCGACGGCCTGGAGGCTGGCTGCCATGGCGATTTCTCCTCGGGGGGATCCTGTCGGGCAATTATAAGTCCGGGGGCCGCGGGCAGGCCGCCGCCGGATCGCACCACGGTTCTTACTCGCCGTATCGTATACGATATGCCTTGGGCCAGACACGGCGCCCGATACCCCACCCGCCACCATGCCCGACACTGCCGCCTTCCCCTGGATCGACGACCGCCCCGCGACACCCGCCGCGGCCGTGCGCGGCCTCTCGCTCGCCAAGGTCGTGCGCGAGGACATCCTGGGTCTCATCCTCGCCGGGGAGCTCGCGCCGGGCTCGCGCATCAACGAGCCTGACGTGGCCGAGCGCCTGGGGGTCTCGCGCGTGCCGGTGCGCGAGGCGTTGCGGGAACTCGAGGCCACGGGCCTCGTGGTCGCGCGCAAGAACGTGGGCGTGTTCGTGCGCGAGTTCTCGCCCAAGGAGGTCGCCGACCTCTACGAGCTGCGCGCCGTGCTCGACGGCCACGCGGGCCTGCGCGCCGGCGCCCTCGCCGAGGCCCCCCGCCGGGCGCTCTCGCGCACGCTGCAGGCGGCCATCGCGGCCATGCGCAAGGCCGCCAGGCAGCGCGACCTCGCCGCCTATTACGCCGAGAACCTGCGCTTCCACTGGGCGATCGTGGAGGCCGCCGGCAACGAAAAGCTCGCCGAGGCCTATCGCGCCGCGGTGCAGCAGCTGCACCTGTGGCGCCTCAAGAACCTTTCCCGGCCCGTGGGCATGGCCGCCTCGATCGCCGAGCACGAGGCGATCGCGAAGGCCGTGCGCGAGGGCGACTGCGCGCGCGCGGGCCGGCTCCTCGCCGAGCACGTGGGCGCCGCCCGAAGAAGACTCGAACCCCAACTCCAGGAGGAATGACCATGATGAAACGACGCCATGCACTGTCCGTGGGCACCGTCCTTGCGCTCGCCGCGCTGTTCCCCGGCCTCTCGGCCGCGCAGGATTACCCGACCAGGACCGTGAAGATCGTCGCGCCCGTGCAGCCGGGCGGCGGCGTGGACCTGGTCGCCCGCACCGTCGCCGAGCAGCTCGGCCGCTCCCTGGGGCAGACGTTCATCGTCGAGAACCTCTCGGGCGGCGGCGGCGTGATCGCGGCGCAGAGCGTGGCCAAGGCGGCGCCGGACGGCTACACGCTGATGCTCGGCTACGTGGCCACCCACGGCACGGTGCCCGCGGTGCGCAAGGTGCCCTACGACGCCGTGAAGGACTTCACGCCCATCGCCATGGTCGCGGGGACGCCCAACGTCCTCGTCGTGGCCAACAACGTGCCGGTGACGGACGCCAAGTCGCTGATCGCGTACGCGAAGGCGAACAAGGTGAGCTACGGCTCGGCCGGGCAGGGCTCCCTCACGCACCTCGCCATGGAGCAGTTCCGCACGGCGGCCGGCTTCGAGGCCGTGCACGCCGCCTACCGCGGAATCGGGCCGGCCATCACCGACATCCTCGGCGGCCAGACGCAGATGATGATGCCGGGGCTCGCGGCGGCCGTGCCGCACATCCGCGCCAGCAAGATGAAGCCGATCGCGGTGACGGGCCTCAAGCGCCATCCCCTGCTGCCCGAGGTGCCCACCTTCGAGGAGCTGGGCTTCAAGGGCTTCGACGGCGTGCAGTGGTACGGCATCGTGGGCCCGGCGGGCATGCCGCCGGCGGTGACCAGGAAGCTCAACGACGAGATCAACAAGGCCATCGGCACGCCGGAGCTGCAGAAGCGGCTCTCGGGCGAGGCGCTCGACGTCATGCCGATGTCCCCGGAGCAGTTCGGCCAGTTCATGCAGGCCGACATCGCCAAGTGGGCGAAGCTCGCGAAGGAACGCAACATCACCCTGGACAACTGAGCCATGGCACGCAACACCCAGGTCGCCGCGGACCACAACGCGCCCCCCGTCACGCGCACGCTCGCGAAGTTCGTCGCCACCCACCCTTCCCGCGGGTGGAGCGACGCCGTGGACCACGAGGCGCACCGCACCTTCCTCAACTGGGCGGGGTGCGCCGTGGGCGCGGCGCGCCACGAGGCCGCGCAGGCGGCCCTCGATGCGGCGGCCATGCTCCAGCCCGCGCCCCAGGCGACGCTCCTGGGGAGGGCCGAGCGGGTCGACATGGCGAGCGCGGCGCTGATAAACGGCATCAGCTCACACCTCTTTGATTTCGACGACACCCACCTGAAGACGATCATCCACCCCGCGGGCCCCGTCGCCTCGGCGCTCCTCGCGCTGGCGGAAGTCACCGGGGCCTCGGGGCGCCAGGTGATCGACGCGCTCGTGCTCGGTATCGACGTCTCCTGCCGGCTCGGGAACGTGATGTACCCGGACCACTACGACCGCGGCTGGCACATCACCGGCTCGACCGGGCAGATGGGAGCCGCCGCAGGGTGCGCGCGCCTGCTGGGCCTGGACGAGGAGAGGACCGCGATGGCCCTGGGGATCGCGGCCTCGCAGCCGGTGGGCATGCGCGAGCAGTTCGGCACCATGACCAAGCCCTTCCATCCGGGCGCGGCGGCGCGCGCGGGCCTCGTCTCCGCGCTCCTCGCGAAGCACGGCTTCACCGCGAGCGGCAGGTCCATCGAGGCCCCGCGCGGCTACGTCCAGGTCGTCTCCACCAAGTGCGACTGGAACGAGGCCACCGACGAGCTGGGCAAGCGCTTCGAGATCTCGTTCAACACCTACAAGCCCTTCGCCTGCGGCATCGTGATCCACCCCACCATCGACGCGGCCGTGCAGCTGCGCGAGCGCGGCGTGAGGGCGCAGGACGTCGAGCGCATCGAGCTCAAGGTGCATTCCCTCGTGCTCGAGCTCACGGGCAAGAAGGAGCCGAAGGACGGCCTGCAGGGAAAGTTCAGCGTGTACCACGGCTTCGCCGCGGGGCTCGTCTTCGGCCAGGCGGGGGAGGGGGAGTACGCCGATGACATCGTCACCCGCGCGGACGTGGTGGCGCTGCGCGGCAAGGTCGTGGCCACGGTGGACGATTCCATCGCCGAGGCGGCGGCCGACGTGACGGCGGTGCTGAAGGACGGGCGCCGCGAACGCGTGTTCGTCGAGCACGCCATCGGCTCCCTCGAGCGGCCCATGACCGACGCGAACCTCGAGGCGAAGCTGCGCTCGCTGGCCGAGCCGGTGATCGGGGCGGAGCGCGTGGGGCGCCTCATCGCCGCGTGCTGGGGCCTGGGCGCCTCGAAGGGCGTCGCGGACGTCGTCGCGGCCGGGCGGGCGTGAGCGCACGCCCGGGCATCGTCGTCCTCGACGACTACGAGCAGGCCATGCGCCGCTGCGCCGACTGGTCGGCCATCGACCGCGCGGCCGACGTGACCATCCACCACCGGAAGCTGCGCGGGGATGACCTGATGGCGGCCATCGGCGAGGCGGACGCGATCGCGGTCGTTCGCGACCGCACGCCCTTCAAGGCGGACCTGCTCGCGAAGCTGCCGAAGCTGCGCTATCTCGTTTTCACGGGCGCCCGCAACACCCAGCTCGACGCGGCGGCTTTCGCCGCCCGCGCAATCCCCGTGAGCCACACGGAGAAGGACCCGGGCAAGGACAGCACGGCCGAGCACACCTGGGCGCTCATCCTCGCCGCCTCGCGGCGGCTGGAAGCGGGCCTCGCGATGGTGCGGGAGGGGCGCTGGCGCGACGGCGGGCCCCTGGCGGCGATCCTGAAGGGCGAGCGGCTCGGCCTCATCGGCTTCGGCGAGATCGGCCAGCGCGTGGGGCGCGTCGGCGCGGCCTTCGGGATGGAAGTGGTCACCTGGAGCCCGCACATGACGGCGGAGCGGGCGGCGCAGGGCGGTGCGAAGGCCGTGTCCCTGGAGGAGCTGCTCGCCACCTCGAAAGTCGCGAGCCTGCACCTGGTGCCGTCGGAGACGACGAGGAAGCTGCTCGACGCGCCGCGGCTGGCCTCGATGCGGCACGACTCGATCCTGGTGAACACTTCGCGCTCCACGCTCATCGACATGGCGGCGCTGCCGGCCGCGCTCGCGTCGGGACGTCCCGGCACCGCCGCCCTGGACGTGTTCGACGAGGAGCCGCTGCCGGCCGGCTTCGCGCTGGCGAAGCTCCCGAACGTGGTTCTCACGCCGCACGTGGGCTTCGTGGCCGAGCCGGTCTACGAGAAGTTCGCCCGCGGCATGGTGGAGTGCCTGGAGGCCTGGCTCGCCGGCAAGCCGCTGGTCCGCGTCCTCGCCTGAAAAGCGGGACGGTTCCCGGACCCGCCCCCTTTTTGGAGTCGTTGCTGATCCCGGTCAACGGCGGGGGTTGCGGCGCGAAAGGGGCCGTCGCAGGATGAAAGCCGAACCTGCGCCCGCATTCCGGAGACCGCCATGACCGACATCGCAAAGCTGCTCGGCGCCGAAGCCGAATCCCTGCTCACCCATGCCTGCAAGGGCATCCCGAAGGCGAGCCTGCACCTGCCCGGGCCGGACTTCGTCGACCGGGTCATGGGCATCACCGACCGCAAGCCCGCGGTACTGCGAAGCCTCGCCGCGCTCTACGGCCACGGCCGCCTCGCGGGAACGGGCTATCTCTCGCTGCTGCCCGTGGACCAGGGCATCGAGCACTCGGCGGGAGCGTCTTTCGCGCCGAACCCGGCCTGCTTCGATCCGGAAGGCATCGTGAAGCTCGCGATCGAGGGCGGCTGCAACGGCGTGGCCTCCACGCTGGGCGTGCTGGGCGCCGTCTCGCGCCGCTACGCGCACAGGATCCCGTTCGTGGTGAAGATCAACCACAACGAGTTCCTCTCCTACCCGAACACCTACGACCAGAGCCTCTTCGCGAGCGTCGAGCAGGCCTTCGACATGGGGGCGGTGGCGGTGGGCGCCACGGTGTACTTCGGCTCCCCCGAGTCGCGCCGGCAGATCTGGGAGATCTCGCAGTGCTTCAGGCGCGCCCACGAGCTGGGGCTGGCGACCGTCCTGTGGTGCTACCTGCGCAACAACGCCTTCAAGAAGGACGGCGTGGACTACCACGTGGCCGCCGACCTCACGAGCCAGGCCAACCACCTGGGCGTCACGATCGAGGCGGACATCATCAAGCAGAAGATGGCCGAGAACAACGGCGGGTTCGAGGCGATCAAGTTCGCGAAGACCCACCCGAAGGTGTACTCGGAGCTCACCAGCGCGCATCCCATCGACCTGGTGCGCTACCAGGTGGCGGGCTGCTACATGGGGCGCGCGGGCCTCATCAACTCCGGCGGCGAATCCAAGGGCGCGGGCGACCTCGCGCAGGCGGTGCGCACGGCGGTCATCAACAAGCGCGCCGGCGGCATGGGCCTCATCTCCGGCCGCAAGGCCTTCCAGAAGCCCACGGCCGAGGGCGTGGCGCTCCTCAACGCCATCCAGGACGTCTACCTTTCGACGGATGTGACCGTCGCGTGAGGGCGCGATCGGGGGGGCACGTGAAATGGTGTCAGGTTACTTTGCCCAGGAAACGTGCAAAGTAACCTGACACCATTTCACTCCTGCTCGCGAAAGGCGAAGAGCACGGCGTCGGCCGGGACGAGGTCGCCCTCGGCGAAGGCCACGCGCTCGATGACGCCCTCGCGCGGAGAGACGAGCGTGTGCTCCATCTTCATCGCCTCGAGGATCATGAGCGACTGCCCCTTGGCGACCTGCTCGCCCGCCCTGGCGAGGAGCTTCACGACGCGCCCCGGCATGAGCGCCGTGAGGCGCGCGTCGGGCAGGAGGTCCGCCGGCTCGTAGTGGAAGGGGTCCACGAGGACGAGCTCGTGCCGCCCGGCAGGCGTCGAGACCGACAGCAGGTCGCCGTGGCGGACCACGCGCGCGAAATAGGTCTCGTCGTCCAGGCCGACCTGCAGGCGCTCGCCGTCGCCGGGTCCGAGGGTCACGCGATGGCGGCGCCCGGCCACCTCGACCAGGGCATGGTCCGAGCCCATCTCCGCCATGAGCGAAACCGACTCGCCATCCACGCGGCGGAATTCCATCGCGCGCAGGGCCGGCTGGTTGAGCCGCCAGCCGCCGGCGTGGTCCCAGGGCGAGTGTCCCGGCGAGGCGGCCCGCTCGTCGAGGTGGATCCGCGCCGCGGCGGCCACCAGCGCCTCCAGGGGCACCTCGCCCGGCGGGGGCAGCAGGTCGGCGCGGTGCGCCTCGATGAACCCGGTGTCGGTGTTGCCCGCCGAATAGGCGGGGTGGGCCACCAGGCGCTCGAGGAAGGCGAGGTTGGTGCGAACGCCCAGGATCTCGGTGCGCGCGAGGGCATCGCGCATGCGCCGCGCCGCTTCCTCGCGGTTGTCGCCCCAGCAGATGAGCTTCCCGATCATGGAGTCGTAGAAGACGCTCACCGTGTCGCCTTCGCGGATGCCGGTGTCCAGGCGCACGTCGGGCGCCTCGGGCGGCGTGCGCAGCACCGCGATGCGGCCGGTTTCGGGGAGGAAGCCGTTCGCGGGGTTCTCGGCGCAAAGGCGCACCTCGATCGCATGCCCGCCGGTGAGGATCTCGTCCTGCCTGAGCGGCAGCTCCTCGCCCGCGGCCACGCGCAGCTGCCACTCCACGAGGTCCTCGCCCGTGATCATCTCCGTCACGGGATGCTCGACCTGCAGGCGCGTGTTCATCTCCATGAAGTAGAACTGGCGGTCCGCGCCCACGATGAACTCCACCGTGCCGGCGCCGCGGTAGCCGATGGCCTTCGCGGCCGCCACCGCGCTCTTCCCCATGCTGTGGCGCAGGTCGTCGTCGAGGAAGGGCGAGGGCGATTCCTCCAGCACCTTCTGGTGCCGGCGCTGGATCGAGCACTCGCGCTCGAAGAGGTGCACGTAGTTGCCGTGCGTGTCGCCGAAGACCTGGAACTCGATGTGGTGCGGCTCCCGCACGAAACGCTCGAGGAGCACGCGCTCGTCGCCGAAGGCGCCCTTCGCCTCGCGGCGCGCGGCCGCGAGCTGGTCGTCGAACTCGGCCTCCCGGGTCACGAGGCGCATGCCGCGCCCGCCGCCGCCCGCCACCGCCTTCACCAGGAGGGGAAAGCCGATCTTCGACGCCTGGGCGCGCAGGAACGCGCTGTCCTGGTTCTCGCCGTGGTAGCCGGGCACCACGGGCACGCCGGCCTTCTCGAGGATGGCCTTGGCGCGGTCCTTGAGGCCCATCTTGCCGATGGCCTCGGGCGTGGGCCCGATGAACACGAGGCCCGCGGCCTCCACCGCGCGCGCGAAGCCCTCGTTCTCGGAGAGGAAGCCGTAGCCCGGATGGATGGCCCGCGCGCCCGCGGCCCTGGCGACCTCGATGATGCGATCGCCGCGGAGGTAGGAATCCGCGGGGCGCGGCCCGCCGATCTCCCAGGCCTCGTCGGCCATCTCCACGTGCAGCGCGCGCGCGTCCGCGGTCGAATGCACCGCGACCGTCCGCACCGACAGGGCGCGGCAGGTGCGGATCACCCGGCAGGCGATCTCCCCGCGGTTGGCGACGAGGATCTTGTCGAACAAGCGGCTTACTCGGTCTCGGGCTCGCCCTGCCAGAGCAGCTCGTAGCCGTATTCCTGCGTTTCCGTGCACATCTTCGCCAGGGCGGCGAACTTGTCCTTGAACACGTGGTCGGCGTGGGAGCGCTCGTGCTCCTCGAAGGACCGCCAGTAGGTGACGATCACGATGTGGTCGTCGGACGGCTTGGGCGTGCCCAGCGACCCTTCGGCCGAGGCGAATCCGGAGAACTTGAACACCTGGCCGGCGATGAAGCCGCCCTTGTCGCCGCCGTAGGTGTTCTTGACGGTGTTGCACATCTCGCCCAGGGCGAGCTCCACGTCGTCCATCTGGACGCCGGGCTTCAACTTCACCGTGTTGAAAAGCATCTTGGAACCGAAGGGGATCGAAATCGGGTGGAACATGGTGGCCTTTCGTGGAATTGGTGGAATTGTACTCAGATCGCCGCGCCCCGCCCTCATCAGCTTCGGCCGAGGATGCGCCGCCGCCAGGCGCTCGGCGCCTCCCCCGTCCAGCCCTGGAAGGCACGGAAGAAGGCCGAAGGCTCCGAGTAGCCCAGCTCGGCGGCCACGCGCGCCACGTTCCCGCCGGGCCTGGCGAGGCGGGCGAGGGCAAGGTCGCGCCGGAGCGCGTCCTTGACCGCGCGGAAGCTGGAGCCCTCGTCCTGCAGGCGCCGGTGCAGCGTCCGCGGGGATAGATGAAGCTCGCGGGCGGCTTCTTCAAGTCCCATGGCGCGAGGCAACGCGGCCGCCAGGATCGCGCGCAGGTTGCGGGCCAGCTCGCGGTCGCGCCGGTAGAGCATCGTGATCTTGCCGGGGGCGCCCTCCAGGAAGGCGGCGAGGTCCGACTCGTCGCGGCGAACGGGTAGGTCCAGGAGGGCCGCGTCGAACGCCGCCTCCAGCCGCGGCGCCCCGAAGGACGAGTGCTCCGTGTAGATGAGGTCGTAGTCGGCCGCGTGGTCGGGGCGGGGATAGGGGAAGCGCACCGCATCGAGCGCGATGACGCGGCCGGCGAGCCAGCAGGCCACCGCGTGGATGAGGCGCAGGAGCCATTCGAAGGCGAAGACGCGGCAGGGATCGCCCGCGCGCGGGCGCAGGGGGCTGGCCTCCTCGATGACGAGGCGGGCCGCGGGGCCCGCGCGGTGCACGCTCACGCGAAGTTCCGGGAGCACGAGCGCGAGGAAGCGCGCCACCCGGTCCAGCGATTCGCCCAGCCGCCCGCCGCCGAGGCTGCTGCGGCACAGGAACTCGAAGGTCCCGGGGCGAAGCGGGGATTCGAAGAGCGCGAAGCCTTCGTCGCCGTGGGCGCGAATGACTGCGTCGTAGAGGGCGGCGTAGGCGGGCAGGGGCACCCGGGCCGCGGGGTCGGCCAGTTGGCGCGGCTCGATCCCCGCCTTCAGCAGGGGCCCGGCCCGGTCCCATCCCCTCTCCGCGAGCCCCGAGAGGAGGCCGGTCACGAACCCGGCGGCGACAGTTGCACGATAAACCGGAGAAATGGAGGTAACCCGCTGTTGGGCATGGGTTTTAGCGGCCATGGCGGATTTTACACGATCTGCGTCCGCCGCGAGCATGGAGCCCCGGGGGGAGCCTGCCCTATGATGGCGTCACGACCGAGGAGTCCGAAGACCATGACCGACCTTTCCGTGCGCAAGAAGCTCGCGTCCTACAAGCCGGCCCACAAGGTGCGGATCGTCACGGCCGCCTCGCTCTTCGACGGGCACGACGCGAGCATCAACATCATGCGGCGCATCCTGCAGTCGATGGGTGCGGAGGTGATCCACCTCGGGCACAACCGGTCGGTCGAGGAGATCGTCACGGCGGCCCTGCAGGAGGACGCGCAGGGCATCGCGGTGTCCAGCTACCAGGGCGGGCACGTCGAGTTCTTCAAGTACATGCTCGACCTGCTGCGCGAGCGCGGCGGCGAGAACATCAAGGTGTTCGGCGGCGGCGGCGGGGTGATCGTGCCCGCCGAGATCAAGGAGCTGCACGCCTACGGAGTGTCGAGGCTCTTCTCGCCCGAGGACGGCCAGCACCTGGGCCTGCAGGGGATGATCGGCTCGATCCTCGCGGACACGGACCTGGACCTCTCCGCGCAGGCGCCGAAGTCGATCGACGCGCTGGCGGACGCCGATACCACGCGGCGCTGGCGCGCGCTTTCGCGGCTCATCACCGCCCTCGAGCTGGGCAAGGCGGAACCCGCGCTGCACAAGGCGATGCTCGCCTCGGCGGCCGCGAGGAAGGTGCCCACGCTCGGCATCACGGGCACGGGCGGGGCGGGGAAATCCAGCCTCACCGACGAGATCGTGCGCCGGCTTCGCCTGGACCTGGACGACGCGCTCTCCATCGCCGTCGTCTCCATCGACCCCTCGCGCAGGAAGAGCGGCGGCGCGCTGCTGGGCGACCGCATCCGCATGAACGCCATCAATCCGTGGTCGAAGGGCCCGCGCGTGTACATGCGCTCCCTGGCCACGCGCGAGGCGGGCAACGAGCTCTCCCGGGCCCTCCCGGACGTGGTGGCCGCCTGCAAGTGCGCGGGCTTCGACCTGGTCGTGGTCGAGACTTCCGGCATCGGCCAGGGCGACGCCGCCATCGTGCCGCTCGTCGACGCGAGCCTTTACGTGATGACGCCCGAGTACGGCGCGGCGAGCCAGCTCGAGAAGATCGACATGCTGGACTTCGCCGACTTCGTGGCCATCAACAAGTTCGACCGAAAGGGGGCGGCGGACGCGCTGCGCGACGTCGCCAAGCAGGTGCAGAGGAACCGCCAGGCCTTCGACCGCGCGCCCGATTCCATGCCCGTCTTCGGCACCATGGCCGCGCGCTTCAACGACGACGGCGTCACCGCGCTCTACCAGGCGATGCTGCCGAAGCTGAAGGAACTGGGCCTCGCGGCCGGGACTTCGCGCCTGCCGGTGGTGGCCACGCGCCACAGCACCAACCAGACGCCCGTCCTGCCGGCGAACCGGGTCCGCTACCTGGCCGACATTTCCGACACCGTGCGCGGATACAAGCGGCATGCGGCCGCGCAGGCGAGGATCGCCCGCGAGCGCCAGAGCCTCGCGGAGGCCAGGCGCATGCTCGCGGCCGAGTGCAGGGAGGAGAACGCCAACCTCGAGGCGCTCGCCCGCGAGCGCGAGAGCAAGCTCGACGCCCGCTCGAGGAAGCTCCTCGACATGTGGCCGCGGATGCGCGAGGCCTACGCGGGCGACGAGTACGTGGTGAGGATCCGCGACAAGGAGATCCGCACCGCGCTCACCCACACCACGCTCTCCGGCAGCAAGATCCGCAAGGTGGCGCTGCCGCGCCACGAGGACCAGGGCGAGCTGCTGCGCTGGCTGCTGCTGGAGAACGTGCCGGGCTCCTTCCCCTACACGGCGGGCGTGTTCGCCTTCAAGCGCGAGAACGAGGATCCCACGCGGATGTTCGCCGGGGAGGGCGATCCATTCCGGACGAACCGGCGCTTCAAGATGCTCTCGGAGGGCATGCCGGCCAAGCGGCTTTCCACCGCGTTCGACTCCGTGACGCTCTACGGCAACGACCCGGACCTGCGCCCGGACATCTACGGCAAGGTGGGCAACAGCGGCGTCTCGATCGCCACGCTCGAGGACCTGAAGGTGCTCTACTCGGGCTTCGACCTCACGGCCCCGGCGACGAGCGTATCCATGACGATCAACGGCCCGGCGCCCACGATCCTCGCGATGTTCATGAACACCGCGATCGACCAGAACCTCGACAAGTTCCGCGCCGACAATGGCCGCGACCCCACCGACGACGAGGCCCAGAAGATCCGCGAGTGGGTGCTGGAGAACGTGCGCGGCACGGTGCAGGCCGACATCCTCAAGGAGGACCAGGGCCAGAACACCTGCATCTTCTCCACGGAGTTCTCGCTCAAGGTGATGGGCGACATCCAGGAGTGGTTCGTGCACCACGGCGTGCGCAACTTCTACTCGGTGTCGATCAGCGGCTACCACATCGCCGAGGCGGGGGCGAACCCGCTCTCGCAGCTCGCCTTCACGCTTGCCAACGGCTTCACCTACGTGGAGGCCTACCTCGCGCGCGGCATGCACATCGACGACTTCGCGCCCAACCTCAGCTTCTTCTTCTCCGCCGGCATGGACCCGGAGTACACGGTGATGGGCCGGGTGGCCAGGCGCATCTGGGCGGTGGCGATGCGCGAGCGCTACGGCGCCAACGAGAGGAGCCAGAAGCTCAAGTACCACTGCCAGACGAGCGGCCGGAGCCTGCACGCCCAGGAGATCGCCTTCAACGACATCCGCACCACGCTGCAGGCGCTCGTGGCGACCTACGATAACGCCAACAGCCTGCACACCAACGCGTACGACGAGGCCATCACCACGCCGACCGAGGAAAGCGTGCGCCGCGCCATGGCGATCCAGCTGATCATCAACCGCGAGTGGGGGCTCGGGAAGAACGAGAACCCCAGCCAGGGCAGCTTCATCGTCGAGGAGCTCACCGAGCTGGTCGAGGAGGCGGTGCTCAGGGAGTTCGAGGCGATCAGCGAGCGTGGCGGCGTGCTGGGCGCCATGGAGCTGGGCTACCAGCGCGGCAAGATCCAGGACGAGTCGCTGCACTACGAGCACCAGAAGCACACCGGCGAGTACCCGATCGTCGGCGTGAACACCTTCAGGAACCCGCACGGCGACCAGACCCCGGAGACGCTGGAGCTCGCGCGCTCGACCGAGGAGGAGAAGAGGAGCCAGCTGGACCGCCTGCACGACTTCCACCGGCGGCACGCGCACGAGTCGCCGGCCATGCTCGAGCGCCTGAAGCTGGCCGTGATCCGCAACGAGAACGTCTTCGCCGTGCTCATGGACGCGGTGCGCTGCTGCTCGCTGGGGCAGGTCACCGGCGCCCTCTTCGAGGTCGGCGGCCAGTACCGCCGCAGCATGTAGGACGCGCCATGTTCAAGGCGATCTACCTCACGCAGGAAGGCAAGGCCACGCGGGCGGAGCTTCGCGCCATGGACGATGCCGAGTTGCCTGCGGGCGACGTGGACGTGCGCGTCGAATGGTCCACGATCAACTACAAGGACGCGCTCGCCGTCACGGGCAAGGGCGCCATCGTCCGCAAATGGCCGATGGTGCCGGGCATCGACCTCGCGGGCGTGGTGGAAGCGAGCCGCAGCCCCGATTGGAAGGCGGGCGAGCGCGTGGTGGTCACGGGCTGGGGGCTGGGCGAATCGTACTGGGGGGGCCTTTCGCAGAAGGCGCGGCTGGAGTCGAAGTGGCTGCTGGAAGTGCTGCCGCCCTTCACCACGCGCCAGGCGATGGCGGTCGGCACGGCCGGCTTCACGGCGGCGCTGTGCGTGCGGGCGCTGGCGAAGCATGGCCTCGAGCCCGGGGACGGCGAGGTGCTGGTCACGGGCGCGGCCGGCGGCGTGGGCTCCATCGCCGTGGCGATTCTCGCCGGCATGGGCTACAAGGTCGTGGCCTCGACGGGGCGGCTGGCGGAGGAGGGCTACCTCAAGGGCCTGGGGGCGGCGCGCATCATGGACCGGGCCGAGCTTTCGGCGCCCGGCAAGCCGCTCCAGTCGGAACGATGGGCCGGTGTGGTGGACACCGTGGGGAGCCACACGCTCGTCAACGCCTGCGCGCAGACGCGCTTCTACGGCGCGGTCGCGGCGTGCGGGCTGGCGCAGGGCTTCGACTTCCCCGCGACGGTGATGCCCTTCATCCTGCGCGGCGTGACGCTCTACGGCATCAATAGCATCCAGAACCCCAACGAGGAGCGCCGCGAGGCCTGGGCCCTCGTCGCCCGGCACGTGGACGCGGGGAAGCTCGAGGCCATGACGGGCGAGATCGGGCTCTCCGAGGTCATCGCCTTTTGCCCCGCCCTGCTCGATGGCAAGGTGCGCGGGCGCACGGTCGTCGACGTGAACCGCTGAGCGCCGTGTACCCGAACCGGATCGTCTGCCTGACGGAAGAGCCCACCGAGGTCCTGTACGCCCTCGGCGAGGAGGCGCGCATCGTCGGCATCTCGGGCTTCACGGTGCGGCCGCCGCGGGCGCGCAGGGAAAAGCCCAAGGTCTCGGCCTTCACCAGCGCCAAGGTGGACGAGATCACGCGCCTCGCGCCCGACCTGGTGGTGGGCTTCTCCGACATCCAGGCCGACATCGCGCAGGCGCTGGTGAAGCGCGGCGTCGAGGTGTGGATCGCGAACCACCGCACGGTGGACGGGATCGTCTCCTACGTGCGGCGGCTGGGCGCGATGGTGGGGGCCGGCGCCCGGGCCGAGGAGTACGCCGACCTGCTCGAGGCGCGCGTGGCGGCGGTGCGGGCGCTGGGCAACGCGCTCGCGCGGCACCCGAAGGTCTACTTCGAGGAATGGGACGAGCCCTGCATCAGCGCGATTGGCTGGGTGAGCGAGCTCGTCGCGATCGCGGGCGGGGAGGACATCTTTCCGGAGAAGGCAGCGTGCGCAATGGGCCGCGACCGGATCCTGGCCGACCCGTCGGAAGTGGTTCGCCGCGCGCCCGACATCATCGTCGGCTCGTGGTGCGGCAAGAAATTCCGCCGGGAGAAGGTCGCCGCGCGGGCAGGGTGGAGCGCCATCCCCGCAGTCCGCGACGGCGAGCTGCACGAGGTGAAGTCGCCACTCATCCTGCAGCCGGGCCCCGCGGCGCTCACGGACGGGCTGGACGCGCTGCAGGCGATCATCGCCCGCTGGGCGGGGCGGGAAACGAAGCGCATGGTGGCGGCATGAGCCAGGTCGCGACGATCGCCTCGCCGTGCATGAAGGTGTGCACGCTCGATCCTTCCGGCCGCGTCTGCCTGGGCTGCCTTCGCACGGCGAGCGAGATCGCGGGCTGGGCCGGCTTCAGCGATGCCCACCGGGCCAGGGTGATCGCTTCCCTTCCGGAGCGCCATCGGATCCTCTCGGGCAAGAAATCGGCCTTCGAGACGAAGCGCTGTTCCGGCTGCGGCATCGAGTTCGGCTGCGGCGCCAACGGGCCGGAGGGCGCATGCTGGTGCACGCGCTACCCGCCCGTCGCGCCGCAAGCCGGCGCGGCCTGCCTGTGCCCTGCCTGCCTCGCGCAGGCAGCCACCTGAGGAAGACCATGGGACACCGACTCACGAGGATCTACACGAAGACGGGCGACGACGGCACCACGGGGCTGGGCGACGGCTCGCGCGTTTCGAAGAGCGACCTGCGCATCGAGGCGCTGGGCGCAGTGGACGAGCTCAACTGCACCCTGGGCCGCATCCTCGCGGCCGAAATCCCGTACGAGGCGCGCCGGTGCCTGGAGCGCGTGCAGCACGACCTGTTCGAGGTGGGAGCGGAGCTCTCGCTTCCGGGGCAGGTGCGCATCAAGGAAGAACACGTGGCGCGCCTCGAGACGGAGCTGGACGCCTTCAACGAGAACCTGCCGCCGCTCAAGGAATTCATCCTGCCGGGCGGGACGCCGGTCGCGGCGGATGCGCACTTCGCGCGCGCCGTCTGCCGGCGGGTGGAGCGCACGCTCGTGGCGCTGGGCAAGCACGAGAAGACGGGAGAGGACTCGCGACGCTACGTGAACCGGCTCTCGGACCTGCTGTTCGTTCTCACGCGTGTCCTGAACCGGGCGGGCGGCCGCGACGACGTCTACTGGCGGCCGGCCAAGCCCGGGGGCTAGGAGCCCGCGGTGAAGGCCGGCGGTGCACAGATCTGGGACAGCAAAGGCTGGAGAAGGACGGTCGCGGTGCTGGGTGCCGCGTATTGCCTGGTCGCGTGGGTGCTGCCTGTCGTGGTGATGCTGGTCTTCCGGGAGCTTCCGTACCTGCAGGAGCGTGGTTTCCCCGATCGCCTCGCGCTTTCCGCGGCGGGAACCGTGGCCTTGGTGGCTGCGATGGTCATCAGCTTCCCGGGGCGCACCCGCATCTATCGCGGGGCGAGGCTGCGCGACACCGCGGGCAACCTGCTGTGGGTCGGTCTGGGCCTGGCGATGTTCACGGCCATCGCGGCGCTCTGGAGCGCAAACACGATCGGCGTCCTTGCGAGGCTCCTGCCCGGGGACGGGTACTCGGCCCGGTTCACCGTCGGCGACGTCGATCGCAGCGGCTCGCGCCTGCGGTCGGTTTCGCTTTTCCTGAAACCGAAGGACGGGAGCGGGGAGGTCCGCCTGACCCTGTCGAAGCGGCTTTTCGACCTGCCGGAGATCCGAGCGGGCGACGAACTGCTGGTGATCGGCAAGCAGACGGCGGCCGGTGTCTATGTCGAGGACTTCCGCGTGCTTTCGACCGCAACCCGGTAGCTCGCCGCCGCTGCCGGCGGTTGCCGGGCAGGCTGATCCACGGCACTATTTGCCAGCGCCGAACGCCGCCGATCCTCGGGCGTCGCAGAGAGCCTTCTCGCGGGAAATCCCCATGCCCGGGAACAGTGCCGAGCCCGATCGCAGCCCCGCCGCGTGGACCCGGGAGTGCCTTCGCATCCTCAAGGGAATCAACCCGGCGTACGAGCGCAACCGGGAAGTGACCGGGCGGTTCATCGAGTTCATCCGCCCCGACCCGAGCGGCCTCTACCTGTCGCACAACTTCACGCGCATCACGTCGAGCTACTACCTCGGTTTCGCCCTCCTGTTCACCAGGCGCAGGACGAAAGTCCTGTTCCATCCGCGGGTCGCCGGCAGTCGGTTCGATCACGGCCGGTACGCGGCGCGCCAGTTCCACGACGACCTCGGCCTGCAGCGCGGCCAGGAGGGCTATCCCTCGGGCATCTGGTCCTTCGGCCCGTGGCGCAGCAACACGCTCGAAAACCTCATTGGCTATGGCCCTCGCACCAATACCTTCGAGGTCGAGAGCATTCCCCTGGAGGCGATCGTCCTCGCGCATCGCGCGGTGTTCCTGGCCGAGCGGGAACGCCTGCGCGAACTGCTGGCCATTGCGGAGGCGCTGTGAGTTCACCTGTCGGAAGTCTGCTTGCGGCAGGGAACGGGCAGCCCGTGGCGGATTCGCTCATCGAGCGCTGCCAGGCCGCTGTCGGGGCGCAATCGCAAGTGGATGAGTGCCGTGGGTAGCGCAAGGCACCGCTGAAGGTGTAGATAGTCAATTCACGGGATCGGGATTCCCTTTTCCGGGATTCGACCCTGATCCTGCTCCACTCCACCGCAGGCATCCATCCGGGAGGAAAAATGAAAACCAAGAGCCGCCTCGCCCACGCATTCCTGGCCGTTGCCCTTGCCACCACCGCCGGCTGCGCCGCGTACCGGGTGGAGTCGAACATCGAGGAAACACCCGCGCCACCCGCCGCGGCGTCGCGGACGTCCCAGGTCCTGCTTTCGGAGGGGAGCCTTCCCGGCCGCAAGTACAGCGAGATCGGCCCGGTCGAGGTTTCGGTCAAGAAGCTGACGGTGTTCCACGCGGATCCGACGAAGGAACAGGCCAACGAGGCGCTGATCGAAAAGGCGAAGCTCCTCGGTGCCGACGCAGTGATCAATGTCACCTATTCGTCGGGGGTCGGCTTCACCACCTGGGGCTACATGGACGCAAAGGGCAAGGCGGTCAGGTTCACGAAGTAGGTATCGACCCTCATCGAGCTGTGCACCCCTGTCGAGGCGTGAGGCGGCGGTCATGCTGAAAACCTATCGCGGCAGTTGTCATTGCGGCGCCGTGAAGTTCGAGGCGGATCTCGACCTGGCCGAGCCCACCTACCGGTGCAACTGCTCCATCTGCAGGAGGACCCGCTTCTGGCCGGCCGTCGCGAAGCCCGAGAACTTCCGCCTGCTCTCGGGCGAGGGTGAGCTGACGAAATACGTCTTCAACACCCGGAAGAACCACCACTACTTCTGCAGGCGCTGCGGCGTGCGGGCCTTCGGCGTCGGCAACGACACGCCGATCGGCAGGATGTATGGGGTGAACGTGGCCTGCCTCGAGGGGGTCAGCGACGAGGATCTCTCGAAGGTCCCCATCACCTACGTCGATGGCCTGAACGACAGGTGGCAGAGCGCCCCCGCGTTCTTTACCCACCTGTAGGGCGGGCCGCCCAAGCGCCTCTTTCGAGCCGGATCCGGCCTCGCCCGCAGGCCGTGCGTGCCTCGCGTGGCCTCATCGCGGTCGCCAGCGCCGCTGCGCCTCCTGTGACGCAGTTCACAGACGTTAACGAATGGCGTACGTTACATATGGAACGCAATCCCAAATGGCGGCCGTGAGGGGGTGCCCCGCCCTCGACGCCCGGACGCTCCGGGACCCATTCCACACAACGCGATCGAGGAGGAGACGGTATGCGATTCCCATCCAGAACGGAATTATTCGCCCTCGCACTTCCGGCGCTTGCCGCCGCCCTTTGGCCGGCGACGGCGTCGGCCCAGGAACCCCCTTGCCCGTTCTACGAGAACCGGTCCGGTCTCTGCGGCTACTACCACTCGGAGATCAGCCCGGCCGAGGCCTACCTGGACACCGTCGACAGGCGGGGCAAGTGGGAGAAGGCGGACAGGCGCTGGCGCCACCCCGTGATCCTCGACGTGCGCAGCACGCCGGAATACAAGGCGGGTCATCCCGCCCATGCCTACAACGTGCCGTACCCCTACATCCACCAGACTTGCGATGCTTCGGGCCGCTCGCCCGATGGCGCCTGCGCCAAGGCAAAGGTGGCGGAGATCGCACAGGATCCCGTCGCCTTCGCCGACTACGTCGAGAGCATCATCCCGGACAAGACCACTCCCATCTACACGTTGTGCCGGACGGGCGTCAGGAGCGTGGGCGCGGCCAACGTCCTCACCGATCGCGGCTACACCAATGTCCGCAACATCTGGGAGGGGTTCGTCGGGATCAACCTGACGGCGCCCAAGGTGCAGGCCGACGGGTCCGTGAAGGCAATGCCCGTGGACCTCAATCACGACGGCGTCGTGAACGACGAGGACAAGAACGGCTGGCGCTATCACCAGGGGCTGCCGTACGAGACCCGGCTGCTGCCCCCGTTGCTCTACCAGCCGTATGCCTATCTCTACTACATGAACGATTGATCCCGGAAGCATGAAAAAACCCGCCGATGGGCGGGTTTTTTCGTTCCGATCATGCGCCGCCGTGCGGCGGCTCCGGCTCGGGTTCCGGCACGGGCTCCGGCTCCGGCGGCAGCCAGGCGGCGCGCCGCTTCTCGAGAAAGGCCGCCACGCCCTCCATTCCTTCGGGAGAGGAGCGGATGCGCGCGATCCGCTCCGCCGTGTCCTGGATCAGCTCGCCCGTCACTGTGCGCCCGGCGACGAAGCGGATGAGCGATTTGCACTCCGCGTGCGCGGCGGGACCGCAGGCGAGGAGGGAATCCACGACGCTGCCGACCTTCTCGTCGAGGTCCGCGTCGTCCTGCGCGATCTCGTGCACCAGGCCCATGCGCCAGGCGTCCGCCGCCTCGATGGCCTCCGCGGTGAGGAAGTAGCGCCGGGCCAGGCGCGGGCCGATCGCGGCCACCACGTAGGGCGAGATCACGGAGGGGACGAGGCCCAGTTTCGCCTCGGTGAGCGCGAAGGTGGCGTTGACGGTGGCGACGGCTACGTCGCAGCAGGCGACGAGCCCCACGCCGCCGCCGTAGGCGGGGCCCTGCACGCGGGCGACGGTGGGCTTGCGGAGCTCGGCGAGGGTGCGCATGAGCGCGGCGAGCGCCATGGCGTCGCGCCTGTTCTCCTCCTGCGAGGCGCCCGCCACGCGGCGCATCCAGTTGAGGTCCGCGCCCGCGGAGAAGGACTTGCCCACGCTCGAGAGCACGACGCAGCGGATGCCGTCCTCGGCCTCCATGGAGCGAAGCGCCTCGGTGAGCTCGGCGATGAGGGCGTCGTCGAAGGCGTTGTGGCGATCGGGGCGGTTGAGGGTGACGAGGCCGATGGGGCCCTGGCGTTCGATGGCGATGTGTTTGGTCATGTCAGGGCGGGGAGTGAAAGTGCGTTACATGCGGAAAACGCCGAAACGCGAGTCTTCGACGGGAGCGTTCAGTGCGGCCGCCAATCCCAGCGCGAGAACCCGGCGCGTGTCGATGGGGTCGATCACCCCGTCGTCCCAGAGGCGCGCGGTGGCGTAGTAGGGATGGCCCTGGCGCTCGTACTGGTCGCGGATGGGGGCCTTGAAGGCCTCCTCTTCCTCGGGCGACCACTTGCCTCCCTTGGCCTCGATCCCGTCGCGCTTCACGGTGGCCAGCACGCTCGCGGCCTGCTCGCCGCCCATCACGGAGATCCTCGCGTTGGGCCAGCTCCACAGGAAGCGCGGATTGAAGGCGCGCCCGCACATGCCGTAGTTGCCGGCGCCGAAGGAGCCGCCGAGGATGAGCGTGAGCTTGGGCACCTTCGCGCAGGAGACGGCCGTGACCATCTTGGCGCCGTCCCGGGCGATGCCCTGGTTCTCGTACTTGCGGCCCACCATGAAGCCGGTGATGTTCTGCAGGAAGAGGAGCGGGATGCCGCGCTGCGCGCACAGCTCGATGAAGTGCGCGCCCTTGAGGGCGGACTCGGAGAAGAGGATGCCGTTGTTCGCGAGGATCCCCACGGGCATGCCGTGCAGGTGCGCGAACCCGGTGACGAGCGTGGTGCCGTAGAGCGCCTTGAACTCGTGGAAGTCGGAGCCGTCCACGATGCGCATGATGATCTCGCGCACGTCGAAGGGCTGGCGCGTATCCGGGGGAACGACGCCGTAAAGCTCCTCGGCCGGGTAGAGGGGCTCGGCGAACGGCGCGCACGCCGCCCGGAGGCGCGGCTCGCCGGCGCCTTCGCAGTGGCGGATGATCTCGCGGGCGATGGCGAGCGCGTGGCGGTCGTCGTCGGCCAGGTGGTCCGTGACGCCCGAGGAGCGCGAGTGCACGTCGCCGCCTCCGAGGTCCTCGGCGCTCACCACCTCGCCGGTCGCCGCCTTCACGAGGGGAGGGCCGCCCAGGAAAATCGTCCCCTGGTTCCTCACGATGATCGACTCGTCGCACATCGCGGGGACGTAGGCGCCTCCCGCCGTGCACGAGCCCATCACCACCGCCACCTGCGGGATTCCGGCGGCGGAGAGGTTGGCCTGGTTGTAGAAGATCCGGCCGAAGTGCTCCTTGTCGGGGAAGACCTCGTCCTGCAGGGGAAGGAACGCGCCACCGGAGTCCACGAGGTAGATGCAGGGCAGGCGGCTGTGCGCGGCGATCTCCTGCGCGCGCAGGTGCTTCTTCACGGTGAGGGGGTAGTAAGTGCCGCCCTTCACCGTGGCGTCGTTGGCCACGATGACCACCTCGCGCCCCTCGACGCGCCCGATGCCGGTGATGATTCCCGCCGAGGGCGCATCGTCGCCGTACAGGCCGAAGGCCGCGAGCTGCGAGAGCTCGAGGAAAGGGGCGCCCGGGTCGAGCAGGGCGCGCACGCGCTCGCGCGGCAGGAGCTTGCCGCGGGCCACGTGCTTCTTCTGGGCCTCGGGCCCGCCGCCGGCGGCCACGCGCGCCACCGTCTCGCGCAGGTCCGCGGCGAGCGCGGCATGGTGGTCCCGGTTGGCCTTGAAGGCGGGCGAGCCGGCGTCGAGTCGGGTCTTCAGCTGCGGCATCGGGTGTTCATCCGGTCAGGGAGCGTGCCACGAGCATGCGCTGGATCTCGCTCGTGCCTTCGTAGATCTGGGTGACGCGGGCGTCGCGGTAGTGACGCTCGACCGCGTAGTCCTTCACGTAGCCGTAGCCGCCGTGCACCTGGATCGCCCTGGAGCATACCCACTCCGCCGTTTCGGAGGCGAAGAGCTTCGCCTGCGAGGCTTCCGACAGGCACGGCACGCCGGTGGCGCGAAGCCGCGCCGCGTGCAGCACCAGGAGGCGCGCGGCGTTCAGGCGCGTGTGCATGTCGGCCAGCATGTTGGCGATCGACTGGTGCCCGGCGATCTTCTTGCCGAACTGCGTGCGCTCCTTCGCGTAGGCCACGGCCGCTTCCAGCGCGGCGCGGGCGATGCCCACGGCCTGGGCGGCGATGCCGATCCTGCCGCCCTCGAGGTTGGAGAGGGCGATGGCGAGGCCCTTGCCGCGCGGGCCCAGGAGCGCATCGGCCGGCACCCTGCAGCCCGCGAGGACGATGGCGCAGGTGTCCAGCGCCTTGATGCCGAGCTTCTTCTCGGGCTTCTGCACCTCGAAGCCCGGCGTGGCGGTCGGCACGAGGAAGGCCGAGAGCCCCTTCTTGCCGGCGGCCGGGTCGGTCACGGCGAAGACGACGGCAAGCCTTGCGCGCTTCGCATTCGAGATGAATTGCTTCGTGCCCTCGAGTGTCCAGCCGCCCTCCGATTCCGTGGCGCGGGTCCTGAGGTTGTCGGCCTCGCTCCCGGCCTGCGGCTCGGTGAGGCAGAAGCAGACGATGGCGCGGCCGCCCGCGAGATCCGGGAGCCACGCCTTCTTCTGGGCGTCGCTTCCCCAGGCCTGCACCAGGCCGCAGCCCAGGCCGTTCTGCACGCTCATCATCGTGGCGGTGGCGGCGCATCCGGCGGCGACCTCCTCGACCGCCAGGACGTACGACACGTAATCGGCGCCCGTGCCTCCCCACTCGGGCGGGACCGTCATGCCCAGGAGCCCGAGCTCGCCCATCTTCGCGACGACCTCGTCGGGAATCCAGCCCTGGTCCTCCCACGCGCCGGCGTGGGGCGCGAGCTCGGCTCGCGCGAAGTCGCGAGCCGTGTCGCGGATCATGCGCTGCTCGTCGGTCAGGAAATCGTCGCGGGCTCCCGTCAGCATGGGGCGAGGCTCACTTCGCTCCCTGCTCGGCCTTGTCGATGGACTCCTGCGCCTTCTTGTTGATGTCGGCTTCCAGCCCCTTGGCCTGTTCCAGCGCCTTCACCTGGGTGCCGAAGGCGCCTTCCTTCGCGCGTTCGGTGGCCTCCCGCCGCTCGGTCGCGGCGTCCACCTTCGGCTCCTCCTTCCTGCCGCACCCCGCCGAGGCGAGGGTGGCAAGGGCGAGGGCGCCCAGGACGGCATGCTTCATCAAGTGCGCGCAGCCTTCACGCGGTTGCGGATGTCGGCGCGGACCTTGGGCGGCAGGTGGTTCCAGCGCACGCCCGCGATGGCGCCGGCCAGCGCGAGGCAGGACGGCAGGCAGTCGCGCTCGGGATTGGCGCGGCGAAGCTGCTGCCACGCGTCCCAGAAACCCACGCGCGTGAGGGCCTCGAGGGAGTCGATGCCCACGCGCTTCAGGTCCGAGGCGAGGTTGGGCCCGATGCCGGGCGTCTTCTCGATGGGGGTGATGTCGATGGTGGTGGAATTCACAGGACCTCCAGGGCGACCGCGGTGGCTTCCCCGCCACCGATGCAAAGGGCGGCGACGCCCTTCTTCAGGCCGCGTTTCTTGAGCGCGTAGATGAGCGTGGTCATGATGCGCGCGCCGGTGGCGCCGATGGGGTGTCCCATGGCCACCGCGCCGCCGTTCACGTTCACCTTGTCGTGCGGGATGCCGATGTCCTTCATCGCGGCCATGGTGACCACGGCGAAGGCCTCGTTCACCTCGTACAGGTCGACCTCGCCCGCCTTCCAGCCGGCCTTGGCGAGCACCTTCTGGATCGCGCCCACGGGCGCGGTGGTGAACCACTCCGGCTCGTGCGCGTTGGAAGCCTGCGCCACCATCCTCGCCAGGGGCTTCGCTCCGCGCTTCTTCGCCTGCGCCTCCGTCATCATGACGAGCGCCGCGGCGCCGTCCGAGATGGAGGAGGATGTGGCGGCCGTCACGAGCCCGTCCTTGTTGAAGGCCGGGCGCAGCGTCGGGATCTTCTCCACGTTCACGGTGAAGGGCGTCTCGTCGTCCTTCACCACCTCGTCGCCCTTGCGGCCGGCGACGGTGACGGGGGCGATCTCGTCGACGAAGAGGCCGGACTTGCTCGCGTTCACCGCGCGCGCCGTCGACTCCTTGGCGTACGCGTCCATCTGCTCGCGCGTGAAGCCGTACTTCTCGGCCGTCTTGTCGGCGAAGTGGCCCATGGGCCTGCCGTCGTAGGCGTTCTCCAGGCCGTCGAAGGCCATGTGGTCGAGCACCTTCTGGTGGCCGTAGCGGTAGCCGGCGCGCGCCTTGGGCAGCAGGTGGGGCGCGTTGGTCATCGACTCCATGCCGCCGGCGACGACGATCGCGGCGTCTCCCGAGGCGATCTCGTCGGCGGCGAGCATCGCCGCCTTCATGGCCGAGCCGCACATCTTGTTGATCGTGGTGCAGGGCGTGGCCTTGTCGAGGCCCGCGCCGAGCGCAGCCTGGCGCGCGGGCGCCTGGCCCTGCCCGGCGGGAAGGACGCATCCCATGATGAGGTCGTCGACCTCCCCGGGGCCGACTCCAGCCTGCTCGAGCGCGGCCTTGATGGCCGTGGCGCCGAGCTGGGAGGCGGTGACGGAGTTGAACTTGCCCTGCATGGCGCCGATGGGAGTGCGCTTGGCGCCGACGATGACGATGGATTCCGACATGCTCGCTTCCTTCCTCTTTGATCAGTCCTTGTGGCGGGTGCCGCGGGTGCTGCGGACTACAGACGCTCGAAGATGGCGGCGATGCCCTGGCCGCCGCCGATGCACATGGTCACCAGGCCGTACTTGCCGCCGGTGCGCTGGAGTTCATAGAGGCACTTCACGGTGAGGATCGCCCCCGTGGCGCCGATCGGGTGGCCCAGCGCGACCGCTCCGCCGTTCGGGTTCACCTTGGCCGGGTCCAGGCCCAGCTGCTTCGTCACCGTCATGGCCTGCACGGCGAAGGCCTCGTTGGACTCGATCACGTCCATGTCGCCGGGCTTGAGGCCGGCCTTCTGGAAGACCTTCTGCACGGCAGGGATCGGGCCCTCGCCCATGATGTGCGGCTCGACTCCCGCGTGCGCGTAGGCCACCAGGCGCCCCAGGGGCTTCACGCCGGCCCTGGCCGCGGCGCCGGCTTCCATGAGGACCACGGCGGCGCCCGCGTCGTTGATGCCGGAGGCGTTGCCCGCGGTCACCGTGCCGTCCTTCTTGAAGGCGGGGCGGAGCTTGGCGAAGTCCTCGGGCCTGGCGTCCTTGCGCACGTGCTCGTCGGTGTCGAACATCACGGGGCCCTTCCTGCTCTTGAGCTCGACCGTGACGACCTGGCTCTTGAAGTGGCCGGCCGCGAGGGCCGCGGCCGCCCGGCGGTGCGATTCCAGCGAGAAGGCGTCCTGCTCCTCGCGGGTGAAGCCGTGCTTGGCGGCGAGGTTCTCGGCGGTGATCCCCATGTGGCCCGTGCCGAACGGGTCGGTGAGCGCGCCCACCATCGCGTCGATGATCTGGCCGTCGCCCATGCGCTGTCCCCAGCGCGCGGTCGGCAGGAAGTAGGCGGCGCGGCTCATGCTCTCGGCGCCCGCGCCGATGGCCACGTCGACGTCGCCCAGCAGGATGTGCTGCGAGGCCGAGACGATGGCCTGCAGTCCCGAGCCGCACAGGCGGTTCACGGTGAGGCAGGGCGTGCCCACGGGGATGCCGGCGTCCACGGCCGCCACGCGCGAGATGTACATGTCGCGGGCCTCGCCGTGCACGACGCTGCCGAGCACCACGTGCCCGACGGTGGCCGGGTCGATCTTCGCGCGCGCGACCGCCTCGCGGATCGCGATCGTTCCGAGCTGCGTCGCCGGGACGTCCTTCAGGGCGGAGCCATAGTCGCCGATCGCCGTGCGGGCGCCGGACACCACCACCACTTCGCGTGCAGCCATCGTTCTTCTCCTTGTCGTGCGTCTATGCGTGAAGTGAGGCCCGTCAGGCGCTTTCCTCGAAAAGCTCGCGCCCGATGAGCATCCTGCGGATCTCGTTGGTGCCCGCGCCGATGTCGTAGAGCTTGGCGTCGCGCAGCAGCCGCCCGGCGGGGAAGTCGTTGATGTAGCCGTTGCCGCCGAGCGCCTGGATGGCTTCCAGCGCCACCTGCACCGCGTTCTCGGAGGAAAAAAGGAGGCAGGCAGCCGCGTCCTTGCGGGCGGCGCGGCCGCGGCCGGCGTCGAGGGCCCCGGCCACGCGATAGGCGAAGGCGCGCGAGGCCTGCAGCTTCGTGTACATGTCGGCGAGCTTGCCCTGCATGAGCTCGAAGGTGCCGATGGGCTGGCCGAACTGCCTGCGCTCGTGCATGTACGGGATCACGAGGTCCAGCGCGGCCTGCATGATGCCGATGGGCCCGCCCGAGAGCACGCAGCGCTCGGTGTCCAGGCCCTTCATCAGCACGCGCGAGCCGCCGTTCACTTCCCCGAGGACGTTCTCCTCCGGAATCTCGCAGTCGGCAAAGACGAGCTCGCAGGTGTTGGAGCCGCGCATGCCCAGCTTGTCGAGCTTCTGCGCGGTCGAGAAGCCCTTCATGCCCTTCTCGACGAGGAAGGCGGTCATCGCCTTCGAGCCCTGGTCCCTGGGCGCCGTGCGCATGTAGACGATGAGGACGTCGGCATCGGGGCCGTTGGTGATCCACATCTTGGAGCCGTTGGCGATCCACCGCTCGCCCTTCCTCTCGGCGCGGCAGGCCATGGAGCCCACGACGTCGGAGCCGGCGCCGGGCTCGCTCATCGCCAGCGCGCCCACGTGCTGCCCCGAGCAGAGCTTCGGCAGGTAGCGGCGGCGCTGCTCCTCGGTGCCGTTGATGTAGAGGTTGTTCAGGCAGAGGTTCGAGTGCGCGCCGTAGGAAAGGCCCACCGAGGCCGAGGCCCGGGAGATCTCCTCCATGGCCACGACGTGGGCGAGGTAGCCCAGGCCCGTGCCGCCGTACTCCTCGGGCACGGTCATGCCCAGCAGGCCCAGCTCGCCCAGCTTTCCCCACATGTCGGCCGGGAACTCGTTCGCCCGGTCTATGCCGGCCGCGCGCGGCGCGAGCTCGGCATCGCACAGGCGCCGGGTGCTGGCGCGAAGCTGGTCGAGCTCCTCCGGGAGATCCATGTCGAACGGCAAGTCGTCTCCGTTTCGTTATGCGCCCCGGGGCGGGGCGGGAGGCCGCCAGCGAGGGCGGCCGAGACCGTAATTATCGCATGCCGGAGGGGGGTGCTTCAGCCCCGGCCCGCGGCGGGCTACTTGGCGCCCATGCGGATCGCGCCGTCCAGGCGGATCACCTCGCCGTTCAGGACCTCGTTCTCGATGATGTGAATGGCGAGGGCGGCGTACTCGTCGGGGCGGCCCAGGCGGGGCGGGAAGGGGACCTGCGCGCCCAGGGAGGCGCGGATTTCCTCGCTCATGCCCTGGAGCATGGGCGTGTCGAAGATGCCGGGGGCGATGGTGACCACGCGGATGCCGAAGCGGGCGAGTTCCCGCGCGATGGGCAGGGTCATCCCGTTCACGCCCGCCTTGGACGCGGCGTAGGCCGCCTGGCCGATCTGGCCCTCGAAGGAGGCGACCGACGAGGTGTTCACGATGACGCCACGCTCGCCGGAAGCCATGGCGGGCTGCGCGCTCATCTTCGCCGCGGCGAGGCGGATCACGTTGAAGGTGCCCACGAGGTTGATCCTGACGGTGCGCTCGAAGCTGGCCAGGGCGTGCGGGCCGGTCTTGCCGACCACGCGCTCGCCCGGCGCCACGCCGGCGCAGTTGATGGCGCCGTGGATCGCCCCGAAGGCCGACGCGCACAGGTCCACGGCCGCCTGGACCTGGCCCTCGTCGGTGACGTCGCAACGGATGAAACGGCCCTGGTCACCGAATTGCCTGGCGACCCAGCCGCCGGCGTCGTTCAGGTCGGCGATGACCACGTTGCCGCCCTCGGAGACGATCCGCTGGGCCGTCGCAGCGCCGAGCCCGGAGCCGCCGCCGGCGACGAGGAAAGCGTGCTTTTCGATCTGCATGATGGGTGCGCCGTTCGAAAGGTAAGGCCGAATTATAGTCCGCGCTGCCGTGTGGCCCGGCGCGGGTAAGATGGCTGTCCCCGCGACTGCCGCCCATCGCCTTGCCCGTGCTCCCCGACAACGTTCGCGTGGCCGTCCGCGGCTGGCTCAACTGCAACCAGGTCGTCCTGCGCTCGGCGGAGGGACACGTCCTGGTCGACTCCGGCTACCACTCGTGCGCGCAGGAGACCCTCGCGCGCCTTCGCGAGCCCGGCCTGCTGGGTTCCGGGCCCCTGGCGCGGCTGGTCAACACCCATTGCCACTCCGACCACATCGGCGGCAATGCCGCCGTGGCCCGCGCCTACGGCTGCCCGATCACGATTCCGCGCGACGAGGTTCCCACCATCGACGACTGGACCATCCAGGAACGGTGGAACGCCTACGTGGACCAGTACGCCGAGCCCTTCGCCTACCAGGCCACGATCGCGGCGGGCGAAGCCTTCCGCGCCGCGGACCGCGAGTGGCAGGCGCACGCCGCGCCGGGGCACGACATGGAAGGCCTGATGTTCTTCGCGCCCGACGGGGACATCCTCGTTTCCGGCGACGCGCTTTGGGCGGACGGGCTCGGCTTCGTGTGGGCCCACGACCCGCCCAATCCCTTCGTGGAGGCGGCCCTCGAGGCGCTCGCCACCATCGAGCGCCTTCGCCCCCGGGTGGTGATCCCGGGGCACGGCGAGCCCTTCGGGGACGTGGCCGGGGCGCTCGCCAGGGCCCGCTCGCGCCTTGCGGCCTTCGCGGGCGACCCGAAGCGCACCGCACGCCACATGATGAAGGTGATGTTCGTGTTCTCGATGCTGCACCGCGGCGGCATCGCCCTCGCGGAGGCGAACGCCTACGTGGGACGGGTACCCTGCTACCGCGACCTGGACGAGCGTTTCCTGGGCGAGGGGATCGACGGGCTGGGCCTTCGCCTCGTTGCAGACCTCGAGCGGGCCGGCGCGATGAAGGTCGAGGACGGATTCGCGCGGCCGACCATGGCCCGCTAGGGGCCGAAATTCCGGAGGCCGTCCAGGTCGAGGATGCGGATCCCGCCGTACTCGACCTTGAGGAGCCCGGACGATTCGAGCACGTGCAGGGCCTGGTTCACGCGCTGCCGCGACACGCCGGCGAGGTAGCCGATCTCCTCCTGGGAGATCTGCACGTCGGGCCCCATGGCGGGGTAGAGCACGGGGTTGAAGAGGGCGGCGAGGGAGCGGGCCACGCGGGCGTCGGGCTCGAGCAGGCGCTGGATCTCCACCATGGCGATGAACTGGGCCAGGCGCTCGTTCAGCTGCGTGAGCAGGAAGCGGTTGAAGGCGATGTCGGTGTCGAGCAGCCAGTCGAACGTCGCCTTCGGCATGAGGGCGAGGCGGGTGGCGCGCAGGGCCACGATGTCGTACTTGCGCGTGTGGTCCTTGAGGAGCGAGCCCTCGCCGAACCAGCCGCCGCCCGCGACCCCCAGGAACGTGGTCGTCTTGCCCTCCGGCGAGACGCTCGTCATCTTCACCAGCCCGTTCACGATGCCGATCCAGTTCTCGACCGGATCGCCCTTGCGGCAGACGTAGGCGCCCGCCGGGACGTCCTTGAGGGCGGTCTCGGCCTCGATGCGGGTGCGCTGCTCCGGGGACAGGGACTTCGCCCAGAGGGAGGCGTCGAGGAGGTCGGTCAGGGTATTCACGGGGGGTGGCAGGGGAGATTGTCAACGAAAAGACAACCGCCCGGGAGGCCCCCCCGCTACACTTTCCCCGCTGGCGGTCCGTCACTGGCGGGCCGTACCGGCAAAGGAGGGCCCACGAGGTGGGCGCGAGGCCCTCGACAATAACGCCACCGAACACCGAAGGAGGAGGTTCCTGCCGATGGCCACCGCCGTCGCGGCTGCCGATACGTTCCCGAAGCTGCTCGCCGCCCATGCCCGCGAGCGGGGCGAGAGCCCTGCGATCCGCGAGAAGGACCTGGGCATCTGGCAGTCGTGGAAATGGCGCGAGGTCGCCGGGGAGGTTCGCCTTCTCGCCGCCGGCCTCGCCGCGCGCGGCATCACCCGCGGCAAGCACGTGGCCGTGATCGGCGACAACCGGCCGCGGCTGTACTTCGCCCAGCTCGCCACGCAGGCGCTAGGCGGCATCCCCGTCCCGTTCTACCAGGACGCCCCGGCGCCGGAGATGACCTACGTCTTCCAGAACGCCGAGATCGAGATCGCGGTCGTCGAGGACCAGGAGCAGGCCGACAAGCTCTTCGAGATCCTGCCGCAGTGCCCGAAACTCAGGCACATCTACTACGACGACCCGCGGGGCTTCCGGCACTACAGGCGCGACGAGCTCGCCTCGTACGATTCGCTGCGCGCCGAAGGCGAGGCGTGGGCGAAGGACCACCCGGACCACGTCGAGCGCGAGATCGCGCAGGGCAGGGGGGCGGACACCGCGATCATGCTCTACACGTCGGGGACGACCGGCATGCCCAAGGGCGTGGTGCTCTCCCACGACAACCTCGTCAACACGAGCCGCGCCTACGCGGAGCTCGAGGGGCTTCGGGACGACGAGGAGGTCCTCGCATACCTGCCCATGGCCTGGATCGGGCAGAACCTCTTTTCCTACGCGCAGTGGCTGGTGACGGGCTTTCGCATCAACTGTCCCGAGTCCGCGGAAACGGTCATCACCGACATGCGCGAGATCGGGCCCACCTACTACTTCGCGCCGCCGCGGGTGCTGGAGGCGCTCCTCACGCAGGTCACCATCCGCATGGAGGACGCCGGCCGCGTCAAGCGCTGGCTCTACCGCCACTTCATGGCCGTGGCGCGGCAGGTGGGCGGGCGCATCCTGGACGGGCAGCCGGTCTCCGCCCTGGACCGGCTGCACTACGCGCTCGGCGGGCTGTTCATCTACGCGCCGCTGCGCAACTCGCTCGGCATGTCGAGGATCCGCGTGGCATACACCGCGGGCGAGGCCATCGGCCCCGACCTCTTCGTCTTCTACCGCTCGCTGGGCATCAACCTGAAGCAGATCTACGGCCAGACCGAGACCTGCGTGATGGTCTGCGTGCAGCACAACGGGCAGGTGAAGCCCGACACCGTGGGGCCGCCCATGAAGGGGGTGGAGATCCGCCTCCTGGACAACGGCGAGATCGTCCTGAGGAGCCCGGGCCTGTTCGTGGAGTACCACCAGAACGAGGAGGCCACGCGCGAGGCCAAGGACGCCGAGGGCTGGTACCACACGGGCGACGCGGGCTACTTCGACGCCGACGGGCACCTGAAGATCATCGACCGCGCCAAGGACGTGGGCAAGCTCCAGGACGGCACGCTCTTCGCGCCCAAGTACCTGGAGAACAAGCTCAAGTTCTTCGCCTCGATCAAGGAGGCGGTCGCGTTCGGGGACGGCCGCCCCGAGGCGACCGCCATGATCAACATCGACCTGCAGGCCGTGGGCGACTGGGCGGAGCGGCGCGGCATCGCCTACGCGGGCTACCAGGACCTCGCCGCGAAGCCCCAGGTCTACGACCTCATCCGCGAGTGCGTCGAGAAGGTGAACGCGGACCTCTCGGCCGACCCCAAGCTCTCCGGCAGCCAGATCCGCCGCTTCGTGGTGCTGCACAAGGAGCTGGACGCCGACGACGGCGAGCTCACGCGCACGCGCAAGGTGCGCCGGCGCTACATCGCGGAGAAATACGAGTCCGTCATCCACGCCCTCTATACCGAGACCGACCATTGCTGGGTCGAGGCGCAGATGCGCTTCGAGGACGGGCGCACCGGCACGGTGCGCGCGCAGCTCGCGGTGCGCGAGGCGAAGACCTTCCCGCCGCAGCCGGCGGCGAAGGCCGCGTGAGGGCCCCGCCATGACCGCCCCGGCCCGGCAGTTCGGCGACGTGATCCTCAAGGTGGAGGGCGTCTCGCTGGCATTCGGGGGCGTGAAGGCGCTCACCGACATCAGCTTCGACGTGCGCGAGCACGAGATCCGCGCCATCATCGGCCCCAACGGCGCGGGCAAGAGCTCGATGCTCAACGTCATCAACGGGGTCTACCACCCGCAGCACGGCAAGGTCACCTACCGCGGCCACACGCGCACGTCCATGGAGCCGCACTTCGCCGCGCAGAACGGCATCGCGCGCACCTTCCAGAGCCTGGCGCTCTTCAAGGGCATGTCGGTGCTCGACAACCTGCTCGCCGGCAGGAACCTGATGATCCGCTCTAACATCTTCCTGCAGGCCCTTCGCGTGGGGCCGGCGCTGCGCGAGGAGGTGCACCACAGGAGGCGCGTCGAGGAGATCATCGACTTCCTCGAGATCCAGCACGTGAGGAAGACCCCGGTCGGGCGCCTGCCCTACGGCCTGCAGAAGCGGGTGGACCTGGGCCGCGCGCTCGCCGCCGAGCCCAGGGTGCTGCTCCTCGACGAGCCCATGGCCGGCATGAACGTGGAGGAGAAGCAGGACATGTGCCGCTTCATCCTCGACGTGAACGACGAGTTCGGCACGACCATCGTGCTGATCGAGCACGACATGGGCGTGGTGATGGACCTCTCCGACCGCGTCGTGGTCCTCGACTACGGCAAGATGATCGGCGACGGCACGCCCGACGAGATCCGGTCCAACCAGGCGGTCATCGACGCCTACCTGGGCGTGAAGCACTGAGGCCCCATGAACATCTTCCAGCAGAAGTGGATGACCGGCGCGCTCTTCGCGATCCTCGCGGTGGGCGCCGTGGCGCCCCTTTTCTCCGCGGACACGCGGCTGCCGCAGTGGATCGAGGTGGTGCTGGGCGGGCTCATGTCGGGCGTGCTCTATTCGCTGGTTGCTCTCGGGCTCGTGCTCATCTTCAAGGCCTCGGGCGTCTTCAACTTCGCGCAGGGAGCGATGGTGCTCTTCGCGGCCCTCTCGCTCGTGCGGCTCATGGAGAAGATGCCCTTCGCCGTGGCGCTCGTGGCGACGGTCGTCATCATGGTGGCGGTGGCCTGGCTGATCGAGCGCCTGGTGCTTCGCCCGCTCGTGAACCAGGAGGGCATCGTGCTCTTCATGGCCACCCTCGGGATCGCCTACTTCCTGGACGGGCTGGGGCAGACGATCTGGGGAAGCGACATCTACACGCTCGACATCGGCATGCCCAAGGAACCGAAGATCCTCCTGGAGAGCGTCTTCGAGGGCGGGATCCTGGTGGGCATGGAGGACGTGATCGCCGCGGTGATCGCCGCCGTGCTGGTTGGCGTCCTGGCGATCTTCTTCCAGAAGACCCCGACGGGGCGCGCGCTGCGCGCGGTGGCCGACGACCACCAGGCGGCGCAGTCGATCGGCATCCCGCTCAACCGCATCTGGGTCATCGTGTGGAGCGTCTCCGGCATCGTGGCGCTGGTGGCCGGGATCATCTGGGGCTCGAAGCTGGGCGTGCAGTTCTCGCTGCAGCTCGTGGCGCTCAAGGCCCTGCCGGTCGTGATCCTCGGCGGCTTCACCTCGGTGCCCGGGGCGATCATCGGGGGCCTCATCATCGGGCTGGGCGAGAAGCTCTCCGAGGTGTACCTGGGGCCCATGCTGGGCGGGGGCATCGAGAACTGGTTCGCCTACGTGCTCGCGCTCGTCTTCCTCCTGTTCCGTCCCGAGGGATTGTTCGGTGAACGGCATATCGACCGTGTTTAGGAGGCCCTCACCCCGATCCTCTCCCAGAGGGAGAGGGAGAACAGCATGATTTACAGAGAAACGGGCCAGTACAAGACCTCCTACGAGGCCGACCAGCAGCTTTTCCCCATCCTCCAGGACAGGATCTTCGTCCTGCTCGTGCTCGCGTTCGTCTTCGGCGCGGTGCCGTTCCTCGCGAGCGAGTACCTGTTCCGGGCGATCCTCATCCCCTTCCTCATCCTGGCGCTGGCGGCCATCGGCCTGAACATCCTCGTGGGCTTCTGCGGGCAGGTGTCGCTGGGCACCGGCGGGTTCATGGCGGTGGGGGCCTACGCGGCCTACAACCTCGCCATCCGCCTGCCGGACCTGAACCTCCTGGTGGTGTTCCTCCTCGCGGGGGCGGCCGCGACGGTGGTGGGCGTGCTCTTCGGGCTGCCCAGCCTCAGGATCAAGGGCTTCTACCTCGCGGTGGCCACCCTCGCGGCGCAGTTCTTCCTCGACTGGGCGTTCGCGCGCATCGGCTGGTTCACCAACTACGCGCCCTCCGGATCGGTCACCGCACCCGCCATCACGGTCTTCGGGTACACGTTCGACTCGCCGGTGGAGAAGTACCTCTTCGTGCTCGCCTTCGTGTGCGTCTTCGCCCTCGTCGCGCGCAACCTGACGCGGGGGGCCATCGGCCGGTCCTGGATGGCCATGCGCGACATGGACGTGGCCGCCGAGGTGATCGGGATCCGGCCGCTCTACGCCAAGGTGACCGCCTTCGCGGTGAGCTCGTTCTTCGTCGGGCTCGCGGGCGCCCTGTGGGCGTTCGTCTACCTGGGCGCCTGGGAGCCGCTCGCCTTCGACGTGAACCGCTCGTTCCAGCTCCTCTTCATGGTCATCATCGGCGGGCTGGGGTCGATCCTGGGCTCGTTCCTGGGCGCGGCCTTCATCGTCATCCTGCCGCTCATGCTCAACCAGCTTCCCGGCTGGCTGGGCATCCCGATGTCGACCGCGCTCATCTCGCACATGGAAGTCATGATCTTCGGCGCGCTCATCATCTTCTTCCTGATCGTCGAGCCCCACGGCCTCGCCCGGCTGTGGGCCGTCGGCAAGGAGAAGCTGCGCCTCTGGCCGTTCCCGCACTAGAAGCACACCGCCCACCCCGCAAACCAAGGAGGATCCAGATGAACCGCATGCTCAGGAACAAGGCCGCCGCGCTCGCGCTCGCCGTTGCCGGCGCGCTTAGCGCCGTCACCGAGGCCGCAGCCCAGTCGAACGAGATCTTCATCCCGGTGATCGTCTACCGGACGGGCGCCTACGCGCCCAACGGGGTGCCCTGGGCCGACGGCTACGTGGACTACCTGAAGCTCGTGAACGAGCGCGACGGCGGCGTGAACGGCATCAAGCTCTCCTTCGAGGAGTGCGAGTTCGGCTACGCCACCGACCGGGGCGTCGAGTGCTACGAGCGCCTGAAGAGCAAGAAGCCCGTGCTCATCAACCCGCTGTCCACGGGCGTGACCTTCGCGCTCACCGAGAAGGCACCCGTGGACAAGATCCCGGTCTTCTCGACGGGCTACGGCCGGGCCGACTCCGCCGACGGGAGCGTCTTCGCGTGGAACTTCCCGCTGCTGGGCACGTACTGGTCCGCGGCCGACATGATCGTGCAGCACGTGGCGAAGAAGGGCTCGCTCAAGGGCAAGAAGATCGCGCTCGTCTACCACGACTCGCCCTACGGCAAGGAGCCGATCCGCGCGCTCGAGGAGCACGCGAAGAAGCACGGCTTCCAGTTCATCAAGCTGCCCGTGACGCACCCCGGCGTCGAGCAGAAGGCGACGTGGCTGCAGGTCCGCCAGCAGCGCCCGGACTACGTGTTCCTCTGGGGCTGGGGCGTCATGAACTCCACCTCGATCAAGGAGGCGATCGCGGTCTCCTACCCGCGCCTGCAGATGTTCGGCGTGTGGTGGTCCTCCGCCGAGCCGGACGTTCTTCCCGCGGAAATGGCCGCCAAGGGCTACAACGGCATCACGCTGGGCCACTCCTCGGAGAAGGGCCTGGCGGTGCACAAGGACATCGAGAAGCACCTCTACGCCAAGGGCAAGGGCACCGCGAAGAGCAAGGACGAGATCGGGAGCGTCCTCTACAACCGGGGCATGATCTCCGCGATGCTGTCGGTGGAGGCCATCAAGCAGGCCCAGTCGAAGCACGGCAAGCGCGTCGTGACCGGCGAGGAGGTCCGCTGGGGCGCCGAGAACCTGAACCTCGATGCCGCGAAGATCAAGGCCCTGGGCTTCGGCGACACGGTGCAGCCCATCAAGACCTCGTGCCGCAACCACGAGGGCGTGGCCCGCGGCCGCATCCATACCTGGGACGGCAAGGAGTGGAGCTACACCTCGGACTGGTACGAGGCGGACCAGAAGTTCCTGCGCCCCCTCATCGAGGCGTCGGCCAAGGCATATGCGGCGGAAAAGAAGCTCACGCCGCGCGACTGCTCGAAGGAGAAGTAGCGAGGAGGAGGAGGATCGGGAGGGGCCCGTCCCCTCCCGCATTTCCCACATGAACGCGATCCCAAAAGCCGAAGCGGCGAGGCCACTCCTCGAGGTCAATGGCATCGAGGTCATCTACAACCACGTGATCCTCGTGCTGAAGGGGGTCTCGCTCTCCGTTCCCGAGGGCGGGATCGTGGCGCTCCTGGGCGCCAACGGGGCGGGCAAGACGACCACGCTCAAGGCCGTCTCCAACCTGCTGCAGGCCGAGCGCGGCGAGGTGACCAAGGGCCTGATCGAGTTCCGCGGCGAGCGGGTCGACAGCATGACGCCCTCAGACCTCGTGAAGCGCGGGGTGGTCCAGGTGATGGAGGGGCGGCACTGCTTCGCCCACCTGACGGTGGAGGAGAACCTGCTCACGGGCGCGTACACACGCGCGATCTCCCGCGCCGAGACCCGCGCCGAGCTCGAGCGCGTCTACGCATTCTTCCCGCGCCTGAAGCAGCGCAGGACCTCGCAGGCGGGCTACACCTCCGGCGGCGAGCAGCAGATGACCGCCATCGGGCGCGCGCTCATGGCGAAGCCCTCGATGATCCTGCTCGACGAGCCGTCGATGGGGCTCGCCCCGCAGATCGTCGAGGAGATCTTCGAGATCGTGAAGAACCTGAACACGAAGGAAAGGGTGAGCTTCCTGCTCGCCGAGCAGAACACCATGGTGGCGCTTCGCTTCGCGGACTTCGGCTACATCCTGGAGAACGGCCGCGTGGTGATGGAGGGAACCGCCCACGCGCTCTCCGAGAACGAGGACGTGAAGGAGTTCTACCTCGGGATCTCGACCGCGGGGCGCAAGAGCTTCCGCGACACCAAGAACTACCGGCGCCGCAAGCGGTGGCTGTCGTGACGGGCGAGCACTTCGACGCGCTCGAGACGCGCGAGGCGGCCGCCCGCGAGCGCGAGCTGATGGCGCGCCTGCCCGCGCAGGTGGGCTTCGCGCGCAAGGCGAGCGCCCATTTCGCGAGGGTCCTCGCGGACGTCGACCCGGCGGCCGTCGGCTCGCGCGCCGCGCTGGCGAGGCTTCCGGTCACGCGCAAGTCCGCGCTCATGGACATGCAGCGGGCGGAGCTGCCCTTCGGCGGCCTCAATGCGACGCCGGCCTCGGGCCTGGCGCGCATCTTCGTCTCGCCCGGGCCGATCTACGACCCGGAGGGCCGCCGCCCCGACTTCTGGCGCGCCGCGCGCGGCCTGTTCGCCGCGGGCTTCCGCCCGGGCGACGTCGTCCTCAACTGCTACTCGTACCACCTCACGCCCGCCGGCAGCATGTTCGAGACCGGATTGCACCGCGTGGGCTGCGCGGTGATCCCGGGCGGCGTCGGGCAGACCGAGATGCAGGCGCGCGTGATCGCGGACCTGCGGCCCGCGGGCTACGTGGGCACGCCGTCGTTCCTCAAGCTCATCCTCGAGAAGTGCGACGAGCTGGGCGTGGACTCCTCCTCGATCAAGCGGGCGCTCGTCTCGGGCGAGGCGTTCCTGCCGCCGGTGCGCGAATTCGTGCGCGCGCGCGGGATCGACGCCTACCAGGCCTACGGCACGGCGGACCTGGGCGTCATCGCCTACGAGACGGCCGCGCGCGAGGGCCTCGTCGTCGACGAGGAGGTGATCCTCGAGATCGTCCGGCCCGGCACCGGCGACCCGGTGGCCGCGGGCGAGGTGGGGGAGGTGGTCGTCACCCCCTTCAACGAGGACTATCCGCTGGTGCGCTTCGCCACCGGCGACCTCTCGGCGGTGCTCCCGGGGCCGAGCCCGTGCGGGCGCACCAACACGCGCATCAAGGGGTGGATGGGGCGCGCCGACCAGACCACCAAGGCGCGCGGCCTCTTCGTGCACCCGGAGCAGGTCGCGCGGGTGGCCGAACGCCACGGCCTGGGCAAGGCGCGCCTCGTCGTGGGCAACGACGGCGGCAACGACACCCTGCTGCTGCGCGTCGAGCGCGACGGCCCGCCGGACCTGGCGCTCATGCAGGCGGTGGAGGCGACGCTGCGGGACGTCACCAAGCTGCGCGGCGAGGTGCACTTCGTCGCGGCCGGTTCCCTGCCGAACGACGGCAAGGTCATCGAGGACGCGCGCAAGTACGACTGAAGCGGGTGGGACTTCCGTCCCATCGCCAGCTGAACCGGCGTTGACCCCCATCAACGGGCGCGCGCCCGCCAGGGTATCCACTGGATGCAAGCCCCTTTCATTTCCGTCGCGCGAAAGGGCTGCGTTCATCCCCTCGCGTTCCGGTCAACCGGGGCGTGGCCGGACGCGAAGAAGCAGGCAGTCGCCGTCGGTTTCCGAACGGGTCCCTCGCGCCAACGGGCCGCACGCCGCTCCCTCCCGGGGCGACGCGGTGCGGCGAGGTTGACCGGGAAATCGGAGGCTCGACATGAAAAAGACCAGGATCGCATGGGCCATCGCAGGCGCGGCCCTGCTCGGCATGACGACGGCGGTGATCGCGGCCGACAAGCCCGACTGGGGCAAGCGCGAGTACGAGTCCAACTGCGCGGTGTGCCACGGCAAGCTCGGCAAGGGTGACGGTCCTTATGCCGGCATGGTCGACACCAAGGGCGGCGCGGATCTCACGCAGCTCGCGAAGAAGAACGGCGGCGTCTTCCCGATCTACAAGGTCACGCAGACCATCGACGGGCGCCACCTCGTGAAGGCCCACGGGCCGCGCGACATGCCCATCTGGGGCATCGACTACCTCATCGACGCCAACGAGAAGCGGGACACTTCCGAGTCGCCTTTCGACGCGGAAGCCATGGTGACCTACAAGATCTACGCCCTCGCCGAGTACCTCAACCGGCTTCAGGCGAAGTAGGCCTGCGGCACTCAGTCGTCCGCGCCCTCGGCGCGCGGGAAGGCGACGACGTGGTCGACGTCGAGCTTGATGCCGATCCTCTCGCCGATGGCGTGGTTGTGGTGCGAGGGCACGAGGGAGAGCAGCTGCTTGCCGTCGTCGAGCTTGAGCGTGTAGAGGAACTCGGCGCCGCGGAAGGCCTTCTTCACCACCTCGGCCTTGAGCACGGCGTCGTCGTCGTGCTGCACGTCGTCGGGGCGCAGGAGCAGGGCGACGGGCATGCCGGGCTTCAGCTCGCACCCCGGGCAATGCTTGAGCTCGCCCAGCACCGTGTCGATGCCGTCGCCGTCGCTCGCCAGCCCGTCGATGAACGCCCCCTCGCCCACGAAGTCCGCCACGAACCGGGACGAGGGCCGGTGATAGAGGTTGTAGGCCGTGTCCCACTGCTCGATCCGCCCCTTGCGCATGACGCCCACGGTGTCGGCCATGGCGAAGGCCTCGTTCTGGTCGTGGGTCACGAGGAGCGCCGTCGTGCCCTGGGCCTTGAGGATCCCGCGCACCTCGAGCGAGAGGCGCTCGCGCAGGTCGCTGTCCAGGTTGGAGAACGGCTCGTCGAGCAGCAGCACCCGGGGGCGCGGGGCGATGGCGCGGGCGAGGGCCACGCGCTGCTTCTGGCCGCCGGAAAGCTCGTGCGGGTACTTGGCCCCGGCGCCGGGCAGCCCGACCGTGGCCAGCAGCTCGGCCGCGCGCTGCCGGCGCCCGGCGCGGGGGAGGTCGCGAAGCCCGAAGGCCACGTTGTCGAGGACGTCCAGGTGGGGGAAGAGGGCGTAGTCCTGGAACACGACGCCGACGCGGCGCTGCTCCGGCGGCACGGTGAGGCCGGGCCGGCTGACCACCTCGCCGCGCAGGCGGATCTCGCCCGCGTGGATGGGCTCGAGCCCTGCCACGCAGCGAAGGGCCGTGGTCTTCCCGCAGCCGCTCGGGCCCAGGAGGCAGCCGATCTCGCCCTCGGCCAGCTGCAGGTTGAACCCTTCCACCACGGGGGGCATTCCCGCATAGGAAAAGCGCAATTCCCGTATGTCGAGGGCGTAGTTCATGAGAATCATTATAGCTTGGCTTTTGCTAAGTGTTTGATATGTCGCAAAGGCCAATTTGGACTTGTTGGCATATGGTAGCGGCTATTGACAAATGCGAATCATTCTTAATAATAGCGGCTACAACCCACTGGAGCTTCCATGAATCGCCTCATCACGCTCGTCGCGGCCCTCGCGCTCGCCCTGCCCGGCCTCGCCCAGGAGAAGGTCCTGAACCTCTATTCCTCGCGCCATTACCAGACGGACGAGGCCCTCTACGCCAACTTCACGAAGAAGACCGGCATCAAGGTGAACCGCATCGAGGCCAACGAGGACGCGCTCCTCGAGCGCCTGAAGAACGAGGGCGCACGCAGCCCCGCCGACGTGCTCGTGACGGTCGACGCCGGCCGCCTGTGGCGCGCCGAGCAGATGGGCCTGTTCCAGCCGGTGAAGTCCGCGGTGCTCGCGGAGCGAATTCCCGGCGAGCTGCGCCACCCGGACGGCCTCTGGTTCGCCTTCTCGGTGCGCGCCCGCCCGGTCTTCTACCTCAAGGGATCCGTCGACCCGAAGCATATCCGCGACTACGAGGACCTGGCCGATCCGAAGTGGAAGGGCAAGGTCTGCATCCGGTCGAGCTCCAACATGTACAACCTCTCGCTCATGAGCTCGATGATCGCGGGCATCGGGCCGGTGAAGGCCGAGGAGTGGGCCAGGGGCGTCGTGGCGAACTTCGCGCGCAGCCCCAAGGGCGGCGACACCGACCAGCTCAAGGCCGTGGCCGCCGGCGAGTGCCAGGTCGCGGTGGCCAACACCTACTACTACGTCCGCCTCATGAAGTCGGGCAGGCCGGAGGAGCGCGCGGTCGCGGAGAAGGTCGGCGTGATCTTCCCCAACCAGTCGGGGCGGGGCACGCACGTGAACGTCTCCGGCGCCGGCGTCATGAAGCACGCGCCGAACCGCGACTCGGCGGTGAAGTTCCTCGAATACCTCGCGAGCGCCGAGGCCCAGGCCTACTTCGCCAACGGCAACAACGAGTACCCGGCCGCGGGCAAGGTGCACGACAACCGCGAGCTCGCCTCCCTGGGCGAATTCCGCAAGGACAGCCTCAACGTCACGGTGCTTGGCAAGAACCAGGCGGCCGCGCAGCAGATCTACGACCGCGCGGGCTGGAAGTAGCCCGGCTTGAACGCGGCGCGGGGCCTCAGGCCCCGCGCGGCTCCTCGGGCCTCACCATCCGGCGGGCGGCGAACACGAGGGGCACGAGGCCCACGGCCACGATGGCGAGCGAGGCGGTGGAGGCCTCCGCCAGGCGCTCGTCGGCGGCGAGGTTGTAGGCCTGCACCGCGAGCGTGTCGAAGTTGAAGGGCCGCATCACGAAGGTCGCCGGCAGCTCCTTCATCACGTCCACGAACACGAGGAGCGCCGCCGTGACCAGGCTCGAGCGCATCATCGGCAAGTGCACCTTCGCCAGCGCCTGCGCAGGGCCCAGGCCCAGGGAGCGCGCCGCGTCCTCCATGGCCGGCGTGATCTTGGCGAGCCCCGCCTCCACGGACTGCAGCGCCACCGCCAGGAAACGGATGAGGTAGGCGTAGACCAGCGCGAAGATGCTGCCGGTCAGGATGAGCCCCGCCGGGATGCCGAAGAGCGCGTCCAGCGCATCGGCGATGAAGTTGTCGAGCCTTGCCGCGGGGATCAGCACGCCCACCGCGATCACCGCGCCGGGCACCGCGTAGCCCAGCCCGGCGAGCCGGTTCACCGTCGCGGCCACGCGGCTTCGCGAGACGCGCGCGCCGTAGGCCATCGTCACGGCCAGCGTCACCGCGATCGCGGCGGTGATGGCGGAAAGGAAGAAGCTGTTGGCGGCGAGCATGGCGAAGCGGGCGCCGAACTGCTCGTCGCCGCCTTGCAGCGCCAGCCGGGCCAGCATGGCGGCGGGGATCGCGAAGCCGACCGCCAGGGGCGCGAGGCAGGCCGCGAGCGCCGCGAGCCCCGGGCCGCGCGAGAGGGGCACCCGCAGCCGCTTTCGCGAGGTGGGCGTCTCGTGGAAGCGCGCGCGCCGCCGGGCGAGGCGCTCGACGGCGATCAGCAGCGCGACGAAGCCGAGCAGCATCATCGAGAGCTTGGCCGCCACCACGGGCTCGCCCATCGAGAGCCAGGCGCGGAAAATTCCCGTGGTGAACGTCTGCACGCCGAAGTAGCTGACCGTGCCGAAGTCGGCCAGCGTCTCCATGCACGCGAGGGCCGCCCCGGCGGCGATCGCGGGGCGGGCGAGGGGGAGGTTCACGCGCACGAAGGCCCGCCAGGCCGGCAGCCCCAGCGTCCGTCCGGCCTCGGCGAGCGAGGGCGACTGCTCGATGAATGCCACGCGCGCGAGCAGGTACACGTAGGGATAGAGCACCGCGACGAACATCACGGCCGCGCCGGGCAGGGAGCGGATCTCGGGAAACCAGTAGTCGCCGGCGCCCCAGCCGAGGGCGGCCCGCAGCGCCGACTGCACCGGGCCCGCGAACTGCAGCGCGTCGGTGTACGCGTAGGCGATCACGTAGGCGGGCATCGCGAGCGGGAGCGCGAGAGCCCATTCGAGGAAGCGCCTTCCCGGGAACTCGCAGCCCGCCACGAGCCACGCGCAGGTCACGCCCACGACGGTCGTGCCGGCGGCCACCATCGCCACCAGCGCGAGGGAATTCAGGGCGTAGTCCGGCAGCACCGTCGAGGCGAGGTGCGCCCACGCCTCGCCTCCGGGGACGAACAGGTTCGCCCCCACCACGGCGATCGGGGCGAGGAGGGCGACGGCGATCGCGATCGCGGCGGCGTTCCAGGGGCGCAAGCGCGGCGCCGGCGATCCGCGGGGCGCGCCCCGCGTCGTGTCGAGGGCTTGCATGGCCGAAGTGTAGCAAGCGCCGATGCCCCCTTGACGCCGCGCCGATCCTCCCTATAATGCGCGGCTGCTGTCCTCCAAAGGGGAGTAGCTGCAACCGAGGGATCGTCATTCCGGGCCGCGAGGCTCCGGTCCCCGGAGCGACGAAGGCGTCGCGAGCGAGACCTTTGACCGCATTGCGGCCAAGGTCTTTTTTCTTTTCGGGGCCTGAAGCGCGCGGTGGCGTCCGTTCGAGCCGGGGGCGATTTCAGCTCAACCGCAGCCTTCAGGAGACAGCTTCGTGTTCGACACCATCGGTACCCCCGGCCTCTGGGCCGCGTTCGCGGCCTTCGTGGTCGCCGCCCTCGCCATCGACCTCTGGGTCATGGACCGCCGCGCCTCCCAGACCGTGGGCGTGAAGGCGGCCGCGATCTGGTCCGTCGTCTGGATCGCGCTCGCGCTCGCGTTCGGCGCCGGGCTCTGGCTCTACCTCGACGGCTCCGCCGGCCGTGCGGTGGCCAACGAGAAGGCCGGCGAATACCTCACCGGCTACCTCATCGAGAAGAGCCTCTCGGTGGACAACATCTTCGTCTTCCTGATGCTGTTCACCTACTTCGCCGTGCCGCCGGAGCGCCAGCGCAAGGTCCTGGTGCTGGGCGTCCTGGGCGCCATCGCGCTGCGCGTGGTGATGATCCTCATCGGCGCCTGGCTCATCTCGCGCTTCCACTGGATCCTCTATCTTTTCGGCCTGTTCCTGCTGGTCACGGGCGTGAAGATGATCGTCTTCGCCGACGACAAGCCCGACCTCGAGAAGAACCCCGTGCTGCGCTGGATGCGCGGGCACCTCGCCATCACGGACCGGTTCCACGGCGACCGCTACTGGGTCGACGAGGGCGGCAAGCGCTGGTACACGCCGCTCTTCGTGGTGCTGGTCCTCATCGGCGTGACGGACCTCGTCTTCGCCGTGGACTCCATCCCCGCGATCTTCGCGATCACCGACGACCCGTTCATCGTGATGACCTCCAACATCTTCGCCGTGCTGGGCCTGCGGGCGCTCTACTTCGTCCTGGCGGACCTCGCGGAGCGATTCCACCTGCTCGTCTACGGACTGGGCGCGATCCTCGTTTTCGTGGGCCTGAAAATGCTGGCGGTGGACCTGTTCAAGGTGCCGGTCGCCTGGTCCCTGGGCACGGTGGCCGCGATTCTCGCCGCCGCCATCGTCGCGAGCCTGCTCGTGCCCCCGAAGGGCATAAAAAATACATGACAAAACAATGTGTTAGCAGGGCCTTTTGCGGCTTGCCCGGGGGCCGGGGCGCGGGACCGAAAGGAATTGCCCCAGCCCCTGTCGTCGGCTAAACTAGCGCGCTTTTCCAACGGGGCTTGCGACCGCCGCCCCGGGCGTTACTCGAGCGAGGATCAATGGCCAGCAAGACGAAACCCCTGACCGAGGCGGAAATCCTGAAGATGCCGAAGTCGGAGTACATGAACGCGGCGCAGCTGCGCTTCTTCCGGGACCAGCTCCTGGAGCTGCAGCGCCAGCTTCGCGAGAATGCCGGCGCCACGACGGAGCACCTGCGCGAACTCTCCTTCGCTCCCGATCCCGCTGACCGCGCCACGCTGGAGGAGGAGCATGCCCTCGAGCTGCGCACCCGCGACCGCGAGAGGAAGCTGCTGAAGAAGATCGACGGCGCGCTGGCCCGCATCGAGGACGGCTCCTACGGCTTCTGCGAGGAGACCGGCGAGCCCATCGGGCTGCAGCGGCTCATCGCGCGCCCCACGGCGACGCTGTCCATCGAGGCCCAGGAGCGCCGCGAGATGAAGCAGAAGCTCTACGGCGAATAGCAAGCGCAATTCCCGCCGCAAAAGGGTGCCCTTTGGCACCCTTTTTCTTTTGGCGCGCGAACCTATAATCCCCGCTCGCTGTCCGTAGCGATTCCCACAACCGCCTTGCCGAGGACTCCATGCGCAATCCGGACTTCATCAACTTCGAGCCCAAAACCCACTTCACCCGAAGGGACTTCGTCATGACGACACTCGCCACCGGCTTCGCGGCCGCCGTGCAGCCCGTCGCCGCCTCGACCCAGGTCACCACCGACACCGCCGGGCTCACGGCCGGGGAAGTGAAGATCCCGGTGAAGGACGGGGAGGTGCCCGCCTACCGCGCGATGCCCGCCGGCGGCAAGAGCCTGCCGACGGTGCTCGTGGTGCAGGAGATCTTCGGCGTGCACGAGCACATCAAGGACGTGTGCCGGCGCCTGGCCAAGGCCGGCTACCTCGCGATCGCCCCCGAGCTCTACGCGCGCCAGGGCGACGTCTCCAGGCTCGCGGACATCGACCAGATCCGCCCGATCGTGGCCAAGGTGCCGGATGCGCAGGTGATGTCCGACCTCGACGCGGCCGCCGCGTGGGCCGCGAAGAACGGCGGCGACGCCGCGAAGCTCGCCGTCACCGGCTTCTGCTGGGGCGGGAGGATCACCTGGATGTATGCCGCGCACAACCCGAAAGTGAAGGCCGGCGTGGCCTGGTACGGCCGCGTCGCGGGCCAGCCCGGCGAGATGACCCCGAAGAATCCCATCGACATCGTGAAGGACCTCAACGCGCCGGTGCTGGGCCTGTACGGCGGCGCGGACGCGGGCATTCCCAACGACACGGTGGACAGGATGCGCGAGGCGCTCAAGGCCGCGGGAAAGAAGTCCGAGATCCACACCTACCCGGACATGCCGCACGGCTTCCACGCCGACTACCGCCCGTCCTACCGCAAGGCGGCGGCCGAGGACGGCTGGAAGCGCCTCCTGGCCTGGTTCAGGCAGCACGGCGTGTCCTGAGCGCCGGTCCATGCGCCTGGGCGAGGTGCTCGAGCAAAGGGCGATCTCGGTCGTCTTCCAGCCGATCCTCGCCCTGGCCGACCGGGAGGTCGTGGGCCACGAGGCCCTCGTGCGCGGGCCCGCGGGCACCTGGCTCGCCTCGCCCACGGCGCTCTTCGCGGCCGCGCGCGAGGCGGGCTGCTACGAGCGCCTCGCCATCCTGTGCATCCAGGAGACGCTTCGCGCGTTCTCCGCGCACGGCTCGCGCGGGCTGCTGTTCCTCAACATGTCGCCGCGGCTGGTGCAGCAGCCCGGCTTCGACCCGGCGCGGGCCCGGCGCTTCCTCGAGGAGCTGGAGCTCTGCCCGGCGAGCGTGGTGATCGAGCTCACCGAGGACTTCCCGGCGATCACCATGCGCCACCTCCGCGAGTCGCTCCTTCTCTACCGCTCGATGGGCTTCCGGGTGGCCCTGGACGACCTCGGCGAGGGCTTCTCCACGCTGCGCCTGTGGTCCGAGCTGCGCCCCGAGTACGTGAAGGCCGACAAGCACTTCGTGCACGGCGTCGCGCGCGACCCCGTCAAGCGCCAGTTCCTGCGCTCGATGCAGCACATCGCGAGGCGCAGCGGCTCGCAGGTGATCGCCGAGGGCGTGGAGGTGGCGGAGGACCTGCGCGCCGTGCGCCGCCTGGGCGTGGCGCTGGCGCAGGGCTGGTTCATCGGTCGGCCTGGCGCGACGCTCGCCTAGGGCCGGCCGGGTGGCGCGCACCCGCTATACTTCGCCCTCGACAGACTCCTCGCGCGACCCAAGACTTGTCCTCGCGTTTCCTGCTGGCGGCCGCGCTCATGGCCGTCGCCTCCTGCACCCAGGCACCCGAGTCCGGACGCGGCACGCTGGCGCTGTCCGATTGCCGCCTGCCGGGCCTCGAGCGCGTCGCGCGCTGCGGCAGCCACGAGGTCTTCGAGGACCGGGAGGCGGGCAAGGGGCGGCGCATCGCGCTCCAGGTGGCGGTGATTCCCGCGCGCCGCCGCGGCGCCGAGCCCGACCCCCTGGTCGTGCTCGCCGGCGGCCCGGGGCAGGGCGCCATCGCGCTCGCCTCGCAGGTCGCCCCGCTCTTCTCGCGCCTGAACGACACGCGCGACATCGTGCTCGTCGACCAACGCGGCACGGGCAATTCCAACCCCCTCGACTGCGAGCCTGACGAAGGCGTGCAGTCGGTCTTCGAGGACACCCTGCCCGAGAAGATGGTGGGCGAGTGCCTCGAGGGGCTCGACGCCGATCCGCGGCAGTACGCGACGCCGAGCGCCGTGGCCGACCTGGACGAGGTGCTGGGCGCGCTGGGCTACGCGCGCGTGAACCTCTGGGGCGGCTCCTACGGCACGCGCGTGGCGCTCGAGTTCATGCGCCGCCACCCGGCGCGCGTGCGCACGGCCACGCTGGACGGCGTGGCGCCGGCCGGGATGAAGCTGCCGCTGTCCTTCGTGACCGACGGCGAGGCGGCGTTCGAGCGCCTGTTGACCGACTGCGAGGCCGAGTCCGGGTGCGGCAAGGCGTTTCCCGACCTGCGGCGCGAAGTGAGCGCGCTGCGCGCGCGCCTGGCGCGCCAGCCCGCGAGGGTGAGGATCGCCGACCCGGTCACCGGCGAGCCGCAGCCCGTGCGCGTCACGGAAAGCGTGCTCCTTTCCGGGCTCTTCCGGCCCCTCTACGCCCCGGAGATCGCCAGCCTGCTGCCGCTCGCCGTCGCCCGCGCCGCCGGCGGGGACTTCAATCCGCTCCTCGCGCAGAACCTCGAGTTCACCGAGGACATCGCCGACAACCTTTCCGTGGGCATGCACCTTTCGGTCGTCTGCTCGGAGGACGTGCCGCGCATCACGGCGGCGGACCTCGCCGCCGCCACGCGCTCCTTCTTCGGCCGCGCGCTGGTGGACGACTTCCTGCGCGCCTGCAAGGTGTGGCCGCGCGCGAGCCTGCCGGCGGATTTTTACGAGCCGGTGCGCTCCGAGGCCCCCGTGCTCATCCTGTCGGGCGGCATCGACCCCGCAACCCCGCCGCGCCACGGCGAGCAGGTCCTGGCGGGCCTTCCGAACGCCCGGCACGCCGTCGCGCCCAACCTCTCGCACGGGGTGAGCGGGCACGGGTGCGCGCCGCGCCTCATCGAGAAGTTCATCCGCGGCGCCGACGCCGGCGCGCTCGATGCCGCGTGCCTCACGCGCATTCCCCGGCCGCTCTTCGTGCTGCCGGCGGGAGCGCGGCCGTGATCGCCGCCGAAGGCCTCGCCAAGCGCTTCGGGACGGTCGAGGCCGTGCGCGGCGTGTCGTTCACCGCTCCCGACGGCCGGGTCACGGGGCTCCTGGGCCCCAACGGGGCGGGCAAGACGACCACCCTGCGGATGATCTCCACGCTGCTCGCGCCCAGCGGGGGCCGCGTGATGGTGGACGGCATCGACGCGGCGCACGATCCCCTCGCGGTGCGTGCCGGGATCGGCGCGCTCTCGGACGCGCGCGGGCTGTACGCGCGCCTCACCGCGCGCGAGAACATCGCCTATTTCGGCGAGCTGCGGGGCATGGGACGCGCCGCGATCGACGAATCCATCGCCCGCCTGGCCGCGTTCCTCGAGCTGGAGCCTCTCCTCGACCGGCCCACCGACGGCTTCTCGCAGGGCGAGCGCATGAAGGTCGCGATCGCCCGCGCCCTGGTCCACGACCCGCCCAACGTGGTCCTGGACGAGCCCACCAACGGGCTGGACGTGATGACCACGAGAAGCCTGCGGGAGGCCGTGCGGCAGCTTCGCCAGGCCGGCAAGTGCGTGCTCTTCTCGAGCCACGTGATGCAGGAGGTGGCCGCGCTGTGCGACGAGATCGTCATCGTCTCGCACGGCACGGTGGTGGCCGTGGGCACGCCGGAGGCGATCCGCGCGGCGGCCGGCAGCGCGGACCTCGAGGAGGCTTTCGTGCGCCTGACGGGCGGCGGGGTGGAGGCCTAGGTGGGGCGCGTGCTCGTCGTCTTCCTCAAGGAGGTCCGGGACGCGCTGCGCGACCGGCGCACCGCCCTCATGGTGCTCGTCGCCTCCGTGGTCACGGGGCCGCTCACGCTGGTGCTCGTCGCGCAGTTCGTCTCCGGGCTCGAGGAGCGCGCCTCCACGCTCAAGGTGCGCCTCGCCGGCGCGCAGCACGCGCCGGCGCTCGTCAACTTCCTCAGGCGCGCGGACGTTGAGATCGAGGAGGCCCCCGAGGACTACGCCGCGCGCGTGAAGAAGGGCGACCTGGAGGCGGTGATCGTCGTCCCGCGCGATTTCCACGAGCGCTGGCTGGACCACGAGGAGGCGCGCGTGGAGCTCGTGTTCGACGATTCCCGCACCGAGTCCTCGCCCGCGATCCGCCAGTCGGAGCGCCTGCTGGAGGCCTTCAACCGCGAGAGCGCGTACCTGCGCCTCATGGCGCGGGGCGTCAGCCCGTCGCTCAACGAAACCGTCAAGGTGGAGCGGGTCAACGCCGCCACGCCGCGACAGCGAGGTGCCGTGCTGCTGTTCCTGATCCCCATGTTCGCCATCCTCGCGCCCCTGCTGGGCGGGATGACCCTCGCGATCGACGCGACGGCGGGCGAGAGGGAGCGCGGCTCGCTCGAGCCGCTGCTCGCCAACCCGGTGTCCACGGCCGCCTTCGCTTTCGGCAAGTGGCTCGCGGCGTGGGCGAGCGCGACGGTCGTGGCGGCCGTCACGCTGGCGGGCTTCGTGCTCGCCGCGGCCCTGTACGCCGAGAAGAAGCTCCCGGCGCTCCTGCAGTTCGGGGTGCCGGAATACCTGCGCTTCGTGGCGATCGTGGTGCCGCTCGCGGCGTTCACCTCCGCCGCGCAGATGCTCATCTCCACCTACGGCCGCACCTACCGCGAGGCGCAGACCTACGTGAGCTACCTGGCGACCGTCGTCTCCTTCATCCCGCTCGTGGTGATGTTCAGCGGCGCGCGCGAGGCCCCCTGGCAGGCGGCGGTGCCGGTGCTGGGCCAGCTCATGGCGCTGCAGCGCGTGCTGCGCGGCGACGGGCTGCCGGCCTGGGACGCGCTGGCCCCCGCCGCGGTCTCGGCGGCGCTCGCCATCGCCGCGGTGGCCCTGGTGGCGAGGCTGCTGCGCGACGAGCGAATCGTGTTCGGCCGTTCGTGACCATCGACCTCGCGCGCCACTTCGGTCCCGGCGGCACCTTCGAGCGCTCCCTCCCGGCGTGGCGGGTGCGGCCGCAGCAGCTCGAGTTCGCGCAGGCCGTGCTCGCCGCCATCGAGTCGGCGGGCGTGCTGATCGCGGAGGCGGGCACGGGCACCGGCAAGACTTTCGCCTATCTCGCCCCGGCGCTCATCGCCGGCGGGCGCGTCATCGTCTCGACCGGCACCAAGACGCTGCAGGACCAGCTCTTCCACCGCGACCTGCCGCTCGTTCGCGAGGCGCTCGGGGTGCCCGCCAAGGTCGCGCTCCTCAAGGGCCGCGCCAACTACGTGTGCCTGCACCACCTGGAGGAATCCTCGGCCGGGGGCACCTTCGCCTCGCGCGAGGAGGCCCGCGACATCCACGCCATCGCGCGCTTCGCCGGACGGACGGATTCCGGCGACAAGGCCGAGTGCCTGCAGGTGCCGGAGTTCTCCGGCGCCTGGGCGCGCGCGACGTCGACCCGCGAGAACTGCCTGGGCGCGAAGTGCCGGCACTACGAGGACTGCTTCGTGATGAAGGCGCGCAAAAGCGCGAGCGAGGCCGACATCGTCGTCGTGAACCATCACCTTTTCTTCGCCGACGTGGTGCTGAGGGAGGAGGGCGTGACCGACCTCCTGCCGAGCGCCAACACGATCGTCTTCGACGAGGCCCACCACCTCCCGGACCTCGCCAGGCTCTTCTTCGGCCAGGCGGTTTCCACGGCGCAGGTCCTGGAGCTGGCGCGCGACGCGCGCGGCGCCCAGATCCTGCACGCGAAGGAGACGCCGGCCATCGGCGAGGCGGCGCTCGCCGCCGACCGGGCGGCGCGCGACGTGCGCATCGCGCTCGGCACGGGAACGGGGCGCTTCGCCGCGGCCCAGCTCGACGCGAACGAGGCCCTCGCGCGCGCCCTGGATGCGCTCGACGCTCGCCTCGCCGACCTGGCCGGGATCCTCGCGGCCCACGCCGAGCGCGCCGACGAGCTGCGAAACGCGCACGAGCGCGCGCTCGCGCTTCGCGAAGCCCTGGCCGCCTGGCGGGGAGAGCCGGGCGAGGGCGCGGTGCGCTGGGTGGAAACCTACGCGCAGTCGGCGGTGCTCAACCGCACGCCGCTCGACGTGGCGCCGATCTTCGCCCAGCAGCTGGCGGCCGGGAAGCGGGCCTGGATCTTCACCTCCGCCACGCTCTCGGTGGGAGGGGACTTCGCCCACTACCAGGCCGAGCTCGGGCTCGGCGGGGCCCAGGCGCGGCACTGGGAGAGCCCGTACGACTTCGCGGGCCAGGCGCTCCTCTACGTGCCCGAGGACCTGCCCGAGCCCAACAGCCCGGGCTTCACGGAGGCGGTGATCGAGGCGGCCTATCCGGTCATCGAGGCGGCGCAGGGGCGGGCGTTCCTCCTGTTCACGAGCCTGCGGGCCATGGACATCGGCCACGCGCGGCTCAAGGAGAAGCTCGCCGGCGCGGGCCTGGACTGGCCCGTGTTCCTGCAGGGCACCGCCGGCAAGAACGAGCTCCTCGAGCGCTTCCGCGACACGCCGAACGCCATCCTCCTGGGCAGCCAGTCGTTCTGGGAAGGCGTGGACGTGAAGGGCGAGGCGCTCTCGCTGGTGGTGATCGACAAGCTGCCGTTCAACCCGCCGGACGACCCGGTCCTCGCCGCGCGCATCGAGCAGATCAACCGCGCGGGCGGCAACGCGTTCATGCAGTACCAGGTGCCGCGCGCGGTGATCGCCCTCAAGCAGGGGGCCGGCCGCCTCATCCGCGACGAGACGGACTGCGGCGTGCTCATGATCTGCGACCCGCGGCTCGTCTCGAAGCCCTACGGCAAGCGAATCTGGCGGGCGCTGCCGCCCTTCAGGCGCACCCGCAGCCGGGACGACGCGGTCGCCTTCTTTCGCGGCACGGGGTGATTCAGGGCCCCGGCGCGTATTCCGGGCGCACCATGCGCCAGCCTTCGGGGCAGGAGCGCACGTGCGGGAACCACGCCCGGGCCGAGTCGCAGTAGTTGAGGTGCAACGGCCGCTGCGTCGGCGCGCCGTCCTCGCCGGGCGCCGGCGGCGGCACTTCCGTGGTGGGAGGCGTGGGCTCCGACCTCGCGACCTGGTCGCGGTAGCATTCCTCGTAGGGCGCGCACGGGAAGCCGCTGCCGGGGTAGGAGTAGCCGTACGCGGGATAGCCGTAGTAGGGGCCGCCGTATCCCCAGCCCCCGTACCAGTACGGATCGTAGTAGCCCCAGGCCAGCGGCAAGCCGAGCGCGAGCCCCCAACCCCAGTTCGAGCCGTAGTAATGCCCGTGGCTGTAGCCGTGCCCGCTTCCGCCGTAGTGGCGATACCCCGAACCGCCGTAGTGGCGGTAGCCCGAGCCGCCGGAATGGCCGTAGCGCGCACCGCCCGAGTAGCCGTGGCGGGCGCCGCCTCCCGAGTAGCCTCCCCCGGGCGAGCCGCCATGCCGGGGCGCGGCGTCGGCCGCGGAAGCCAGCGCGAAAACGCTGGCAGCCAGGCTGGCGAGGAGAACCTTGCATTTCGGGTTCATGATGACCTCCGGAAAAAGCCGATTCCTCTGGTTCACTCTATCACCAACGCGCGGGGCGGGGCCGCGTTGACGGGGCGCGATAAGGCGCGGGCGATTCGTGGTAGGGTTCCCGCCGCCCAACCGGAGCTCCCGCACCATGCGACGACTTGTCTTCGCCATTGCCTGCCTCGCCATCGCCGCAACCGACGCCCGGGCCCAGTCGTCCGAGCCGCCGCCCGCCGTCAAGGCGCGCTGCGCCACCTGCCACGGTGAGAAGGGCGAGACGGTGAGCGAGGATTTCCCGCGGCTCGCGGGCCAGCACGGGACCTACCTCGAGAAGCAGCTGCGCGATTTCCAGTCGGGCGCCCGCAAGAGCGTCATGAATCGCCTGGCGCGCGGGCTCTCGGGAGAGGAGGTCGCGGCCATCGCCCGCTACTACGCGGCCCAGCCGGCGGCGGCGCCCGCCTCGCCGCCCTCGGAGCTCGCGGCCGTGGGGCGATTCATCCATCTTCGCGGCAACCCCTACTCGGGCATTCCCGCCTGCAAGGCCTGCCATGGCGAGAGCGCCCAAGGGACGGCCACGCTTCCGCGCCTGGCGGGGCAGAACGCCGCCTACCTCCAGCGGCAGCTGCAGGAGTTCACGCAAAGAAAGCGCACGAACGACAACGAGGTCATGCACACCATCGCCGAGCGCCTCACGGCCCTCGAGACGCGCGCGGTGGCGGAGTACCTGTCGTCGCTGCCTTGAGCGGGGCCTAGCGGGATTTCCTCTTCCCGGCCGGGGCGGCCTGTTTCGCCCCGGGCTTGTCCCCGGCCTTGGGCTGGTCGCCGAGCACGGTCTTCAGGGGGCAGACGGAAAAGGCCGGGCACTTCCTGCAGCCGGCGACGATGGCGATGGGGCAGACGGTCATGGGGCCTCCTTGGGCGAGGCCCCAATCTAGCACCTCACCCGCTGCTCAGTGGGCGACGGGGAAGGCGACCGAGGCGTCGAGCCCGCCGCCATCCCGCGGCGCGAGGTCGAAGCGGGCGCCGTGCGACTTGGCGATCCGGGCCACGATCGCGAGCCCCAGCCCGGCGCCGGAGCGCCCGCTGCGCGCCTCGTCGCGGCGCGTGAACGGCTCCTTGAGGCGCTCGATTTCCGCGGGTGGAATGCCCGGCCCGCGGTCCAGGACGGACACGACCGCCTCGCCGGCGCGGCCCTCGACGCGCACGAGGATCTCGCCGCCGGCGTGCTTCACCGCGTTCTGGATCAGGTTGTCGACGAGCCGCTGCGCCGCCAGCGGCCGCAGCATGAGCGGCGGCAGCTCCGCCAGCTCGCATCTTACTTGCGCCCCCGCCCGCGCCGCGCGTTCCGCGCAGCCCCTGGCGATCGCGCAAAGGTCCACGGGGGAGAGGGCCTCCGTGGCCTCGCTGCGTGCGAAGTCGATGAACTGGTCGATGATCGCGTTCATGTCCTCGATGTCCGAGACCATCCCCTTCTGCGTCGCCGCGTCCACGCGACCCTCGAGCATCTCCGCGTCGAGGCGAAGGCGGGCGAGCGGCGTGCGCAGGTCGTGCGAGATCCCGGCGAGGAACGTGGTGCGCTCGCGCTCCTCCTTCTTGAGGCTTTCCTTCATGCGGTTGAAGGCCGCCGCGACGGCGCGGACCTCCGAGGGGCCGGTCTCGGGCACGGGAGCGGGATCGCCGCCCTTGCCCAGGTCCTCGGCGGCGCGCGCCAGGCGCGCGAGGGGGCGGTTCAGGCGCCAGGCGATGAGGCCCGTGGCCGCGATCGCGATCGCGACGCCCGCGAGCATCCAGTAGAGCAGGGCGTCGGTGTTGTCGCGGTCGACGCGGTTGCGCGGGAAGGCCACCCAGAATTCGCGCTCGCCGACGCGCAGGCGCACCCAGAACTCGCCGGGCGCGCCGGGGCGCACGAAGACCTCGGTCTGCTCGCCGAAGAGCGTCTTGAGGCGCTCGCGGAACATGTGCATTCCGGGACGGTCGCCGGCGAGTCGTCCGGGAATCTCGCCGCGCGCCGGAAAGACGCGGATGCCTTCCTTCTCCGCCAGCCGCTCGAGGAACTCGCGCTCGGCGCCGGTGGGCAGCGTGCTGAGCGCCGCGTGGATGGTCTTCAGGTGGCTCACGAAGCTGCCGATGGCCATGCCCACGCGCGGCTGCTGCACCTGCTGCCGGAAGAGCCAGAACGCGGCGCCCTGGGATGCCACCAGCGCCACCACCAGCACCGCCAGCGTGCGCCAGAAGAAGGAGCCGGCCCACCACCTCATTTGTGCGGCGTCCCGTCGGGGATGAAGACGTAGCCGAAGCCCCACACGGTCTGGATGTAGCGCGGGCTTTGCGGATCCTCGCCCAGGAGCTTCCTCAGGCGCGAGACCTGGACGTCGATGGAGCGGTCGAAGCTCTCGTGCTCGCGCCCGCGCGCCCGTTCCATGAGCTTGTCGCGCGAAAGCGGCTCGCGCGGATTCTCGGCGAAGACCTTGAGGACGGAGAATTCGCCCGTCGTGAGGGGCACGCTCTCGCCGTCCTTCGTGAGCGCGCGCGTTCCGAGGTTGAGGGCGAAGGGCCCGAAGCGGACCACCGTGTCCGCGCGCGCGGGGGCGCCGGGCGTGGGCGCGGGCGCCTGGCGGCGCAGGACGGCGTGGATGCGCGCGACGAGCTCGCGCGGGTTGAAGGGCTTGGCGAGGTAGTCGTCCGCGCCCATCTCCAGGCCCACGATGCGGTCGACGTCGTCCCCCTTGGCGGTGAGCATGACGATGGGCACCGCGTTTGCGCCGGCGCGCAGCCGGCGGCAGATCGCGAGGCCGTCCTCGCCGGGAAGCATCAGGTCGAGCACGACGAGGTCGTAGCGCGTGCGGCGGAAGTTGTGGTCCATGGCCGCGCCGTCGGGAACGGTCTCGACGGCGAATCCCTGCTCGGTCAGGTAGCGCTTCAGGAGGTCGCGAAGGCGCAGGTCGTCGTCGACGACGAGGATCTTGTGCTTGGGCGGGGTCGGCATGGGAACCATCGTAAGGGCGCAGGCGGCCTCGGCCCGCCGGTGCTTTGTAAGGAGATGTTATCAGCGGCCCCCGAGCGGCCGTTCGCTTACATCCGGTTACCGAAGCGGGGGGACCCTGAAACGCCTTCGCGCGCTCACAGGGATAGGCTCGAGTCGCATGCAACAAGGCCTTTCCGAAACCCACCTGGAGAACACCATGAACACCCTCAAGACCCTTACCGCCGCCCTCGTCGCCACCTTCGCCGTCGCCGCCTACGCCGGACCCTTCGGGCCGGGCGCCGGATGCGGTGCGGGCGCCGGCGGCGGCCCCGGCGCGGGCGCCGGCCCTTGCGGCCAACCCGGCACCACCCAGGCCCAGCGCCTCCAGGCCGCCGACCAGAACGGCGACGGCCTCATCAGCCGCAACGAGGCGCAGGCGTACATGCCCGGCCTCGCCACCCGCTTCGACACGATCGACACCGACAAGGACGGCAACCTCTCCACCGCCGAGCTCGAGGCGGCCCGCGCGACGTTCGGCCGCGGCGGCCGTGGCGGTGGCTGGGCGCAGTGGGATGCCAACGGCGACGGCCAGCTTTCGCGCGAGGAAGCCACGGCCCGCTTCGATGCGGTCGACACGAACAAGGACGGCACGCTTTCGGCCGAGGAAATGCAGGCGGCCCGCGGCGCGCGCGGCCCCGGCGGCCAGGGGCAGGGCTTCACGCGCTGGGACGCCAACGGCGACGGCATGCTCTCGCGTGCGGAAGTCGCCAGCGCGCCGAGGCTGTCGCAGGACTTCGACGCCATCGACACGAACAAGGACGGCCTTCTCACGGTCGATGAACTGCAGGCGGCCCATGGCCAGTTTGCCGGCCGGCACGGGCGCCGCGGCTACTGAGTGCCCGGGACATCTTGTTAATAAACAACTTTAATAAGGTGTCGTAATACATTGGCGGTAAATGATTAATGTACCGAGGCCGCCTGCGGGCGGCCCCGGTATAATGGACGCGTTCCCCACGCGCCCTTGCCCTTGAATCTCCTCGCCATCGAAACCTCCACCGAGCTGTGCTCGGCCGCCCTGCTGCGCGGCGACGAGCTTTTCGTGGAGGAGGTCCTCGCCCCCAACCAGCATGCCGAGCGCCTGGCGCCCATGGTCAGGCGCCTGCTCGCGCGGTCCGGCCTCGCGGCCGCCGACATGGACGCATTCGCCTTCGGCCAGGGCCCGGGGTCCTTCACCGGCATCCGCATCGCCTGCGGCCTGGCCCAGGGACTCGCGCTCGGCGCCGGCCGGCCGGTCGTGGGGGTGTCCTCCCTTCTCGCGCTCGCCGAGCAGGCCAACGCAAGCCGCGTGGTGGCCGCGCTCGACGCGCGCATGGGCGAGACCTACCTCGCCGCCTATTCCCGCATGGGCGGCGATTGGCAGGCGGCCATCGAGCCCGGGCTCTTCGCGCAGGGGGCGCTGCCGGCGCTTCCGGGGCACGACTGGGTGGCCACCGGCAGCGGCTTCGACGCGTTCGACTGGCTGCGCGGCGCCTATTCGGCGCAGGTGGGGAACCGGATCGAGGGCGACCTGCCGCGAGCCGGCGCCGTCGCCCGGGTCGCCGCGCGCAAGCTCGCCCGCGGCGAATCGATGCCGGCGGAGCAGGCGGCGCCCCTATACTTGCGCGACAAGGTCGCGATGACCACACGGGAAAGGCAGGCGGCAAAGTGAGCGCGCTCCCGCGCCCCGAGATGAGCTACCGGCGCATGCGCCCCGCGGACCTCGGGACCGTCGCCGATCTCGAGAAATCGCTCTACGAGTTCCCCTGGAGCCAGGGCAACTTCCGCGACTCCCTCGAGGCGGGCTACGACTGCTGGGTCGTCTGCCATGGCGAGCAGGTGGTGGGCTACGCGATCCTCATGGTGGCGCTCGACGAGTCGCACCTGCTCAACATCGCGGTGGCCGCCGGATGGCAGAACCATGGCATCGGCCGCGCCTTCCTCGACTTCATGCTGGGCGTGGCGCGCGAGGCGAAATGCCAGATCGTCTACCTCGAGGTGCGCCCGACCAACCTGGCGGCGCGCCACCTCTACCGCCAGGCCGGCTTCCAGCAGATCGCCATCCGTCCTTCCTATTACCCGGCCCGCGGCGGGCGCGAGGATGCGCTCTTCCTGGGCATCACCCTCTAGGCCCATGGACGAGCGCATCCTCAGGGAACTCGAGCTGTTGCCGGTGGCCCGGCTCTACGGCCTGGCGTCCGCGCCCGCGCGGGCGCAAGCCGTTCCCGTCGAGGCTGCTGCGGCACCGGTCGAGGCTGCTTCGCCACCCGTGGAACACGCCCGCCGCGCACCGGATTCACCCCCGCACGAAGCACCTCCCGGCATCGCGACCATGGACTGGGAGGCGCTGCGCCAGGCCGTGCGCGAGTGCCGGCGCTGCGTCCTGTGCGAGCGCAGGACGCAGGCCGTCTTCGGCGTGGGCAACGAGTCGGCGCCCTGGCTCTTCGTCGGCGAGGGCCCCGGCGCGGACGAGGACGCGTCGGGCGAGCCGTTCGTGGGGCAGGCCGGCAAGCTCCTCGACGGCATGCTCGCGGCGATGAAGCTCCGGCGCGGGCGCGAGGTCTACATCGCCAACGTGGTGAAGTGCCGGCCGCCCGGGAACCGCGTCCCGGCGCCCGAGGAGGCTGCCGCCTGCGCGGCCTTCCTCGACCGCCAGGTCGAGCTCCTCGCCCCGAAGATCATCGTCGCGCTCGGCAAGACCGCGGCCACGCGCCTCACCGGGAGCGAGGCGAGCCTCGCGAGCCTGCGCGGCCGGGTGCACGCCTACCGCGGCATCCCGCTCGTCATCACGTACCATCCGGCCTACCTCCTCAGGAACCTGCCCGACAAGGCAAAGGCCTGGGAGGACCTGCTCCTTGCAGGGCGCGTGCTCGCGGGCGCTTGAATCGGCGCGCGCCGCCCCCATCTTCCCGATCGTTTCCCCACCCTCTACCGGAGGAATCCCTTCCATGCGCAGGATCCTGACCGCTTTCGCCCTCGCCGGCGCCCTCGTGCTTTCCGGCTGCGGCTACAACGACTTCCAGACGAAGGACGAGCAGGTGAAGGCCGCCTGGTCCGAGGTGATCAACCAGTACAAGCGCCGCGCGGACCTGATCCCGAACCTCGTGAACGTGGTGCAGGGCTTCGCCCAGCAGGAGAAGGACGTGCTCCTGGGCGTCACCAACGCGCGATCCAAGGTGGGCTCGATCCAGATGACGCCCGAGGCGCTGGGCGACCCCAACGCCATGAAGAACTTCCAGGCCGCGCAGGGCGAGCTCTCCAGCGCGCTTTCCCGCCTGATGGTGGTGGTCGAGAACTACCCGCAGCTCAAGAGCGACGCCAACTTCCGCGACCTGCAGGCGCAGCTCGAGGGCACCGAGAACCGCATCACCACGGCGAGGAACCGCTACATCAAGACGGTGCAGGACTACAACATCCTCGCGCGCCAGTTCCCCACCAACCTCACGGCGATGCTCTTCGGCTACAAGGAGAAGGCCAACTTCACGGTGGAGAACGAAAAGGCGATCGCCGAGCCGCCCAAGGTGGACTTCTCGACCAAGCCCGCCGCTCCCGCGCAGCCCGCCCCGGCCAAGTGACCGGCCTCGCCGGCCGCTCGCTCGCGCGGGCGGCCGCGCCCCTCCTCCTCGCGCTTGCGGCCCTTGCCGCGAGCGCGGCGGACACCATACCCGTCCCGAAGCTTTCGGGGCGGGTGGTCGACCTGTCGGGAACGCTTGATGCGTCGCAGCAGCAGGCCATCGCCGCGAAGCTCGCCGCCTTCGAGCAGGCGAAGGGCTCCCAGGTGGCCGTCCTCCTCGTCCCCACGATCGGCACCGAGACGATCGAGGAGTTCGCCACGCGCGTGACCGACGAGTGGAAGCTCGGGCGCGCGGGCGTGGACGATGGCGTCCTCTTCGTGGTCGCCAAGCAGGAGCGGCGCATGCGCATCCAGACCGGGCGCGGCGTCCAGGGCGTGCTCACCGACGCGCTCTCCCGGCGCATCATCGCCGAGCGGGTCTCGCCGCGCTTTCGCGCCGGCGATTTCGCGGGCGGCATCAACGACGGCGTGGACGCGATCCTGAAGGCGATCGAGGGCGAGTCGCTGCCCGCGCCCGCCCAGTCCGCGCCGCGCGCGAAATCCTCGTCGGGTGCCTCCATCGAGAACTTCTTCTGGATGGCATTCGTGGTGGTTCCCGTCGCCGGGGCGATCCTGCGCTCGCTGCTGGGCCGGTTCGTGGGAGCCAGCCTCACCTCCGGGGTCACCGGACTGGCCGCCTGGTTCATCTTCGGCAGCCTCGCCCTCGGCGCCATCGCGGCCGTCGTCGCCTTCGTGGCCGTCCTCTTCATGGGCACGAACGCCCTGTCGGCGCGGCGCGGCGGCGGCTGGACGAGCGGCGGCTCGTGGGGCGGGGGAGGCGGCTGGTCGAGCGGGGGTGGCGGCGGCGGGTTCAGCGGCGGCGGGGGCGGATTCGACGGCGGCGGCGCCTCGGGAGGCTGGTGATGGACCTGAAGCGACTCTGGCGGCACATCGCGATGACACCCCGGCAGGCGCGCCGGGCCTTCCCGCACTCGGCGCTCGAGGCTATCCGGCGCGCGATCGCGACGCACGAGAAGCGCCACCGCGGCGAGGTGCGCTTCGCGGTCGAGGCGGAGCTCACGACCCTGCAGCTCTGGCGGGGCCTCGGCTCGCGCGAGCGGGCGATCCAGGTGTTCACGCAGCTGGGCGTGGGCCGGACGGACGAGCGCACGGGCGTGCTGGTCTACGTGCTGCTCGCCGACCACCGGGTGGAGATCGTGGCGGACGGCGGGATCGCGGCGAAGGTGGCGCAGGCCGAGTGGCAGGCCGTCTGCGCGACGATGCAGGAGGCGTTCCACGCCGGTCGCTTCGAGGAAGGCGCCGTGGCGGGCGTCGAGGCGGTTTCCGCGCACCTCGAAAGGCACTTCCCCGCCGGCGACGAGAACCGCAACGAGCTGCCGGACCAGCCCGTCATGCTTTGAGCCGGGCAAGTTGCGCCGCCTCGATTCGATGCGGTTCCCTCAGGCGCCCGGCAGATCGAAGGGCAACCTGACCGGGCGAGAAGGCTCAGGGCTTGTCGTTGTCCGAATCGAGCAGCGCCTCGATCTCGCGGCGGCGCTTCTCGTCCAGTGGCGGCGCGGGGGCCTTCGCGGCCTCGCGCCGGCGGCGCAGCATGAAGACGAGGCCCAGGAGCCCGCCGACGACCAGGATCCCGGGGGCGACCCACAGCACGGCCGTGACGGCGTTGAAGGGCGGCTTGTAGAGGACGAAGTCGCCGTAGCGCTCCACCATGTAGGCGCGGATCTCCTCGTCGGACTTGCCCTCGCTGATCATGGCGCGGGTCTGCCTGCGCAGGTCGACGGCGAGGGGCGCGTCGGAATCGGCGATGGTCTGGTTCTGGCAGACGAGGCAGCGAAGCTCGTGCGCGATGGACTTGAGCCGCGCCTCCACCTTCGGGTCCGCGTTGGCGATCTCGGCGGACTGCCCCCAGGCGCAGAGGGAGGCGGCTGCGAGGAGCGTGGCGAGGAGGCGCCTCATGCGTTGAGCCTTGCCAGGAGGGGCACGAACGTCTTCTGCACGTCCTCGGGCGAGATCGGGCCGATGTGCTTGTAGCGGATGACGCCCTGCTTGTCGATCACGAACGTCTCGGGCGCGCCGTACACGCCGTAGTCGATCCCCACCTTGCCGTCGAAGTCCCAGACCGAGAAGACGTACGGGTCGCCGTGCTGGCCCAGCCACTTCGTGGCGTCCGCGCGCGCGTCCTTGTAGTTGAGCCCCACGATGGGCACGAGGCCGCGGCGGCTCATGTCATTGAGCACCGGGTGCTCGACGCGGCAGGAGACGCACCAGGAGGCCCAGACGTTGAGGAGCCACACCTTGCCCTTCATGTCCGCGGGAGAGAATTTCGCCTCGGGCTCTTGCAGCTTGGCGAGCGCGAAGGCGGGCGCGGGCTTGTCGATGAAGGGGGAGGGGACCTTGCGCGGGTCCTTGGTGAGGCCGATGGCGAGGAACACGCACAGCAGCGCGAAGATCGCCAGCGGGATGATGTACTTGAGTGCCTTCATGTCTTCTGCGGTCCCTTCAGGCCGGGGGCGCGCTAGTCCCCCGTGGCGAGCGCGCCCGCGGGCGCGTCCGACGTGCGCCGGGCGAGGCGGTAGCGGCGGTCGGCGATGGCGAAGAAGCCGCCCAGCGCCATGAGGAGGCACCCGCCCCAGATCCAGTCGACGAAGGGCTTGTGGTAGATGCGGATGCCCCACGCATTCCCCTCGACCTGCTCTCCCATGGAGACGTAGAGGTCGCCGGCGATGCCGGCGTCGATGTCGGCCTCCGTCATCGTCTGGCCGGAGGCGTGGTAGATGCGCTTCTCGGGGTACATCTTCTTCACGACTTCCTGCGCGCCCGGGCGGCGGACCTCGAAGATCCCCTGCAGGGCGGCGTAGTTGGGGCCGGGAAGCTCTCGCGTGCCGGTGAAGGTGAACTCGTAGCCGCCGAGCTCGACCTTGTCGCCGGGCGCCATGCGCAGGTCGCGCTCGGTCTCGAAGCCCTTGACCATGGCCACGCCGATGATGAACGCCGCCACGCCCAGGTGCGCGAGCTGCATGCCGTACCACGAGGCGGAGTTCGAACGCAGCCTGGCGAGGAGCGTCGACTGCGGCGCCTTCCCCATCCTTGCGCTGAACTGGACCGCGGTCGCGGCCACGACCCAGAAGGCGAGGAAGAGGCCGAAGGCCACCAGCGAGGACCACTTGCCCTTGGCGAGCGGCACGATGATCGCGCAGGCCACGGCCACGCCGAGCGCCCACTTCAGGCGCGTCGCGAGGTCGGGGAGCTCGGCCTGCTTCCAGCTCGCGAGCGGGCCGATCGCCATGAGGAAGACGGCCGGTGCCATGAGCGGGAAGAACACGGCGTCGAAGTAGGGCGGGCCGACGGAGATCTTGCCCAGGTTCAGCGTGTCGAGGACGAGCGGGTAGAGCGTGCCCAGGAGCACGGCGCCCATCGCGATGGTGAGCAGCACGTTGTTGGCGAGCAGCATCGACTCGCGCGAGAGCGCGGAGAAGCTCCCGCCGATGCCCACCTTCGGTGCGCGCAGCGCGAAGAGCAGGAGCGAGCCGCCCACGACGATGGCGAGGAAGCCCAGGATGAAGACGCCGCGCCGGGGGTCGGTGGCGAAGGCGTGCACCGAGGTGAGCACGCCCGAGCGCACGAGGAAGGTCCCGAGCAGCGAGAGCGAGAAGGCGAGGATCGCGAGCAGCACCGTCCAGCTGCGGAACGCGCCGCGCTTCTCGGTGACGGCGAGCGAGTGGATGAGCGCGGTGCCCACGAGCCACGGCATGAAGGAGGCGTTCTCGACCGGGTCCCAGAACCACCAGCCGCCCCAGCCCAGCTCGTAGTACGCCCACCAGCTGCCCAGGGCGATGCCGATGGTGAGGAAGCACCACGCGGCGGTGGTCCAGGGGCGCGACCAGCGCGCCCAGGCGCTGTCGAGCCGGCCCTCGATGAGGGCGGCGATGGCGAAGGAGAAGGCGACCGCGAAGCCCACGTAGCCCATGTAGAGCAGCGGCGGGTGCAACACCATGCCCGGGTCCTGCAGGAGCGGGTTCAGGTCGCGGCCGTCCTCGGCCGGGGGCAGGAGGCGCTCGAAGGGATTGGAGGTGGTGAGGATGAACAGGAGGAAGCCGATGGAGATGAGGCCCATGATCCCGATCACGCGCGCGGCGATCCTCTCGGGCAGGTGGCGCGACAGCAAGGCCACCGCCGCGGTCCAGCCGCCCAGCATGAGGGCCCACAGCAGCATCGAGCCCTCGTGCGAGCCCCAGCTCGCGGCGAAGCGGTAGTGGACCGGCAGGCTCAGGTTCGAGTGCTGGGCCACGTTCGCCACGGAGAAGTCGTTGTTCACGAAGGAGGTCGCGAGGGCCCCCCACGCGAGGACCACGAACAGGAACTGCCCGATGGCGACGGGGCGCGCCGTGGCGACCCAGGCGGGCTTGCCCAGCGAGGCGCCGGCCAGGGGAAGGAAAGCCTGCGCGAAGGCGAGCAGGAGCGCGAGGACGAGGGCCAGCTGGCCGATTTCCGGGATCATCGCTTCACCCCGCCGCCGCCCTGGCCCGCGAAGTTCTCCTTGGCCATCGGGTGCCCGGCCTGCTTGAGGGCCTCGGCGGCCTCCGGAGGCATGTAGTTCTCGTCGTGCTTGGCGAGCACCTGCGAGGCCTTGAACACGCCGTCCGTGCCCACGCGGCCCTCGGCCACCACGCCCTTGCCCTCCTTGAAGAGGTCCGGGAGGATGCCCGTGTACACGACGGGAACGGACTGGGCGCCGTCGGTGATCTTGAAGGTGACGTTGAGGGCGTCCTTCTGGCGCACCACGGTGCCGCCCTCGACGAGCCCGCCGACGCGGAAGTTGCGGTCGAGCGGCACTTCCTTCTTCGCCACCTGGGTGGGCGTGAAGAAGAACACCAGGTTCGACTGGAAGGCGTTCAGCACCAGTGCGGCCGCCACGCCCAGGGCGGCGAGGCCCCCGACGATGGCCACGGCGCGTTTAGTTCTCGGCTTCAAGATCCCGTTCCTCCTCGATGGCGGCCAGCGCGCGCTTGCGCCGCAGCCGCAGCGAAACCATTTCGACCACGATGGCGGCCAGAAGTGCCCCGAAGGACATCCACACGAAGAACGCGTGGCCGCCCATCGCCCAGAATGCGGACCAGCTCGACCACCAGAGCGTCATGCCGCCTCCGGCAGGTTGCGCACCCACTGGGCGCGCCTCTCGCGCTCCAGGATCACCGCGCGCACGCGCACGAGCGTGGCGCCGATCGCGTACATCCACGCCGAGAAGCTCATCACGAGCATCCCGGTGAGCATGGTGACGTGCATGCTGGTGCCCTTGAAGCTCACGCTGGAGCCCTGGTGCAGGGTGTTCCACCACTGCACCGAGAAGTAGATGATCGGCAGGTTCACGACCCCGATCAGGGCGAGCAGGGCCGCCGCGCGGTCGCCGCGCCGCGGGTCCTCGAAGGCGTTGGCGAGCGCGATGTAGCCGAAGTAGAGGAACAGCAGCACGAGCTCGGAGGTGAGGCGCGCGTCCCACACCCAGTAGGTGCCCCAGGTGGGGCGGCCCCAGAAGGATCCCGTCCACAGCGCGATGAAGGTGAACATGGCGCCCGTCGGGGCGATGGCGCGCGCCATCATCGCCGACAGCCGCGTGTTGAACACCAGCGTGAGGCCGCAATAGCAGGCCATCACGAAGTACAGGAACATCGACATCCAGGCGGTGGGCACGTGGATGAAGATGACGCGGTAGACCTCGCCCTGCTGGGCGTCGGTCGGGGCGACGCCCAGCCCGAGGTAAAGGCCCCAGGCGGCCAGCACGGCGGCCAGGATGAAGAACCAAGGGGCCAGGCGGCCGGCGAGGCCGTAGAAGGTGGCGGGCGAGGCGAAATAGAACCAGTTCATGGGGTTATGGCGGGTTTCCCGAGGCGGAATTGTCCCCCGGACAGGGCGGCAGCGGTTGCGGGATCGCAAAATGCCATGGCCGTCATGGGTCAGTCCACGGCGATCCGGACGGCCGCGCCCACCGCCCAGGGGAGCCCCACCAGCGCCGCGATGAGGGCGGCCGCGAGGAGCGACAGGTGCGGCGTGGGCGAAAGGCCCGTGGCCTGGGCCTCGGCGGCGCCGGCGCCGAAGATGAGCACCGGCACGAAGAGGGGCAGGGCCAGGAGGGCGAGCAGCATCCCGCCGCCCCGGGCGCCCAGGGCGAGCGCGGCGCAGGCCCCGCCCAGGAGGGAGAGCACGGGGGTGCCCACGAGGAGCGAGAGCGCCTGCACGGCGAGGGTGTCCGGGGCGAGGCCGTACTGCAGCCCGATGAGGGGCGAGAGCAGGGTGAGGGGCAGGCCCGAGACGATCCAGTGCGCCGCGATCTTGCCGGCCGCCCAGCCCAGGGCCGGGTGCGGGGAGAGCGTCATCTGCTCGAGCGAGCCGTCCAGGTAGTCGGCCGCGAAGATGCCGGGAAGCGCCAGGAAGGCGGCGAGGAGCGCCCCGACCCAGATGACGCCGGGGCCGATCCGCGTGAGCAGTTGCGGCTCGGCGCCGATGCCCAGGGGAAAGAGCGAGGCGACGAGGGCGAAGAAGGCCACCGTGAGCACCGCTTCGTCCGGGTGCCGCCAGGCAAGGCGCAGGTCGCGCGCCATCGCCCAGGAGAAGCCTCCCGAGAAGGAGCCCTCGGCCCGCTCGCGCCGTGCCGTCGCCGCGCTCAATCGCCCGGTCCTCACGCCATCCTCAGCTCGCGCACCACGCCGGAGGCGGGGGCGAGGCGGTGGTGGGTGGCCGCGAGCGCCAGGCCGCCGGCCTCGAGGTGGCGTCCCAGCAGGTCGATGAAGAGGGCCTGCCCGGCGTCGTCGAGCGCGGTGAGGGGCTCGTCGACCACCCAGAGCTCGGCCGGGTCGAGCGCCAGGCGCGCCAGCCCGATGCGCCGGCGCTGGCCCGCGGAAAGGCGCCGCGCGGGGATGCGGCGGCGCTTCTCCAGCCCCACGGCGGCGAGGGCCTCGCGGCGCTCCTCGGGCGTGGAGCCGGCGCCGCGCAGGCGCAGCATGAACTCGAGGTTCTCGTCGGCGCTCAGGTCGTCCTTCAGCCCGGGCAGGTGGCCGGCGTAGGCGGTGCCGGCGCGCATGCGCTCCGGGTCGGTCTGCGCGGGCTCGCCGTGCCAGAGGACGGCGCCGTCGTCGGGGCGCGTGAGCCCGGTCACGCAGCGAAGCAGCGTCGTCTTGCCGCAGCCGTTGGGACCGCGCACGCACAGCAGCTCGCCGCTCGCCACCTCGAAGGAAAGTCCCGAGAAGAGCAGGGCGGGCCCGCGCCGGCACGCGAGGTCGCGAACCTGCAGGATGTCCGGCGCGCCGCTGCGGTGCTTCGTCATCGGGGCCTAGGGGACGACCTTGTCGATCACGACGTCGACGCCCCTGGCGCCCGGGACCACCGGCTTGCTCGTGCCGACGAGGTCCCCGGATTGCACGACCGCACCGCCCGCCTTGGACACGCGCGCCTCGATCACCACCGAGGGCGTGCCCGAAAGCGTCGCCGCGGGCGTCATGCCCATGGAGTCGTCGAGCTCGAAGGACTTGGGCAGCTCGCCGGCGCCGCCGCGAAGAATCGCGAGCGGGATCCGCGAGCCCGTCTCCGCGCGCGCGTAGATGAACAGCGTGTCGGTGGGCGATGTCCTGCCCGCGAGGGCGCCGGCGAGCTTCACCGTGCCCGAGACCGTCTTGCCGCCCGCGGCCGGCTTGGGCGCCTTGGCCGGCGCGCCCTTGGGCGGCTGCTGGGGCGCCGCGGCCGGCGCGGCGGGCGCGGCGGGCGCGGAGGCGACCGCCTTGGAGGGAGGCAGGGGCTTGCCGGCGGCCGCGGCGCGGCCGCGCACGTCCTCGATGATCTTGCCCACCTGGTCCGCGTCCTCCGAGCCCGGCGGGACCACGGCGTACAGCCGCTCCCAGTAGCCGAGCGAGGCGGCGAAGTCGCCGGCGTTGAGCGTCGCCGTGCCCGCCAGCGCGAGCGCCTTGGGATGGCGCGGGTCGGCGGCGAGCGCGCGCTTCACCAGCTCCGTGGGCTCGCCCGCGAGATTGCGCCCGCGCGAAAGCGCCAGGGCGTCGGCGTAGTCCGCGAGCACCGAGGCATCCTGCGGGGCGATCTTCGCCAGGTGCGCGTAGGCCTCGAGGGCCTTGGCCGGCTTGCCCGTGGCTGCGTAGGAGCGCGCGAGCAGGCTCCAGCCCTGCACGTCGTCCGGGCGCTCCTTCATCTTCTGCTCGAGGAGGACGACCATCTCCTCGATCTGGTGGTCGCCGGGCTGCGCGCTGGCCGCAGCCATCACCTTGGGGTCCGTCGCCTCGGGCGTTCCCACCCAGAGGTAGAAGCCCACGGTCACGGCGGGAATGGCAAGCCCGAAGAACGCCGCCACCATCCACGGCTTGCGAACGGGGCCGGCGGGCATCTCGCTTGCGGTGGCGAGGTCCTCCTCGGCGCGGGCGGCGAGCTCGGTCAGCGCGGCTTCGCGCGCCTCCCTGGGCAGCAGGCCCACCGCGACGTCGTTCTCGATGTCGCGGCGCTGGCCGCGAAGTACGGCAAGGTTGGCCTCGCGCAGCGAGGGCGCCGAGCGCGCGCGCGGCCGGAGCAGGGGCACGAGCACGAACGCGAGTGCCGCCACGATCAAGAGGGCAGCGACGATCCAGAAGGTGAGCATCGGGGAGGAGGCGGGAGAGGCAGTCAAGGCGACGGCGGATTATACCGGAGGGGTGGGCCGTTTCCCCTTGCGAACGCTCAACGGGAAGTTACAATGCCCCGCGCGCCTATCGCTTTGCGCAATAGCGCTCCATAAGAATAAATTCTCGCGGGGAAGGGAGAGCATCGGTGCGACACCAGTCGATCCTGGAGTACGCGCGTTTTCGCTGGTTCAAGTCGGCCCTCTGGCTCTCGATCCTCGCCGGGGCCGCCTATCTCTGGCACGACCCGCCCCTCAAGCCCTACGGCGGCACCTGGCTCGGCTACACGCTGGGGACCGCCGGCGCCCTGCTGATCCTCTGGCTCCTGTGGTTCGGCGTGCGCAAGCGCCGCTACTCCTCGCGCCTGGGGACCGTGCAGGGCTGGCTCTCGGCCCACGTCTACCTCGGCACGGCCCTCCTCGTCGTGGGGACCCTGCACACCGGCTTCGAGCTCGGCATGAACGTGCACACCCTCGCCTACGTGCTCATGGTGGCCACGGTCGCGAGCGGGTTCTACGGCGTGTACATCTACCTGTCGGTGCCGGGGCTCATGACCGCCAACCGCGGCGAGGAGACGCTCGAGGCGATGCTCCTCAAGGTCGCGGACCTCGACCTCGAGATCCGCGAGAAGGCGCTCTCGCTTCCCGACGAGATCCTGCGGGTGGTGAACGCCTCGCTCGACAACTCGCGGCTGGGCGGGTCCTTCCTGCGCGTCGTCACGGGGCGCGACCGCGCCTGCCCGACGGCGGCCGCGGTGCGCGAGCTGCCGGAGATCGGCAAGCGCCTGTCGGGCGATTCCGCCAAGCTCAACCACGAGGTGTACACGCTGCTGCTGCAGAAGAACGAGCTCCTGGCGCGCGCCCGGCGCGACCTGCGCTACAAGGCGAGGCTCGACCTGTGGCTCTACCTGCACGTCCCGCTCGCCGTCGCGCTGCTCGCCGCGCTCGCCGCGCACGTGGTCTCCGTCTTCCTCTACTGGTAGCCGCGCCCGGGAGCCGACTTGAAACTCCTCGTCATCACGCAGAGCCGCAACCGGGCGGGCCGCATGGTCCAGGTGCGCAAGGAGGTCAACGCCGACTGGGTGCGCGTCGGGCGCAACGCCTCGAGCGAGGTGATGCTCGCCGACCCGCGCATCGCCCTGAGCCAGGGCCTCATCGTCGACCGCAACGGCCCCGTCTACACCGAGGGCGAGATGGGGACGGCCACCAGCACCACGCGCAAGGCGGTGCGCTCGGTGCGCCTCGCGCCCGGCACCGCGATCGATGTCGGGCCCTACCGGCTCACCGCCATCCCCGCGCCGGCCGGCTACACGGGCGCGATCACGGTGGAGCTCGTGCGGCCCGCCGACAACGTTGCCCAGGAGTTCCTGGCGCGGGCCGAGCGCCTCACGCTCGCCTCCCTGGGGGTTCCGAAGCGCGCGGCCGCGCTCGCGCTCTTCGCGCTCGTGGCCGTGCTCTTCTTCCTCGCGCCGGCCGGGCGCGTCCTGGGCCTGCCGTGGGGCCAGCCGGAGGCGATTGCGGCGGCGAGCGACCGGTACTGGAACCCCGGCCCGGTGATGCTCGCGCACCAGCCGATCGAGACGAAGTGCGAGGCCTGCCACGAGGTGGCCTTCACGCAGGTGCGGGACTCGGCGTGCCTGGAGTGCCACTCGCGCATCGGGCACCACGTGGCCCAGGACATGTCGCCCGCGGCGCTCTTCGCCGGCACGCGCTGCGCCGAGTGCCACCGCGACCACAAGGGCGCCAAGGCCACGCACCGCGACGACGACGCCTTCTGCGTCGATTGCCACCGCGACGTGCGCACGCGCGCCAACGGCGCGCAGTCGCAGGACGCCTCCGACTTCGCGAAGGACCATCCGGCCTTCCGGCTTTCGATTCCCGACGGCAAGGGCGTGAAGCGCATCCGGCAGGGCGCCGCGCCGATCCAGGAATCCTCCGGCCTCGTCTTCCCGCACGCGGTGCACCTCGACCCGGCGGGCGTCCGCCACCCCGAGAAGGACAAGGTGAAGCTCGAGTGCGCGGCCTGCCACATGCCCGACGCCTCGAAGCGCGGCTTCGAGCCGGTGTCGATGGCCAGGCACTGCCAGGATTGCCACCGCCTGGAGTTCGAGCCGGCGGTGACGAGCCGGCAGGTGCCGCACGGCCGGCCGGCCGAGGCCATGACGGTGGTCCGCGAGTTCTACGCCAACCTCGCGCTCAACGGCGTGCCGGACAGCTTCGAGAAGGCCTTCGGCGTTCCCGGCGAGGGGCTGCTGCGCCGCGCCGGCGAGCCGGCGCCGGCCGAGCGCCAGGCCGCCCTCGGCATGGCCGCGAGGAAGGCCGCGCACGTCTCCGAGGAGATCTTCGAGATCCGCCTGTGCCGCACCTGCCACGAGATCCAGAGGAGCGAGGGCGACAAGGGCGTGGACTGGAACGTGGCCCGGGTGCGCGCGAACCGCGCGTGGATGCCGGCGGCGCGCTTCGACCACAAGAGCCACGCGCAGGCCAAGTGCTCGAGCTGCCACGACGTCGCGAAGTCGAAGCGAAGCGCCGACGTGGCGATGCCGGCGATCGAGGGCTGCCGCGAATGCCACGGCGGCTCGCGGCCCGCCGAGAAGAAGGTGACCTCCAGCTGCCTGCTGTGCCACGGCTTCCACGAGCAGCGGCATCCCTGGGACCCGCAGTTCAGGCCGAGATCGTCCACGCGAGTGGCTTCCGGTGCCGCCGGTGCGAACTGAGCGGCGCCCGGTCGCCTTCGCCGTGGGCGCGCTGGCGCTCGCGCTGGCGCTCGCCGGCTGCTCGGGCTCGTCGGGCAACGCCGGGTCCTCGACCTGCGCGCCGAACTGCAACGCAGCGACCCGCTTCCTCACCGAGGACGACGTGCGGCGCGTGATCGCCCAGGCCGCGGGCGAGGCGAGCGCGCGCGGGGGCCGCGCCACCATCGCCGTCGTGGACCGCGTGGGCAACGTGCTCGCCGTCTTCCGCATGGCGGGCGCGCGCGAGCGCTTCGACATCCTGTCCGGCCGCGGCGTGGAAGGGGGCCTGGACGGGATCCGCGACATGCTGCCTTCCGAGGCCGCGGCCATCGCGAAGGCGATCACGGGCGCCTACCTGTCCTCCGCCGGTAACGCGTTCTCGACTCGAACCGCCGGGCAGATCGTGCAGGAGAGCTTCCTGCCCGGCGAGGCGCAGGCGCCCTCCGGTCCGCTCTACGGCGTGCAGTTCTCGCAGCTTTCCTGCTCCGACGTGAACCGCAACCCGGCGCACGGCAGCGTGGGCCCCAAGCGCTCCCCGCTCGGGCTCGCCGCCGACCCGGGCGGTCTCCCCCTGTACAAGGGCGGCGCCGTCGTGGGCGGCGTGGGCGTGATGGCCGACGGCACCTACGGGCTCGATCTCGTCATCACCGACCGCGACGAGGACCTCGACGAGCTCATCGCAGTCGCGGGCGCGATCGGCTTCGCGGCGCCGGCGGACATCCGCGCCGAGCGCATCACCGCCGACGGCAAGACCTTCCGCTTCGTGGACTCGGAATCGCTCGCTTCCGATCCCGCGCGCGCCCCCCCGTTCGCCGCGCTGCCCGGCGCGCTCGTGGCGGTGCCGGGGTACGTGGAGGCCAGCGTGCGCGCGGGCGTGGCCTTCGGGACGCCCGCCTCGGGCTACCGCGCCGCGGGCGGCGCGTTCGCGGCGCTCGGCGCCTTCACGCTCGTGGACGCCGCCAATGCGGAGCGCTTCCCGCCCCGCGCCGGCACGGGCACCGAGGCGCTCACCGCGGCCGAGGTGGCGCGCATCCTCGAGGAAGGCATCCGCGTCGCGGGCCGCGCGCGCGCGCAGATCCGCCGGCCGCTCGGTTCCCCGGCGGAGGTCTCGGTGAGCGTCGTGGACGCCGGCGGCGACATCCTGGGGCTGGTGCGGACCGCCGACGCGCCCGTCTTCGGCACCGACGTCGCGGTGCAGAAGGCGCGCGGCGCGCTTCTCTTCTCGCGCCCGGACGCCTTTTCGCTCATCTCGGGCCTGCCGCCCGCCGCCTATCTCGTTCCGGCCGGCACCACCTCCTCGATCGCCGCCTACGCGAACGCGTTCCGCGACTTCGTGGGTGCGGGCGGCGAACTCGACGGGCGCACCGCGTGGTCGACGCGCGCCATCGGCAACCTGCACCGGCCCACCTATCCCGACGGCATCGCGGGAACGCCACCCGGGCCGCTGTCGAAGGGATTCGACACGTGGAGCCCTTTCAACGTCGGCTTCCAACTCGATCTCGTCTACAACCAGCTCATCAAGGGCGCGCTGGGCGACACCTCGACCGGCTGCGCGGGACGCGCGGCGGCGGGAGCGCCCGCGGGCTCGCCCGACGCGGGGCTCGCGCTGGCGCGAAACGGGGTGCAGATCTTCCCTGGCGGTGTTCCCGTCTATCGCGGGTCCACGCTCGTGGGCGCGATCGGCATCTCGGGCGACGGCGTGGACCAGGACGACATGGTGGCCTTCCTCGGGTTCGCCAACGCCGCGCGCGCCCTGGGCACCGGGCTCGCCCACGCGCCGCCGCCGATGCGCGCCGACCAGCTCGCGCCGCAGGGCGTGCGGCTGCGCTACGTGCAGTGCCCGCAGTCGCCGTTCAACGATTCGACGGAGCAGAACGCCTGTGCGGGCCTCTGAGCGCGCCCGCCCGCCGCTCGCGACCCTCGCGCTCGCGGCGCTGGCGGCCTGCGTGTGCCCGGCGCACGCGCAGGAAGGCCTCGCGCCCGCCGTCAACGAGGACCGCAGGCTCCCGCCCGAGCGGCCGGCCGACCGCGAGATCGGGCAGCGCCGGCCCGGGGACTCGAAGCCCCTCGAGTTCTTCCCGCCGCCCGCCGACCCGAGCCAGGTCCCCGGCCCGATGCCCGCCACGCCCAGGCAGGCGCTCCCCGTTCCCGACCGCTGGCGGATCATGCAGGCGCTCGGGTTCAAGTTCCCGCTCGCCGATCCCTACAACCAGAACATCCTCAAGGGCGACCTGCCCATCGGCGACGACCCCGCCTTCAAGGAGGCCTTTCCCGACCTCGCGCGTCGCCTCTCGCCCGACTGGTTCTTCAGCCTGGGGCTGGTGTCCGACACGCTCGTCGAGGCGCGGCGGCTGCCCACGCCGGTGGGATTGCAGTCCACGGACCGCCCCGGCTCGGTGGACGTGTTCGGCGAGGGCCAGCAGACGACGGTCGCCGAGACGCTGGTCGTCTCGCTCGGGCTCATCAAGGGAAACACCACCTTCAAGCCCCCGGACTACGAGCTGCGCTTCGTCCCCGTGTTCAACGTGAACCAGTCGCGCGTCGAGGAGGTGAGGGCGCTGCGGGTGGACCCGCGCGCCGGCACGAAGCGCACCGACAGCCACGTCGGCGTGCAGGAGCTCTTCGCCGACGTGCACCTGCGCAACGTCTCCACCCGCTACGATTTCGACTCCGTGCGCGCGGGCATCCAGCCGTTCATCTCGGACTTCCGCGGCTTCGTGTTCCAGGACGTGCCCTTCGGCGTGCGCCTGTTCGGCACGCGCGACAACAACCAGTGGCAGTACAACCTGGGCTGGTTCCGGCGCGTCGAGAAGGACACGAACTCGGGCCTGAACGACGTCACGACGCCGATGCGCCGCGACGACGTCTTAGTGGCCAACGCCTTCCGCCAGGATTTCCCGGTCCCGGGCTTCACCTCCCAGGCCACGGCCATCCTCAACGTGAACCGGGAGGGCGAGGGCGCCTACTACAACAACAACGGCTTCCTCGAGCGGCCCTCGTCCCTGGGCGACGAGCGCCCGCACGACTACACCGTCGGCTACCTGGGCTGGAGCGGCGACGGCCACCTCGGCCGCTGGAACCTCTCGGCCTCGGTGTACGCCGCGATCGGCCGCGACGAGCGCCATCCGCTCGCCGGGAAGGCGCAGGACATCCGCGCGGGGTTCGCCGCGGCCGAGCTCTCGCGCGACTTCAGCTGGGTGCGCCTGCGCCTCAACGCGCTCGCGGCCTCCGGGGACAAGGACCCCTTCGACGACAGGGCCACCGGCTTCGACGCGATCCTCGAGAACCCGCAGTTCGCCGGCGCGGACACGAGCTTCTGGATCCGCCAGGCCGTGCCGCTGGCGGGCGGGGGCGGGGTCGCCCTCTCCGGCAGGAACGGGGTGCTGCCGAGCCTGCGCTCCTCGAAGGACCAGGGGCAGTCCAACTTCGTGAACCCCGGGATCCTCCTCCTCGGGGTGGGCGGCGACGCCGACCTGCTGCCCGAGCTGCGCATGAGCGCGAACGTCTCCTGGCTGCGCTTCCAGGACACGACGGTGCTGGGCGTGCTTCGAAACCAGGCCCCGCCCGACCGCGAGATCGGCTGGGACGTCTCGGCCTCCCTGCAGTGGCGCCCGTTCATGAGCCAGAACGTCGTGCTCAACGCCTCCGCGGCCGCGCTCCTTCCCGGCAAGGGGCTCGAGCAGCTCTACGACGAGGACCGGCGCGGGCCGCAGTACTCGATTCTCGTGAACCTCCTGCTCAACTACTAGCCATGACGCGACGCACGCCCATCGCCCTTGCCGCCATCGTCCTCGCCGTCGCGGTGCATGCCGACACCGGGAGCGAGAAGCCCGTGGCGCGCACGCACGTCGCCCATCCGCCGGCGCCCGAGCGGCAGACGCAGGCGCAAGCCGCGGCGAAGAGCGCCGGCTGCGCGACCTGCCACTCGGCGACGGACCGCCACACCATGCACCAGAACCCGGCCGTCGTGCTCGGGTGCACCGACTGCCACGGCGGCGACGCGAAGGTGGCGAAGCCCGCCGGGGCCGAGCGCAAGGACCCCGCCTACCAGGCCGCCCTCGAGGGCTCGCACGTGCTGCCGCGCTACCCCGCGGCGTGGAAGTGGCCCGCGAGCGCCAACCCCGAGGGCAGCTACACGCTCCTGAACCGCGAGGCGCCCGAATACGTCCGCTTCGTGAATCCCGGCGACCTGCGCGTGGCGCGCGAGGCCTGCGGGGCGTGCCACCTGCCCATCATCCAGGCCTCCGAGAGGAGCCTCATGTCCACCTCGGCCATGCTCTGGGGAGGGGCGGCCTACAACAACGGGATCCTTCCCTTCAAGCGCTACATCCTCGGCGAGGCCTACACGCGCGAGGGCGTGGGCGCCACGCTCGTCAACCCGGTGAAGCCGACCGACTTCCTCGTGGCCAAGGGCATCCTGCCCAGCGTGACGGCGCTGCCGTCGTGGGAGACGATCCCGCCGGCGGACGTCTTCCGCGTCTTCGAGCGCGGCGGCCGCGTGATCTCGTCGCAGTTCCCGGAGATCGGGCTGCCCAACAACACCGGGCTCCTGCAGCGCCTGGACGAGCCCGGCCGCCCCGACCTCAAGCAATCGAACCGCGGCCCGGGAACGGGAAGCCGCATCGCGGTGCCGGTGATCAACATCACCAAGACGCGCCTGAACGACCCGCACCTGTGGTTCCTCGGCACGAACGAGCAGCCGGGCGACTACCGCTCCTCGGGCTGCACGGCCTGCCACACGGTCTACGCCAACGACCGCGACCGCTCGCACTCGGGCGTCTACGCGAAGTACGGCCACGCGGGCGAGACGGCCACGAAGGACCCGACGATCCCGAAGGGGCGTTCCGGCCACCCCATCCGCCACGAGTTCACGCGCGCCATTCCCTCCTCGCAGTGCATGGTCTGCCACATGCACCAGCCCAACGTGTTCGTGAACAGCTACTACGGCACGATCATGTGGGACTACGAGTCGGACGCCCCGTCCATGTGGCCGCAGAAGCAGAAGTACCCGACGCACGACGAGGCGAGGAGGATCCTCGACCGCAACCCCGAGGAGGCGGCCATCCGCGGCAAGTGGAGCGACCCGGAGTTCCTGAAGAACGTCTCCAGCCTCAACCCGACTCTCAAGGACACGCAGTTCGCCGACTACCACGGCCACGGCTGGAACTTCCGCGCGGTGTTCAAGCGCGACCGCAAGGGCACGCTCCTCGACAAGGAAGGCAAGCCCGTTTCCGACGAGGATCCCGGGAAGTTCAAGAAGGCGGTCCACCTCACCTCGATCCACCTGGACGTGGGCTTCCACTGCGTCGACTGCCACTTCTCCCAGGACATGCACGGCAACGGCCACATCTACGGCGAGGTGGCGGCGGCGGTGGAGGTGGACTGCCGCGACTGCCACGGCACCGCCGACAAGTACCCGACGCTACGCACCTCCGGGCCGGCGGCCCGGCCGGGGGGCATGGACATGGCGCTCCTCAGGACGCAGGACGGCCGCAAGCGCTTCGAGTGGCGCGAGGGCAGGCTCTTCCAGCGCTCCGCCATCTACCCCGACCTCGAGTGGGAGATGTCGCTCGTGAAGGACACGGTCACGCCGGGGAACGCGCACTACAACGAGAAGGCCGCACGCGCGAAGCTCATGCACGCGGGCGAGCCGGGACGCAAGGGCGAGTGGGGTCCCGGCGGGAAGGACTACGCGCACCCCGACGAGAAGATGACCTGCTTCAGCTGCCACCTCTCCTGGACCACCAGCTGCGGCGGCTGCCACCTGCCCATCCAGGCGAACTGGAAGACGGAGCGCCACCACTACGAGGGCGGGGAGACGCGCAACTACGCCACCTACAACCCGCAGGTGGCCCGCGACGAGATGTTCCAGCTCGGCCGGCACGGCCCGGTGAAGGGCGGGCGCATCGCACCCATCCGCTCCTCCTCGGCGCTGGTGCTCTCCTCGACCAACATCAACCGCGAGCGCATCTACATCCAGCAGGCGCCGGTGGCCGCGAGCGGGTTCTCCTCCCAGGCCTTCGCGCCGCACTACCCGCACACCGAGAGGAAGACGGAGACCAAGGGCTGCTCCGACTGCCACGTCTCGGACCAGGGCGACAACAACGCGATCATGGCGCAGATGCTGCTGCACGGGACGAACTTCGTGAACTTCGTCGGCTTCAACGCCTGGGTGGGGGAGGAGAGGCACGTGCGCGCGGTGCAGGTGACCGAATGGGAGGAGCCGCAGGCGGTGATCGGCAGCTACCTGCACCGCTACGCCTACCCCGACTGGTACGCCGACCACGAGAAGCGCGGCCGGCGCCTGCCCGAGGCGCACGACAACGCGAGCGGCGGCCCCGCGGGCTGCGTCGCGCTGCGCGGCGAGTACTTCTACGCCGCGGAGGGCGCCGGCGGAATGCGCGTCTACGACGTCGCCTCGATCGCCAACAAGGGCGTCTCGCAGCGCATCATCCGCGCCCCGTTCTCGCCGCTGGGCCACGACACCCACGTCCCGTCGCGCAACGCGACCTGCGTGGCCCTGCCCACGAACCAGCCCATCGCGCCCGAGCGCAACAAGGGCGAGCTCATGCGCGTGACGAACCAGGAGCAGCCGTTCCACCCCATCTACAACTACGCCTTCGTGACCGACGCCGAGGAGGGGCTCATCGTCACCGACGTGAACACGCTCGCCGACGGCGAGCCGCGCAACAACTTCCTGGAGCGCGCCGTCACCTGGAACGAGGGCGGGATCCTGCGGGGGGCGCGCCACGTCACCGTCGCGGGCCACTACCTCTACGTGGCGGCGGACGCGGGGCTCGTGGTCGTGGACGTGAACGACCCGCTCAAGCCCCGCCGGGCGGCCGTGGTGCCTCTGAAGGGCGCGCGCGCCTCGGCATTGCAGTTCCGCTACCTCTTCGTGACGGACGACGAGGGGCTCAAGGTCGTCGACGCCACGATCCCCGCGAAGGCGCGGCTGGTCGAGGGGGCGAAGGTTCCCCTGGCGGACGCGCGGCGGCTCTACGTGGCGCGCACCTACGCCTACGTGGCGGGCGGGCGCGAGGGCCTGGTGATCGTGGACGTCGAGAAGCCGGAGGCGCCGCGCGTGCACCTGAAGTTCGACGACGGCGGCCGGCTCAACGACGCGCGCGACGTGATCGTGGGCACCACCAACGCCTCGGCCATCGCCTACGTGGCCGACGGCGCCAACGGCCTCAAGGTGCTGCAGCTCACCTCGCCCGAGATCCAGCCCAAGTTCTACGGCTTCAGTCCCGAGCCCAGGCCGCGCGTCATCGCCTGGCGGGAGACGCCCTCTGCCGCGCTGTCGCTCGCGAAGGGGCTGGACCGCGACCGCGGGGTGGACGAGACCGGCGGCCAGATCGCGGTGTTCGGCCGCATCGGCTCGCGCCCGTTCACGCTCGAGGAGCAGTTGAGGTTCTACCTGCGGCCCGACGGCACCCCCTGGACGGTGTCCGACAAGGGCCACCCCGGCGATTTCCGGGACGCCCGGCCGCCGGCCGACCGTGCCACGCGGCCGGCGCAAACGAGGAAGGCGGAGGCCCGATGAGACATCTCCTCGCGGTGGGGCTGGCATTGGCGGCCCTCGTCGCACGGGCGGCGGACGCGCCGCCCTTGCCCTACCAGGCGAACGCGCAGCACGTGGGCGTGGTGAACTGCGCCTCGAGCCTTTGCCACGGCTCCATCAGCGAGTGGAAGGGCTCGAACGTCCTGCAGAACGAGTACGTCACGTGGTCGCGCGTGGACAAGCACGCCCTGCGCGCCAACCAGGTGCTGTGGAACGAGCGCAGCAAGCGCATCGCCGCGAACCTCGGGCTGAAGCAGCCCGCGCACGAGGCGAAGATCTGCGTCGGCTGCCACGGCCACAACCCGCCGGCGCAGCTGCGCGGCGAGCGCTTCAAGGCTTCCGACGGGGTGAGCTGCGAGGCCTGCCACGGGCCGGCCGAGAAGTGGATCAAGTCGCACGTCGCCCCCGGCGCCACCCACGAGGAGAACCTGGCGAACGGGCTCTACCCCACGGAAGACCCGGTGGCGCTCGCCCGGCTTTGCCTGTCGTGCCACTTCGGCAACAAGGACAAGTTCGTCACCCACCGCATCATGGGCGCGGGCCACCCGCGCATCAGCTTCGAGCTGGACACCTTCTCGCAGACGCAGCCGCCGCACTTCGTCATCGACGAGGACTGGAAGAAGCGCAAGGGCAGCTGGGACGGCGTGCGCGTGTGGGCCATCGGCCAGGCGCTCGCGGCCCAGGAGCAGCTCGACGTGGTGCTCGACCCGAAGCGCGGCCGCGACGGGCTCTTCCCCGAGCTCGTCGTGTTCGACTGCCACGCCTGCCACCACCCGATGTCGGATACGCGATGGAAGCCGCGCGTGGGGACGCGGCCGGGCACGATCCGCTTCAACGACTCGAACCTGCTGATGCTGCGGCAGATCGTGCGCCACGCCTTCCCGGCGGATTCCGCGGCGTTCGACGACCAGGTCCTGCAGCTGCACAAGGCGGTGGCGGGCGAGGGCGGCGACGCGCTGGAGGCCGCCCGCCGGCTGCACCGCGGGCTCGACGCGGTCGTGGCGAGACTCAAGGGGCGCGCCTTCGGCGACGCCGACCTGCGCGCGATCCTCGCCGGGCTCGTCGAGGACGGGCTCGCCGGCCGCTACGGGGACTACGCCGGCGCCGAGCAGGCGGCCATGGCGATGGCGAGCGTGATGAACTTCCTGGCCCGGCGCGGCGCGCTCGCCGACGTGCGCGGGGCCAACGCGGCCCTCGATCGCGTCTTCGAGGCCGTGAAGGACGACGAGAAGTACCGGGCCGAGCGCTTCCAGTCCGCGCTCGCGGCCCTCAGGACCATCGTGGCGAGGTGACCGGCATGTCCCAGTTCGACGAACGCACGGAATTCCGCTGGCACAAGGTGGGCATCATCGGCTCGGGGCCCGCGGGGCTGTCCGCCGCGGCCCATGCCGCCGAGCTCGGCGTGTCCCACGTCCTCCTCGAGAGCGAGGCGCAGGCCTCGAACACGATCTACAAGTACCAGAAGGGCAAGCACGTGATGGCCGAGCCGCAGATCCTGCCGCTCAGGAGCCCCATGAGCTTCGCCGCAGGCAAGCGCGAGGAGATCCTCGGCAAGTGGAACGAGGAGATCGAGAAGCACAAGGTGAACATCCGCTTCGGCCAGGAGGTGAACTCGATCACCGGCGAGGACGGCTCGTTCGAGGTGAGGACCAAGCAGGGCGAGGTGTTCTTCTGCCGCAAGATCGTGCTCGCGATCGGCCTGCAGGGGAACCTGAGGAAGCTCGGCGTGGAGGGCGAGTCGCTCGAGGGCGTGCAGTACCAGCTCGACGACCCGAAGGAGTACGAGGACGAGACGATCGTGGTGGTCGGCGCGGGGGACGCCGCCATCGAGAACGCGCTGGCCCTGGCGGAGCAGAACCGGGTGATCCTCGTGAACCGCAACGAGGAATTCACGCGCTGCAAGGAGGGCAACCTCACCCTCGTCCTGGACGCCATCAAGGAAGGGCGGGTGGAGATCCGCTACGGGACCTCGGCCGCGAAGGTGGAGCGCACGGGGGGAGAGGTGCCCCTGCGCTTCCACGTGAAGAGCCCGGACGGGCCCGACGCCATCGAGTGCCACCGGATCATCGCGCGCCTGGGCGGCATCCCGCCCAGGAAGCTCGTGGAGAGCTTCGGCGTGAAGTTTCCCTCCGCCGACCCGAACGCGGTGCCGGCACTCACGGACACCTACGAGTCGAACGTGAAGGGCCTGTACATCGTGGGCGCCCTGGGCGGCTACCCGCTCATCAAGCAGGCCATGAACCAGGGCTACGAGGTCGTGGAGTCGGCGCTGGGCCGCGCGGTCGAGCCCGCCGACGAGCCCCTGCTCGCGAAGAAATTCGCCGGGTTCTCGAGGACCAAGAGCGTCGCCCAGGTCCTGGACGTGATCCAGCAGGAAGTGCCGCTGCTTTCGGGCATCAACCGCCTGCAGCTGCGCGAGTTCATGCTCGAGAGCGAGCTCAGGACGCCGCGCGAGGGCGAGGTGCTCTTCGAGAGGAACGACTACACGAACAGCTTCTACATGGTGGTCGGCGGGCAGGTGCTGGTCGAGGGCGACGGGGGGAAGATCTTCCCGCTCGGGGCCGGGGAGTTCTTCGGCGAGCTGGGGCTCATCTCCGGGCGGCGCCGCTCGAGCACCGTGCGGGCCGGGGCGAACTGCGTCCTCGTGGAGTCGCCGCGCCGGGCGATGCTCAAGCTGGTCGCCTCCGTGGAGGCTATCCGCAAGCGCGTGGACGAGACCTTCCTCAAGCGCGCCGTGCGCGCCTACCTCGCGCCGATGCTCCCCGAGGAGGAGCTCGCCGAGCTCGTGACGAGCGGCGTCGAGGTGCGCCGGTACGGCGGCAACGAGGTGCTCTTCAAGGAAGGCGACGCGCCCGACGGCCTGTACCTCCTGCGCCGCGGCTCCGTCATGGTCTCGCGCGCGATCGCCGGGCGGGAGGTGGTCCTGTCCTACCTCTCGGCCGGGAACTACGTGGGGGAGATGGCGCTCCTCACCGACTCCCCGCGCTCGGCCACGGTGCGCGCCGCGGTGACCACGGAGGCGGTCGTGCTCGACGCCGGCGCCTTCAAGCGGGTGCTGGGCCGCAACCCGAAATGGCGCGAGGAGATGGAGTCGCGCTTCCTCGACCGCCTGCGCGTGAACGCCGCCATGGAGGCCGCCCCCGACCCCGGCAACATCATCGCCTTCCTGCTGCAGCAGGGCGTGGGGGAGGCGACCGACGTCCTGCTCATCGACGAGTCGCTGTGCGTGCGCTGCGACAACTGCGAGAAGGCCTGCGCGGACGTCCACGACGGCACCTCGCGCCTCGACCGCGAGGCAGGCCCCACGTTCGCGCAGATCCACGTCCCGACCTCGTGCCGGCACTGCGAGCACCCGCACTGCATGAAGGACTGCCCGCCCGACGCGATCCACCGCTCTGCGGCCGGCGAGGTCTTCGTGAACGACAGCTGCATCGGCTGCGGCAACTGCGAGAAGAACTGCCCGTACGGCGTGATCCAGCTCGCCCCCGTGGACCCGAAGCGCCGGCGGCCGAGCCTGTGGTCCTGGCTGGTGCTGGGCCTGGGGACCGAGCCCGGGATGGAGCCCAAGCCAAAGGGCAAGGACATCCCGAAGAAGGCCGTGAAGTGCGACATGTGCATGGACCTGCCCGGCGGCGCCGCCTGCGTGCGCGCCTGCCCGACCGGTGCGGCCATCCGCGTGAGCCCCGACGAGTTCCTCAACTACGCCGCGACGGCCGAGGCCTAAGGGGAAGGCGAGCGGTCGTGATGGGCGACGTGCTGGGAAAGTTCGCCGGATTCCTGGGCTCGCAAGCGTGACCGTCCGGATGGGTGCCCAAAAAATCGGGGCCCGCCAAACACGTCGTGCCCCGATTTTT
>JBGARD010000008.1:0-92402 GCA_044230355.1 Usitatibacteraceae bacterium | reverse complement strand
GTCCGGTCCGTCGTCGCGGTGGAGGAGTACGACTGCGGACATCGACTCTTGAAGGTGCTTTCGCTCAACTTCCACGGGGGAGCCAAGGGCGAAGGCAAGGTCGTGCTGCCCAGGACGGGTGGCCCCGGGGAGTGGGGGCCGATCGAGAAGGGATCGCTCGCGGATTCCAAGCTGAAGGTGGTCTGCGCCTGGCCCCTTGGCCCTCGGTGAAGGGCGCCGGAGGGAGCGCGCCACGCGTCTGCCCGGAAACGCGGCAATAGCCCTAATGAAAAGAAAAGCCCTGACGAATCAGGGCTTTGATTTGGCGTCCCCACGGGGATTCGAACCCCGGTTATCGCCGTGAAAGGGCGGTGTCCTAGGCCTCTAGACGATGGGGACATGAAAACGGAAAGCCTCGCGGCCTTCCGTTCCCTGTCGTACTCGTTTGGTGGAGGTACGCGGGATCGAACCGCGGACCTCTTGCATGCCATGCAAGCGCTCTCCCAGCTGAGCTATACCCCCAACAGAGCCCGCGATTATACCGACCCTCCCGCGAACATGCAAAGCCGGCGTCACCCCGCGGCCGCGTGACGAAGGCGCGCGAGCACCACTTCCTTGCGCAGCGCCGCCACGATCGCGTCGATCGCCTTGGTCTGGGTCTTGCGGGTGAGCGCCACGCGAAGCGGCATCATCACCTCCGGCATCTTGTAGCCGCCCTCCTTCACGAAGGCCTGCAGCGCGGCCTTCACGGCGGGGGCGTTCCACTCCACCGTCTCGAGCGCCGACGCCAGCCGGCCGACGACGGCCCTGCCCTTCTCGTCGAGGTGCTGGGCGACGGCGGCCGGGTCGGTGGTCATCGGAGAAGCCATCTCGTGCAGGAAGGCCTCGTGCTCGGTGACGAGCGACCAGCTTCCCGCCGCGAGCGAAGTCATCGCCTCGGCATCCATGGCCGCGACGATCTCGGCATGCAGCGCCGGATTGCGCTCCCGTATCGCCTCGACGAGCCGTGCGGGCGGGATCCGCTTCAGGTACTCGCCATTCAGCCACTTGAGCTTCTCCGGGTCCCAGCGCGCGGGCGAGCGGCTCACGTGCTCCAGGTCGAACCACTGCACGAGCTGCTCGCGCGAGAAGACTTCCTCGTCGCCGTGGGACCAGCCCAGCCGCGCGAGATAGTTCACGAGCGCGTCGGGAAGGAACCCCTCGTCGCGGTACTGCAGGACGCTCACCGCGCCGTGGCGCTTGGAGAGCCGCTGGCCGTCGGCGCCCAGGATCATGGGCACGTGGGCGAAGTGCGGCACCTCGCCCCCGAGGGCGCGGTAGAGGTTGATCTGCCGGGGCGTGTTGTTCACGTGGTCGTCGCCGCGGATCACGTGCGTCATCGCCATGTCGAGGTCGTCCACGACGACGCCGAAGTTGTAGGTGGGCACGCCGTCGCCGCGCAGGAGCACGAGGTCGTCGAGCTCGTCGTTCGAGACGCTCACCGGGCCCTTCACGAGGTCGTTCCAGGTCACCGCGCCTTCCAGCGGGTTCTTGAAGCGGATCACCGCCGGCCGGCCTGCGGGAGGGGCCTCGGCCGAATCGCGCCAGCGCCGGTCGTAACGCGGCTTCTCGCCCCGGGCGGACTGCGCCTCGCGCATCGCCTCGAGCTCCTCCTTCGTGCAGTAGCAGCGGTACGCCTTTCCCTCGCGAAGCAGGCGCTCGGCCGCCTCGCGGTACCGGTCGAGACGGTGCATCTGGTAGAAGGGCCCCTCGTCCCAGTCGATTCCCAGCCAGGAAAGGCCGTCGAGGATCGCCTGGACCGACTCCTGCGTGGAGCGCTCCTGGTCCGTGTCCTCCACCCTCAGGATGAACTTGCCGCCGTGGCGCCGGGCGTAGGCCCAGCAGAAGAGCGCGGTGCGCGCTCCGCCGATGTGGAGGTAGCCCGTGGGGCTGGGTGCGAATCGGGTGCGGACCATGGAATCTCGGGGGGAGGCAAACCCGCATTTTACGGTGTCGCGGGGCTTCGGCCGTGCTCGAGACGCCGTTTTGGGCTAAAATGCGCGCCTTTCGGGCGATTAGCTCAGCGGTAGAGCACTCCCTTCACACGGGAGGGGTCACTGGTTCGATCCCAGTATCGCCCACCAGCTTCCCGGGATGCCCGGCGTCAACGAGTTGCCGGACTCGCCCGTTACTTGTCGTGCCCTCGCGCGGGCTGCAGAAGAGAATGCGCGGCCTTCCGTCCACAGATCCAGGAGATCCCCCCATGAAGAAGCTGCTCCTCCCCCTCGCCGTCGCCGCCATCCTCGCCGCCCCCGGCATCGCCTCCGCCGACGCCGGCGCGGCCAAGTCCAACGGCTGCATGAAGTGCCACGACACGGACAAGAAGAAAGACGGCCCCGCCTTCAAGGAAGTGGCCAAGAAGTACAAGGGCAAGGCCGACGCCGAGGCGAAGCTCACCGCCTTCCTGTCGAAGGGCGGCAAGATCAAGGTGGACGGCGTGGAAGAGGACCACAAGGTGGTCAAGGGCGGCGACGCTGCCGTGGCCGGCTCCATCGCCAAGTGGATCCTGGCGATGTAAGGCTTCCAGCCTGCCAGAAAAAACGCCGGCTCGCGCCGGCGTTTTTTTTCGTCCCGCGCCCGCCTACTTGGCGCCGACGGCGTGCCCGACCAGCTTCTTGAGCTCGTCGCCCTTCGCGTCGACCTCGGGGTGGTCCTTGCCCGTGACCACGGCCGACGCCTTGCCGACGTCGCCCTTGTACTTCGCGCTCATGTCCTTGATGGACGCGCCCTTGCCCTTCTTCTCGGCCTGGTGGCACTTGGCGCAACCGGCTTTCTTGAAGGCCGCCTCGTCTGCGGAGGCAGGCAGGGCACCGGCGACCAGGCCGGCGGCGGCGAGTGCGATCAACATCCGTTTCATGGCTTCTCCTTTGTAGAAGGCCTCGCCAGGGCCCATCCCCGGCGGTGCCGTGGCTCGATGCTTCCTATCCCTTCTTGGCCGGCTCCGCGGCCTTGGCGGGCTCGGCAGCCGCCTTCGCCGGCGGCTCGGCCGTGAGGTCCATGCCCGGCCAGGTGCGCCCGTGGCACGCCGGGTTGGCACAGAAGTTCCCGCCCTGCTTGCCGTGCTTGAGCGGCGTCCCGTGGCATTTCTCGCACTCGGGACCGACGTCGTCGCTGTGCGTGTGCATGAAGTTGGGGCGCTGGTGGCTCTCGGGCTGCTTCTCGCCCGCCTTGTCGGGGACGAGTGACGCCACGGTGCCCTTGCCCTTCTCCCGCACGACCTCCGGAAGGGCGTGGCACAACGTGCACTGCAGGCGGATGGCCTCCCCCTTGTCGTTGTAGTGCTTGCCGTCGTGGCAGCGGAAGCAGCCCGGCGTGTCGGCGTGCCCCGTGTGGTTGGGGAACGACTTCCACGAGAAGCCCTTCTCCTGGAACGACGCGGCCAGGAGGATCTCGCGCATCGCCTTGTTGAACTTCTGCTCGGCCTGCTTGTGCTCCGAAGGCGTGTTGGCCTTGGCGGTGGCGTCGGCGATCAGCTTGTCGACCTTGGCTTCGCGTTCCTTCGGATCGCCGGTGATGTCGGCCAGGGTGTTGACCAGCGCGACTGCGCGCGCCTTGGCCTCGGGAAGCGACCGGTCGATCTTTCCCGACCGGATGGCGTCGTCGACCGTGTTGGCGGGGTTGCCGAACGGGTGCCCCACCGAGTTGTGGCAGTCGTAGCAGGCCATGGCCCGCTTCTCGAGCTTCTCGATCTGCGGCACGGTGAGCTTGGAGCCCGCGTCGATGTAGGTGACCTTCGTGCCGTCGGCCTTCTTCACCTCGACCCAGGGGATCTCGCGCCGCTGCGGGTCCGGGGAGGCGAAGGTGACCTCGTTCTGGATGTGCCAGTGGATGCCCTTGGTGTAGCCCTGGCGGATGACGTCCATCCCGGTATGCAGCACGAGCCTCGTGCGCGACTCGCTGCTTTCCGGGTCGGTCCCGTAGTGCACTTTCACCGCGACGCTGTCGTGGTGCTCCATGGACGGGTAGTGGCAGCTCTCGCACGCCTCGCGCGAGGGCCTCAGCGTCCCGGAGGTGATGGGCCGCTCGTAGCCGACGATCATGCCCCACAGCTCCTTGGCGTGCGTGGGCTTGAGGGCCATGAGCTTCAGCGTGGAGTTGCGCCCCATGTGGCACTCGACGCAGTTCACGCGCGCGTGCCCGCCCACCTTGTGGGCCGCGATCTCCTCGGGATGCACGTCGTGGCACATCGTCGCGCAGAAGGCGTTGCTGTTGGAATACTCCCAACCCGCGATGCCCGCCGCGCCCACGACCGCCAGGCCCACGAGCGCCACCACGATCGTGGTCACCGACCCGAGCATCACCGTCCTGCGTCCCAGTCGAAAGTTCATGGTCCCTCGCTCCTCCTCGTTGTGCCGTGCCGGCGCTGGCGCGCTTGCCTTCCGGACAGCCGCGGGGCCGGACGTGCCGGCCCCGATGCGCTGATTGTAATGCCGGCCGGCATCACGTGACGACGCTGAACACGATGAAGATCACCGTGACCGTGCCCAGGATCACCGCGGTGCCGCCCACCAGATAGCCGAACGTCAGGGTCCACGGCGTGGGCGGCGGGGCCTCCATCGCCTCGAGCCGTCCCTCGCTCACGAGGCGCCGGTATTCGTTGGGGCGCTCCTCCTTCAGCTCGTGCTCCGGGATGCGGCCGGTGAAGATCACCGTGTCCATCGGGAACTTCTCGGGACGGATGTGCCCGTTGAAGAAGTGGATCGTGAAGATGAAGCCCACCGCGAGGAGCGCTTCCTCCCCGTGCACGACCGTGGCGACGTTGAAGACCCACCCCGGCAGGAACAGGGCGAACTGCTGCGGGAACCACAGGACGAGTCCCGAGCCGCCGATGATCGCCATGCCCCAGAACACCGCCCAGTAGTCGAACTTCTCCCAGTAGGTCCAGCGGTCGAACTGGGGCCGCGGGCCCTTGCCCACGAACCACTTGAAGTGCAGCCAGATGTCGATGATGTCCTGCGGCTGCGGGACCATCGAGTTGGGCCCCCAGACCATCGCGAGGAACCCGGTGCGCCGCAGCGCGTCGGTGAAAAGGCGCACCACGTGCAGGAGCCAGACGACGATCATCACGCCCGCGCAGATGCGGTGGATGAGGGCCGCCATCTCGAAGCCGCCGAGAGCGCGCGCGAGGGACGCGGCCCAGTCGTGGTCCGAGAAGAGCGGCGGCAGCCCCGTGATCGCGCAGCCGATGAACGTCGTCATCAGGAAGGCGTGCATCACGCGGTCGATGCGGTCGAACCGCTCGTAGTACTTGTGGGCGGCGCTCGCCGCGGCTTTCGCCGCGCCGGGAACGGGCTGGACGGTGCTTGCCATCAGTGCTTCTCCGCTTCAGGGGCCGGGCGTGCGCGCTTGGCCTTCATCTCCGCGAGCGACCGGTACAGCCAGAGGATCGTGTGCAGGCCGAAGAACGCGAAGACTCCCGCCAGCAGCAGCTGCATGAACTTGGTGGTGTAGTAGAGGACCAGGCCGCTTTCCTTCTTGTGCTTGTTGGCGTGCGGCTGGAACTGGACGAAGTTGGCGTTGGCCCTGGGATGGCAGGCCTGGCAGGTGGCCAGGATGCGCTGCTCGGAGACCTTGGACATCGGGTTCTCCTTCGGCAGCACCTCGTGGGCGCCGTGGCAGCTCGCGCAGGTGGCCATGCGCGCGAACCCGAGGTCGGTGACCTGCCCGTGATAGGTGTCGCGGTAGGTCTTGATGAACTCGGTGTGGCAGCCGCCGCACTCCTTGATCACGCCCACCTGCCACTTGGGCGTCTTCGGGTCGGCGATCGTGTGCGTGCCGTGGCAGTCGGTGCAGCCCGGCGCCTGCAGCACGTTGGTGGCGCGCAGCTTGCCGTGCTGGCTGCCCGCCCAGACCTTCTTCACCTTGCCGTGGCAGGTGCCGCAGGTCTCCGGGACGTTGGCGCGGGAGACGGCGCTCTCCGGGTCCTTCTTCGGCCGCATGTCGTGCGTGCCGTGGCAGTCCGTGCAGACCGGCACCTTGTCCTTCGCCTTGGTGTCCCCGTGCAGGGCCTTGCCGTGGATGCTGTCGTGGTACATCGCCGAGACGTTTCCGCCCGGGATCTTGCCTTCCTTGATGACCTTCTCGTTGCCGTGGCAGGCGCCGCAGGTCGCCTCGAGGTTCGCGCGGCTGGTCTTCGCGGCGTCGTCCGAGGTGGCCTTGATGTCGTGCGTGCCGTGGCAGTCGCTGCAGGTGGCGGCGACCATCCGGCCGTCGGCGCGCGCCAGCCCGTGGATGGTCGTGGCGTACTCCTTGGCCGCCTTCTCGTGGCAACTCGCGCACTGCGCGGGCTTGGGGGACTTGTGCGGGTACTTGCGCATCCCCTCGTCGGCGTGGCAGTCGACGCACGCGGCCTTGCCGGAGCCGTGCAGCGTCTTCGCATGCTTGGCGGTGTCGAGCAGGACGGGCTTGCCCGCGGCGCTCTTGTCCGTGGGCTCCGCTTCCGAGTGGCAGTCGATGCACTTCTGGCTGGCCTCGGCGGACGCCTTCGCGGCCGCGGGGGCCTTCGGGGCGGGTGCTTCCTTGGCCGGGACCGGGGCCGCGAGGCCCAGGGCGAGGGCGAGTGCAATGCCTTGAATCGTCAGGCGGATCATCGTCTGTTCCCTGCTCGAGTGGCCAGGGCCCTGCCCCGCCGGCGGGGCCCGCACCGTGTGGGTGGCGGAGGGCACTGGTGCCGGAATGCGTCGAGGCCAAAAGTCTCATGAAGGGGGGTATGCGGTATTGACTTGGGTCAATCGGCTACCGGCGGCACGGGGCCGGCGGTCACAACGGCTAGAATCTCCCCATGCAGATCCGCTTCCTCGGCGCCGCCCGCGAAGTGACCGGCTCCTGCTTCCTCGTCGAGACCGGCCGCGTTCGCTTCCTCGTCGACTGCGGCATGCACCAGGGAGGGCGCGAGTCCGGCCCGCGCAACCACGCCTTTCCCGCTTTCGACCCCGGCATCCTCGACTTCGCCCTCGTCACGCACGCGCACCTGGACCATTGCGGCCTGCTGCCCGTGCTCTCGGCGCGCGCGCCGGGGCTGCCGGTCTACACGACCCGCGCCACCGCGGACCTGCTGCCGGTGATGCTCCTCGACAGCGCCCACATACAGGTGCGCGAGAAGGAGCGCGCCTTGCGCCACCGCGCCCCCGCGCCCGCCCCGCTGTACACGGCGCCGGATGTCGAGCGGGCGATGCGCCGCGTCCACGGCGTTCCCTACCACGTCGAGTTCCGGCCCCACCCCGAGGCGCGCGTGCGCTTCCTCGACGCCGGGCACATCCCGGGCTCGGCGATCGCCGAGGTCCGCGTGCGCGAGGGAAGGCGCGAGCGCCGCTTCGTGTTCTCGGGCGACCTCGGGCAGCCCGCGCGGCCGGTCGTGCGGGACGCGGAAACCGTCGAGGCCGCCGACGTCCTCGTCATGGAGTCGACCTACGGCAACCGCCTGCACAAGTCGATGGACGAGACCGGGCGCGAGCTGGTCGCCGCGGTGCGCGACACGCTGGACGCGCGGCGCGGCAACCTCATCGTGCCCGCCTTCGCGCTGGGGCGCGCCCAGGAGCTCCTCGTGCTGCTCTTCGAGCTGTGCGAGCGGGGCGAACTGCCCGCGCTCAACGTGTTCGTGGATTCGCCGCTCGCCGTGCAGGCGACGGAGGTCACGCTCGCGCACCTCGAGAGCCTCGACCCCGCGGTCGCGCGCTTCGCGCAGGCGCTTCGCCGGCGCCGCCTGCCCTACGGGCTGCATTTCACGCAGACGCCCGAGGAGTCGATGGCAATCAACAAGGTCCGCGCCGGCGCCATCGTCATCGCCGCGAGCGGGATGTGCGAGGCGGGCCGCATCCGCCACCACCTCCGCCACAACCTCGGCCGCGAGGAGTGCGCGATCCTCTTCACCGGCTTCCAGGCCGGCGGCACCCTCGGCCGGCGAATCGTCGACGGGGCCCGGAGCGTGCGCCTGTTCGGGGAAACCATCCCGGTGCGGGCCCGCATCCTCACCCTCGGGGGCCTGTCGGCCCACGCCGACCGGCGCGCCCTCCTCGCGTGGCTCGACGGGTTCAGGCACCCGCCCGCGCGGACCTTCGTGGTGCACGCAGAGGAGTCCACCTCCCTCGACTTCGCCGAGGCGGTCCGGGCGCGCCCCGGCTGGACCGTCGACGTTCCCGGCCCCGGCGAGGCGTTCGCGCTCTGAAGTGCTCGCCCCTGAAATATCCGGCCTCTCCTGCTATCCTTTCCGGCAGGCTGTAACACACCCCGTAACGCCCCTTCCGGATCATGCGTTCCCCCGACCCCTCCGAGCCCCCCGACGACGGCCACCGCTGGCGCGAGGCCGTGCTGACCGCCGGTCTTGCGGTGTTCGACTGGGACATCCCGGGGCGGCGCATCTACCGCTCCCCGGAGATGCTGTCCACGTGGGACTACCCCGAGGGGCCCAACGAGGCCGTCGACGCGGCGCGGGCGGTGATCCACCCCGACGACTTCCCCGACTTCTGGGCCCGCATGGGCGAGCTCGAAAGCGGCACGGTCGACCGCGCCATTCTCGAGATACGCATGCGCCAGCGCGACGGCGCCTGGCGGTGGGTGCGCTGGCGGGCACGGGTCGTGAGCAAAGGCGCGGATGGCCGTCCCAGCCGGGTCGTGGGCACGGTGAACGACATCCACGAGCTGTGGAAGGGCCGCGACCTCGCCCGCGAAAGCCAGATGCGCCTGCAGGGCATCGTCGACTCGGCGATGGACGCCATCATCTCGATCGACGAGAACCAGCGCATCACCCTCTTCAACCGCGCCGCCGAGCGCATCTTCGGCTACGAGCCCCTCGAGGTGCTGGGCCAGCCCCTCGAGACGCTCATTCCCGCGCGCTTCCACCACGAGCACCACCGTCACGTCGACCAGTTCGGCCGCACGGGCGTCTCCAGCCGGCCGATGATGGCGCAGCGCATCGTGACGGCGCTGCGAAAGGGCGGCGAGGAGTTCCCGATCGACGCATCCATCTCGCAGAACGAGATCCGCGGCCACCGCTTCTTCACGGTGATCCTGCGCGACGTGTCCGTGCGCGAGCGCACGCGCCGCGAACTCGCCCAGGCGCGCGAGGACCTGCGCGAGCTCTCGGTCGCCTCGCGCACCGCGCGCGAGCAGGAGAACAGCCGCATCTCGCGCGAGCTGCACGACGAGCTCGGGCAGAACCTCACCTCCCTCAAGATGGACCTCGCCTGGCTCGAGTCCAACACCGCGCCGGAGAACGCGAAGTTCCTGAAGACCCTCGCCGGCATGCGCTCGGTCCTCGACAGCACCGTGGCGGCCACGCGGCGCATCTCCGCGGACCTGCGCCCCCTCATGCTCGACGACCTGGGCCTGCTCGCCGCGCTGGAGTGGCTCGCGGAGGAAACCTCGCGCCGGCACGGGTTCCAGGTGGACCTCGCCGTGGACGAGGTGAGCGGCAGCCTCGCCGAGCCCCTCGCCTCGCAGGTCTACCGCATCGTCCAGGAAAGCCTCACCAACGCCGGCCGGCACGCCGCTGCGCGCAACGTGCGCGTGGCGCTGCGCGCCATCGGCCCCGAGGTGCACCTCGAGGTCGAGGACGACGGGCGGGGCCTCGCACCCGACGACCTGCGCAAGAAGGGATCGTTCGGGCTGGTGGGCATCCGCGAGCGCGTCTACATCCTGGCCGGGTCCGTGGAGATCCGCGGCGACGCGGGCCAGGGCACCGTGATCCACGTGCGCCTGCCGATCCCGGCCGCGGACGGGAGCGCGCCATGACGCGCGTGGTGATCGCCGACGACCACGCGATCGTGCGCGAGGGGCTCAAGCGCATCCTCGAGGGCCAGGAGGGCATCGAGCTCGCCGGCGAGGCCACCAACGGCCACGAGGCCCTCGACCGCGTCCGCGCGGGCGGCTTCGACATCCTGCTCCTCGACCTGTCGATGCCGGGAAAGAGCGGGATCGAGCTCATCAAGCAGGTGAAGGACGAGAGCCCGAAGCTGCGCGTGCTCGTGCTCACCATGCACGAGGAGGACCAGTATGCGGTTCGCGCCATCCGCGCCGGCGCCTCGGGATACCTCACGAAGGAAAGCGCTCCCGGCCAGCTCGTGTCCGCCATCCGGCGCCTCGCGGAAGGGCGGCTCTACATCAGCCCGAACGTGGCCGAGCAGCTGGCCCTCGACGCCCAGCCCCATGGCGGGGAGGAGCCGCACCGGCACCTGTCGGACCGCGAGTTCGAGGTGTTCCAGCTCCTGGTGAGCGGGCGCAGCGTCTCCGAGATCGCCGGCCAGCTGCACCTGAGCGTGAAGACGGTGAGCACGCACAAGACGCGCATCCTGCAGAAGATGAGCGCCGCCTCGGTGGCCGACCTCGTGCGCTACGCGATCCGCCATCGCCTCGCCGGCGAGCCTCCCTCCCCGGCCTGAGCCCCCCCCCTCCCGGCCCCGGGGCGGCTGCGTAGGACGATTCCTACACCCCGGACGCGGCGGCGTCCTACCCCCCGATTCAGCCCGCGCCGATAGGCCGCGCAAGCGGGCGCGACCACAATGCAGCCATGTCCTCCCGCCAAGCCCGCCCCCAGCCGTGATGGACCTCTTCATCGTCGAGGACTCGATCCCCGTCCGCGAGCGCCTCGTGCGCACCCTCGAGGGGCTCGAAGGCCTCTATATCGTCGGGACCGCCGAGGACGTGACGGCCGCCATCGCGGGGCTGGAGACCACCCCCCCCGACGCCCTCATCCTCGACCTGCAGCTGCCCAGCGGAAGCGGGCTGCAGGTGCTGCGCGCGGTGCGCGAGAAGCTGCCCGCCATGCGCGTCATCGTCATGACCAACTTCGCCGCCGAGCCTTACCGCAAGGCCGCCATGGCCGCCGGCGCGGAGATCTTCCTGGACAAGTCGGCGGAGTTCGGCCGCGTGCGCGACATCCTTCGCGAATGGCGCGACGAAGAGAGCAACCGCCTCCTGCACTGATTCCACGATGCCTACCCGAAAGGAAACCGCCATGAGCACCGTCCGAGCCACGAGCCACGCCGATGCCCATCGATCAACCCTCGCCGAAGCCTGCCGGCTGCTGTGCCTGCCGGAAGTCGCCGGCGCGCGCCAGGTCGACACGACCTTCCTGCACCGGCGCCTGAAGGCCGGGCAGCGGCTCACTTCCCAGGGCGAGCCCTTCGAGGCGCTCTACATCGTCGCCGAGGGGTACTTCAAGACCTTCGTGGCGGACGAGACCGGCAACCAGCTGGTGCTCGGCTTCCCGCTGCGCGGCGACCTCGTCGGCGCCGACGGCCTGTGCAACCACCGCCACGCCTCCTACGCCGTCGCGCTCACCGAGGCGGAGGTCGTGGTCGTGCCCTTCCGCAGCATCGCCCACCTGGGCCGCTCGCTGGACGACTTCGAGCAGCTCATCTACCGCGCCATCAGCCGCGAGCTGGTGACCGACCATTCGCTGCGCTCGCTCGTCGGCACGCTCGGCGCCGAGGCGCGCGTCGCCCGCTTCCTCGCCAACTTCGCGGACCGCTGCGGCAGCCCGGGCCGCCCCGCGACCCGCATCACCCTCCCGATGACGCGCCAGGAGATCGGCAGCTACCTGGGCCTCACCCTGGAGACGGTGAGCCGCGCCTTCTCCGCGCTCGCCGACTCGGGGCTCGTGCGGGTCGCCCAGCGCGAGGTGGAACTGTGCGACGTCGACCAGCTGCGCGTCCTGCAGAAGCTCCACGCCGCGACCGCCCCGCGCGCGGGCGGCCGCCGCGGCGACCGCCCGACGCGCCGCAACGTGACCTGGGTCGACATGCTGGGCGTGGCCGCCTGACACCGAACCTCTCGCCGTGCTCGCGCACGGCAGCTCGGGGAGGCGGCGCTTGCCGCCTCCTTTTTTTTCCAGCGCCACGGGCGTAGGGTCGGGACATGGAAGACCTCGCGATGACGCTCGTCGCGCCGGGAAGCCCGCTGGCGGCGGTGCGCCGCGCCATCCCCGCACCCGGCCCCGGTGATGTGCTGCTCGAGGTGTCGGCGTGCGGCGTCTGCCGCACCGACCTGCACCTCGTCGACGGCGAGCTCGCGCCCGTGCGCTCCCCGATCGTCCCCGGGCACGAGGTGGTCGGCCGCGTGGCTGCGCTCGGAGCCGGTGCCTCGCGCTTCCGGCCCGGCGAGCGGATCGGCGTTCCGTGGCTGGGTGGCGCCTGCGGCCATTGCGGGCACTGCGCCGGCGGCCGCGAGAACCTCTGCGACGGCGCGGTCTTCACCGGTTACCACCGCGACGGCGGCTACGCGCGGTTCGCCGTGGCCGACGAGCGCTTCTGCCTGGCGCTCCCCGACCGGTACGACGACGCGCACGCCGCGCCGCTGCTTTGCGCGGGGCTCATCGGCTACCGCGCCTACGCGATGGCGCCCGGGGCCGCGCGCCTGGGCCTGTACGGCTTCGGCGCCGCGGCGCACCTCGTGGCGCAGGTGGCGGTGGCCGAGGGCCGCGAGGTGTTCGCCTTCACCCGGCCGGGCGACGCGCGCTCGCAGGAATTCGCCCGCAGCCTCGGGTGCGCGTGGGCGGGAGACTCGAACCTCGCCCCGCCCGCGCCCCTCGATGCCGCGCTCCTCTTCGCTCCCGTGGGAAGCCTCGTGCCCGCCGCACTGGCCGCCACGGCCAAGGGCGCAGTCGTGGTATGCGCCGGCATCCACATGAGCGACATCCCGTCCTTCCCTTACCGGCTGCTCTGGGGCGAGCGCATCGTGCGCTCGGTGGCGAACCTCACGCGCGCCGACGGCGAGGCCTTCATGGCCCTCGCGGCGCGCACGCCGCTGGACGCGCGTCCCGTACCCTATCCGCTCGAGCGCGCAAACGACGCGCTCGAGGACCTGCGGCGGGGCGCGTTCGACGGGGCGGCGGTGCTGATGGCGCGCTAGTGCGCCAGGCCCGCTGCGCGGGAGCGCACGGGCTCGGCCAGTCCCACGAGGATGCCGCTCGCGACGAACGAAAAGGCTTCGCAGGCCGCGTCCGCGCCGGTCGCACTGGCGGGCTCCACGGGGCAAGGCGGCGCCTGGCGCAGGTACGAGGCGGCCGAGGCGATCTGCGACTTCAGGTCGCCCGGGACGCTGCGATGTCGCCCCCAGACGTCCTCGAGGGAGCGCTCGAGCCGCGCGACTTCCTCGAGCAGCCGTTCGCGATCGGGGCCGGCGAGCCCGGCGCGCCCCTGCGCAAGCTCCCTGGCCGCGAGCTCCACCGCCTGCAGGGCCTGCCCGACCGCGTCCCCAAGGCCCGCCCACGCTCCCAGGTGCGTTTCGCGGACGGGAGCGGTCGGCGGCAGGTCGGAACTCTCGATCCCCTCGCAAACCGTGCGCGCCACCGTGGCGATGTGCGCGGCGCTCAGGGGGCGGCTACGCAGGGCGTGAAGCGCGAGGTCACGAACCGCTTCGCGGACGTTGCGCGTGCCGGTCGCCTCGCGCGTGTCGCGCAGCAGGTTCTCGGCGGAAGTGGAACGCAGCATGGGGCTCCCTGGCGTGCGGGCGCTTCTTGTGACCTGTCGCCCTCGACGCATGCAGGCTAGAGCAATGCGGCGCGCAGCCGTTGAGATAGATCAACGGCGCCCGTGCCGGCCGGCGACCGGCCGCGCGATCCGCGGCCCCGTTACAGACGAAATCCCGCCGGTAATCATCGGAAGGCCGGGACGCGATATTTTTTGCCTGCGCCCTGGAATACGGCTAACGACGAAAAAGGAGACGGGAAATCATGCGTACATGGTGGATGGGAATCGCGGTCCTCGCCCTGGGGGCGGCGGCCGCGAGCGTGCAGGCACAGGACGACCGGCGGGTGCTGCAGTGGGCGGCCAGCTGCGCCGCGTGCCACGGGACGGACGGGCAATCGGGCGGGGGCATGCCGAGCCTCGCGGGCCGCGACGCCGCCGAGCTCGGCCGCCTGATGGCCGAGTTTCGCGAGGGCAAGCGATTCGCGACCGTGATGCACCAGTACGCCAAGGGCTACACGGAGGAGGAAATCCGGCAGATCGCCCAACATTTCAGCCAGGTCGGCAAGTCGGGCAAGCCCGCAGGAGGTGCCAAATGACGGACCGTCGACAGTTCCTGCGCGCCGCCGCGGCCCTGGGCGTCACCCCGCTTCCGGCCCTCGCACAGACGCCCAAGCGCAAGCCGGCGGCTCCCTCGGTGATCGTCATCGGCGGCGGCTTCGCCGGCGCCGCCGCGGCCAAGTACCTGCGCCTGTGGTCGCCGGACACCAGGGTGACGCTCATCGAGCCGAACGCCAGCTGGATCTCGTGCCCCTTCAGCAACCGCGTCCTGTCGAGCTCCGTGTCGATGTCCTCTCTCACCCGGACCTACGACGTGCTCGTGCGCAAGTACGGCATCGAGCTGGTGCGCGACGAGGTGGTCGAGGTCGATCCCATCAAGCTCGAGGTCGTGACGGCGAAGAAGCGGCGCCTCAAGTACGACCGTCTGGTCGTCGCCCCAGGCGTCGACCTCGTCTACGACAGCATTCCCGGCCTCAAGTCGGAGGCCGCACGCGCCAAGGTCCCGCACGCCTGGAAGGCCGGCCCGCAGACCGTCCAGCTCCAGCAGATGCTCGCGGGCCTCAGGCCGGGCGGGGTGGTCGCGATGCACATCCCCAAGGTCCCGTACCGCTGCCCGCCCGGGCCGTACGAGCGCATCAGCCAGATCGCCTTCCTCCTGAAGAAGCGCAATCCCACGGCCAAGCTCCTCGCCTTCGACGCCAACCCGGAGATCCAGTCCAAGAAGGGCCTGTTCGAGGCGGCGTGGAAGGCGCGCTACCCCGGGCTCGTGGAATACGTCCCCAACGCGGACCTGAAGGACGTCGATCCGACCACGCTCACGCTCAGGTTCGACGTGCACGGCGACGTGCGCGCGGACGTGCTCAACGTGATCCCGCCCCAGCGGGCGGGCGCGATCGCCCGCAAGGCGGGGCTCGCCAACGCGGGCGAGCGCTGGTGCCAGGTGGACTTCCTCTCCTACGAGTCGACCGCGATTCCCGACATCCACGTGATCGGCGATTCCGTCGCATCGGCGCCCGGCATGCCCAAGTCGGGACACATGGCCAACCAGCACGCGAAAGTGTGCGCCCTGGCCATCGCCTCGAAGATCGCCGGCGTGCCGGTGAGCGACTCGCCCATCATCGCCAACACCTGCTACAGCTTCGTGAGCGACAAGGAGGTGATCCACGTCGCCTCCGTCCACAAGTACGACAAGGAGAAGAAGACGATGCTCGCGGTCCCGGGCGCCGGCGGGCTCTCCCCGGAGGCGTCCTGGCAAGAGGGCATCACGGCCGTGGCCTGGCTGCACAACATCATGCAGGACACCCTGGGCTAGCCGGGGCGGGAATCGCGTCCGCGGCGGCGGGATGGGGTAGGATTTGGACTATCCCTCCTGCCACCGCGCGACATCCCGCCATGACCACCCGCTTCCTGCCTGCCTTACTCGCCGCCTGCGCCGCCACGACCTGCCTCGCGGCGCCGCCCGACGCGTGCCAGATCATCACGATGGACGAGGTGAACTCGATCGCCGGGGGCGCCGCGACGCGCATCGTGCCCCAGCAGTCCGGAAACCCGTCGGCGTGCGCCTTCCAGGACGCGCGCCGCGCGGCGGTCCTCGTGATCAAGATCCGCGAGGTGCAGTACGCGGCGGAGAACGAGCTCCAGCACGAGCGCGAGAACCTGGAGAAGATCTACCGCAACAAGGTGAAGTGGATCGAAGGCGTGGGAGACAGCGCCTTCTGGCTCCACGCCAACAAGTCCGGGATGTTCCGCAAGGGCAAGTTCCTCGTGACGGTGACGTTCTCGCGCGAGAAGAACGCCACGGAAGTCGACACGATGCAGGTGGCCCGCCTGATCGAGAACCGCATTAAGTGACGCTTGCGGGGCAGGAGGCGGCGCCGCGGCCGCATTCCCGGCCGGGCTACGTCGACGCGCTCACCGGAGTGCGCGCCCTCGCGGCGCTCTGGGTCCTCGCGCACCACCTCAACGCCGTGGTCGGCCCGCGCCTCATCGAGGTCGGCGTCCCGGGACTCGGGATCGACGTCACGCCCTTCCTGACCTGCGGCTGGGTGGGCGTGGACATCTTCTTCGTCCTCTCGGGGTTCCTCCTCACGCGCCAGTTGCTCGAGGCCTACGAGTCGCAGGAGCGCTCCGGCGCCAACCGGCGCTTCCTGCTGCACCGCGTGCTGCGGGTCTATCCGGCCTACCTCGCGCAGCTCGCGATCCTCCTCGCGGTCGCCTGGATCGCCGCCGGCACCGTCCCCGCCTGGACCCGTCACATCCCGCTGCACCTCGTCATGCTGCAGTCGGTCACGCCGGCGTCGGAGTCGGCGGTCAACGGCGTCTACTGGACGCTCACCGCGGAGTCCTGGTTCTACGTCCTCCTGCCGTTCGCCGTGGCGGCGCTGCACGCGGCCTCGAGGCGGGGCGACGCGGCCCTGCTGCGGCGCGCGCTCGTCCTGTACGCGGCGTCCTTCGCGGTCACGGTCGCCTTCCGCGCCGGGATCCAGTCGGCGCACGGGGCCGGCTACCCCTTCCCCCTGGAATGGGCGGCGCGGCAGCTGCCCGCCACGCTCGACATCTTTGCCGCGGGAATGCTGGCGGCCGTGGCCTCCCGCCTGTCCGGACGGATCCCGGCGGCAACCGCGTCCGGGATGCTCGTCGCGGGCGGCCTGGCCGGCATCGTCGCGATGCTCTACGTGATGCACCACCACTCCCCCGCCTACTGGGACGGCGGCCCCCTGTTCTACTTCTGGCACGCGGTGACCGCCGCATGCGCCGGCCTCATGGTCCTGGGCGCCAGCCGCAACGGGCGGCTCGCGCGCGCCCTCTTCGCCAACCGCCCGGCGCTCTACCTCGGCGACATCAGCTACAGCCTCTACCTCTGGCACTTTCCCGTCGCCCTGTGGGTGGCCGCGCGCCTGCCCCCCGCCGGCGGCGAGCTGGCCTACGTGGCCGCCGCGGCGGCCGCCGCCGTGGCCGCTTCCGCGCTGTCCTTTCACCTCGTCGAGCGGCCCGTCCTGCGCCGGCGCGACCTGATCGAGCGCGCCCTGGCGGGATGTCCGCCGGCGCGCTGAATTGGCAGGGCCAATCGTCCGCATCGGAACAATCAATTGGACTCCGGGAGGATGGCGCGCCTAGCATCCCCGGCGTACAAATTGATCACCCGATCGATGCCCACCGGGCGTCGTCCCACAACCAGGAGGCCCGCATGAAACCCCTCAAAGGCACGAAGACCCACCAGAACCTGAAGGACGCCTTCGCCGGCGAATCCCAGGCCAACCGCCGCTACCTGTATTTCGCGAACAAGGCCGACGTGGAAGGCAACCAGGACGTCGCTTCCCTGTTCCGCTCGACGGCGGAAGGCGAGACGGGCCACGCGCACGGCCACCTCGACTACCTGGCGCAGGTGGGCGACCCGGCGACCGACCTGCCGATCGGCTCCTCGCGCAACAACCTGAAGTCCGCCGTGGCCGGCGAGACGCACGAGTACACCGACATGTACCCGGGCATGGCCAAGAGCGCGCGCGACGAAGGCTTCGAGGAGATCGCCGACTGGTTCGAGACGCTGGCCAAGGCCGAGCGTTCGCACGCCAACCGCTTCCAGAAGGCCCTGGACGCGCTGGCCGACTGAACCCGGAGCGCGATCCCGCGATTCGCGACCAAAGGGGCGGGCAACCGCCCCTTTTTGCTGGCAAACCTGCTAGGACGAAAGTGCCATGAGCGTGAGAGAAGGCAGCCTCGAGGCCCCCACCCGGCATCCCCTCGACTGGAAGAACCCCGAGTTCCACGACCCGGAGAAGCTCTTCGCGGAGATGGAGCGCGTGTTCGACATCTGCCACGGATGCCGGCGCTGCGTCAGCCTCTGCGGCTCCTTCCCGACGCTCTTCGACCTCGTCGACGAGAGCCCCACGCTGGAGGTGGACGGGGTCCCGAAGGAGGCGTACTGGAAGGTCGTCGACCAGTGCTACCTCTGCGACGTCTGCTACATGACGAAGTGCCCCTACGTCCCGCCGCACCCCTGGAACCTCGATTTCCCGCACCTCATGCTGCGCGCGAAGGCGGTGAAGTTCGCGAGCGGCAAGGTGCCCTTCAAGGACAAGGTCCTCGCCTCGACCGACGGGCTGGGCACGCTCGCCTCGATCCCGGTCGTCACGCAGGTGACCAACGCCCTCAACAGGTCGCCTGCCGCCCGCTCCCTGATGGAGAGCACGCTGGGTGTCGACAGGACGGCCTGGGTGCCCGAGTACGCCGGCGCGAAGTTCCGCTCGAACATCGCCAAGAGCACCGCCTTCGCGGTGAAGGACGGCCAGCGCACGCCCGGCAAGGTGGCGATCTACTCGACCTGCTACATCAATTACAACGAGCCGGGCATCGGCCACGACCTGACGAAGATCCTCGCGCACAACGAGATCCCGTACGTGATCGCCGAGAAGGAGGCCTGCTGCGGCATGCCCAAGCTGGAGCTGGGCGACCTGCAGGCGGTCGCCGACGGCAAGGAGAAGAACATCCCGGCGCTCGCGAAGCTGGCCCGTGAAGGCTACGCGATCGTGACGCCGATCCCCTCGTGCACGCTCATGTTCAAGCAGGAGCTGCCGCTCATGTTCCCGGGCGACCCGGACGTGAAGGCGGTGCAGGAGGCGATGTTCGATCCCTTCGAGTACCTCATCGCGCGCCAGAAGGACGGCCTGCTGAAGACCGACTTCAAGCAACCCCTGGGCAAGGTCTCGTACCACATCCCCTGCCATTCCCGCGTCCAGAACGTCGGGCAGAAGACGCGCGAGGCGCTCGAACTGGTGCCGGGCACCACGGTCAATACCGTGGAGCGCTGTTCCGGCCACTCCGGCACCTGGGGCTGCAAGAAGGAGTTCCACCAGATGGCGATGAAGATCGGCAGGCCCGTCTTCCGCCAGATGGCCGAGACCCAGCCCGACTGGATCAGCTCCGACTGCCAGCTCGGCGGCCGCCACATCGAGCAGGGGATGGGCGAGACGAAGGGCAAGGCCCAGCTCAAGCACCCGATCACCCTCTTGCGGATGGCCTACGGCCTCCCGGAATGAAAACGAAAGCCATGACGACCACGACCATGCCCAAGATCACCCGCGAATCCCTGATGACGCTCGAGGCCTACGCCAAGACCCGCAACGACTTCCGCGCGAAGGTGCTCGAGCACAAGAAGTCGCGCGCCGTGCACGTCGGCGCGCACGTGACCCTCCTCTTCGAGGACGAGCTCACCATCCGCTACCAGGTCCAGGAGATGCTGCGCATCGAGAAGACCTTCGAGGAGGCCGGCATCCAGGACGAGCTCGACGCCTACAACCCCCTCGTCCCGGACGGGCGCAACTTCAAGGCGACCATGCTCATCGAGTACGAGGACGTCGAGGCCCGCAAGGCGGCCCTGGCGAAGCTCAAGGGCATCGAGGACAAGGTCTGGGTGCAGGTCGAGGGCTGCCCGAAGGTGTGGGCCATCGCCGACGAGGACCTCGAGCGCGAGAACGAGCAGAAGACCTCGGCCGTGCACTTCCTGCGCTTCGAGCTCACCAAGGAGATGGCCGACGCGCTCAAGTACGGGGTGGCGCTCTCGGTCGGCGTGGAGCACCCGAACTACAAGGCGTCCTGCGAGCCGGTGAGCCCGGCCACGCGCGCGGCGCTGGCGAAGGACCTCGCCTAGCGGCGAGGCCCTTTCCCGTCACAGCTTCGCGACGTCCGGCGCGGTGGGGCCGAACCAGGCCTTCGCCTGGGCCTCCCGCGCCGCCTTCTCCGCTTTCGCGTCGCCCTTGCGCCGATAGGTCTCGGCGAGGCCCGCAAGCGCCCAGCCGTTGCCCCGCACGCGCCCGAGGGAGTCGCGGAACGCCTTCTCGGCCTCGTCCAGGCGCCCCTGGCGCAGGCGCACCGAGCCCAGGGACTGGCGAACCGGGTAGTACCAGTACGAGGGCTCCATGTAGGCGAGCGAGTCCTCCAGGAAGATCGCCTCCTCGTAGGCCCGCGCCGCGGCCTCGAGATCGCCCAACGCGTCCGCGAGGCGCCCGGAGGCCACGAGCCTCGCCGTCTGCACGACCTCGCGGGCAGGCACGGCCCACTCGGCGAACGGCTTGAAGTCGGCCTGGCGCTCGATGCGCCCGAGCGCCTCGATCTCGGCGCGGGCCCCCTTCGCGTCCCGGAGCGAGGCGAAGGCAACGGCGCGCGCGTAGTGATGCATGGCCTTCACGAGCACCAGGCGCTCGTCGGGCGCCGGCAGGGCGAGGATGGTCGCGGCATCCGAGAACTGCGCGTGCGTCAGGTAAGGCGCGGCCTTCACGGGCTGCAGCGCCGCGATCTTCGCGACGGCGTCCGGCGCGAGCACCGCGTCGAGCTTTGCCGCCGCCTGCGTCGCGATGCGGCCGTCGCCGCCCATCTGCGCGCTCACCATCACGAAGTGGATGTTGTGCGGGTAGTAGGCGAAGCGGTACATCGGGTCGGAGGGCGACTGGCCGAAGTACTTCTCGTCGACGGCAATCGCCTTCACGTTGGCCTCGAGCGATTCCTTGTACAGCCCCAGCCGGATGTAGATGTGGGCGGGCATGTGCACGAGGTGTCCGGCGCCGGGCACCAGGGCCGCGAGGCGGCGCGCGTGCGGCAGGGCCTTCTCGGGAGAGGTCGAGGATTCCATCGCGTGGATGTAGAAGTGGATCGCGCCGGGATGCGAGGGGTTGCGGCGCAGCACGGTCTCGAGGGCGGCGACGAGCTCCGGGGTGCGGCCCTTGGGCCTCGCGCCCGCGGCCTCCCAGTAGTCCCACGGCTGGGTATCCATGATCGCCTCGGCATGCAGCACCTGGATGAAGTCGTCGGAGGGGTAACGCTTCGCGAGCGCCGCCACGGCGTCGGCGAAAGCCGCGTCCAGGGCCGCGCGGTCGGCCCCGGGATCGCGCGAATAGCGTCGCGCGAGGGCCTCGACGAGGGCGCGCTCCTTCTCGCTCGCGCCGCCCGCGAGTTCGCTCGCCTTGGCGAGCGCGGCCAGCGCCGGCTCGTTCGCCGCCGGATCCATGGGGGCGTTGATGTTGGGGCCGAGGACGAGCGCCTCACCCCAGAAACACATCGCGCAGCGCGGGTCCAGCCGCTGGGCCTCCCGGAAGGCGCGCTGCGCCTCCGCATGGTTGAACCCGTAGGTGAGTCGCACTCCCTGGTCGAAATAGGCCTGCGCCTTCGGCGACGAGGTCGTCACCTTGTAGGTGAGCGTGCCCAGTCCCTCGAGGAGCGGCACGTCACCTCCCGCGGCCTTCGCGGGAACGGGCTGGAACGGCGCGGTCTCGGTGCGCGCGAGGACGAGCTTCCTCAGCAGTGCCGGCTGGCCGCCCGTGGACGGTGCGCAGGCCCGCGACGAGGCATCGAGCAACGGATCGGCCGCCTGCGCGGAACGGCTGCCCGCGAGGACGGACTGGTTGGCCAGCGCGGCGACGCCGACGAGGCCGCAGGCGGCGAGCGCGGCGGCGATCGCGCGACGGGTGGGTCGGTGCGGGGATTTCATGGCATTCCTCCTTTCAGGCGGACACAAGTTGCCGGGATGCGGTGGCGCCTCCGGCGTGTGGCACGGCGTGCCGTGCGCGCTCGAGCAGGCGCAGGCCCCAGCGGTTTCCCGGCCGCTGGACCAGGCGCTCGGCGAGGTAGTGCGCCGCGAGGCGGCCCTGGCCGCCCCGCGTCGCGGCCTCCACGAGGGTGAGCGTGAGCAGGTCGCGCTGCGCGTGGCTGCCGCCGAATCGCGACGCCCCGTCGCGGATGCCGGCGAGCAGGTCGGCAGCGACCCGGGGGTGGCCGTCGCAGAAGGCGATCGCCGCCTTGCAGGCGCCGAGGCCGACCTGCCGTTCCATCCCGCCGTTCGCATCCTGCGCCGAGGCGGCGCGGTGGACAACGGCCATGAGGCGCTCGAGGCCCTGCGTCCTGCCCGCCTGGGCCAGCGCGAGCGCGGCGTGGAAGTCGTTGAAGGCATAGAAGCCTCCTTCGGCGTCGAGGTCGCCTTCCCAGGCATCCGCGATCGCGCCCGCCCGCGCCCCGACGTCGACCCCCTCGAGCATCAGCCGCCACAGCAGCGCCGTCGCGTCCACGCGCGAGATCGCCATCGCGCCGGCTCCGGCCAGCCATTCGTCATAGAGCGCGAGGGCCGCGCGGTGGTCCTCGCGGTCCAGGTGGAACAGCGCCAGGTGCCACGCGTTGTGGAAGGCGAAGCCGTTGCCGGGCGCGCCCCAGGCCGGGCGCCGCTCCTCCAGCCACGCGATCCCCTCGTCGACGCGGCCCTGCATCTCCATCACGTGCGTCACCGCGTGGATCGCCCAGCTGTCGTCGCCCGCGAGTTCGAGCGCCCGGCGCCCGGTCGCCTCGGCTTCCGGGTACTGGTTGCACTCCTCCAGCCCGAACGCGTGCATGCCGAGCACGTAGGCGAAGCCGGGAACGCCGGCCGACCAGTGGGGCAGCACGCGCGCCACGCGGTTGCGCAGGTTGAGCGCGTCGCCTCGAAAGAAGTCCATCACGTGCGCCGTCTGCAGGGCGATCGCGTCGCGGGGGTGGTCGACGAGCACCCGGTCGAGCGCGGCGGTGCCGCCATGCCAGTCGCCGCGGGCGAGGCGGTCGGCCGCCGCCCAGAGATCGCGCTCGCGCTCCGGTGCGCCGGCGAGCAGCGGGCGGGCCGCGGACAACGCAACCGTGGCATCCCGGGCGAAGCGGCGCTCGAAGAACGTCATGAGGATCAACGCTTTCGCGATGTGCGCGCCAGCCCAGCCCGGGTCGGCGGCGGCGGCCTCCTCGAGGGGAGCCAGGGGATCGCCCTGGTATATCTGGAAGGCGACGACGGCCCGTTCGAAGGCCTCGATCGCGTGCGATTGGGTGGCGGCCGTGGTGAGGCCGCGGGCGTCCTTGAGCATGGTACCTCCTGGAAAAGTCCCAAATTATACCGACCAGTTGGTATGTTGCAAGGGGTCATCCAATACTTTAGTGCATAACCCCTTGAATATTAGCGCCAGCTGACATACCTTACGGTACGACATGAACAATCCAATGGATTCCCCCCGGGTCCGGGACCCGGAACGGATGCGCGAGAGGATCCTCGACGCCGCGCAGGCGCTGATCCTCGATCACGGCTTCTCGGCCACCACCGTGGACGCCGTGGTCGGCCGTGCCGGTGCCACGAAGGGCGCCTTCTTCCACCATTTCGGCAGCAAGTCCGACCTGGCCCGCGCGCTCGTCGAGCGCTATGCCGCCCTGGACCGCTCGCACCTGGAGCAGGGCCTCGCCCGGGCGGAAAAGCTGGCCTCCGATCCCCTGCAGCAGGTCCTGCTCCTCATCGCGTTCTACGAGGAGGAATTCGAGGCGATGGCGGAGCCCTTCCCGGGGTGCCTCTTCGCCTCCTACATCTACGAGGCCAAGCTCTTCGACGAAGCCACGCTCGAGGTGCTTCGCGAATCCACCCTGCTCTGGCGGCGCGTGCTGCGCGCCAAGCTGGAGGAGGTCGCGGCGATACACCCGCCACGCCGCGAGGTGGACATGGAAAGCCTGGCCGACCTCTTCTACTCGCTTTCGGAGGGCGCCTTCGTGATGACGAAGACGCTGGGCGACAAGACGCTGCTCGCGCGCCAGGCCCGCCACCTGCGAAACTACCTGGAGCTCCTCTTCGGCCCGGCCGAGCCCGCCGCTACGCCGCCATCATCCTGAGGCAGTCGAGCTTCACGTCCAGCACCGCCTGCGCCACCGCTTCCACGGCCTTCGGCCGCGAGAAGCTCGCGCGCCAGGCGATCGCCACCTTGCGCGAGGGCACCGGCTCGGTGAACGGGATCACCTTCACCAGCTTGTTCGCGTAGCGCGCCTGCAGCGCGGTGTCGGGCAGGACGCTCACGCCAAGGCCCGAGGCGACCATGTTGCGGATCGTCTCGAGGGAGCTCCCGGAACGCCCCTCCGGGCTGGCGGTGTTGGCCTGCCCGGGGCAGGCCTCGAGCACCTGCTCGCGGAAGCAGTGGCCCGCGTTGAGCACCAGCAGGCTCTCGCCCGAGAGCTCGTCGGGCCGCACCCGCTTCTTCTTCGCCCAGGCGTGCCCTTCCGGCACCACGACGCTGAAGGGCTCCTCGTAGAGCGTGCGCGTCTTCACCCCCGTCACGGTGAAAGGCAGCGCGATGAGGGCCGCGTCGATCTCGCCGTCGCGCAGCATCGGCACGAGGCTGCCGGTGAAGTTCTCCTCGAGGATGAGTGGCATGTGCGGCGCGCGCCGGCGCAGGATCGGCACCAGCTCCGGCAGCAGGTAGGGCCCGATGGTCGGGATGACGCCCAGCCGCAGGGCTCCCGCGAGCTGGTCCTGGGCCCCCTTCGCGAGCGAGGCGATCTTGCCCGCCTCGTCGAGGACCCGCCGCGCCTGCTCGACGATCCCCGCCCCCATGGGCGTGACCAGCACCTCGTTCTTGTTGCGCTCGAAGAGGCGCACGCCCAGCTCGTCCTCGAGCTTGGCGAGGGCGAGCGACAGGGTGGGCTGGGTGACGAAGCACTTCTGCGCGGCGCGGCCGAAGTGGCGCTCCTGGGCCAGGGCGACGACGTACTTGAGCTCGGTGAGGGTCATGGGGTGCTCGATTGGGGTGGGCTATGGAAAGTATAACCATAATTAATTGGCCGAATCAATCAGCGGCACCTAGAATTCGTTCATTACCTTATCAACCACCCCGGAGACCCGAGATGCTTCAGCACAAGGAAGGCCAGCGCGTACCCGCCGTCACGTTCCGCACCCGCCAGGACAACCAGTGGAAGGACGTGACGACCGACGAGATCTTCGCCGGCAAGACGGTGATCGTCTTCGCCCTGCCCGGCGCCTACACGCCCACCTGCTCCACGACCCACCTGCCGCGCTACAACGAGCTCGCGCCCACGTTCTCGAAGCTGGGCGTCGACGAGATCGTGTGCCTTTCCGTGAACGACGGCTTCGTGATGTCCGAGTGGCAGAAGGACCAGGACGCGCCCGGCGTGACCTTCATCCCGGACGGCAACGGCGAGTTCACCGGGAAGATGGGCATGCTCGTCGACAAGGCGAGCCTGGGCTTCGGCAAGCGCTCGTGGCGCTACTCGATGCTGGTGAAGGACGGGGTCATCGTGAAGCAGTTCATCGAGCCCGAGAAGGAAGGCGACCCGTTCGAGGTCTCCGACGCCGACACGATGCTGCGGTACCTCGCGCCCGGCGCCACGGCGCCCGAGCCCGCCGTGATCTTCACCAAGCCCGGCTGCCCCCACTGCGCCCGCGCCAAGGCGCTGCTGGAGGCGCACGGCGTGGCCTACGAGGAAGTGGCGCTCGGCAAGGCCGTCACCTTCTCGACGATCCGCGCGGTCTCCGGCCGCGGCACCGCCCCGCAGGTCTTCATCGGGGGCCGCCACGTCGGGGGCGCCGACGAGCTCGCCGCCTGGTTCGCGTCGGGCCAGAAGCTCGCCGCGTAAGTGACGCAAGGCACGGGCCGGTCCACCGGCCGGCCCGCGCAAACTCGAACCTGGGAGAGAAGCCATGAAGAACATCACCGTCGACGTCGCCGTGATCGGCGCCGGCACCGCCGGCCTCGCAGCCTACCGGGCCGCCCGCGCCCGCGGCGCGCGCGCGCTCGTCATCGAGGAAGGCCCGTACGGCACGACCTGCGCGCGCGTGGGCTGCATGCCCTCCAAGCTCCTCATCGCCGCGGCCGAGGCCTCGCACGCCATCGACGATGCCCCGGGGTTCGGCGTGCACGTCGACGGAGCCAAGCGGGTGGACGGCCGCGAGGTCATGGCCCGCGTGCGCAGCGAGCGCGACCGCTTCGTGGGCTTCGTGCTCGAGGGCGTGGAGAGGATCCCGGCCTCCGACCGCATCGCCGGCAAGGCGCATTTCGTCGACCGGAACACGCTCGATATCGGCGGGCATACCCGCGTGTCGGCGCGCGCGATCGTCATCGCCACGGGCTCCCGTCCCGCCATCCCCGCGATGCTGCAGGGCGCCGGCGACCGGCTGGTCGTGAACGACGACGTCTTCTCGTGGGACACCCTGCCCCGCTCGGTGGCCGTGTTCGGCCCCGGCGTGATCGGGCTGGAAATCGGCCAGTCGCTCGCGCGCCTGGGCGTGCGCGTGGTCGTGCTCGGCCGCGGCGGGCGCGTGGGGCCGCTCGCGGACCCGGTGGTGCGCGAAGCGTTCCTGAAATCGATCTCCCCGGAGCTCTACCTCGACCCGGACGCGCACGTGAAGCGCGTCGCCCGGATCACCGACGGCATCGAGGTGGAGTACACGCGCCTGGACGGCGCCGTGCGCACGGAGTCCTTCGACTACGTGCTCGCGGCGACCGGCCGCCGGCCCAACGTCGACGGCCTGGGGCTGGAGACGCTCTCGCTCGAGCTCGACGCGGCCGGCGTGCCGCGCTTCGACCCGGCCACGCTGCGCGTGGGCGACACCAGCCTCTTCATCGCCGGCGACGCCTCGAACTTCATCCCGCTGCTGCACGAAGCCGCGGACGAGGGCCGGATCGCGGGCGACAACGCCGCTCGCCTGCCGGCCGTGGAGCCCGGCAAGCGGCGCATGCCCCTCGCCGTGGTCTTCACCGACCCGCAGATCGCCATCGTGGGAGGCGGCTACGAGAAGCTCGCGCCCGGCACCTTCGAGGCGGGAGAGGTCTCCTTCGAGGACCAGGGACGCGCGCGCGTCATGCGCCGGAACCGCGGCCACCTGCGGGTCTACGCCGACCGCGCCACCGGCCGCTTCCTGGGCGCCGAGATGGCGGGACCGGCGGCCGAGCACATCGGGCACTTGCTCGCCTGGGCGGCAGCGAACAGAATGACGGTCGCCGCAATGCTCGAGATGCCCTTCTACCACCCGGTGGTCGAGGAAGGGCTCCGGACGGCGCTCCGGGACCTCGACGCGAAACTTCACAAGCCCCAGGCCATCGCCGCGTAGACGGCCTCCCGGGGCCCGTCCCGGGAGGCGCCGTCATGCAGGTGGAAATGAAGAAGTTCGGCTTCCGCATCCGCACCCGCGGGGGCTCCGTCGTCGACAACCTCACGATCCAGGGACGCGACCGGGACGAGGCCGAGCGCAAGCTGCGGCAGGTCTACCACCATTGCACGGTGATCGAGGCGCGCGAGCTGCTGGAGGCGGCCCAGGCCGACACTTCCGACGTCGAGGGCGTCATCACGCTCATCGCCGACGAGGGCCGCCGGGGCGACGGCGGGGCGGGCTAGGCGACGGCCGCGAGGGGCTCGGTGCGCAGGGGCGCCTCCCCGAAGAACCCGCAGGACTCGAGCTCCTCGAAGAGCGCCGCGTAGTCGGCCGCCCCGCGGCTCGCCGGGGCGTGCGCGAAGACGTCGCGGTCGCTGAAGGGGCTCTCGGCGATGCTCACGTTCTCCGAGATGCGGCATTCGGCGAGGTCCGGGCCGAAGCGCTTGCGGAAGGTCTCGAGGATGTCCCAGGACATCTTGCGCCGCCCGTCGAAGCGGGTGATGACGAAGCGCCGCTCGATGCGCCGGCCGACGACCCGCGCGAGGGCGTTCAGGGTGCGCTCCACCTGCAGCGCTCCCTTCACCGCCAGGTAGTCCGCGGAAACGGGCACGAGCACGCGGTCGGCCGCGAAGATGGCCGACAGCGAAAGCACCCCCAGCATCGGGCAGCAGTCGATGACGACGCAGCAGCCCTCCCCGAGCCGGTCGCGCACGAGCCCCGCGCGCAGGCGGCCCAGGACATTGGGACCCTTGCCGAACTGGGTGTCGACCTTCGCCAGCTCCAGGTGGGAGGGAATCACCGGCCAGCCGAGCGGGGAGTCGACCGCCAGCGACGAGAGCGACCGCGCGTCGCGGTAGAAGGCATAGATGCTCGAATCGGGCGAGACGGCCGAGGCGCCAGCGATGGCCGACAGGTGGGCCTGCGGGTCGAGGTCGATCGCGATCGGCGACGCGCCCCGGGCGGAGAGCGCGGCGGCGAGGTTGAGCGCCGTCGTCGTCTTGCCGACGCCACCCTTCTGGTTGAAGACCGCGATACGGGCCACGCGCGCCTGCCGGATTTTCCTGTGGACGATGGACCGCCCGGCGACGCCGGGGGGCACGGGGAGATTGTCCGGCCATATTAGGCACGAAATCAGTGCCTTGGCAATAGTTCCTGCGGCTGCGCCTCAACAATGGCGCGCAAGGCACTGATGGAACAAGATCCTGCTAGAGGAGTTCCGGGAAGCGCGAGGCGAACTGCCGCAGGTTGTCGGTGATGATGCCGTCGGCCCCCCACGACAGGAGGCGCTTCGCCTCGGGCGGATCGTTCACCGTCCAGACGAGGAGCCGGCAGCCGGCACCGTGCGCGCGCGCGACCATTTCCGCAGACGCCGCCTTCCGCGAGCAATGCAGGGAGACGGCGTCCAGCTCGCGCAGGCGACCGAAGTCGGCGTCGGTCGGCTCCCCGACGATGAATCCGCGCGGGAGCCCGGGCGCCTCCTCCCGGGCTGCTATCAACGCCTGGGCAGAGAAGGAGGACAGCAAGGGGGCCACCGGTGCCCCTTCCCAGAGCGAGGCGGCGAGCCGGGCCACCGCCCTGCCCGTCTCGAGGTCCATGCCCGGCGCCGGCTTGATCTCGATGTTGGCCATCGTGCCCCGCTCCCGCAGCACCCGCGCCGCCTCGTCGAAGCGCGCGATGGGCTCGCCGCGGAACGCTTCCGCAAGCCAGCCGCCGGCGTCGAGGCCCGCAAGCTCGTCCCAGGTGCGCTCGCCGGCGTGCCCGGTGCCCGAGGTCGTCCGGTCGAGGGTGGCGTCGTGCAGGAGGATCGCCACGCCGTCCCGGGTGAGCTTCACGTCGAACTCCGCCGCCCGGAAACCGAGCGACTGCCCGAGGCGGATGGCGGCGATCGTGTTCTCGGGGGCCAGGGAGCCGCCCCCGCGGTGGGCGACGAGGCGGGGATAGGGCCAGGGCTTCACGGCGAGGGGGGCAGGCGATGGACGGCGATGATCACGACGACGAGCACGAGGTAGGCGTAGCAGGCGGCCAGGAGGTCGTCCAGCATCACGCCGAAGCCGCCCTTCACGCGCGCCTCGAACTGCCGGATGGGGAACGGCTTCCAGATGTCGAAGAGGCGGAAGAGCGCGAACGCGAGCCCCTGGAGGAAGAGGCTCCCGGAGACGAGCGCCGCGAGCGGCAGGAAGGCCACCATCTCGTCCCACACGAAGGCGCCGTGGTCCTGGACGCCGAGGTTGCGGCCGGCCACGCCGCAGGCCCAGATGCCCACGAAGAAGAGCGGCACCGCGAGGAACGCGATCGCGAGCGGGTGGAGCAGCAGCTCGAGAAGCCAGTAAAGGACCAGCGCGGCGAGCGTGCCCGCGGTGCCCGGCGCGCGCGGGGCCAGGCCGGCGCCGAACCCCAGGGCGATGAAATGCGCGGGATGCGCGAGCAGGAAGCGCGCGTCAGGCCGCCGTGAAGTGGTCGAATCCACGTCCGTCGACCGCGATCGTCTTGCCGTCGCCGCCCAGCAGGGAGACGCCCTTGCCCTTGCGGATCTCGCCGATCCGCGTGAGGGGGACGCCGAGCATGTCGGTGAGGTCCTCGATCGAATCGCGCGCATTCTCCGGCGCGGTGAAGCAAAGCTCGTAGTCGTCGCCGCCGGCGGCCACCGCCGCCAGCCCCGCCGGGGAGTCGATGTGCGCCGCGCCGATGGCGGAGACGGGCAGGCGGTCGGCCTCGACCGTCGCGCCGACGTGCGACAGGGCGCAGATGTGCTCGAGGTCGGCGAGCAGTCCGTCCGAGATGTCGATGGCGCTCGTGGCGAGGCCGCGCAGCGCCTGGCCCAGGGCCACCCGCGGCGTGGGCTCGTACAGGCGCATCACCGCCTCCATGTAGTCCTCTTCCGACAGCTCGAGCAGGCCCCGGCGGTGCGCGACCGCGAGCGCCGCGTCGCCCAGGTTGCCGGACACCCAGATGTCGTTGCCCACCTTGGCGCCGTTTCGCCGCAGCGCCGCCCCGGCCGGCACCTCGCCCATGATGGTGACCGTCATGGTGAGGGGGCCCTTCGTGGTGTCGCCGCCGATGAGCGAGACGCCGAATTCCCCGGCGAGGTCGAAGAATCCCTTGGCGAACTTGGCCAGCCACTCGTGGTTCACGGCGGGCACGGTGAGGGCGAGCATGGCCCAGTAGGGCATGGCGCCCATGGCCGCCATGTCGGAGAGGTTCACCGCCAGCGCCTTGTGGCCGAGCGTTTCCGGATCCACGTCGGGGAAGAAGTGCGTGCCCGAGACCATCGTGTCCGTGGAGACGGCGAGGTCCATTCCGTTCGAGACGTCCACGAGGGCGCAGTCGTCGCCCACGCCCAGCACCGCGTTGGCGGCCGGCCGCGTGAAATGCCTCGCGATGAGGTCGAATTCGGGGGATTTTCGGGTCATGCCTGCGCCTTTCCTCGGGAAGGGGCCGCCGTGCGGCCCTTCGTAGCCTGCCTGGGTTTCCTTTCCGCCGTGCGACCGGCGGCGACTTCCTCGGGGCGGACGGCGGCCGCCACGCGGTCGAGGATCCCGTTCACGTACTTGTGCCCGTCGGTGCCGCCGAAGCGCTTGGCGAGCTCGATGGCCTCGTTGATCGACACTCGGTAGGGAAGCTCCGGTGCGTGCGCGATCTCCCACGCGCCGATGAGCAGGATCGACTTCTCCACCGGGCTCACTTCCGCCCACTTGCGGTCCGCGAGGGGCTCGAGGAGCGCCTGCAGCCCTTGCGCCTCCCCGATGACGCCCGCGACCTCGGCCTTCAGGAAGGCCTCGTCGGCGGCGCCGTAGCCCTCGAGCTCGGCGAGGTGGCGGCCGATCTCGGCGGCGCTCGCGCCCGTGAGCTGCCATTCGTAGAGGCCCTGCAGCGCGAACTCGCGCGCCCGGCGCCGGGGCGATCTCATCCGCTCACCGCCTTCAGGAGGTTGGCCATCTCGACGGCCACGCGGGCCGCCTCCGCCCCCTTCACCGGCGCGCGCTCGCGCGCCTGCTCCTCCGTGCTCGTCGTGAGCACGGCGTTGGCGACGGGCACCCCGGTCTCCAGCTGGACGTCGAGGATGCCGCGCGCGCTCTCGTTGGAGACCACCTCGAAGTGGTAGGTTTCCCCCCGCACCACCGCGCCGAGCGCCACCAGGGCGTCGTAGCGGCGGCCGAAGCCGCGCGTGCGCAGGGCCAGCGACTGAAGGGCGAGCGGGATCTCGAGCGCGCCCGGGACGCTCACCACGTCGATGTCGGCCGGCGCGACGCCCAGGTTCACGAGCTCCCGGTCGCACGCGGTGAGGAGCTCGCGCACGATGTCCTCGTTGAACCGGCTCCAGACGATGGCCACGCAGAGCCCGTCGCCCTTCAGCTCGGGTGCGAACGCCGTCATAGGGCCTTCACCTGCGTGGCGTCGTCGGGCGAGACGTACTCGACCACCTCGAGGCCGAATCCCGCCATGCTGGGTATGCGCTTGGGCCGCGCGAGGACGCGCATGCGGCCCACGCCGAGGTCGCGCAGGATCTGGGCGCCGATGCCGTGCAGCTTCGGGTCCCACTTGCGCGCGCTTCGCGAGGCGGGTACCGAGGGGGAGAAGCGCTGCAGGATCTCGTCGGCCGTCTCGTGACGCCGCAGGAGCACGATCACGCCCTCCTTGTGGTGCGCGATGATGCGCATCGCGTCCTGCACCGAGTAGGCGTGGCGGCTCGCGTCGAAGTCGAAGACGTCGATGGAATGGAAGGGCTCGTGCACCCGGACCAGGACCGGGCGCTCCGGCGAGGGCTCGCCCCGCACGAGCGCGTAGTGCAACTCGTTCGCGGCGCTGTCGTGGTAGACGCACAGGCGGAACGGGCCGTAGGGGGTGGCGATCGGCCGGTCGGCCACGCGCTCGATCAGCTTCTCGTTCACGCCGCGATGCCGTATGAGGTCGGCGATCGTGCCGAGCTTGAGCTGGTGACGGGCGGCGAATTCGACCAGGTCGGGCAGGCGGGCCATCTCCCCGTCCGGCTTCATCACCTCGCAGATGACCGCCGCCGGCGTGAGGCCGGCGAGCTCGGCGAGGTCGCAGCCCGCCTCGGTGTGGCCGGCGCGCACCAGCACGCCCCCGTTCTGGGCCATCACCGGGAAGATGTGGCCCGGCTGCACGATGTCGGAGGGCTTGGCGTGCTTGGCCACCGCCACCCGGACCGTGCGCGCGCGATCGGCCGCGGAGATCCCGGTGCTCACCCCCGTGGCGGCCTCGATGGACACCGTGAATGCGGTCCCGTGGGGGGAGCGGTTGTCGCTCACCATGAGGGGAAGCGCCAGCTGCCGGCAGCGCTCCTCGGAGAGGGTGAGGCAGATGAGCCCGCGCGCGTGGGTGGCCATGAAGTTGATGGCCTCGGGCGTCACGAAATCGGCCGCCAGGACGAGGTCGCCCTCGTTCTCGCGGTCCTCGGCATCGACGAGCACGACCATCCGGCCGAGGCGGATATCGTCGATGATCTCTGCGGTTGGGCTGATGTTCAAGGCGGGCCTCCGGACTGGCCCTCTATTTTGCCCGATTGGGCGTCCTCCCGCCTCCGCCGCGTCTTTCTCCCGCGGGCTTGCCCTAGGTCAAAAGGCCCATGCGGCGTAAGGTGTTTCGTTCGGATCAGGAAACCCCGATTTCCGCAAGACGAGGAGGAGACCCCATGGACAACACGAATTCCCGCCGGCGTTCCACCCATGCGCCATCGATGAACCGGGCCATCGCGCTCGTCGCGGGGCTCGCCGCGGCCGCCGCCCTGCCCGCCTTCGCCGCGGAGCGCACCGGGGCGGAGGTGGTCAAGTCGCAGTGCGGTCGCTGCCACGAAGCGGGCACGGCCAACGCGCCCAGGCCTGGCGACAAGAACGCGTGGGCGCCGCGCATGAGCCGCGGCATCGACGCCCTCGCGCTTTCCGCGGTACGCGGGCACGGCGGCATGCCCCCGCGCGGCGGCAAGGCGGATCTCACCGACGGCGAGATCCGCAGCGCCGTGCTCTACCTGTTCGACCCGACGGGGGCGACGAAGCCTGCGGCCAAGGCGGCCTCCGCGCCGGCGCCCTCCGCGGCCGGCATGCACCGGGCCTCGGCGGGCGGCATGGACATCTACCTCGGCCGCCTGAGCGCCGAGCAGATGCGCGCGTTCCCCGCGGGCTCCCCCGAGGCCACGATGCACGGCGGCATCCCGGGCGGCAGCGGTTACTGGCACGTCAACGTCTCCGTCTTCGACTCGGCGAGCCAGGCGCAGGTCACCGGCGCGACGGTCGACTTCGAGTACGAGCAACTCGGGATGGGCAGGCAGAAGAAGGCCCTGGAGGCCGCGACGGTCGCCGGCGCCACGAGCTACGGCGCCTATGTCCGGCTGGCCCCGAAGTCGACCTACAACTTCCTCGTGCGGGTGAAGAAGCCCGGCGCGTCCCAGGCGACCGAGGTCAAGTTCCAGGACAAGCTGAACTGACGCGGGGGGCGAGCGCCCCTAGTCGCGCTCGCCCACCAGGCGCTCGAGGTACCTCGCGGTCATGTCGACCTCGAGGTTCACGGGACTGCCCGGCGCGAGCCGCCGGAGGGTCGTGACCGCCCGGGTGTGCGGGATGATGTTCACCTCGAAGTGGCTTCCCGCCACCGCGTTCACCGTGAGGCTCACGCCGTCCACCGCGATCGAGCCCTTGCGCGCCACGTAGCGCCGAAGCTCTCGTGGCATCTCGACCTCGAGGCGCCAGCTGCCCCCCAGGTCCTCGAAGGCGACGACGGATCCCACCCCGTCCACGTGGCCGCTCACGAGGTGGCCGCCCAGCCGGTCGGCGAGGGTGAGCGACTTCTCGAGGTTCACCTCCCGGCCCTCGTCGAGGCCGGTGGTGACGGCGAGCGTCGCGGCCGAGGTATCCACCTCGAACCCGCCCGCGTCCTTCGCCACCACCGTGTGGCACACGCCCTGGAGCGCGATCGAGTCGCCGAGCGCGACTTCCTCCATCCCGAACCCGGGCGCGTCGATGCGCAGCCTCAGGCCGTCCCCGTGCGGCCTCGCGGAGGCGATGCGGCCGATGGCGGTCACGATGCCGGTGAACATTATTCGAGGGCTCCTTCGTCGGCCACGTTCAGTTCTCCAGCCGCGCGGTCAGGCGCAGGTCGGCGCCGACGGCGCGCACGTCCACGACGCGTGCGCGCGGCGCCTCGCCGAGCGCGGCGAATTCGGGAAGGGCGAAGAGGCCCTGGGCCGCGTCGCCCATCAGCAGCGGCGCCAGGTAGAGCACGATCTCGTCGACCAGGCCGGCGCGAAGGAGCGAGCCGTTCAGCTTCGCCCCGGTCTCGACGGTCACCTCGTTGAAGCCGCGCTCGGCGAGCAGGCGCGCCACCGCGGCAAGGTCGGTCTTGCGGCCCTCCGCCGGCACGGTCACGACCTCGGCGCCTAGCGCCTCGAGCGCGCGCCGCCGCGCGCCGTCCTCGCTCACCGTGAGCACGAGGGGCGGCTCGCCGGCGAGGATCCTCGCATGCGGCGGGAGCTCCAGGCGGCTGTCGATCACCACGCGCCGCGGCTGGCGCGAGCAGGGGACGTGGCGCACCGTGAGCTCCGGGTCGTCGCGCAGCACCGTGCCGATGCCGGTGAGCATGGCGCAGGAGCGCGCGCGAATCAGGTGCACGTCCCGCCGCGCGTCCTCGCCGGTGATCCAGCGGCTCTCGCCGCTCGCGAGGGCGATGCGCCCGTCGAGCGAGGCGGCGCACTTGAGCCGCATCCACGGCCGGCCTCGCGACATGCGCGCGAGGAAGCCGAGGTGGGCCTCGCGGGCCTCGGCGGCCAGGAGCCCGGTTTCCACCGCGATGCCGGCCGCCCGCAGCCTCGCGAAGCCCTTGCCCTTCACGAGGGGATTGGGATCCTCGAGCGCGGCCACGACACGGCCCACGCGGGCCGCGGCGAGGGCGTCGGCGCAAGGGGGCGTGCGGCCCTGGTGGCTGCAGGGCTCGAGCGTGACGTACACGGTGGCGCCCCCGGCGCCCTCGCGGCAGGCGGCGAGCGCCATGGCCTCCGCGTGCGCCTCCCCGGCGCGCGCGTGCCAGCCCTCGCCGAGGATGCGGCCGCCGCGCGCGATCACGCACCCCACGTTCGGGTTCGGCGTGGCCGTGTCGCGCCCGCGGGCCGCGAGCGCCAGGGCGCGCGCCATCAGGGCATGGTCCTCGGCGGAGAAGCTCACCCTACTTGTCCCGCACCTCGCGGATCGCGTCGCGGAAGTCGTCGACGTCCGAGAAGCTGCGATAGACGCTGGCGAAGCGGATGTAGGCCACCTTGTCGAGCTTCCTGAGCTCCTCCATCACCATCTCCCCCAGCCGGCGCGAGTCGACCTCGCGCTCGCCCAGGGCGAGGAGCTTCTGCTCGATGCGCGTGATGGCGGCATCCACCAGCTCCGTGGTGACGGGCCGCTTGTGCAGCGCGCGCTGGAATCCGGTGCGCAGCTTCGCCGAGGAGAAGTCCTCGCGCTGGCCGTTGCCCTTCACGATCTGCGGCATGCGCAGCTCGGCCGTCTCGTAGGTCGTGAAGCGCTTGGAGCAGACCTGGCAGCGGCGGCGGCGGCGGATCGAATCGCCCTCCTCGCTCACGCGCGAGTCGATGACCTGGGTGTCCTCGGCGCCGCAGAAGGGGCATTTCATCGCGGGGCTCCGGCGCCGGCCTCAGGCGAGGCCGTAGGTGGCCCGCATCGCAGGGCCGTAGACCGGGAAGCGCGCGCACAGCGCGTTCACCTTCGCGCGCACTGCGGCGAGCCCCGCGTCGTCGGCGTGGGCCTCGAGGGCGTCGGCGACCAGGTTCGCGACCTCCGCGGCCTCGACCTCCCCGAGGCCGCGCGTGGTCATGGCGGGCGAGCCCACGCGGATGCCGCTGGTGACGAAGGGCTTCTCCGGGTCGTTCGGGATCGAGTTCTTGTTCACCGTGATGTTGGCCTTTCCGAGCGCGGTCTCCGCGTCCTTGCCCGTGACCTTCTTCGCGCGCAGGTCGACGAGGAAGAGGTGGCTCTCGGTGCGACCGGAGACGATGCGAAGGCCCCGCTGCGTGAGGGTCTCGGCCATCTTCCTCGCGTTGGCGAGGACCTGCGCCTGGTAGGCCTTGAACGCGGGCTCCAGCGCCTCCTTGAACGCGACCGCCTTGGCGGCGATCACGTGCATGAGGGGCCCGCCCTGGATCGCCGGGAAGATCGCCGAGTTGAGCGCCTTCTCGTGCTCGGCGGCGGCGAGGATGATGCCGCCGCGCGGGCCGCGGAGCGTCTTGTGCGTGGTGCTGGTCACGAAGTCGGCGATGCCCACGGGATTGGGGTAGAGCCCCGCGGCCACCAGGCCCGCGTAGTGCGCCATGTCGACCATGAGCAGGGATCCCACCTCGTCGGCGATGTCGCGGAAGCGCTGCCAGTCGGCGCGCAGCGCGTAGGCGGAGGCGCCCGCGACGATCATGCGCGGGTTGAACTCCCGCGCGAGGTCGCGCACCTGGTCGTAGTCGATCTCCTCGGACTCGCCCAGGCCGTAGGCCACGGAGTGGTAGAGCTTGCCGGAGAGGTTCACCGTCGCGCCGTGCGTGAGGTGCCCGCCGTGGGCGAGCGACATCCCGAGGATGGTGTCGCCGGGCTTGAGCATCGCCATGTAGACGGCCTGGTTCGCCTGCGAGCCCGAGTGCGGCTGCACGTTGGCGTACTCGGCGCCGAAGAGCTTCTTCACGCGCTCGATGGCGAGGTTCTCGGCCACGTCGACGAACTCGCAGCCGCCGTAGTAGCGCTTGCCGGGGTAGCCCTCGGCGTACTTGTTGGTGAGCACCGTGCCCTGGGCGGCGAGCACCGCGGGGCTTGCGTAGTTCTCGGAGGCGATGAGCTCCAGGTCGCCTTCCTGGCGCCGGTACTCGTCGCGGATGGCCTGCCAGATCACGGGATCTACGGAAGCGATGGTGTGCGTGTCGGGGAACATGGGCGGGCCCGGCGTTGGTCGGGGCCTCAAGGGAAGTGATTGAAAGCGTGGAGGATTCTACCACGCGGCCCCGCGTGGCCTTCGCCTATAATCGTCGCCTTGTCCCGCCCGCGCCACGAGGAATGAGCTTGGCCCCGCTCCTGAGAATCGCCACGTGGATCGACGCCCTCAACGGCGCGGTCGGCCGGATGGTGTACTGGCTGGTGCTCGCCGCCGTGCTCATCAGCGCGGGCAACGCCGGGGCGCGCTACGGCTTCAATGCCGGCTCCAACGCCTGGCTCGAGGTGCAGTGGTACCTCTTCTCGGCGATCTTCCTCCTCGGCGCGGGCTACGCGCTCCGCGAGGGCGCCCACGTGCGCATCGACCTCGTGGCCGGGCGCCTTTCGCGGCGCGCCCAAGCCTGGATCGACATCTTCGGCGCCGTCTTCATGCTGCTGCCGGTGTCCGCGATCATCCTCTGGTACGGCTGGGACGCCTTCCTGCTCTCGTGGCGCGAGAACGAGGTGTCCACGGACGCCGGCGGGCTCCTGCGCTGGCCCGTGAAGCTGCTCATTCCCGCGGGATTCGCCCTGCTCATCCTGCAAGGGATCGCGGAGACGATCAAGCGGGCGGCCTTCCTGCGCGGCGGACACGACTGGCACCCGCCCGGACAGGCGCCCGGGCACGAAAACCCGACGGGCGGCGAGGGCTGAGGCGTGGCCCTGGAGCTCATGGCGCCCCTCATGTTCGCCATGCTGGCGGCGCTCCTGCTGCTGGGCTACCCGGTCGCCTTCGCGCTCGCGGCCAACGGGATCGTCTTCGCGTTCATCGGCTTCGAGCTCGGGATGCTGCAGCCCGAGCTCATGCAGGCGCTGCCGCAGCGGCTCTTCGGCATCATGTCCAACCAGCTGCTGATGGCGATCCCGTTCTTCACGTTCATGGGTATCGTCCTCGAGCGCACCGGCATGGCCGAGGACCTGCTCGACTCCATCGGCCAGCTCTTCGGCCCGGTGCGCGGCGGCGTGGCGTACGCCGTCATCCTCGTGGGCGCGCTCCTGGCCGCGACGACCGGCGTCATCGCCGCCTCCGTCATCGCGATGGGCCTCATCTCGCTGCCGGTGATGCTGCGCTACGGCTACGACAGGCGGATCGCGAGCGGCGTCATCTGCGCCTCCGGCACGCTGGCGCAGATCATCCCGCCCTCGATCGTGCTCATCGTGCTCGCCGACGTGCTCGGCGCCTCGGTCGGGGACATGTATGCCGGGGCCCTCGCGCCGGGACTCGTGCTGGTCGCCCTGCTCATGGGGTACGTCCTCCTCGTGTCGATTCTCCGGCCGCAGGCCGTGCCGGCCCTGCCGCCGGAGGCGCGGACGCTTCGCGGCGCGGCGCTCTACCGGCACGCCCTGCTTGCGATGGTCCCGCCGCTCGTCCTCATCTTCCTCGTCCTGGGGACGATCTTCCTGGGCATTGCCACGCCCACCGAGGGCGGCGCCATGGGCGCCGTGGGGGCGCTCGCCCTGGCCATCGCCAGGCGCCGGCTCACCTGGCCGCTCCTCAACCAGGCCATGGACCAGACGGCGAAGCTGACCACCTTCGTGATGTTCATCCTCGTCGGCTCGACCGTCTTCGCGCTCGTCTTCCGCGCCGTCGAGGGCGACCTGTGGGTGGAGCGGCTCTTCGCGCTCGTGCCCGGCGGCGCGCTCGGGTTCCTCGTCGTCGTGAACCTGATCGTGTTCGTGCTCGGCTTCTTCATCGACTTCTTCGAGATCGCGTTCATCCTGCTGCCGCTGCTGGGGCCCGTCGCGATCAAGCTCGGCATCGACCCGGTGTGGTTCGGGATCATGATCGGCATGAACATGCAGACCTCCTTCCTCACGCCGCCCTTCGGCTTCTCGCTCTTCTACCTGCGCAGCGTCGCGCCGAAGGCGATCGCCACGGCGGACATCTACAGGGGAGTCGTCCCGTTCGTGGGCGTGCAGCTCCTCGCCCTCGGCCTGGTCGTCGCGTTCCCCGGGATGACCGGCCTCTTCGACCCCGAGCAGAAGCGGAAAGTGGACATCGAGAACGTCGAGATCCGGCTCGAGCAGCCGGCCCAGGACCGGGCGGCCGACGACAAGGAGGCCGAGGACCTGCAGAAGGCCCTCGGCGGCGCCGCGCCGAAGACGGAATAGGAGACGGGCCCGAGGCGGGCTACTTCGCCGGTGCCGCCTTCGCGGGCGCCTTGCGCCCCGTCTGCATGTAGCTGTCGTAGTTCGCCTCGGCCACCCGGAACCACAGGATCTGCTCCTCGAGGAACTTCATCATGTGGCCGTGGACCTTGGCGAACTTCGGGTTCTTCGCGGAAATCTCCGTGTAGAGCGCGAGCGACTCCCTGTAGCAGGCGTCCATGACCGTGCGCGGGAAGGCGCGCAGCTGCGTGCCGCCGCCGACCATGCGCCTGAGCGCGCCGGAGTTCTGGGTGTCGTAGCGCGTGAGCATCCAGGTGTTGGCTTCGGCGGTGGCCGCCTCCAGGATGGCGCGGTACTCCTTCGGGAGCCCCTCCCAGGCCTTGGCGTTCACGAACACCTGCAGCGCCGCGCCGCCCTCCCAGAAGGCGGGGTAGTAGTAGTACTTGGCCACCTTGTTGAAGCCGAGCTTCTCGTCGTCGTACGGGCCCACCCATTCCGTCGCGTCGATCGTGCCACGCTCGAGCGCCTGGTAGATCTCGCCGCCGGCGATCTGCTGGGGGACCGCGCCCAGCTTCGAGAGCACCTGGCCGGCGAGTCCCGCGATGCGGATCTTGAGCCCCTTGAGGTCCGCGGCCGACTTGATCTCCTTGCGGAACCAGCCGCCCATCTGGGCCCCCGTGTTGCCGCACAGAAGGCCGTGGAGGTTGTGCTCGCGGTAGAACTCGTTCATCAGCGCCTCGCCCCCGCCCTGCACCCACCACGAGTTGAACTGGCGGGCGTTGGGGCCGAAGGGAACGGTCGTGCCGAGCGCGAAGGTCGGGTCCTTGCCGATGTAGTAGTACGAGGCCGTGTGGCCGCACTCGACCGTCCCGTTGGAGACGGCATCGGCCACCTGCAGGCCGGGCACGATCTCGCCCGCGGCGAAGGGACGGATCTGGAACTTTCCGCCGGAGGCGTCCGCGACGCGCCTGGCGAGGAACTCGGAGGCGCCGAAGATCGTGTCCAGGCTCTTGGGGAAGCTCGAAGCCAGGCGCCATTTCACCTCGCCGGCGCCCTGCGCGAAGGCCGGGGCGCTCGCGGTGGCCAGGATGCCGGCCATGCCGGCGCCGGCGCCATTCAGGAATTTCCTGCGTTCCATGTCGATCTCCTCTCCAATTGCGCGCCCCGGAGGGGGAGGCGCCCGGTTCAATCCCCCGCGACCGTCATGCGATCGACGAGGATGGAGCCCGTCGAGCGCGAGCCGCGCACCAGCACGTCGCGGCCGACGGCGGAAATGCCGCGGTACATGTCGCGCAGGTTCCCGGCGATCGTCACTTCCTCGACCGGGTAGCGGATCTCCCCGCCCTCGACCCAGAACCCCACGGCGCCGCGCGAGTAGTCGCCGGTCACGGGGTTCACCCCCTGCCCCATCATCTCCGTCACGACGAGCCCGCGGCCCATGGCGCGCACGAGCCCCTCGAAATCCTCCGCTCCCGGCGCGAGGACGAGGTTGTGGCTTCCGCCGGCGTTGCCCGTCGTCTCGAGACCGAGCTTGCGGGCCGAGTAGGTCGAGAGGAAATAGCCGGTGAGCACGCCCGCGTCCACCACGCGGCGCGCGCTCGTGGCCACCCCCTCCCCGTCGAACCAGCAGCTGCCCATCGCCCCCGGCAGGTGCGGCTGCTCGTCGAGGTTCACGAGGGGAGAGAAGACGGGCTTGCCCGCGGCATCCAGCAGGAAGGAGGAGCGGCGGTACAGGCTCGAGCCGCTGGCCGCGCTCACGAAATGGCCGATGAGCGAGCCGGCCACGTTGGCCTCGAAGAGCACGGGCACCTCGGCCGTGGCCACGCGGCGCGCCCCCAGCCGGCGCACGGCGCGCTCGCCCGCCCGCCGTCCCACGGCCGTGGCCGCCTCCAGGCGGGCCGGGTCGCGCTCGGAGCTGTACCAGTAGTCGCGCTGCATCGCGTCGCCTTCGGTGGCGATGACCCCGCAGCCGATGCTCGCGCGCGACGACGGGAAGCCGCCGACGAAGCCCAGCGAGTTCGCGAAGACGAAGTCGGCGTCCCAGGAGGAAACCGTCGCGCCCTCGGAATTCATGATGCGCCGGTCGACGGCGCGCGCCGCGTCCTCCGTCTGCCGCGCGAGGGCGATGGCCGCCTCGACCGGAAGGCCCCAGGGGTGGAAGAGGTCCAGGCCCGGGGCCTCGCCGCGGAAAAGGCGCTCGGCCTCCGGCAGGCCCGCGGCCTCGTCCGGCGCGGTGTGCCGGGCGATCGCGCACGCGGCCTCCACGGTCCGCCGGATCGAGTCGGCCGACAGGTCCGACGTGCTCGCGTTGCCCCGCCGCTGCCCGAAGTACACGGTCACTGCCAGGGCCTTGTCGCGGTTGTACTCGACGGTCTCCACCTCGCCCAGGCGCACGGTCACCGACTGGCCGACGGAGGCGGAGCACTCGGCCTCGGCGTCGCTCGCGCCGCGTTCCCGGGCGAGCTCCAGCGCGCGCAGCGCGGCCGATTGCAGGGCGGGACGATCGAGGGGAAGCGCCGGGGCGGAGGGCGTGTCGGGCATGTCGGCAGGGTGTGGAAGACGGCCGGTTCGCGCGCGGTGCCGCCAAAACCTCTAAACTTCAGCGGCTCGCCGTGCGCCCGAACCGGCGAAACAGAAGACCAGATGAGCGACGAGAATCTTATCAGCAAAACCCGCCGCAAACGGCAGGCGCACGACCTCCAGGACCTCGGCAAGGCCCTCACCCGGCTGCGCGCCGACCAGCTTGCCCGCATCGAGATGCCCGACGACCTGCGCGAGGCCGTCACCGACTGCCGGGCGATGACGAAGCACGAGGCCATCCGGCGCCAGCTCCAGTACATCGGTCGCATCATGCGCGACATGGACTGCGCGCCCATCGCCGCGCAGCTCGGGGCACTGCACGCGCCCAGCCACCTGCAGACGGCCCTCTTCCACCGCGCCGAGCGCTGGCGCGCCGACATCCTGGCCGACCCCGGCAACGTGGAGCGGTTCGTCGAGGAGCACCCGGCCGCCGACGCGAAGCGCCTGCACGAGCTGGCCGCGGCCGCCGCCGCGGAGCGCCTGGCGGAGCTGCCGCCGAAGCGCTACCGGGAGCTCTTCCAGGCGATCAACGAGATCCTGCAGCACGACGCGAAGCGCGGGCCATGAACGCCCACGACAGCGTCACCATCGGCCTCGTGGCCACGAGCGATCGCGCCTCGCAGGGCGTCTACCGCGACGAGGGGATTCCCGCGCTCGAAGCCTGGCTCGCGGGCGCCCTCCTCAACCCGATCCGCTTCGAGCGCCGGCTGGTCCCCGACGAGCGTGCCACCATCGAGGCCACGCTCATCGAGCTCGTCGACCGCGCCGGCTGCCACCTGGTGATCACCACCGGGGGAACGGGCCCCGCGCCACGCGACGTGACGCCGGAGGCGACCCTCGCGGTGGCCGACCGGGAGATGCCCGGCTTCGGCGAGCAGATGCGCCGCATCAGCCTGGAGTTCGTGCCGACCGCGATCCTCTCGCGCCAGGTCGCGGTGGTCCGGGCAAGCGCGCTCATCCTGAACCTCCCCGGGCAGCCCAAGTCCATCCGCGAGACGCTCGAGGGCGCGAAGGACGCCGAGGGCCGCCCGCGCGTGGCCGGGATCTTCGCGGCGGTGCCCTACTGCGTCGACCTCCTCGGCGGGCCCTACCTCGAGACGCGCGAGGAAGTGGTGAAGGCCTTCCGCCCCAAGTCCGCCATCCGTCCCCCGAGGCCCTAGAGAATGGAACTGCTCTCGCACATCGAACTCGCCACCGGCGCCGATCCCCGCGGCACGGTCATCTGGATGCACGGCCTGGGCGCCGACGGCTGGGACTTCGTGCCCATCGTCCGCGAGCTGGACCTGCCCGAGGACCTGCCGCTGCGCTTCATCTTCCCCAACGCCCCCGTGCGCCCCGTGACGATCAACAACGGCTACGCCATGCGCGCCTGGTACGACATCGCGATGGCGGACATCGGCAGGCTCCCGGACGAGGCGGGCATCCGCCAGTCGCAGGCGCAGGTCGAGGCCTTCCTCGCCCGCGAGAAGTCGCGCGGGATCGCGGCGGGCAGCATCGTCCTCGCGGGTTTCTCGCAGGGGGGCGCGATCGCGCTGCACACGGGGCTGCGGCACACCGAGGCCCTGGCCGGGATCCTGGCGCTTTCGACCTACCTGCCGCTCGCCGAGACCCTCGACCGCGAGTCGAGCGACGCGAACGAGCGCGTCCCGGTCTTCATGGCGCACGGCACGCAGGACCCGGTCGTGCCCCTGGCGCTCGCCGAGTCCTCGCGGGCGACGCTCGCCTCGCGCGGCCTCGCCCCCGATTGGCACACCTACCCGATGCCGCACTCCGTATGCGCCGAGGAGGTCGGGGCCATATCGGCGTGGCTGGCGGCCCGCTACGCGAGCCCGATCCTGCTCGCCTGAAGCGCCAGCGCCTCAGGGAGCGGCGGGCGTGGCGAGCGGCTTGCCGCGCTCGACGACGAACGTGGCGAGCGCCCTCGCCGGCCGCCCGCCCACGACGCGAACGTCGTGGATGCGCCCCGCGGGGATGAGATAGGAGTCGCCGGGAACGAGGGTCCTGGGGGACTCGCCGTCGACCTGCATCACCACCTCGCCTGCGACGACGTAGCCCGTCTCGATGCCGGGATGGGAATGGCGCCCGGTTGCCGTGCCGGGCGCGATCTCCACCCTCACCAGCAGCACCTCCTGGCCCTCGACCGGGCCGGCCGCGCGCTCGAGCACCTGCCGCTGCACGCCCGGCGGCTGCGCATGCGGCGCGGAAGCCGCGCACAGTGCGAGGGCGAAGCCCGCGAGGAGTGCCCGCGCATTCACGACCTCGCGCCCCCCGCGGCGAGGCTTGCGAGGCGGCGGCGCCATTCCTCGGGCAGCGGCGCCGGCCGGCGCGTCTCGCGGCTCACGTAGACGTGCACGAAGTGGCCCTGCGCAGCCGCCCGGTCCCGGCCCTCGCCGAAGAGGGCGATCTCGTAGCGCACGCTCGAGGTGCCCACGTGCGCCACGCGCATGGCCGCGGTCACCGTCTCCGGGTAGGTGAGCGGCTCGAAGTAGTGGCAGCCGGTCTCCACCACAAGGCCGATGAGCGCGCCCTTTTCGACGTCGAGGAGGCCCTCGCGGATAAGCCACTCGTTCACGACGGTGTCGAAGTAGGAGTAATAGACCACGTTGTTCACGTGGCCGTACGCGTCGTTGTCCATCCAGCGCGTGCCGATCGGGCGCGCGTGGGGGTAGTCCGCGAGGCCGTGGGGCGCGGGCCGGGACATCATCCCGCTCCGGTTGCCGGCGCCTTCGGGGCCGGCACGAAGAACTTCACCGTGCGCGCGTAGACGCCGGGCACGGGGCACATGGTGCCCTCGAGGAACGCCTCCACCTCCTCGCGCCGCTTCATCGTGTCGTGGTAGCCCAGGGTGATCAGCTCGCGGCAGTAGCCCTGCTCGAAGAGCAGGTAGCTCGCGAGGTTGGCGCCGCCGCGCCGCATGGCGCCCACGCTGCTCAGCAGGAAGCGGATGGGACCGGGGAGGCTGCGCACGTGCCGGATCGCGATCGCGTCCAGCGGCTCCGAGGGCGTCATGACGAGCACGTCCACGTGGTGCAGCGTGAGGCCCAGCTGCCGCAGCCGCTCCTGCGGCACCGCGGTGATCGTGCGGTTGATGCGCTCGAGCCGCTCGATGTCCACCGCGAGGCTGTCGAGGAAGATCGAGTTCATGACGTGGCCGGCCACCTGCGCGAGCGTGGGGTACAGCTCGCCGCGCGTGCGCTCCGGGTCCTCGTTGCGGATGCGCGCCGTGCCCACCACCACCACGCGGTCGGCGCCCAGGTGCAGCGCGGGGCTCACGGGAGCGATCTGGCGCATCGAGCCGTCGCCGAAGAACTCGCGGTTCACGTGGTAGGCGGGAAAGAGGAACGGGATCGCGGCCGAGGCCATCAGGTGCTCGACGCGGATCCTCGAGCGCACGCCCACGCGCTGCGAGCGCTTCCAGCCCGCGAGGGCCGGCGCGCCCTCGAAGAAGCTCACGCTCTGCCCCGAGGTGTAGCCCGAGCAGGTGATCGCCACGGCGTCGAGCGCCCCCTTCGCGATGTTGTCGGCGATGCGGTCGAACTCGAGCTTCCTCGCGAGGAGCGCGGCGAGGGGCCGGTTGTCGAGGAGCGAGATGCGCCGGTCGCGCAGGAAGGCCCCGAAGAAGAGGCCGAAGAGCCAGCGCGAGCTGTTGGCGGCCACGCCCGCGAAATCCGCACGGTAGACGTGGCGCGGCTCGAACTGGCGCCAGACGTCGAGGAGGTTGTCGACCGCCTGGCCGAAGTCGTCGGCGCGGCAGGCGAGCGCGCCCGCGTTCACCCCGCCTGCGGAGGTGCCGGCGATGATGGGAAAGGGATTGACCCGCGGGTCCGGGAGCATCTCCTTGATGGCCTGCAGGACGCCCACCTGGTAGGCGGCGCGTGCGCCTCCGCCGGCGAGCACCAGTGCGGCCTTTCCCGGAGCCACTTCCATGCCGTCCCCCTCCCCTGGTGCGCCCTAGCGGGCGCGTCCGGCAGCCCGGTTCTTCTCGCCCTTGGCCGCGGCAGCCCCGGCCCCCTGGCCCAGCATCTCCTCGGCGTGCTTGCGCGTGGTCTGCGTGATGCGCGCCCCGCCCAGCATGCGCGCGATCTCCTCCACCCGTCCCGCGGCATCGAGCGGGGAGACGGTCGCAATGGTGCCCCCCGGCCCCGCCTCCTTCGCCACACGCAGCTGGTGCCTCGCGAAAGCCGCCACCTGCGGCAGGTGCGTCACGCACAGGACCTGGTGGTGGCGCGAGAGCTCGGCGAGGAGCGAGCCCACGATCTCGGCGACGCGCCCGCCGATCCCGGCGTCGACCTCGTCGAAGACGAGCGTGGGAATGCCGGCCCGCCCCCCCATGAGCACCTGGATGGCGAGCGCCAGGCGCGAGAGCTCGCCGCCCGAGGCGACCTTGCCCACGGGCCCCGCCGGCTGCCCCGCGTGCGCCGCGACGCGGAACTCGACCGCCTCGAGCCCGCCGGCCGACGGTTCCGCGAGGGGCTCGAGGACCACGTCGAGCCGGCCGCCTTCCATCGCGAGGCCCTGCAGGCGGCGGGTGACTTCCTCGCCCAGGCGGCGCGCGCCCTCGCGCCGCTTCGCCGACAGCGCGCGCGCGGCCTCCCCGAGGGCGGCGCGCGCGGCCGACTCGCGCTGGCGCAGGGCCTCGACGCTTTCGTCGCCGCCGATCCGGGCGAGCCGCTCCCGGCGCGAGGCGAGCGCCTCCGGAAGCCCCGCCGGGTCGATGCGCAGGCGCCGCGCCGCGTCGTGGACCGCGCGCAGGCGCCGCTCGAGCGCCTCGAGGCGCTGCGGGTCGGGCTCCACGCGCTGCAGGTAGCGGCGCAGCTCGTGCGCCGCTTCCGCGGCATGGGCCGCGGCGGTCTCCAGGTCGCGATTCGCCTGCGCGAGCTCGGGGTCCACCGCGGCAGCCTGCGCCAGGCTCGAGGCGGCGACGGCGATGAGCCCGGTGGCGCTGGGCTCGGCCTCGTCGGCCGCCTCGAGCGCCGCGCGGCAGTGGGCGATGAGCTCCTGCGCGTGCGCTAGGCGGCGGTGCTCCGCCGTCTCCCCGGCCCAGCCTTCCGGCGTGAAAGCGAGCGCATCCAGGTCGCGGATCTCCTCGCGCAGGAACTCGCGCTCGCGCTCGGTCGACTCCTGCGCGCGCTCGCGCGCCAGGCGCGCCTCGCCGGCGCGCCGCCACTCGCCGTGCCGCGAGGCCACCGCGAGCGCGTCGTCCTCCGCGCCGGCGAAGGCGTCGAGGAGTCGCCGCTGGTACTCGCGCTGCGCGAGCCACTGGTGCTCGTGCTGGCCGTGGATGTCCACGAGCATCTCGCCCAGCTCGCGCAGCTGGGAGGCGGTGGCCGGGCGCCCGTTCACGAACCCGCGCGAGCGCCCCGCGCGGTCGATCGTCCGCCGCACCAGGCAAGTGGGGCTCCCCGGCTCCTCCAGGTCGTTTCCGGCGAGCCAGGCGCGCGCCGCCTCGTTGCGGCCCACGTCGAACTCCGCGGCGATCTCGGCGCGGGCCGCGCCGGCGCGGATCACGCCCGGATCGGCGCGCTCGCCCAGCGCGAGGCCCAGGGCGTCCACCAGGATGGACTTGCCGGCGCCCGTCTCGCCGGTGAGCGCGCTGAACCCGGCGGCCAGCTCGAGGTCGAGCGCCTCCACGATGACGAAGTCGCGAAGCGCGAGGGCTCGGAGCATGGGATCCGCCGCCGGCTCAGGAGTTGCGCTCGTTCCAGCGCAGCTTGTCGCGCAGCATCGAGAAGTAGCGATAGCCGCGCGGGTGCAGCAGGATCGCGGGCTTGGCCGCGGCCGCGATGCCGACGACGTCGTTGGCCTCGAGGTCCACGTGCGACTGCACGTCGAAGTTCGCGCGCGCCCCCGCCCCCTTCACCAGGACGATGTCGATGCGGGAGGAGCTGTGGATGGCCACCGGGCGGTTGGAGAGCGTGTGCGGCGAGATGGGCACGAGCGCCACCGCCGAAAGTCCCGGGTGAAGGATGGGGCCGCCGGCGGAAAGCGCGTACGCGGTGGATCCCGTCGGCGTGGCGGCGATGATGCCGTCGGCGCGCAGGCTGTAGATGAACTCGCCGTCCACGTGCACGGCGAACTCGATCATGCTCCCCGTGCCCGCGCGGCTCACCACGACGTCGTTCATCGCGTGGGTGGCGAAGAGCTCCCGGCCCGCGCGCAGGACGCGGGCGGCGAGCATCAGCCGCTCCTCGGTCACGAAGTCGCCCTCGAGGACGGCCGAGAGCGTCTCGGCGACGCGGTCCGCGGGGATGTCGGTGAGGAAGCCCAGGCGGCCCAGGTTCACGCCGATGAGCGGGACGCCGTGCGCCGCCATCAGCCGCGCGCACGACAGGAGCGTCCCGTCGCCGCCCACCACCACCGCGAGGTCGCAGCGGGCCGGCAGCTCCGCGAGCGGGAGCGCCTCGTCGGGCGGCGTTCGCGAGGCCTCGGCCGTGCGCGTGTCCATGAGCACCGCGGCGCGATGCGCGCGCAGGACGGCGATCACCTGGTCGAGCTTCTCGGGCAGGACCGGGGCGTCGCTCTTTCCGACGATCGCCACGGTCTTGAAGGGGGGGCGCATGGGGCCCAATTAGATCACAGCCCCCCCGGCAAACAAAGGAGAAGTACCGCATCCGCCGGCGGCGATTTTTCGTACAATGACCCGCATGCTGAACGACCGGGCCCAGTCCCTGCTCAAGATCCTCGTCGAGCGCTACATCGCGGATGGCCAGCCGGTGGGCTCGCGCGCGCTCTCGCGCGCCTCGAGCCTGGAGCTCTCGCCGGCCACGATCCGCAACGTCATGGCCGACCTCGAGGAGATGGGCTTCGTCTCGAGCCCACACACCTCCTCCGGGCGGGTCCCCACCCCCAAGGGCTACCGCTTCTTCGTGGACACCCTGCTCACCGTCCGCCCGCTGGAGGAGGTCGAGCGCGCCCAGATCGAGGGCAGCCTCATGCCCGACGACCCGCACCGGGTCGTCGCGGCCGCCTCGCAGCTGCTCTCGGACCTCACGCACTTCGCGGGCATGGTGGTCTCGCCCCGGCGCCGCGCCACGCTGCGGCACGTGGAGTTCTTCCACCTGTCGGAGAAGCGCGTGCTCCTCATCATCGTGGCCTCCGACGGCGAGGTGCAGAACCGCGTCCTGGTCACGGACCGCCCCTACGGCCCGGCGCAGCTCGCGGAGGCGGCCAACGCCATCAACCAGAACTACGCCGGCCTGGACTTCTCGGCCATCGCGAGCCGCGTGCGCGGGGAGCTGCTCGACCTCCACCAGGACATCTCGGCGCTCATGCGGGCGGCGATCGAGACCGGCGGCGAGGCCATGCGCCAGCCCTCGGACGGCGTGGTGATCTCGGGGGAGCGCAACCTCTTCGACGTCGAGGACCTCTCCTCCGACCGCGCGCGGCTGCGCAAGCTCTTCGACCTCTTCGAGAGGAAGGCGCAGCTCCTGGGCCTGCTCGACGAGAGCGAGCGCGCCGAGGGCGTGAAGATCTTCATCGGCGGCGACTCGCAGCTGGTGCCGCTCGACGAGTGCTCCATCGTGACGGCCCCCTACGAGGTCGACGGCCGCGTCGTGGGCACCGTGGGCGTCATCGGGCCCACCCGCATGGCCTACGAGCGCGTCATCCCGATCGTGGACGTGACGGCGAAGCTCATCTCCTCCGCCCTGTCGCAACACTGAATGGCCTACCTCCCGGAACCGCCCTACGCGCACGGCTCCCCGGCGCGCACGGGCATACTGCTGGTGAACCTGGGCACGCCCGACGAGGCCACGGCCCCGGCCGTGCGCCGCTACCTCGCGGAGTTCCTCTGGGACCCGCGGGTGGTCGAGATCCCGCGCGCGGCCTGGTGGCTGATCCTGCGCGTGATCCTGATCACGCGGCCCGCGAAGAGCGCTGCCAAGTACGCGTCGATCTGGACGAAGGACGGCTCGCCGCTGCGCGTGCACCTCGAGCGGCAGGTGCAGCTCCTGCGCGGCTACCTGGGCGAGCGCGTCAAGTCGCCGCTCGCCGTCGCCGGCGCGTGCCGCTACGGCAATCCCGGCGTGGCCGCCGGCCTCGCGCAGCTGCGCGGCAAGGGCTGCGACCGGATCCTGGTGCTGCCGCTCTACCCGCAGTACGCCGCGAGCACCACCGGATCGGCGATCGACGCCGTGGGGGCCGCGTTGGCGCGGATGCGGAACGTCCCGGCCGTCCGGACCGTCCGCCACTTCCACGACCACCCGGCCTACGTGAAGGCCATCGCGCGCGCGGTGAACGACTACTGGATGAAGCACGGGCGGCCCGACCGCCTGGTGATGAGCTTCCACGGCCTGCCGCGCTTCTGCCTCGAGCGCGGCGACCCCTACCACTGCGAGTGCCACAAGAGCGCGCGCCTCATCGCGACCGAGCTGGGATGGAACGACGAGCGCACGCTCGTCACCTTCCAGTCGCGCTTCGGCAAGGCCGAGTGGCTGCAACCCTACACGGACCGAACGCTCGCGGATCTGGGCCGGAAGGGCGTCGGGCGCGTGGACGTGATCTGCCCGGGCTTCGCCGCCGACTGCCTCGAGACGCTCGAGGAGATCGCGATCGAGGGCCGCCACGCCTTCCTCGAGGCCGGGGGCAAGGAGTTCAACTACATCCCGACGACCAACGACTCGCCCGCGTTCATGGCCGCGCTCACGCGCATCGCGCTCGAGAACCTGCATGGCTGGGCGAGCGCGGAGTGGGACGCGCCGGCGGCCGAGGCCGCCTCGCGCGAGACGGCCGCACGCGCGCGCGCGATGGGCGCCAGCAACTGACGGAGGTACATGCGATGGGCTCTCTTCTCCTGCGATGGCTCCTGAGCGCCCTGGCGCTCCTGGCGGTGGCCTACCTCTATCCCGGGGTGCGCGTGGACAGCTTCCTCGCCGCGGTGGTGGCGGCCCTCGCGCTGGGGCTCGCCAACGCCCTGATCCGCCCCATCCTCGTCCTGCTCACGCTGCCGGTGACGATCATCACGCTCGGGCTCTTCCTCTTCGTGATCAACGCCGCGCTCTTCTGGCTCGTGGCGCAGGTGATCAAGGGCTTTTCGGTGGAGGGCTTCCTCGCCGCCCTCGTGGGCTCGCTCCTGTACAGCCTCATCACGCTCGTGGTGAGCTGGCTCCTTCCGGGGCGCAAGAAATGACGACGCCCGCCCGGGCGTTCCCGGGCGGGCGTCGGGACGGCAGCCCCGCGGGCGGCTAGAAGCGCCAGCCGAGGCCGATGCTGTACAGGATCGGGTCGATCTTGATCGAGGTGACCTTGTTGCCGTCGAGGTACACGTCGCTGCCGATGTAGACCTTCTTCACGTCGAAGTTGAGGAACAGGTTCTTGTCCAGCTTGTAGTCGAATCCCGCGCCGAAGGCCGCGCCCCAGCTGGTGTCGTCGGTATCGAGCCTGCCGACGCCCGGGATCTCGAGGTCCGAGTCCGTGATCCACGTGAGGTTGACCCCCGCGCCGACGTAGGGCCGGAAATCGGAATCCGGAGAGAAGTGGTACTGCAGCGAGAGCGTCGGCGGCAGGTGCTTGAACGAGCCGATGGTCACCGGCCCGCCCAGCACGCTTTGTTCCACGGTGATGTCGTGCTCCTGCGGGTAGGTGAGGACGAGCTCGGCCGCGATGTTCTTCGTGAAGAAATACGTGATGTCGACTTCGGGGAACCACTTGTCGCTCACGGTGATCGCGTCGGACGGCACTCCGAGGGCGGGGATCGGGTCGGACTTGTCCGCCGGCTCGAGGTAGAGGGCGCGGACGCGAACCATCCACGGGTTGTCGACGGCGGCGGCGGGCAGCGCCGCGAACGCGGAAGCGGCAGCTGCGGCGAGGAGGGCAAGTCTGGCTTTTTTCATCGTTTCTCCGGGGAAGGTGAGCTTCCCCGCCAGTTTCACCATGAATGCGGGATGATTGTTGATGTGAATCAAGGGTTTCCGGATCCCCTGGGTACCCCATCTGCGGCAGAGGGCCCTCGCCTTCCTTGAATTTCCGACCGGCGCCCCCATGTGGGCGCCAAAGGATTGTTTTTCAGGGAGATTCGAGTGACCGACCCCATTGCACCCGCGCCCGAAATGGCGCCGGATACCCCCGCTGCTCCCGAGGCCCGGATCGCCGAGCTGGAAGCGCGGCTGGCGAACGCCGAGGCGGAAGCCGCGCGGCTCGCGGAGGACTTCCTGCGCGCCAAGGCGGAGACCGACAACACGCGCCGGCGCGCGGCCGAGGATGTCGCCCGCGCCCACAAGTTCGGCATCGAGACCTTCGCCACCTCGCTGCTCGCGGTCCGCGACAGCCTGGAGGCCGCGCTGGCCGTCGAAGGCGCGACGGTGGAGTCGCTGCGGCAGGGCGTGGAGATCACCCAGCGCCAGCTCGCCTCCGCGTTCGAGAAGGCCGCGCTCGCGCAGATCGACCCGATGGGCGGGAAGTTCGACCCCCACCGCCACCAGGCCCTGAGCCAGGTCGACTCCGGCGAGGAGCCGGGCACGGTCGTGGCGGTGGTGCAGAAGGGCTACCTGCTCCACGACCGGGTCATCCGCCCCGCCCTGGTGATGGTCTCCCGCGGCGTGCCCGCCCCCGCCGGCGAGGCGCCGCCAAACGCTTGAAAGCACGCCGAATACCCCCATTTCCGGGACAGGCTCTGAACAAGGATTGAGGACAGCGAACATGGCAAAGATCATCGGCATCGACCTGGGCACCACGAACTCCTGCGTGGCGATCATGGAGGGCGGCAAGCCCAAGGTCATCGAGAACAGCGAGGGGGCGCGCACCACGCCCTCGATCGTCGCCTACGCCGACAACGACGAGATCCTGGTCGGCGCCCCGGCCAAGCGCCAGGCGGTGACCAACGCGACGAACACGCTCTTCGCGGTGAAGCGCCTCATCGGGCGCCGGTTCGAGGAAAAGGAGACCCAGAAGGACATCGCGCTCATGCCCTTCAAGATCTCCCGCGCCGAGAACGGCGACGCCTGGGTCGAGGTGCGCGGGCGCGGCATCGCGCCGCCCCAGGTTTCGGCCGAGGTCCTGCGCAAGATGAAGAAGACGGCCGAGGACTACCTGGGCGAGCCCGTGACCGAGGCCGTGATCACCGTCCCGGCCTACTTCAACGACTCGCAGCGCCAGGCCACCAAGGACGCCGGGCGCATCGCGGGCCTGGAGGTCAAGCGCATCATCAACGAGCCCACGGCGGCCGCGCTCGCGTTCGGCCTCGACAAGAAGGAAGGCGACCGCAAGATCGCGGTCTACGACCTGGGCGGCGGCACGTTCGATATCTCCATCATCGAGATCGCCGTGGTCGAGGGCGAGCACCAGTTCGAGGTGCTCTCGACCAACGGCGACACGTTCCTGGGCGGCGAGGACTTCGACCAGCGCCTCATCGACTACATCGTCGAGGAGTTCCGCAAGCAGTCCGGCATCGACCTCTCCAAGGACCCGATCGCGCTGCAGCGCGTGAAGATGGCGGCCGAGCGCGCCAAGATCGAGCTGTCGAGCTCGCAGCAGACGGAGATCAACGAGCCCTACATCGCGATGGCGGGCGGCGCGCCATCGCACCTCACCATGAAGATCACGCGCGCCAAGTTCGAGGCGCTCGTCGAGGACCTGATCGAGCGCACCATCGAGCCCTGCCGCATCGCGATCAAGGACGCGGGCGTGAAGGTGTCCGACATCGGCGACGTGATCCTGGTGGGCGGCATGACCCGCATGCCCAAGGTGCAGGACAAGGTGAAGGAGTTCTTCGGCAAGGAGCCGAGGAAGGACGTGAACCCCGACGAGGCCGTGGCCATCGGCGCCGCGATCCAGGGCGGCGTGCTCAAGGGCGACGTGAAGGACGTGCTGCTTCTCGACGTGACCCCCCTGTCGCTCGGCATCGAGACCCTGGGCGGCGTCATGACCAAGCTCATCCAGAAGAACACGACCATCCCGACCAAGGCCCAGCAGGTGTTCTCGACGGCGGAGGACAGCCAGTCCGCGGTCACGATCCACGTGCTCCAGGGCGAGCGCGACGTGGCCTCCGGCAACAAGAGCCTGGGCCAGTTCAACCTCGAGGGCCTCCCGCCGGCCCCGCGCGGCATGCCGCAGATCGAGGTCACCTTCGACATCGACGCGAACGGCATCCTGCACGTGAACGCGAAGGACAAGGCCACGGGCAAGGAGTCGAAGATCACCATCAAGGCGAGCTCCGGCCTCACGGAAGCCGAGATCCAGGGCATGGTGAAGGACGCGGAGTCGCACGCCGACGAGGACAGGAAGCAGCTCGAGCTCGTCACCGCCCGCAACCAGGCGGACCAGCTGCTGCACTCGGTGCGCAAGTCGCTCGCCGAGTACGGCGACAAGGTCGAGGCCGCCGAGAAGTCGAGGATCGAGGAGGCGGCGAAGGAGCTCGAGGCGGTCCTCAAGGACGGCGACAAGGCGACGATCGACGCGAAGTCGCAGGCGCTCGCCGCCGCCTCGCAGAAGCTGGGCGAGCGGATCTACGCCGACGCCCAGGCGAAGGCGCAGCCGGGCCCGGAGGGCGCCGGCGGCGGCAAGGATGACGGGCCCGGCCGCGGCGCGGGCCGGGAGGAGAATGTCGTCGACGCGGAGTACACCGAGGTCAAGGACAAGAAGCCGGCCTGAGGCCCGCGGGCCAACGGGCGAATGACGGAGGGTGAAGGGGCCCGGGGCCTCTTCACCCTTTCCCGCATCCGAAGGACTGGAAGATGGCGACGAAGCGCGACTACTACGAAGTGCTGGGCGTGAACCGCGATGCCTCCGAGGAGGACATCAAGAAGGCCTATCGCAAGCTCGCCATGAAGCACCACCCGGACCGCAACCCGGACAACAAGGAGTCCGAGGAGAAGTTCAAGGAGGCCAAGGAGGCCTACGAGGTCCTCTCCGCGCCCGAGAAGCGCCGCGCCTACGACGCCTACGGCCACGCCGGCGTGAATCCCCAGATGGGGGCGGGAGGGGAGGCCGGCTTCGGCGGCTTCGCCGAGGCCTTCGGCGACATCTTCGGCGACATCTTCGGCGGGGGTCGCGGTCGTTCCGGCGTCTACCGCGGAGCCGACCTGCGCTACAACCTCGAGATCACGCTCGAACACGCGGCGCGCGGCACCGAGACGAAGATCCGCATCCCGGCCATGGAGGAATGCGACACGTGCCACGGCTCGGGCGCGAAGCCCGGCACGCAGGCGAGGACCTGCGCAACCTGCGCCGGCACGGGCGCCGTGCGCATGTCGCAGGGCTTCTTCTCGATCCAGCAGCCCTGCCCCACCTGCCACGGCAGCGGCAAGCAGATCACCGACCCCTGCCGCGACTGCGGCGGCGCCGGCCGCCTCAAGCGCCACAAGACGCTCGCCGTGAAGATCCCCGCCGGCATCGACGAGGGCGACCGCATCCGCCTCGGCGGCGAGGGCGAGGCCGGGGTGAACGGCGGCCCGCCGGGCGACCTCTACGTCGTGATCCACCTCAAGGAGCACGCCGTCTTCCAGCGCGACGGCAACGACCTGCACTGCCAGATGCCGGTGAGCTTCACCAAGGCGGCCTTGGGCGGCGACATGGAGATACCGACCCTGGAGGGACAGGCCAAGGTGAAGATCCCGGCCGAGACCCAGACCGGCCAGGTGCTGCGCCTGCGCGGCAAGGGAATCAAGGGGGTTCGCTCGGCCTATCCCGGCGACCTCCTGTGCGAGATCGTGGTGGAGACCCCGGTGAAGCTCACCGACCGCCAGAAGGAGCTCTTGCGCGAACTCGAGGAGCTCACCGTTGCGCACGGCGACCGCCACAACCCGCGCGCCAAGTCCTTCATGGACAAGGTGCGGGAGTTCTTCGCCGGCTGAGGCCGCCCTACTGCCCCCGTCCCGGGCGCGTTATCATGGCGTCGGGATTCATTCACATTCAACTAGGGGGAAGCCTCATGATTCGCGCGCTGACTTCGCTACTCGCGCTGGCCCTCGCGTCCGGCGCGGCGCTCGCCCAGGGCGTGACCGATTCCCAGATCGTCCTGGGGCAGTCCGTGGCCCTTTCGGGCCCGGCGCAGGAGCTGGGCAAGGACATGCAGCTGGGTGCGAGCCTGTACTTCAACGAGGTGAACGCGAAGGGCGGCGTGAACGGCCGCAAGATCGTTCTCAAGACCCTCGACGACGGCTACGAGCCCCCCCGGGCCGCCGAGAACACGCGGAAGCTGATCGGCGAGGAGAAGGTGTTCGCCCTCTTCGGCTACGTGGGGACGCCCACCTCCCAGGCGTCGCTGCCGATCTTCACCGAGGCGAAGGTCCCCTTCGTCGGCGCGTTCACGGGAGCGGAGCTCCTGCGCGCGCCCTTCAACCGCTACATCTTCAACGTCCGCGCGAGCTACTTCGACGAGACCGAGGCGATCGTCCAGCACCTCACCGCCATGAGCGTGAACAAGATCGCCGTCTTCTACCAGAACGACGCCTACGGCATGGCGGGCCTCACCGGCGTCGAGCGCGCCCTGAAGAAGCGCAACCTCGAGATCGCCGCCAGGGGCACGGTCGAGCGCAACACCGTGGACGTGGCGAAGTCGGTCGCCGAGATCGGCAAGGCCCAGCCCCAGGCCGTGGTCATGATCGGCGCCTACAAGTCCTGCGCGGCCTTCATCAAGGAGATGAGGCGGGCCGGGTCGAGCCCGACCTTCTGGAACGTGTCCTTCGTGGGCAGCAAGGCGCTCGCCAAGGAGCTGGGCACGGAAGGCCGCGGCGTGCAGATCTCGCAGGTGGTGCCGTTCCCCTGGGATGCGTCGATCCCGGTGGTGAAGGAATACCGCGCGCTCCTCGACAAGGCGAAGGGCGAGCCGGGCTTCGGCACGCTGGAGGGCTACATCGCGGCCAAGGTGACGGTCGAGGGGCTGCGGCGCGCCGGCAAGGCGCTCACCCGCGACAGCTTCATCAAGGCGATGGAGTCGCTGGACCCGTACGACGTGGGCGGCTTCAAGGTGAGCTACGCGCCCGACAACCACAACGGCTCGCGCTTCGTCGACCTCACGATCATCTCGAAGGGCGAGAAGTTCGTCCGCTGACCGCCCCGCGCGACGCGTTATCCGGGGGCCCGCTTCGGCGGGCCCCTCTTCATTTCTTGCGCCACTCCGTGGCGCCGCCGGGCTTGTCCTCGAGGACGATGCCCGCCGCGTCGAGCCGCGCGCGGATCCGGTCGGCGAGCGCGAAGTCCCGCGCCTTCTTCGCTTGCGCGCGCTCCGCGACCAGCGCGTCGACGTCGATCGTCACGCCCCCCTTCAGGAACGCCTCGGGATCGGCCTGCAGGAAACCGATCGTGCCGCCCAGGGCCTTCAGAAGGCCCGCAAGCGCCGGGGAGCGGGTGCGGTTCACCTCCCCGCGCAGCTCGTGCAGGACGGCGAAGGCGACGGGCATGTCGAAATCGTCGTTCATCGCGTCGCGGAAGCGCTGCGCCAGCGGCTGCGCCCAGTCGACCGCGGCCCCGTCCGGCGCCGTCTCGCGAAGCGTCGTGTAGAAGCCGCGAAGCGTGTTGCCGGCGTCCTCCAGCAGGTCCCACGAGTAGCTGAGCTCGCTGCGGTAGTGGCCCCGCAGCAGGAAGAAGCGCAGCTGCTCGCCGCCCTGGACCGGGTCCAGCTTCGCGAGGACATCGCGTGCGGTGAACACGTTGCCGAGCGACTTCGACATCTTCTCGTCGCCCATGTTGAGGAAGGCCGAGTGCATCCAGCAGTTCACGAACGGCTTCGCGTGGGCACCCTCGCTCTGCGCGATCTCGTTCTCGTGGTGCGGGAACTGCAGGTCCCAGCCGCCGCCGTGGATGTCGAACGTCTCGCCGAGCTCGCGGCAGGACATGGCCGAGCACTCGATGTGCCAGCCCGGCCGGCCGGCGCCGAAGACGGACGGCCAGGACGGCTCGCCGGGCTTGGCCGCCTTCCACAGGACGAAGTCGAGCGGGTCGCGCTTGGCGGCCTCGACCGCCACGCGCTGGCCGGCGCGCAGCTCGTCGAGGTTGCGCCGCGACAGCTTTCCGTAGCCCGGGAAGTCGCGCACCGAGAAGTACACGTCGCCGGTGGCGCCGCGATAGGCCAGCCCCTTCTGCTCGAGCCGCTCGATGAGCTCCAGCATCGGCCCGATGTAGCGCGTGGCACGGGGCTCGCGGTCGGGCCGAAGCAGGTTCAGGCGGGCGCAATCCTCGGCGAAGGCGGCCACGGTCCGCTCCGTGAGCGCCTCGATCGGCTCGCCCCGCTCGCGGGCGCGGTCCATGATCTTGTCGTCCACGTCCGTGATGTTGCGCACGTAGGTGACCGCGTAGCCGCTCGAGCGAAGCCACCGCACCACGAGGTCGAAGACCGCGAAGGTGCGCGCGTTGCCGATGTGGATGTAGTCGTAGACCGTCGGCCCGCAGACGTAGATGCCGGCGCGGCCGGGCACGATCGGGACGAAGGTCTCCTTGCGGCGGGTGAGGGTGTTGTAGATGGCGAGCGGGGACATGGAAACCTGGGTCCGGGACGTTCAGCGGGATGCGGCCTGCGGGAGGCGGGCGGGCCCGCCGGGCAAATCAGGATGGCGAAACGGAACGGCACTTTCGCCGGGCTGCCAAAGGGCGAAGGCGCGGCGGCGACGGTCCGCCCGCATGGCCGGTGCCCCCGGCCGCGGCCCGCCGGCCGATTGTGAAGCAACCGCAAGGTTGGTAGAATGCGTTTCCCATTAAATTCAATAAATTATAACACGATGCTCCTCCGTATCCTGCGCTTGGAAGTGGCGATCGCCGCGGTCGCTCTGGCCTTCGCGGGCGCCGCCATCGCCGCACCCGCCGACGACCTGCGCGAAGCGCAGACGCTCTATGCCCAGGGCCGCCTGCAGCCCGCGATGGAGCGTGTCGATGCCTACCTCAAGACGCAGCCCCGCGAGCCGCAGGGCCGGTTCCTCAAGGGACTCATCCTCACCGAGCAGAAGAAGGTGCCCGAGGCCATCCAGGTCTTCACCGGCCTCACGGAGGACTTCCCCGAGCTGCCCGAGCCGTACAACAACCTCGCGGTGCTCTACGCCTCGCTCGGCAACTACGAGAAGGCGAAGTCCGCGCTCGAGCTCGCGATCCATACCCACCCCAGCTACGCGACGGCCCACGAGAACCTGGGGGACATCTACGCCCAGCTCGCGAGCCGCGCCTACGACCGCGCGCTGCAGCTCGACAAGAACAACACGACGGCGCAGGTGAAGCTCGCGATGGTCAAGGACATCTTCGTCGCGCCGAAGTCGATCGCCCCGCCGAAGGCCGAGGCCGCGAAGGTGGCGAAGGCCGAGCCGGCCAGGGTCGAGCCCGCCAGGCCGGAAGCGAAGGCCCCTCCCACCGCGAAGGTCGAGCCGGCCAGGGCCGAGCCCGCGAAGTCCGAGCCCCCGAAAGCGGAGCCCAAGGCTGCGGCGGCGAAGGCCGCCTCCCCGGCCGCCGACGAGAAGGGCGCCATCACCGCGGCCATCGAGGCCTGGGCGCGCGCCTGGAGCAGCAAGGACGTGAAATCGTACCTCGCGGCCTATGCCCCGGACTTCGAGACGCCGGGCGGCGAGCCGCGCGGCGCGTGGGAGAAGCAGCGCACCGAGAGGATCGAGCGCCCGAAGTCGATCGAGGTGCTGGTGAAGGTCCAGTCGATCGCCGTCGAGGGCGATTCCGCCGTCGCGGTCCTGCGCCAGTCCTATCGCTCCGACACGCTCAAGACCAGCAGCACCAAGACCCTCAAGCTCGTGAAGGCCGGCGGCAAGTGGCTCATCAAGCAGGAGCGCGTGGGCGGGTGAGCGAGCGAGCACGCCAACCCCGACCGCGTCGCGCCGCGCGCGCGGCCCTCGCGGCCCTCCTGGCCGCGGCCCTGCCCTCCACCGCACCCGCCGACGACGCCGCGCCCGACGCAGCCGTCCCCGCGTTCGCCAACGAGGTCGAGGCTTCGCTCGTGCGCGCCATCGTCGGGCTGCGCGAGAGCGGCCTGCGGCAGGCCATCGGCGAGATCGACGTCGCCCTCTCGAAGACCCCCAACTTCCGCCTCGGCCACCTCATCCGGGGCGACCTGCTCATGGCGCGCGCGGGCATTCCCGTCGCGTTCGGCCAGACCGCCTCCGTGCGGGCGGGCGCGGCCCCCCTGCAGGACGAGGCGCGCGTGAGGCTCAAGCACTACCTGGACGCGCCGCCGCGCGACCACCTGCCGCTCCCGATGCTCAAGCTCGCGCCCACGCAGGCGCACGCGATCCTCGTGGACACGTCCCGCTCGCGCCTGTTCGTCTTTGCCAACCAGGGTGGCGAGCCCCGCTACGTGACCGACTTCTACATCAGCCTGGGCAAGAACGGCGTGGAGAAGCGCCGCGAGGGCGACCAGAAGACGCCCGTCGGCGTCTACACGATCGTCTCCGCCAAGCAGAAGCTGCCCGAGTTCTACGGCCCCGGCGCCTTCCCCATCAGCTATCCCAACGAGTGGGACAAGCTGCACAAGCGCAACGGGTACGGCATCTGGCTGCACGGCACGCCTCCGGAAACCTACAGCCGCCCGCCCTGGGCCACCGACGGCTGCGTGGCGCTCACGAACGACGACCTGCGGCGGCTCGCGCGCTACGTGGACGTGGGGCGCACGCCCGTCGTGATCGGCGAGGGCGTCGAGTGGGTGGCGCCGGAGCGCTGGCAGGATAGCCGCCGCGATTTCCTCGCCGCGTTCGAGCAGTGGCGTGCCGACTGGGAAAGCCTCGACGTCGACCGCTACCTCGACCACTATTCCCCGCGCTTCCGCTCCGACGGCAAGGATTTCGCCTCCTGGCGCGCGCACAAGCGCAAGGTGGGCTCCGGCAAGTCCTGGGTGAAGGTGGGCGTCTCGGACATGAGCGTCTTCGGCCTCCCGGCCGGCGAGGGGATGTTCGTCGTGACCTTCGCGCAGGATTACCGCTCCTCGAACCTTTCCAACCGCACCGTCAAGCGCCAGTACTGGGAACGCGACCAGGGACGCTGGCGCGTCGTCTTCGAAACCGTGATCTCCTGAAAACACACGCCATGACCATCCAGAGCCCCACCCGACGCCTTCTCGCCGCCACCGTCCTCCTCGCCATCGCCGGAGCGCCCCTGGGCGCCTCCGCCCAGGCCATGGGCAAGCCCGGGCCCGCCGGGAACACCTGCACCGCCAAACTGAAAGGATCCGCACCGATGAAAGTGAAGCTCACCACCTCGATGGGCGTCGTCACCGTCGAGCTGAACAAGGAGAAGGCCCCGGTCTCGACGGAGAACTTCGTGAAGTACGTCGAGGCAGGCCACTACAACGGCACGATCTTCCACCGCGTCATCGACGGCTTCATGGTCCAGGGCGGCGGCTTCACGAAGGACATGCAGCAAAAGCCCGTCCAGGCCCCGATCAAGAACGAGGCCGCCAACGGCCTGAAGAACGACATGTACACGCTCGCCATGGCGCGCACCGGCGTGCGCGACTCCGCCACGGCCCAGTTCTTCATCAACGTGAAGCAGAACGACTTCCTCAACTACCGCGACGAGTCCCCGCAGGGCTGGGGCTACGCAGTCTTCGGCAAGGTCGTCGAGGGACAGGACGTGGTCGACAAGATCCGAAAGGTCGCGACCGGCAGCGCCGGCATGCACCAGAACGTGCCGCTCGAGCCCGTCGTGATCGAGAAGGCCGAGTGCCTCTGAGGCCGCGCACCCTCTTCATCTCCGACCTGCACCTCGCCGAGGAGCGACCGGCGACCACGGACCGCTTCGAGCGGTTCCTGGCCCGGGCCGTCCCGGGGGCGGACGCGCTCTACATCCTGGGCGACCTCTTCGAGTACTGGGTGGGCGACGACGGGCTCGACCTCGAATTCCCCGCCCGGATCGCGGCGATGCTGCGCCCGGCGGCCCGCACGGTGCCGACCTGGTTCATGCACGGCAACCGCGACTTCATGGTGGCCTCGCGGTTCTGCGCCGAAACGGGCCTGCGCCTCATTCCCGACCCGACGGTCGTCGACCTCTACGGGGAGCGCGCGCTGCTCATGCACGGCGACACCCTCTGCACGGGCGACCACGCCTACCTCGCCTTCCGCGCGCAGGTCCGCAACCCCGCCTGGCAGGCCGCGGCGCTCACCCGGCCGATCGAGGAGCGGATCGCCCTCGCGCGCGGCATGCGCAGCCGGAGCGAGGGCGCCAAGGAGGGCAAGGGGGAGGCGATCATGGACGTGGCCCCGGAAGCGGTGGAGGAGGCGCTCGTCGACGCGGGCTGCCGCCTGCTCATCCACGGCCACACGCATCGCCCCGCCCGCCACGAGGTCGAGGCCGGCGGGCGCGCCTGCGTGCGCTGGGTGCTCCCGGACTGGTACGAAGGCGGCGGCTACCTCGAGGCCACCCCGGCCTCGATCCGGGCCGTGCCGGCCGACTGACTCAGGGCTCGTCGAGCCTCAGCGTGAGGCACTTGGCCGAGCCGCCGGCCTTCATGAATTCCGAAAGCGGCGTCTGCACCACCTCGAAGCCCCGGCGGCCCAGCGCGTCCACGAAGGCCGTGCTCGCCCGGCTCACCACGACCGTCCGGCCGGCCGCCACGGCGTTGCAGGCGAAGGCGAGCGCATCCTCCTCGCCCACCGCGATGCGCCTGGCCGCGGGCACGAGCCGCTCGATCAATGCCCGGGAGGCCGCGTCGAAGGCCGGGGGGTAGTACAGGAGGTGGCCTCCCTCGAGGGGGCAGAAGCAGGTGTCCAGGTGGTAGAAGCGCTGGTCGGTGAGCCTGAGGGGGACGACCTCGCCTTCCAGTCGGCCTTCGATGACCTCGCGTGCCGCGAGGACCGAACGGTGCCCGTAGGCGAACCACAGGCGCTTCCTGCCACGCTCGTACAGCGCGTCCCCCGCTCCCTCGAAGGGAACGTCGCGGGGCATCAGCGAGACCTCGTAGCCGCGGTCGAGGAACCAGTCGGCGAAGTACGGCTCCTCGTACTGCCGCTCGGGATAGCGGAACCGGGAGGCGAGGAAGCGCCGGCCCTTCACCAGGCCCGCATTGGCGGTAAAGACCATGTCCGGGGATCCGGGCTGCGGATGGACAAGGCGCACCGTCGCGTGGTCCGTGACGACGTCGTAGAGGGCCCGCCACTGCTGCTTGGCGAGCGCATTGTCGATCTTCCTCACGTTGCCGTGCATCCACGGATTGATGATGTACGACACGTCGAAATATTCCGGCGGGCACATCAGGAACACGTGCGCGGTCTTCATGGATTCTGCCTCGGGGTGGGCGCGGCCTGGTGGGCCGCGTCGGACGGGCGCCGGCGGTAGCCGTGCCCGGGGTAAGTGTTCAGGCGGCGGCGAGCCCCCGATCGAGGTCGTCGCGGATGTCGGAGACATCCTCGAGACCGACGGCCAGGCGCACCAGCCCCTCCACGACGCCGGCGGCCTCGCGTTCCGCGGGAGGCAGGCGCCCGTGGGTCGTGGTGGCCGGGTGGCAGATGGTGGTCTTCGTGTCGCCGAAGTTCGCCGTGATGGAGGCAAGCCGCGTGCCGTCGATCACGCGCCAGGCGGCCTCGCGCCCGCCCCGCACGACGAAGGAGAGGACGGGTCCGCCGGCCGACTGCTGGCGGGCGGCGAGCGCGTGCTGCGGGTGCGACCCGAGGCCCGGGTAGTTCACGCGCTCGACCTTCGGGTGCGACTCGAGCCAGCGCGCCATGTCGAGCGCCCGCGCCGACTGCGCCTCGACGCGAAGGCGCATCGTCTCCAGGCCCTTCAGGCAGATCCAGGCGTTGAAGGGCGAGATGGCCGGACCTGCCGTGCGCACGAAGTTGAAGAGCGGGCCGTCCACGAGGTCGCGCCGGCCGGCGATGGCGCCACCGAGCACGCGCCCCTGCCCGTCGATGTACTTGGTTGCCGAATGCACCACCAGGTCCGCGCCCAGGGCCATGGGCCTTTGCAGCGCCGGGCTGCACATGCAGTTGTCGATGGCGAGGATCGCGCCGGCCTCGCTGGCGATGCCCGCGAGCCCGGCGATGTCGACGATCTCGCAGACGGGATTGGACGGCGTTTCCGCAAAGAGGAGCTTCGTGCCCGGGCGCAGCGCCGCGCGCCACGCGTCGAGGTCGGTCGCATCGACCCACGTCGTCTCCACCCCGAATCGCTTGAGGATCTGGCCCAGGAGCGGCACCACCGTGCCGAAGACCCCGCGCGCGGCGACGACGTGGTCCCCGGCCGACAGCAGCCCCATCGCCGTGGTCGCCACGGCGGCCATGCCCGTGGCCGTCGCCACGCAGGCCTCGGCGCCCTCGAGCGCCGCGAGACGCTGCTGGAACATCGTGACCGTGGGATTGGTGAAGCGCGAGTAGATGTTGCCGGGCTCCTCGCCCGCAAACCGGCGCGCCGCCTCGCCCGCGCTCCGGAAGACGAAGCTCGCCGTGAGGACGAGCGCCTCGGAGTGCTCCTGGAAGTCGCTGCGCAGGCCCCCTGCCCGGACGCCCAGCGTGTCGGGCTTGTAGTCGTCGCTCACGGTCGCCTCAGTCGACGGCCTGCAGGCCCAGGTCGAGCTGGTAGCTCGACAGGCGCGTGCCGGAGTTCGATTCGCCGTCGTGCCGGGAGGCCTCGACGCCGGCGAGGTAGTCGCTCGAGACGTCGCCGGTGATGTAGACGCCGTCGAAGCAGGAGCAGTCGAAGCGCTCGATGGCGGGGTTGCACTCGCGCACGTCGGCCACCAGCGAGGCGAGGTCCTGGTAGAGGACCGCGTCGGCGCCGATGGCCTCGGCGATCTCGCTCTCGTCGCGGCCGGCCGCGATGAGCTCGGAGCGGGTCGGCATGTCGATGCCGTAGACGTTCGGGAAGCGCACCGGCGGGGCCGCCGAGGCGAAGAAAACCTTCCTCGCGCCGTGCTCGCGCGCCATCTGCACGATCTCGCGGCTCGTCGTGCCTCGGACGATCGAGTCGTCGACCAGCAGGACGTTCTTGTCCTTGAACTCCACCGCCATCGCGTTGAGCTTCTGGCGCACGCTCTTCTTGCGCAGCTCCTGGCCGGGCATGATGAAGGTGCGGCCGATGTAGCGGTTCTTGATGAAGCCCTCGCGGTAGGGCTTGCCCAGCTTGGTCGCGACCTCGAGGGCGCTCGGCCGGCTCGAGTCCGGGATGGGGATGACGACGTCGATCTGCGGCGCGATGCCGGCCGCGAGGATGCGGTCCGCGAGGCTCTTGCCCATGTTGCGCCGGCTCTCGTAGACCGAGATGCCGTCGATCACCGAGTCGGGCCGCGCGAGGTACACGAACTCGAAGATGCACGGGCTGAGCTCCGCGCCTTCCGCGCAGGGCCGGCTGTACAGGTTGCCGCTCTGGTCGATGAGGATCGCCTCCCCCGGCGCCACGTCGCGCATGGCCTTGAAGCCCAGCGTGTCGAGCGCCACGCTCTCGGAGGCGACGATGAATTCCACGCCCTTCTCCGTGTCGGCCCGGCCGACAATGAGGGGGCGGATGCCCTTCGGGTCCCGGAAGGCGAGGAGGCCGTACCCCGCGATCATCGCGACCACCGCGTAGGCGCCCTTCACCCGGCGGTGCACCCCGGCGACGGCGTTGAAGATCGCGTCCGGGGTGAGGCGGTGGCCGCCGTCGCACGCGTCGTGGATCTCGTGCGCGAGGACGTTCAGCAGCACCTCGGAATCGGAGTTCGTGTTGATGTGCCGGCGGTCTTCCTGGAAGAGGGACTTGCGCAGCTCGTCGGCGTTCACCAGGTTGCCGTTGTGGCCCAGCACGATGCCGAAGGGCGAGTTCACGTAGAAGGGCTGCGACTCCGCCACCGACGAGGCGGACCCCGCCGTCGGGTACCGGCAATGGCCGATGCCCATCGTGCCCACCAGGCCGCGCATGTCGCGCGTGCGGAAGACGTCCCGCACGAGCCCGCGCCCCTTGTGCATGTGGAAGCTGTGGCCTTCGGCCGTGCAGATGCCCGCCGCGTCCTGCCCGCGGTGCTGCAGGACCGTGAGCCCGTCATAGAGGAGCTGGTTGACGGGGCTGCGCGCGACGACTCCGACGATTCCGCACATGCTTCAGGCGTCCCTCAGGCCGGGGTTCGTGACCCCGCGATAGTGTATGCGGTTTGCCCGCCGTTGTGGCCGGGCAAGGGTTAGTAGATGGGGGCGAAGGCGTGCCCCGTCAAGGCAGCGTCACCACGCGCCCGTCGAGGCCGGCGCGCTTGAGCTGCGCAGCGGCCTTCTCGGCGGCCTCGCGGGTCGGGAAGGGCCCCGCGCGCAGGCGCGTGAGATCCCCGGCGGCCGCGTCGAGCCTTTCGGTGTAATGGGGCACCTTGGCGGCGGTGAGCTTCCCGCGGGCCTGCGCGAGCTTCGCGTCGTCCCTGAAGGCGCCCACCTGGACGGCGAATCCCTCGAGCTTGGGCGCCGCGTGCCGCGTTTCGGGCTGCCGGGGCGCCACGGTCGCCTTGGCCGGGGCCGCCTGGGCAGGGGTCGCCTTCGGTTCGTCCTTGGCGGGCTCCACTTTCGGGGGCTCTGCCTTCGGGGGCTCTGCCTTCGGGGGCTCTGCCTTCACGGGCTCCGCGGCCGGCTCCGGCGACTTCGTCACCAGCGGGAGAGGTGCCGCACCTTCCCGGGGCGGAATGGACAGCATCGGCTCGACGCGGTCGCGGCGCGGCTCCGGGTCCAGCACCATCGGGACGAACACGACGGCAAGCAGGGCGAGCACGATCGCGCCGATCAGGCGCTGCCTGCCCTTGCGGCGAACCTCAACCTGCTCGGCGATGGGGTCGTTCGACATGGCGGTCGGCGTTCATCGCGTGGCTTCCAGGACTTCCGCGACGGTGAGGAACGAGCCGAAAACGAGAATTCTATCATTCGGGCCCGCCTCCCGAAGCGCGGCCTCGTAGGCGAGGCCCACCGTCGCGAAGGCGCGCGTGCGGGAGGCGAGCCCGCGCCCGGCCAGGAGCGCGGCCACGTGCGCGGCGCTCGCCGCCCGCTCGCCGGTCACGGCGGACACGTGCCAGCGGTCCACGCGCGCCGAGACGGCATCGATGACCGCGCCGATGTCCTTGTCCGCGAGCATCGCGAACACCGCGATCGTGTTCTCGTGGTATCCCATCTCCCCGAGCCCGCGGGCGAGCGCCCGGGCCGCATGCGGGTTGTGGGCGACGTCGAGCACCACGGTCGGCCGGCCCGGAAGCACCTGGAGCCGACCCGGGAGCCTCACACCGGTGAGCCCGCGCTTCACCTCGCCCAGGGATACGGGCAGGCGTCCGGCCACCTCGCCCAGCGCGGCGAGGGCCGTGGCCGCGTTGGCGAGTTGCCAGCTGCCGCGCAGCGCGGGCAGCGGCAGGGAGCGCATGGTGCCGCGGCGTCCCTCGAAATCCCATTGCCGCCCCTCCCGGGTCACGGCGCGGAAGTCGCAGCCGAGCACCTGCAGGGGCGCGCCGATGGCCTCGGCGTGCGCCACGAGGCTCGCCGGCGGATCGGCGTCGCCGAAGAGCGCCGGGCGCTCCGGCCGGTAGATGTGGGCCTTCTCGCGCCCGATCGCCTCCCGGTCCTCGCCGAGCCAGGCCTGGTGGTCGAGGTCCACGCTGGAGACGATGGCGCAATCGGGGTCGACGGCGTTCACGGCGTCGAGCCTGCCGCCCAGGCCCACCTCGAGGACGGCGACCTCGACCCCGGCACGCTCGAAGGCGGCAAGCGCGGCGAGGGTGCCGAACTCGAAGTAGGTAAGGGGCGTGGCTTCCCGGGCCGCTTCGACCCGCGCGAAGTCCGCCGCGATCGCGGCGTCGTCCTCCTCCTCGCCCGCGATCCGCACGCGCTCGTTGTAGCGCAGCAGGTGCGGCGAGGTGTAAAGGCCCGTGCGGTAGCCGGCCGTGCGCAGGATGCATTCGAGGTAGGCGCAGGTCGAGCCCTTGCCGTTCGTGCCGCCGACGGTGATCGCGATCGCCGGAGGGGCGAGCCCCATGCGCCCCATCACCTCGCGGACCCGCTCCAGGCCGAGGGCGATCTTCGCGGGGTGCTGCGCGGAGATGTAGTCGAGCCACGGCCCCAGCGGGGCGCCGGGGCCCGGCGCGGCGCTCACGCCTCCGGCGCCGGCTCGCGCTTGAGCAGCGCGATCAGCCGCGCGACGCGGTCGCGCATCTCGCGCCGGTCGACGATCATGTCGATGGCGCCCTTCTCCAGGAGGAACTCGGCGCGCTGGAAACCCTCGGGAAGCGTCTCCCGCACCGTCTGCTCGATGACGCGCGGGCCGGCGAATCCCACCAGCGCACCGGGCTCGGCGATCACCACGTCGCCGATCATGGCGAAGCTCGCGGACACGCCGCCCATCGTCGGGTCGGTGAGCACCGAGATGAAGGGCTGGCGGGCGGCCGAGAGCTGGTGCAGCGCGGCGGTGGTCTTGGCCATCTGCATGAGCGAGAGGAGCCCCTCCTGCATGCGCGCGCCGCCCGTCGCCGTGAAGCAGATGAAGGGCAGGCGCTCGTCGCAGCAGGCCTGCACGCCGCGCACGAAGCGCTCCCCCACCACCGAGCCCATCGATCCGCCCAGGAACTCGAACTCGAACGCCGCCGCGACCACCGGCACGCTCTTCACCGCGCCCTGCATGACCACGAGGGCGTCGGTCTCGCCCGTCTCCTTCTCGGCCTCGGAGAGGCGCTCGGTGTACTTGCGGCTGTCCTTGAACTTGAGCGGGTCGAGCGGGACCACCTCGGAGGCGAGTTCGGCGCGGCCCTCGGCGTCGAGGAAGGCGTCGAGCCGCTGCCGCGACGAGAGCCGGTTGTGGAAGCCGCACTTCGGGCACACGTGCAGGTTCTTCTCGAGGTCCGTGAAGTAGAGCACGGCCTCGCACGACGGGCACTTGCTCCACAGCCCCTCGGGGACCGCCTTGCGGTGCGCGCCCTCCTCCCGCTTGATCTTGGGGGGCAGGAGCTTCCTGAACCAGCTCATGCGGCGGCCTTGTCCTTGACGGAAGCGTCGATCCCGGCGCGGAAGGCGGCGAGCACGGCGCCCGCCTGGGCGGCGGCGCGCTCGGGCGCGGCGCGCTCGATCTCCTCCACGATGCGGCTGCCGATCACGACGGCGTCGGCGAAGCGGGCGATGGCCCGCGCGGTCTCGGGCTCGCGGATGCCGAAGCCCACGCCCACCGGGACCGAGGTGCGCGCGCGGATGCGCCCGAGCATGCGCTCCACGTCCGCCGTGTCGATGTTCGCGGACCCCGTCACGCCCTTGAGCGAGACGTAGTAGATGTAGCCCCTGGCCATCCGCGACACGAGGTCGATCCGCGCCTCGTTGGACGTGGGGGATAGGAGGAATATCGGGTCGATCCCCGCGCCCCCCAGTGCCTCGACCCAGGCCCCGCTCTCCTCCGGGGGATAGTCGACGATGAGCACGCCGTCGACGCCCGCCTCCTTCGCGCGCGCGGCGAATGCCGCGACGCCCATGTGCTCGATGGGGTTGGCGTAGCCCATGAGCACGATGGGGGTGCGATCGTCCTCGAGCCGGTACTGCCGCACGATGTCGAGGACGAGCGCGAGCCCGGTCCCCGCGCGAAGCGCGCGCTCGGAGGCGCGCTGGATCGTCGGGCCGTCCGCCATCGGGTCGGAGAAGGGCACGCCCAGCTCGATCACGTCGGCGCCGTTCGCCACCAGGGCGCGCAGGATTGCGGGCGAGTGCGCGGGAGTCGGGTCCCCGGCGGTCACGAAGGGAACCAGCGCGGCGCGGCGCTCGGCGCGAAGCCTGTCGAAGGTGGCGGCGATTCTGCTCATGGAATCTCGGGGCTCTCGCGGGGTGCCGCGGTTCAGAAGGTGATCCCGGAGGCCTTGGCGACGGTGTGCATGTCCTTGTCGCCGCGTCCCGAGAGGTTCACGAGGAGGATCCGGTCCTTCGCCAGGCCGGGCGCCATCTTGATCGCATGCGCCACCGCGTGGCTCGACTCGAGGGCCGGGATGATGCCCTCCGTCCGGCACAGCGTGTGGAAGGCGGCGAGCGCCTCGTCGTCCGTCACCGAGACGTAGGAAGCGCGGCCGCTGTCCTTGAGCCACGCGTGCTCGGGGCCCACGCCCGGGTAGTCCAGCCCCGCCGAGATGGAGTGAGTCTCGAGGATCTGGCCGTCGGCGTCCTGCATGAGGTACGTGCGGTTGCCGTGCAGCACGCCGGGGGAGCCGGCGGAGAGCGTCGCCGCGTGCTTGCCCGTGGCGATCCCGAGGCCGCCCGCCTCCACCCCGACCAGCTTCACGCCAACATGCGGGATGTACGGGTGGAAGATGCCCATGGCGTTCGAGCCGCCGCCGACGCAGGCGAGCACGTAGTCGGGCTGCCGCCCGGCGATTCGGGGCATCTGCGCGAGGCACTCCTTGCCGACCACGGAATTGAAATCGCGCACCATCATCGGATACGGGTGCGGGCCGGCCACGGTGCCGATGATGTAGAACGTGTCGGCGACGTTCGTGACCCAGTCGCGCATGGCCTCGTTGAGCGCGTCCTTGAGGGTGCGCGAGCCGCTCGAGACCGGCACCACGGTGGCGCCCAGGAGCTTCATGCGATAGACGTTCTGGGCCTGGCGCGCGACGTCCTCGGTGCCCATGTACACCACGCACTTCATCCCGTAGCGCGCGGCCACGGTGGCGGTGGCCACGCCGTGCTGTCCGGCGCCCGTCTCGGCGATCACGCGCGGCTTGCCCATGTGGCGGGCGACGAGCGCCTGCCCCATGGTGTTGTTCACCTTGTGGGCCCCGGTATGGTTGAGGTCCTCCCGCTTGAGGAAGATCTGCGCCCCCCCCAGCTCGCCGGAAAGGCGCTTCGCGTGGTAGACCGGGCTCGGGCGGCCCACGTAGTGCTCGAGCTCGTAGGCGAGCTCGGCCTGGAACGCGGGATCCTTGCGGCAGGCCTCGTAGGCTTCCCGCAGCTCCGCCAGGGCCTCCTGGAGCGTCTCGGCCACGAAGGTGCCGCCGTACGGGCCGAAGTGGCCGGTCGCGTCGGGAAGGTCGTAGTCCGAGGTGGGCCGGGGTTCAGCCACCGGCGCTCGCATCTGCATCTCTCACACTCCTCACGAATTCCTCGATCCGGGCCGCGTCCTTCACGCCGCGCGCCGACTCGACGCCGCTGGAGACGTCGACCGCCCAGGGTTTCACGGCGCGGATGGCGCCGCCCACGTTTCCCGCGTCCAGCCCCCCGGAGAGCACCACCGGCAGGCTGAGCGTGCGCGGCACGAGGGACCAGTCGAACGCGGTGCCGGTGCCCCCGAATTGCCCGGGAACCTGCGCATCCAGCAGCAGGGCCGCCGCGCCCGGGAAACGAGCTTCGCATTCTAGCAAATCGACCCCCGGCCCGACCCGGAAGGCGCGCACCCAGGGCAGCCCGAACTGGCCGCAGAACCCGGCCGGCTCTTCGCCGTGGAACTGGAGCATCCCCAGCGGAACGCGTTCGAGGATGGAGCGCACGCCCTCGGCATCGCGATTCACGAAGAGCCCCACGACGGTCACGAAAGCCGGCACGGCCAGCGCGATGTCGCGCGCGAGCTCCGCCTCCACGGCACGCGGGCTCGCCGGGTGGAACACGAGGCCGATCGCGTCCGCGCCGGCCCGCGCCGCGGCCTGCGCCATGCGCGGATCCCGGATGCCGCAGATCTTGACGCGCGTGCGGTGGGCGATCATGGGGAAGGAAGGAGCGGGTTCGGCCGGAAGGCAGGCAGGCCGAGCGAACGATCATACTCGATGGCCGCCAGATAAAGGCCGTCGGGCGCGAAGGTGGGCGCCGCCAGCCGCCTGTCGCGGCCGCCGAGCAGCTCGCCGATCCACGCCGGGGGCTGGCGGCCGGCGCCCACGTAGACGAGGCTGCCCACCACGTTCCTCACCATGTGGTGCAGGAACGCGTTGGCGCGCAGCGTGAAGACCACGAGGTTCCCGACGCGCTCCACCGTCGCCCCGTGCAGGACCCGGACGGGCGAGCGGGCCTGGCACTGGGCGTCGCGGAAGGCGCTGAAATCCCGCTCGCCCGGAAGCAGGCGTGCAGCCTCCTGCATCGCCGCGACATCCAGCCTCCTGTGGAACCAGCCGGCCTTCGCGCGCAGGATCGCCGGCGCCACGGCGTCGTCCAGCAGGAGGTACTGGTAGGTGCGCGACAGGGCATGGTGCCGCGCGTGGAAGTCCTCCGGCACGCGCCGTGCCCACACGACCCGGATCGGCCCCGGGAGCGACGAGTTGGGACCGCGCACCCAGGCGATCTCCTCGCGCTCGGCGGCCGTGTCGAAATGCACGACCTGCGCGCGCGCGTGCACGCCGGCATCGGTTCTGCCGGCCGCAACCGTCGCGACGGGAGCGTCGGCGAACGACGCGAGGGCCGCCTCGAGGTGATCCTGCACGCCGCAACCAGAGGGCTGGTGCTGCCAGCCGCAGAACGGTGCGCCGTCGTACTCGAGGCCGAGGGCGATTCGCATGGGGCGGGAAAGAAATCGGCGGGGGTGGCCCCGCCGATCAAGCGACTTGCAACAGCGAAGAGGTCAGAGCGAGGCGATCAGGTTCTGCGCTTCGGCCTTCTGCGCAGCCGATCCTTCCTTCGCCACTTCCTGCAGGATCTCGCGCGCGCCGTCCTTGTCCCCGATCTCGAGGTAGGCCTTCGCGAGCTCGAGCTTGGTCGTCACCGCGTCGCCGCCACCGCCGCCACCGCCGGCATCTCCCAGGTCGAGGTCGGTGAGGTTGAGCGAGGCGGTCTGCGCCGACGCCGGCTGCTCGGACCCGAGGTTCAGGTCCGGCGCCGGCGCCGCGGCCGAAGCCGCGGAGGTCGGGAAGTCGAGCCCCGACAGGTCGAAGTCGAACGCGGACTTCTCGTCCTTCTGCGCTTCCGAGCTCACGTCCACGACAGCGGCCGGGGCGGAAGGCGCGAGGTCGAAGTCGAGCGGGGGCACTTCGTTGGAAACGGGCAGGTCGGGCTGCGCCTTCTCGGCGCCCAGGTCGAGGTCGAAGCTGGAAGGCGCCGGCGCCGCCGCAGGAGCGGAGGGAGCGGAATCGAGATCGAAGTCGAGATTGGGCTTGGGCGCCGGAGCGGCGGCTTCGAATGCGGGCGCCGCGCCGGCCGCGCCGCCGTACAGCGGGTTCGCCGGGTCGATCTGGGCGCCCATCGCCGCGGCCTTGAGCCAGGCCGGGCTCGACACGCCCGCGGCCGCGCGCAGTTCCTTGGCGACCGTCTCGAAGGCGGTGGGGCTCTTGCGCGCGTGGTAGATCTCCAGGAGCTTCAGCGCGATCTCGTGGCGGTTCTTGTCGCGCGACATCGCCTCCTTGAGGATCTCCTCGGCCTGCGCGTCGCGGCCGTAGGCGATGTAGACCTCGGCCTCGGCCACCGGGTCGACCTCGTCCGTGTCGATCGTGCCGGGGCCCGTCTTGTCGAAGTCGGTGAGGAACGAGCTGTTGCCGGTGTCGACCAACCCGCCGCCGGCCTTGCCGGTGATGGAGTTGGGCTTCAGGTCCGAGGGAAACGCACTGGTCATCGAACTCGATGGACCAGCCTCCTCTCTTTGTCGACGACGGCGCATGAACAGGAACCCGCCCAGTCCGAGTGCACCGAGCACCCCGACCCCGCCCACGATCACGGGCAGGTTGTCCATGACCTGGTCCATCAGGTCCGGCTCGGGCGGCGGCGGCGGGGGCTTCTTGGCTGCGGCGGGCTTCGGCGGTGCCGGCTTGGCGGCCTCCGGGGGCTTGGGCGCCTCGGCGGGCTTCGCGGCTTCCGCGGGCTTCGCTTCCTCGGCGGGCTTCGCGGGCTCTGCCGTCTTGCCGGCATCGGCGACCTTCGCATCGGCGGGCTTTGCGGGCTCGGCCGGCTTCGGCGCCTCCGCCGGCTTCGCGGCGGCGACCTTCGTGTCGGGCACCTTGGCGGGCTCGCCGGCCTTCACGGGAGCGCCGGCCTTGAGGTCGACCAGGCGCTGCATGTCGCGGATCTGCTTCTCGAGGTCGGACACGCGCGACTGCGCTTCCTTGAGCGACTTGTCCTTTGCGGTGAGTTCCTCCTGCAGGGCGTTCAGGCGGTCCTGCGCGCTTCCGCCCTTGCCGGCGGTGGCGCCCTTGGCGCCTTCCGTCTTGGAGAGCTTGAGCACGTCCTTGGACTCGGCCGCGGGCGCGGGCGGCGGCGTCACGGCCGCGGCCCCCACCTGACCGGCGGCGGCGCGCGTGGATTCGGGGCGGGCAGGCATCGATGCCACGCCGCCGGCGAGCCCTTCGCGGTAGGCCTTCCAGTTCGCGACGTGCGACCTGACCTCCTGGTTGGCCTCCTTCTCGGAGATCTTGCCCACTTCCTCTGCGGAGGGAACGCGCAGGATCTGGCCGGCCTTGAGGCGATTCATGTTGCTGTCGATGAACGCGGACTGGTTCTCGCGGTATAGCGCCGCGAGCATCTGCTCCATGCTCACCTCCGCGGGCTTCACCTGGCCCGCGATCTTGCTGAGGTTCTCGCCCTTCTCCACCGGGCCGTAGGAATCGCGGGCCGCCTCCTTGACGAGCCCGGGCGAGGCCGCCGCCATCTCGGTCTTGGCGGAAGGGGCCCCTCCCGGCGCGGCGACAGGCGCAGCGGCGGCGGGCGCCGCAGCCGGCTCGGGCGCGGCAGCCGCCGGGCGTGCGGCGGCCACCGGCGCGGCCGCCTTCGCATCCGCGAATCCCGGGGGATCGAGGAGGATCGGGTATTCCCGCTGCAGGCGTCCGGCGGGCCAGGTCACCTCGATGAGCACGTCGACGAAGGGCTCGTTGATCGGAGCCACGCTCGTGACCTTGAGGTAGGGCTGGCCGTTGGCGCGCTTGTCGACCGCGAAGCGCAGCAGGCGCAGGACGGAGGAATACTCGATCTTCGCGTCGCGATAGGACTCCGGCGACGCGACCCGCGCCGAAAGCGAATCGAGTTCGCCCGGCTGCAGCGACACGAGATCGATCTCGGCCGCGAGGACCTGCCCGAGCGCCGAGCTGACGGTGAGCTTTCCGAGGCCCGCGGCGTGAACCGCGAAGGAGGCCCCGGCAAGCAGCGCGATGGCTATTCCGGTTTTGATTTTGCCCAGCATTGTGTGCCCTCTCCCACCCCGGGAACTAGGTAAGAAATACAGCTAAATCAATAACTTGTCGTTTCAATTTCACCCGGATTTTCACATTATCGCGTAAATCCAGACTTTTTCAACCAGTTTTTCCCCGCCCGCCCCGGAACCACCCGTCGCGGCGCGGGCTAGCGAAGCCCCCCGCAAACGATGCGGAGCATCCGCCGCAGCGGCTCCGCGGCACCCCACAGCAGCTGGTCGCCGACGGTGAACGCGGACAGATACTCGCCACCCATGCGCAGCTTGCGAAGCCGCCCGATGGGAACCTCGAGCGTCCCGGTGACCGCCGCGGGCGTGAGCCGCTCCAGGGTCTGGGGCCTCGCGTTCGGGATCACCCGCACCCAGTCGTTCGCCCTGGCGAGCAAGGACTCGATTTCCGGTACCGGGAGGTCCCTGCGCAGCTTGATGGTAAGCCCCTGGCTGTGGCAGCGCATGGCGCCCACGCGCACGCATAGTCCGTCCACCGCGACGGGCCGCTCCTCGCGCCCGAGGATCTTGTTGGTCTCGGCGTGCCCCTTCCACTCCTCGCGGCTCTGGCCGTTGCCGAGGTCGGAGTCGATCCACGGCAGAAGGCTCCCGGCCAGCGGGACGCCGAAGTGGGTCGTCGGGAACTTGTCGTCGCGCAGGATCCCGGCCACCTCGCGGTCGATGTCGAGGATCGCCGAGGCGGGGTCCGCGAGGAGCGCCTTGGCGGCGAAGTGGACCTCGCCCATCTGCTGCAGGAGCTCGCGCATGTTCTGCGCCCCGGCGCCCGAGGCCGCCTGGTAGGTCATGGCCGACACCCACTCGACCAGGTCCTCCTTGAGCAGCCCGTCGATCGCCATGAGCATGAGGCTCACGGTGCAGTTGCCCCCGATGTAGTTGCGCACGCCCGCGGCGAGCGCGCGGTCGATGACGGGGCGGTTCACCGGGTCGAGGATGATGATGGCGTCCTTCTCCATGCGAAGCGCCGACGCCGCGTCGATCCAGTAGCCGTTCCAGCCGGCCGCGCGCAGCTTCGGATAGACGGCCTTCGTGTAGTCGCCGCCCTGGCAGGTGATGAGGATCTCGTTCTTCGCGAGCTCGGCGACGTCGTTCGCGTCCTTCAGGGGGCCGGTCGGCCGGCCGATGTCCGGGCCCGCGGCGCCCACCGCAGAGGTGGTGAAGAACACCGGATCGACGAGCTCGAAGTCCCCTTCGGCGCGCATGCGCTCCATGAGCACGGAACCCACCATGCCTCGCCAACCGATGATGCCTGCCGTCTTCCTGTTCGCCATTTTCGTCTTTCGCTTCGCGGAGGCGCCTTGCCGGTCATGGAGGCGGGGCGCCTCCTTCCCCCGCATCCACCTGTCGTCTATAGGGCCTTCAGGACCGCCGTGCCCATCTCGGCGGTCGAGCAGGGTTTCGTGCCTTTGGCGGCGATATCGGCCGTGCGCAGCCCCGAGGCCAGCGCCCTGCGGACGGCGCCTTCGATGCGGGCTGCCACGTCGGCAAGCCCGAACGTGTAGCGGAACATCATCGCCATCGAGAGGATCTGCGCGAGGGGATTGGCCACGCCCTTGCCCGCGATGTCGGGCGCCGAGCCGTGGATGGGCTCGTACAGGCCCTTCCCGCTCGCGTCCAGCGAGGCCGAGGGAAGCATCCCGATGGAGCCGGTGAGCATGGAAGCCTCGTCCGAGAGGATGTCGCCGAACATGTTGCCCGTCACCAGCACGTCGAACTGGCGCGGGTTGCGCACCAGCTGCATCGCGCAGTTGTCCACGAGGATGTGCGAGAGCTCGACGTCGGGGTACTCGGGGGCGATCTCCTCGGCGATGTCGCGCCAGAGCTGCGTGGCCTCCAGCACGTTCATCTTGTCGACCGAGGTGAGGCGCTTGCCGCGCTGGCGCGCGGTGCGGAAGCCCACGTGCAGGATCCGGCGGATCTGCGCCTCGGTGTAATGCATCGTGTTGATGCCGACGCGGCTTCCCCGCTCGCCGGTGATCCCGCGCGGCTGCCCGAAGTAGATGTCGCCGGTGAGCTCCCGGACGATCATGATGTCCAGGCCCGACACCACCTCCGGCTTGAGCGTCGAGGCGTCGGCGAGCTCCGGGAACACCGTGGCCGGGCGCAGGTTCGCGAAGAAGTCGCACTCCCGGCGCAGCCCCAGGATCGCCTGCTCCGGGCGCTTGTCGCGCGGCAGGGTGTCGTACCTCGGCCCTCCCACGGCGCCGAAGAGGACCGCATCGGCGCCCCTGGCGAGCGCAAGCGTCGCCTGCGGCAGGGGGTCTCCCGCGCAGTCGTAGGCGGCACCGCCCACGGGCGCCTCCTCGGTCTCGATCTTCATGCCCTCGCCGCGAAGGGCGTCGAGGATCCGGACGGCCTCGCGCAGGATCTCGGGGCCGATGCCGTCGCCGGGAAGCAGCGCGATCTTCATGGCGCCCTCACGAGAAGATCCACGGCTCGGAGGCCCGGCGCCGCTCCTCGTAGGCGCGGATCGCGTCCTGGCGGCGCAGCGTGAGCCCGATGTCGTCCCAGCCGTTCACGAGGCACTCCTTGCGGAAGGGCTCGGCGTCGAAGCGCATCACCTGCCCGGAAGGCGTCGTCACCGTCTGCGCGGGAAGGTCTATCTTCAGTCGGTAGCCCATGTTCGCGGCGACCTCCTGGAACAGGTGGTCCAGGTGAAAATCCGGCAGGACGATGGGCAGCAACCCGTTCTTGAAGCAGTTGTTGAAGAAGATGTCGGCATAGGACGGCGCGATGATCGCCCGGAAGCCGTACTGCTGCAGCGCCCACGGCGCATGCTCGCGCGAGGAGCCGCAGCCGAAGTTCTTGCGCGCGATGAGGATGGTCGCGCCCCGGAAGCGGGGCTGGTTCAGGACGAAGTCCGGGTTGGGCTTCCTCGAGGCCGGGTCCTGGCCGGGCTCGCCCGGGTCGAGGTAGCGCCACGCGTCGAACAGGTTCGGCCCGAAGCCCGTCCGGTGGATCGACTTGAGGAACTGCTTGGGGATGATCGCGTCGGTGTCGACGTTCTCGCGGTCGAGCGGCGCCACGAGCCCCGTGTGCAGCGCGAACTTCTCCATCACTTCGCCTTCCGGGCGGAGTCCTCGATGACCTCTCCGCCCTTCTTGATGTCCTTGCCGAGCCCCTCGACCGTGTTGCAGCCGCCCAGCACGAGGGCAAAGGCGATCGCGAGAAGAATCCTGGTCATTTCGTTGTCTCCGTTCAGCCGATCCGGCGCACGTCCACGAAGCGCCCCGCCAGCGCGGCGGCGGCGGCCATCGTGGGGCTCACGAGGTGCGTGCGGCCGCCCGCGCCCTGGCGGCCCTCGAAGTTCCGGTTCGAAGTGGACGCGCACCGCTCGCCCGGTGACAGGCGGTCGTCGTTCATGCCCAGGCACATCGAGCAGCCCGGCTCGCGCCACTCGAAGCCGGCGTCGATGAAGATCCTGTCCAGCCCCTCCTTCTCGGCCTGCCGCTTCACCAGGCCCGAGCCGGGCACCACCATCGCGAGCTTCACGCCGGAGGCCACCCGCCGTCCCCGGACCACGGATGCGGCGGCGCGCAGGTCCTCGATGCGGGAATTGGTGCACGAGCCGATGAAGACCTTGTCGATCGCGATGTCGGTCATGGGCGTCCTCGGTTCCAGGCCCATGTACTCGAGCGCGCGCTCCATCGCCTCGCGGCGCACCGGGTCCTTCTCGGCCGCCGGGTCGGGAACGCGGTCCTCGATGGAGACCACCATCTCGGGGGAGGTGCCCCAGGTGACCTGGGGCTCGAGCGCGGCGGCGTCGATCGCCACCTCGCGGTCGAAGCGCGCACCCTCGTCGGAAACGAGCGTGCGCCAGTACGCGGCAGCGCGCTCGAACGCCTCGCCCTGCGGCGCGAAGGGCCGGCCCTTCAGGTAGGCGATCGTCTTCTCGTCCGCCGCCACCAGGCCCGAGCGGGCGCCGGCCTCGATGGCCATGTTGCAGACGGTCATCCGCCCTTCCATCGTCAGCGAGCGTATGGCGGACCCCGCGAACTCGATCGCGTGCCCCGTTCCGCCGGCCGTGCCGATGCGCCCGATGACGGCGAGGACCACGTCCTTGGCGCCCACGCCCGCGGGCAGCGCTCCCTCGACGAGGATGCGCAGCGTCTTCGCCTTCTTGGCGAGCAGGCACTGCGTGGCGAGCACGTGCTCGACCTCGCTCGTGCCGATGCCGAAGGCGAGCGCCGCGAAGGCGCCGTGGGTGCTGGTGTGCGAATCGCCGCAGACGACCGTCATGCCGGGGAGCGTGGCGCCCTGCTCCGGCCCGATCACGTGCACGATGCCCTGGCGCGCGTCGCGCATCGGGAAGTAGACGGGAACGGCGAAGCGCTCGACGTTGCGGTCGAGCGTCTCGACCTGCAGGCGCGAGACGTCGTCGGCGATGCCCTTCTCGAGCCCCTTCGTGGGCACGTTGTGGTCCGCGGTGGCGACCACGGAGCCGATGCGCCAGGGCTTGCGCCCCGCGAGGGCCAGGCCCTCGAAGGCCTGCGGGCTGGTCACCTCGTGCACGAGGTGGCGGTCGATGTAGATGAGCGCCGTCCCGTCCGCTTCTTCGTGGACGAGGTGGGCGTTCCAGAGCTTTTCGTAGAGGGTGAGCGCGTTCATGGGCGTTCCGGGCGAAGGGAAATTATAACTCGCGCCCGGGTGCCCTCGCCCGCTTCACGCCTCCTCGGGATCCGGATCCTCGACGGGCGAGCCCGCGCCGGCGCCGGGAACCGCTGCCGCGGACGCCGGGATGCGAGGCGTCGCGCAGGCCACGTCGGCGTTCTGCGCGCGATGGCGAAGCGCGTGGTCGGCGAGGACCAGCGCGAGGAAGGCCTCCGCGATCGGCGCGGCCCGGATGCCCACGCAGGGATCGTGGCGGCCGTGCGTCTCGATGGCCGCCGGCCGGCCGGCCACGTCCACGGTACGCCGCGCGAGGCGGATGCTCGAGGTGGGCTTGATGGCGACGGAGACGACGATGTCCTGCCCCGTCGAGATGCCCCCCAGGATTCCCCCGGCGTGGTTGGAGAGGAAGCCCTCGGGCGTCATCTCGTCCGAATGCTCGGTGCCCAGCTGGGCGGCGGCGGCGAAGCCGGCCCCGATCTCCACGCCCTTCACGGCGTTGATGCCCATCATCGCCTGCGCGATGTCGGCGTCGAGGCGCCCGTAGAGGGGCTCGCCCCAACCGGGGGGAGCGCCCGTGGCCACGACCCGGAGCCGCGCCCCGCAGGAATCGCCGGACTTGCGCAGCCGGTCCATGAAGGCCTCGAGCTCGGGCACGATCGTCGCGTTGGCCGCGAAGAAGGGGTTCGTGTCGACGTGGTCCCAGGACTCGAACGGGATCTCGTTGGGCCCCAGGTGCGTGAGGTGCCCGCGGATCGATACGCCGTAGCGCTCGCGCAGCCACTTCCTCGCGATGGCGCCCGCGGCGACGGCAGGCGCGGTGAGCCGCGCCGAGGACCGCCCGCCGCCGCGCGGGTCGCGCAGGCCGTACTTCTGCAGGTAGGTGTAGTCGGCGTGGCCCGGCCGGAAGCTCGCGGCGATCTTCGCGTAGTCCTTGCTGCGCTGGTCCTCGTTCGCGATGAGCAGCGCGATGGGCGTACCCGTGGTTCTTCCCTCGAAGACGCCGCTCAGGATCTGCACCCGGTCCTCCTCGCGGCGCTGCGTCACGTGCCGGGAGGTGCCGGGCTTCCTGCGGTCGAGGTCGGGCTGGATGTCGGCCTCGGAAAGCGCCATTCCCGGCGGGCACCCGTCGACCACGCAGCCGATGGCCGGGCCGTGGGACTCGCCGAAGGTAGTGACGGTGAAGAGGGTGCCGAGGGTGTTGCCGGACATGAGGCGGTGCAACGCGGAAATCGGTCGATCGAGTTTAGCACGCGGGTCGCGGCGCCTCCGCCTCAGCGCCAGTCGCCGCGCATCGCCTGGATTCGCGCCTTGAGGACCTCCGGCGTGGCCTCCTCCGGCGCGAGGGGCGGCGCCACCTCCAGCGCGATCCTCGAGAAGGCGCCCCGGCGGAACGGCCGGGTCATCGCGGCGCCGCCGTGCCGGCTGAAGAAGCCGCCGTAGAGCCCCTTGAGCGCCATCGGCACCACGGGCACCGGCGTGCGCTCGACGATGCGCGTGACCCCCGTGCGGAACATGCCGATCTCGCCGTCCTCCGTGATGCGCCCCTCGGGGAAGATGCCCACGAGCTCGCCCTGCGCGAGGGCGGCCGCCACCTCGTCGTAGGCGCGCTCGAGGAGCGCCGGGTCCTCCTTCGCTGGCGCGATGGGGATGGCCTTCCCCGTGCGGAACACGAAGGAGAGCACCGGCATCCGGAAGATGCGGTGGTCCATGACGAAGCGGATCGGCCGCGGGCTGGCCGCCAGGATCACCAGGGCGTCCACGAAGCTCACGTGGTTGCACGCCACCACCGCCGCGCCCTCCTCCGGGATGTGCTCGAGGCCCTCCTTGCGCAGGCGATACGCCGAGTGCACGAGCAGCCAGCACAGGAAGCGCATCAGGAACTCGGGGACCAGCAGGTAGATGTAGGCGGCGACGGCCGCGTTCATGAGCCCCACGACGAGGAAGAGCTGCGGCAGCGTGAGGCCGGCGCGCAGGAGCGCCATGGCGGCGAGCGAGGCCGCGATCATGAAGACCGCGTTGAGGATGTTGTTGGCCGCGATGATGCGGGCGCGGTGCGCGGGCTCCCCGCGGCTCTGGATCAGCGCGTAGAGCGGCACCGAATAGAAGCCCGCGAAGAGGGAGACCAGGAACAGGTCGGCCATGATCCGGATCGTCTCCCATTCGCGAAGCAGCGTCTCCGTGCCCCGCATCGTGCCGGGCGCCAGTCCCCGGCACGCGAGCCAGAGGTCGACCGCGAACACCGTCATGCCGATCGAGCCGAAGGGCACGAGCCCGATCTCGACCTTGTGCCCGGAGAGCCGCTCGCAGGCGAGCGCCCCCAGGCCGATGCCGATGGAGAAGACGGCGAGCAGCAAGGTGACCACGTTCTCGTCGCCGTTCAGTACGTCCTTGGTGAACGGCGTGAACGACGTGAGGAATATCGAGCCCACGAACCACAGCCACGAGATGCCGAGCAGGGAGTGGAACACCGCCGCGTCCCGCGCGGCGATCCGCAGGTTGTTCCAGGTCTCCGTGAACGGGTTCCAGTTGATCCGCAGCCCCGGATCCGGCGCGGGGGAATGCGGCACGAATCCGGCCGCGACGCGGCCCAGCACCGCGACCGCGAGGCAGGCCGCCGCCACGCCCGCCGCGCCCGCCTGCGCCTTCACGAGGAAACCGGAGGCCATCGTGCCCAGGAGGATCGCGACGAACGTGCCCATCTCGACCATCCCGTTGCCGCCGGTGAGCTCGGTGTCCTTCAGGTGCTGCGGCAGGTAGGCGTACTTCACCGGGCCGAAGAGCGTCGAGTGCACGCCCATGAGGAAGACCGCGAGATACAGGAGCGCAGGGGCGCGCGCGACGAACCCCGCCGCCGCGATCGCCATGACGGCGATCTCGAAGTCCTTGACGAAGCGGATGAGGCGGCTCCTCTCGAACTTGTCCGCGATCTGCCCGGAGGTCGCCGACAGCAGCACGAAGGGGGCGATGAAGATCGCGCCGATCGCGAAGCCCGCGGCGGAGGCGTCCACGCCCCCCCAATCGGCCGCGTGGTAGGTCGCGAGCAGCGTGAAGGCGAACTTGAACAGGTTGTCGTTCGCCGCGCCCAGGAACTGGGTCCAGAAGAGCGGCGCGAAGCGGCGCTCGCGAAGCAGGGAGAACTGGCTGCCGGAGGCCTGCGTCACGCCTTGTCCTTCAGGTAGTCGCGCACGGCGCCCAGCGCCGAGACGAGGAACTCCTTGTCGAGCCAGAACCAGACTTCCTTGCCGATCTTCTCGGAACGCAGGACGCCCGCCTCGCGCAGCACCTTTAGGTGGTGCGAGACGGTGGTGCGGGACAGCGTGGAGACCTCGACGATCGCCCCCACGTGGAGGCGCTCGCCGGGCTCGAACGTGAGCAGGATGCGCTGGCGGTGCTCGTCGCCCAGGGCGGCGAAGACCTGCGAGAGATTTCGCCACTCGCGCGGGATCGCGCGCAGGTAGTTCCGGTTCATCGGGCCCTCACGGTTAAGTCGATATGTTTAGTCATATCGACTCGTTCCGTCAAGCTCCGGCCGATCGGCCCCCGGCCGGCGTGCTAGACTTGGCTGCAAATTCCAAGCAGCTCAAGGGCTTAGCGCCATGCTCGACGACCTGAAGACCAGCGCCCTCGACTACCACCGCCTCCCGCGGCCCGGCAAGATCGAGATCGCCCCCACCAAGCCCCTGGCCACGCAGCGCGACCTCGCGCTCGCCTATTCCCCGGGCGTGGCCTTCGCCTGCGAGGCGATCAAGGAATCCCCCGCCGAGGCCCGCAACCTCACCGCCCGCGGCAACCTCGTGGGCGTGGTCACCAACGGCACCGCCGTGCTGGGCCTGGGCAACATCGGGCCGCTCGCCGCCAAGCCCGTGATGGAGGGCAAGGGTGTCCTCTTCAAGAAGTTCGCCGGCATCGACGTCTTCGACATCGAGCTGAACGAGCTCGACCCGGACCGCCTCATCGAGGTCATCGCCGCCCTCGAGCCGACCTTCGGCGGCATCAACCTCGAGGACATCAAGGCCCCCGAGTGCTTCTACATCGAGAGGAAGCTGCGCGAGCGCCTGAAGATCCCGGTCTTCCACGACGACCAGCACGGCACGGCGATCATCGTGGGCGCGGCGATCGTGAACGGGCTGCGCGTGGTGGGCAAGAAGATCGGCGACGTGAAGCTCGCGGTGTCCGGCGCCGGCGCCGCCGCCCTCTCCTGCCTCGACATGCTGGTGGCCCTGGGCGTGAGGATCGAGAACATCTGGGTGTCGGACATCGTCGGCGTGGTCTACGAGGGCCGCACCGAGCTGATGGACGAGAACAAGGCGCGCTACGCGAAGAAGACGGACGCGCGCACCCTCGGGGACATCGTCGGGGGCGCCGACATCTTCCTCGGGCTCTCGGCCGGCGGCGTCCTCAAGCAGGACATGGTGAAGCGCATGGCCCCCAACCCGCTCATCCTGGCCCTCGCAAACCCGGTGCCGGAGATCCTCCCCTCGGAGGTCAAGGCCGTCCGCGACGACGCGATCATCGCGACCGGGCGCTCGGACTACCCGAACCAGGTGAACAACGTCCTGTGCTTCCCCTTCATCTTCCGGGGGGCGCTCGACGTGGGCGCCACCACCATCAACGAGCCGATGAAGCTCGCGGCCGTCAACGCGATCGCGGACCTCGCGATGGCCGAGCAGTCCGATGTCGTCGCCCAGGCCTACCGGCACGAGAAGATGAGCTTCGGGCGCGAGTACCTCATCCCGAAGCCCTTCGACCCGCGCCTCATCGTGAAGATCGCGCCGGCGGTCGCCAAGGCGGCGATGGAGAGCGGCGTGGCGACCCATCCCATCCGCGACTTCGACGCCTACCGCCAGCGCCTCGACGAGTTCGTCTACCAGTCCGGGCTCGCGATGCGCCCGATCTTCGCGGCCGCGAAGGCCACGCCCAAGCGGATCGTGTACGCGGAGGGCGAGGACGAGCGCGTGCTGCGCGCGGTGCAGGTCGTGGTGGACGAGAAGCTCGCCTTCCCCATCCTCGTCGGAAGGCCGGCGGTGCTGGAGAAGCGCATCGAGCGCTTCGGCCTGCGCCTCCGGATCGGGGAGCACTTCGACGTGGTCAATCCGGAATGGGACGCGCGCTACCGGGACTACTGGACCGAGTACCACCGCCTCACCGAGCGCCGGGGCGTGTCGGCGCAGTACGCCAAGATCGAGATGCGCCGCCGCCACACGCTCATCGGCGCGATGATGATCCACAAGGGCGACGCCGACGGGATGGTCTGCGGGACCTTCGGCACGTACGAGCTGCACCTGCACTACGTGGACCAGGTGATCGGACGGCGGCCCGGCGTCGGGAACTACTACGCCATGAACATCCTGATGCTGCCGCGGCGCACCGTGTTCATCTGCGACACCTACGTGAACGCCGACCCCACGCCCGAGCAGATCGCCGAGATGACGCAGCTCGCCGCCGAGGAGGTCCGCCGCTTCGGCCTCGAGCCCCGGGCGGCGCTGCTCTCGCACTCGAGCTTCGGCACGAGCCAGGCGCCCTCGGCGGCCAAGATGCGCGCCGCCCTCGCGCTCGTGCGCGAGCGCATGCCCGATCTCGAGGTCGACGGCGAGATGCACGGCGACGCGGCGCTTTCGGAGGAGGTGCGCCAGGCCGCGTTCCCGAATTCCCGGCTCAAGGGCGAGGCCAACCTCCTCATCATGCCGACGCTGGATGCGGCCAACATCGCCTTCAACCTGCTGAAGACCGCCTCCGGCGACGGCATCACGATCGGGCCGATCCTGCTGGGCGCGAACAAGGCCGCGCACGTCCTCACGCCGACGGCGACCGTCCGGCGTATCATCAACATGACGGCGGTCGCGGTCGTCGATGCCCAGGCGGATCGCGGCTAGCCCCCCGGCGCCATGATCGACCGTTTCGACCACCTCCATATCCGCCCCGCCGACTTCGAGCGCTCGCTCGCGTTCTACCGCGACACGCTGGGCTGGGAGCTGGTCACGAGCTGGGGCGATGCCGGCACCGGTCGGGGCGCCGTTCTCTCCGGGGGAGCGATCAAGCTGGTCCTCGTGGAGCGCACGGCCGCTTCCGGGGGCGCGCGCGGAAACGGCCCCGCCATCCACCTGGACATCCACGACGTCGACAAGCGCTTCGAGGCGATCCCCCCGGGCGAGCACGTCGTCGTCCCGCCGGCGACGAGCGAGCGCGGAACCCGCTGGTTCGTCGTGCGCGATCCCGACGGAAACCTCGTCGCGTTCGAAGAGGTGAACCGGCGCCGTGACTGAGGGTCCGCCGCGCCGTCCGCGGCCGCCGGCCGCCCCCGCCACGTTCGGCGTCTTCGCGTTGTCCGGAAGCGTCGATCCCGCGCGCCTGGAAGAGGCCGTCTCGCGGGTGCAGTCCGCGGGCCACCGCGTGGTCGTGGCGGGCGAGGCCCTGGGCCAGTGGCGCTACTTCGCGGGAACGGACGAGGAGCGCCTGGCGGGGCTGAACCGGCTCCTCGACGACCCGGCCGTCGACGTGATGATGCCGGCCCGCGGGGGATACGGGATCAGCCGGCTGCTCGAAGGGATCGACTGGGCCCGCGTGGGCGCGAGCGGCAAGGTGTTCTGCGGCTTCAGCGACTTCACCGCCTTCAACTGCGCCGCGCTCGCGCTGGGCGGGCTCGAAACGCTGCACGGCCCGATGCTGGGGATCGACTTCGGGGACGGCGAGCCCGACCCCTTCATGCAGGGCCACTTCGCGGCCACGCTCTGGGGGACGGAAGACTCGGAAACCATCGCCTGCGACCACGGCTACGCGCCGGGCGCCATCGCGGGCACGCTGTGGGGCGGCAACCTTTCCGTGCTCGCCCACCTCGTGGGCACCCGCTTCCTGCCGGCCGTGGATGGCGGGCTCCTCTACCTGGAGGAAATCGCGGAGGAACCCTACGCGGTCGAGCGCCTCTTCTTCCAGCTGCACCACGCGGGACTGCTCGGGCGCTGCCGCGCGGTCCTCCTGGGCGACTTCTCCGACTGCGAGCCCAGGAACCCGGCGCGCTATCCCTACGCCATGGAAGAGGCGGTGCAGACGCTGCGGGCGATCGCGCCCTGCCCGGTGCTGACCGGCCTTCCCTTCGGGCACGTGGCCCGCAAGCTCACCCTGCCCTTCGGCGCCGAGGCCCTGCTGACGCTGCAGCCGGGCTCCTACACGGTGTCCTGGCCGGGCCTCGCCCGGCCCTGAAGCGAGCGGCTCAGGCCGCCTCGCGGATCGGGATTGCCGGCTTGCGCGTGGACGCGGCCGAATCGCGAAGCTGGCCCAGCAACGCTTCCCGGCGCTCCGATACCTGCGCCAGGTGGCGCGCCTTCACCGGGCCGAATCCGCGGATGTGCTCCGGCAGCGAGGCGAGTGCGACCGCCGCGTCGATGGTCGCCGGCCCCAGTCGCTCCAGGATCTCCGCCAGCGTCGACTCGTATTCGGCGATCAGGCGGCGCTCCTCGCGCCGCTCGGCCGAGCGGCCGAACGGATCGAGCGCGGTGCCGCGCAGCCGCCTGAACTTCGCGAGAACGGCCATGGCCGTGAGCATCCACGGGCCGTAGGTGCGCTTGCGGGGCTCGCCGGTCGCGGGATCCTTCGCGGACCACAGCGGCGGCGCCAGATGCACCCTCAGGCGATAGTCGCCCTCGAACTGGCTCGCCACGCGGGCCGCGAAGCCGCCGTCGGCGTAGAGCCGTGCCACCTCGTACTCGTCCTTGTAGGCCATCAGCTTGAACAGGTAGCGCGCCACCGCCTGCGTGAGCGCGGTCGAACCCGGGATCCGGCGCGATTCGGCCTCGCGCACCTGCGCGACGGCCTTCTCGTAGCGGGCAGCGTAGGCTTCGTCCTGGTATTCCACGAGCTCGGCGCGGCGCCGGGCGATCGCCTCCTCCAGGCTCGCGGACGGGCGGTGGCTGTCGGGCGCCTCGCCATCGGGCGAGGCCGCCTTGCGCACCGCATCGATGTCCACGGCGGCGCGCCGCCCCCAGTCGAAGGCCGCCTTGTTCGATTCCACCGCCGCGCCGTTCAGCTCGATCGCGCGCACGATCGCCTCGCGGCCCACGGGGACCAGCCCCTTCTGCCAGGCGTAGCCCACCATGAAGAGGTTGGTCGCGATGGAATCTCCCAGGAGCGCCGTCGCGAGCTCCCCCGCCTCGACGAAATCGGCCGACCCGGGGCCGCAGGCCTCCGAGATCTCCTCGGCCATCGCGCGCCGGGGTACCTCGAGGTCCGGTTCGCGCGTGAAGGCACCGGTGGGCGCCACGTCGAGGTTGACGACGGCCCGCGTGTGCCCCGCCTGCATCTTGGCGATGGCCTCGTCGGAGGCCGCCACGATCATGTCGCAGCCGATGACCGCGTCGGCCTCGCCCGCCGCGATCCGGACTGCGTGGATGTCCTCGGACCGCGCGGCGAAGCGGATGTGGGAGTACACCGAGCCGCCCTTCTGCGCGAGGCCCGTCATGTCGAGGACGGCCACGCCCTTGCCCTCGATGTGCGCGGCCACGCCCAGGAGCGCGCCGATGGTGACCACCCCGGTGCCGCCCACGCCGGTGACAAGGATTCCCCAGGGCCGCTCGAGCGAAGGCAGGGCGGGCTCGGCGAGCGGCGCGGACTGCCTCGATGCCGGCTGGCGCTTGCGCAGCATCCCGCCCTCGACCGTCACGAAGCTCGGGCAAAACCCCTTGATGCAGGAGAAGTCCTTGTTGCAGGTGCTCTGGTCTATCGCGCGCTTGCGGCCGTACTCCGTTTCCACGGGCACGATCGACAGGCAGTTCGACTTTTCGCCGCAGTCGCCGCAACCCTCGCAGACGCGGTCGTTGATCACCACGCGCCGCGCGGGATCGGGGTACGTCCCGCGCTTGCGCCGGCGGCGCTTCTCGGCGGCGCAGGTCTGGTCGTAGACGAGCGCGGAGACTCCCGGGACCTCGCGAAGCAGCCGCTGGAGGGCATCGAGCTCGTCGCGGTGGTGGACCGTGGTGCCGGGCGCCAGGTCGGCGGCCCCGCGGTACTTCTCCGGCTCGTCGGTCACGATGGCGATCCGCTTCACGCCTTCGGCGGCCACCTGTCGCGTCACCACGGGCACGGTGAGGGAACCGTCCACCGGCTGGCCCCCGGTCATGGCCACGGCGTCGTTGAAGAGGATCTTGTACGTCATGTTCACCTTCGCGCTCACCGCGGCGCGGATCGCGAGCAGGCCCGAGTGGAAGTAGGTGCCGTCGCCGAGATTGGCGAAGACGTGCGGCGTCTCGGTGAAGGGCTGGATGCCGATCCACGGCGCGCCTTCCCCGCCCATCTGCGTGAAGGTCATCGTCTGCTCGGGCCGGATCCAGGTGGCCATGTAGTGGCAGCCGATTCCCGCGAGCGCCTTCGAGCCCTCGGGCACCCGCGTGGAGGTGTTGTGCGGGCAGCCGGAGCAGAAGTACGGGATGCGCGCGGCCCTCGCCCGGGGCCGGGCGAGCGCGGCCTCCTTGGCCTCGAGGAACTTCAGGCGCGCCTCCACGATCTTGGAGGTGTAGAACCGGCCGATGCGCGCCGCGATGACGCGCGCGATCATGGCCGGGGTGAGCTCTCCCGCGGCCGGCAGGAGCCACTCCGCGCGGTGGGACTCCCACTCGCCGTGCTCGTCGTACTTGCCGATCACGCGCGGGCGCACGTCGTCGCGCCAGTTGTAGAGCTGCTCCTTCATCTGGTACTCGATGAGCTGGCGCTTCTCCTCCACCACGAGGATCTCGTCGAGGCCCTGGGCGAACTCGCGCACCCCGTTGGGCTCCAGCGGCCAGGGCATGCCGACCTTGAACAGGCGGATGCCGATCTCCGCGGCGTGGCGCTCGTCGATGCCCAGGTCCTCGAGCGCCTGGAGCGCGTCGAGGTACGACTTGCCCGAGGCGATGATGCCGAGCCTGGGGCTGGGGGAATCGATCGTGATCCGGTTCAGGCCGTTGGCCCGGCAATAGGCGAGCGCGGCGTAGATCTTGTCGTGCTGCAGGCGCAGCTCCTGCTCGAGGGGCGTGTCCGGCCAGCGGATGTTCATCCCCTTGTCCGGCATCGATACGTCGCCGGGAATCACGATCCGCGGGCTCGCCGGGTCGATCACGACGGAGGCCGAGGAGTCGAGCGTCTCCGAGATCGTCTTGAAGGCGACGTAGCAGCCCGAGTAGCGCGACATCGCGAATCCGTGCAGCCCCAGGTCGATGATCTCCTGCACGCCCGTGGGGTACAGGACGGGGATCATGGCCGCGTCGAAGGCGTGCTCGGACTGGTGGGGCAGCGTCGACGACTTGCAGGCGTGGTCGTCTCCCGCGATGAGGAGGACGCCGCCCTTCGCCGCGGTCCCGGCGGCGTTGGCGTGCTTGAACACGTCGCCGCAGCGGTCCACGCCCGGCCCCTTCCCGTACCACATCGCGAAAACGCCGTCGTACTTCGCGCCGGGAAACAGGCCCACCTGCTGGGTGCCCCACACCGAGGTCGCGGCGAGCTCCTCGTTCACGCCCGGCGTGAAGAATACGTGGTGCGACTCGAGGTGCTTCCTCGCCTTCCAGAGCGCCTGGTCGAAGCCGCCGAGCGGGGAGCCGCGGTATCCCGAGATGAAGCCTGCGGTATTGAGCCCCGCCGCGGTGTCGCGGCCGCGCTGGATCATGGCGAGCCGAACGAGGGCTTGGGTGCCGTTCAGGAAGACGCGGCCGGATTCGCGCGTGTACTTGTCTTCCAGGGAAAGGGGTGCGGCGGACATCGGGGGCTCCTCAAAAGGGGTGCTTTGGGGCACGACTTCGCCGTCCCGGAAAATTGTGTCCCCCGGCGGCAAATGGGGCAAGAGAATACCATCGACCGCCCCCCTAGAGGAGGCTCATCTGCCCCCCGGGCGAAGGAGGCCGGAAGCGATCGCACGCGAGCGCCGGGATCTCCCCGCCCAGGCCGAACCGCCGGCGCGCCACGGCCATGCGGCGGCGCAGCAAGCCGGCCAGCAGCCCCTCGCCTGTGAAGCGCTTGCCGAAACGCGGGTCGTTGTCGCGGCCGCCGCGCATCTCGTTCAGGCGCGCCATCACGTGGCCGGCCTTGAGGGGCACGTGCTCCTCGAGCCAGGCGCGGAAGATGTCCTTCACCTCCCACGGAAGGCGCACGAGCGTCCAGCCGGCCCACGAGGCGCCCGCGCCCGCCGCCGACTCGAGGATCGATTCCAGCTCATGGTCGGTGAGGAAGGGGATGACGGGCGCCACGTTCACGCCGACGGGGACGCCGGCCTGCGCCAGGCGGCGGATGGCCTCGATGCGTCGCACCGGCGCGCTCGCCCGCGGCTCCATGCGGCTCGCGAGCCTCGTATCGAGCGTGGTCACCGAGATCGTGACGGACACGAGGCCGTCCTTCGCCATCGTGGCGAGGAGATCGAGGTCGCGCTCAACCAGCGCCGACTTCGTGACGATGGCCACGGGATGCGATGTCTCGTGCAGCACCTCGAGGACGGAGCGCGTGATGCGGTGCTCGCGCTCGACGGGCTGGTAGCCGTCGGTATTGGTGCCGATGGCGATCGGCTCGCAGCGGTAGCCGGGGCGGGCGAGCTCCTCGCGCAGGAGCCGCGCCGCCTCGGGCTTCGCGAAGAGGCGCGTCTCGAAATCCAGCCCGGGCGAGAGGCCGAGGTAGGCGTGCGAGGGGCGGGCGTAGCAGTTGTGACTGACCACGCCATTGGCGATGAAATCACCGGTTTCCGTGGTGATGTCGTACAGGCGGTAGGTCTTCCCGAGCGGCTCGACCGCCGTCACCCCAAGGCGTGCTCCGCTCTTGATGGCGCTCCCGGATATGTCGAGCTTTCGGGTGATCGCCGGCCAGACCGTGTGGAAGAAGCGCAGGTGCTCGCCAAGGCCGCCCTTCAGCCTCACCACGTCGATTGACCTGGCCTCTCGCCTCTCCTGGTGCTCCACGACGAAACGGAAATCGAACGCTTCCAGGCAATTTCCGATCCAGGCGATGATCACCGGATCCGTGTTGGATATCCTCAGCACGCCCTGGCTGAAGCTCCCCTCGGCATCGAATATCCCCGCCAGGAATCCGGCCGACCACTCCCGGCAACGGTCCGTCGGCCAGCCGATGAGTTGCCGGATCGTCTCCACCTTCGAAAAGCTGTTGGCCCGTATCGCGTGCATGGGCCGGCGCGAGGCAGAGCCGGCCTGGAAGACGAATTCTCCCGTGGCGACCTCGAAGTCGAGCAGGTAATCCTGCGCCCGCAGCAGCGCCTCCGGATCGCAAAGGGCGAGGCGGAAGACATGCAGGTCGTCTCTCCTTCCCCTGCGCTCGTAATGATACGAACCGAGATGCCCGTCGCCCCGGATGAGGCCGCAAAGGTATCCACGCCGGTAGTCGTTTCCCTGGGTCGGCCCCTCGGCAAAGGCCCCGGTTCCCATCAGCTTGTTGGAACGAGTGAGGTGGGGCCTGCAATCCGGTCCCGAGCCCGACCCGGTGACGTGCTTCCAGCCGCGCTCGGTGAGGAAGCGATGGTCCCCGCTCGTCACGAGGGTCGTCCCGTCCTCCAGCGTGAGCCGCCAGGCCGGTTTTATCGTGCTCCAGTGGGCGAGAACCCGGGATTTCACGTAGCGCCGGTACCGGCCTTCGAGTCGCGTGCCGTAGATTTCGTCGCCGACGCGCAACTCGGAAAGCGGACGGGGTCTTCCGCTCGCCATCAGGATGGGCGTGTCGCCAGCTGCGCAGTAGACACATCCGTGCTCGCAGCCCCGGTAGGGATTGATCGACTGCGAGAAATTGAGGTCGGGCGAGTCGTGCCGCGAGATGATCGACTTCGCCGACTCGAAGGTGACGACGGTCCTGGGGCGCGCGGGTCCGTCGGCCACATCGGGGAACCAGCCGTCGTCGACGGACTCGCGGCTCGACGACTCGAACCGCCCTTCGGGATTCACGGGCGAGCCGCGGCCCTTGGCCGGCTGGCCATGGTCGCCCGCGGTCGATTTCATCGCCATGGCGAAGGGTAGCCCGTTGCCGGTGCGGCGGCGCGGGCGAGGCCGGATTGTGGATAACCGTGGCGCGCAAAAGCAAAAAGCCCGATCTCTGAGGAGATCGGGCTTTCTGGGTAAGGCCCTGGCGATGACCTACTTTCTCACGGGCAATCCGCAATATCATCGGCGCGGCGTCGTTTCACGGTCCTGTTCGGGATGGGAAGGGGTGGGGCCAACGCGCTATGGTCGCCAGGAATTCTGTGTCGTGCTCGCCTGTTGGGGGCGCGCACGCGCTTGTTCGGGGGGGATGGAAGGTCCTGGGTTGTTGCACTGCCTCGGCGCCTTTGGGGGGCGCGCACAGGCTTCTTTGCTGCAGAGTTATAGAGTCAAGCCGCACGGG
>JBGARD010000007.1:0-95779 GCA_044230355.1 Usitatibacteraceae bacterium | reverse complement strand
CATGAGCCTCACCGGCGAGAGCCTCGCGAAGGTGCTCGCGGCGCAGTCCTGACGGGCGGGCGAGCGCCCCCTTGACCTTCCCATCATGGGAGGGTTGATCCTGCGGGCACCTTCACCCAGGGAGCCCTGCCATGGACCACTCGACGCACGCCGGCCACCCGGCGCATCACGGCCACCACGCCGCCGCCCCTTCGCTCGACCGCATCGCCTTCCTCGCCACGCTGCACTGCCTCGCGGGTTGTGCCGTGGGCGAGGTGGCGGGCATGGTGATCGGGACGGCGCTCGGCTTCTCCAACGGCGAGACGATCGCGCTCGCCGTGGTGCTCGCCTTCATCTCCGGCTACGCCTTCACCATGCTGCCGCTGCTGCGCGCGGGCTACGGCTTCAGGGCGGCCTCGCGGCTTGCGCTCCTGGCGGACACGGCGTCCATCACGGTGATGGAGATCGTGGACAACCTCGTGATGCTCGCGATCCCCGGCGCGATGGACGCCCCGCTGGACAGCCTTCTCTTCTGGGGCAGCCTTGCCGCGGCGCTCGCGATCGCCGGCGTGGCGGCCTTCCCGCTCAACCGCTGGCTCATCGCGCGGGGAAAGGGGCACGCCGCGGTGCACGCCCACCACCAGGACCGCGCGGCTACAGGCCGAGGATCTTCTGGATGACGGCCTTGGCGATGAATCCCAGCATGCCGAAGGCGAGGACGAAGAAGAGCACGAAGGTGCCGAACTTCCCCGCCTTCGACTCCTTGGCGAGGTTGGCAATGATGAACAGCATGAAGAGGATGAAACCGCCGACCCCCCAGGTCATGCCGAACTCGGCGACCTGGGCTTCGGTGATCTGCATTCCCTCGAGCATGGCCGATCACTCCCGCGCGGGAAGCTCCCTCGCGTCCACCGTCTCGCGGTAGGCGTGCCACGTGGCGTGCCCGATCACCGGGATGGAGATCACGAAGCCCAGCATGGCCGTGGCCATCGACAGCGCCGTGGCGAGCATGATGAGGGTCGCCCACACGGCCATGGCGACGGGGTTCTCGGCCACGACCCGCAGGCTCGTCGAGACGGCCGTCCAGAGGTCCGTGTCGCGGTCGAGGAGCAGCGGGGCCGAGACGACCGTCGCGGCGAACACCAGCGAGGCCCCGACCGCCCCGAGCGTCATCCAGACCGGGAAGAGGTTCGAGCCCTGCGAGAGGATCACGTGCCGGATGAAGGCCTCCCAGCCGGTGATGGGCGCGGTGACGAAGAGCGCCACCAGGACGGCGGAGACGAGCACCCACGCGGTTCCCGCGATCGCGAGGCCCAGCCCCATCCACACCAGGGGCCGCGTGCCGCGGCGCCAGGCGTCCAGCGCGCAGGCCATGTCGCCGGGCTTGCCGCGCTCCCGGCACCGGCTCATCTCGTAGAGCCCGGTCGCGAGGATCGGCGCCACGAGCACGAAGCCCGAGAAGGCGCCGGGAAGCAGCGGGATCCACAGGAGCGAGATCGCGGCGATGGTCCAGCCGCCCACGGCGACGAGGATTCCGTGGACGAGGCTCACGCCAGGCGCGTAGCGCAGGTCGCGCCAGCCGTCGGCCAGCCACGCGAGGGGCCTCGTGACCGGGATGACGAGCACCTTCGGCGCGGGGCTGTCGGGGGAGGAAGCGGGTTGCTGCATCATGGATCCGGGGGGAACCCTGCGATTCTGGGGCGCGCCCGCGGCACTGTCCAGACGCCGCAGTGGGCTAGACTGGGTCATGTGCGGCCGAAGGTATCGGCATCGCGGGAGGCGACATGGATCGCGTGGCAATCATCACCGGGGCGGGCCGTGGCATCGGGGCGGCGACGGCGCTACTCGCCGCGAGCCGCGGCTATGCCGTGTGCGTGAACTACCTGAGGAACGAGGCCGCCGCGCGCGGGGTCGTGGACGCGATCGCCGCGGCGGGAGGGCGCGCAATCGCGATGCAGGGCGACGTGTCGCAGGAGGCGGACGTCGTCAAGCTCTTCGAAGCCGTGGACTGGGAGCTCGGCACGGTGACGGCCCTGGTCAACAACGCCGGGATCCTCGAGCGCCAGATGCGCGTGGAGGCGATGGACGCCGCGCGCATCCGGCGCGTGCTGGACACCAACGTCGTCGGCTCCTTCCTGTGCGCGCGCGAGGCCGTGCGGCGCATGTCGACCAACCGCGGCGGCAAGGGCGGCTCGATCGTGAACGTTTCCTCGGGCGCCGCGCGCTGGGGATCGCCCGACGAGTACATCGACTACGCGGCCTCCAAGGGCGCCGTCGATTCGATGACCGTGGGCCTGTCGAAGGAAGTCGCGGGCGAGGGCATCCGGGTGAACGCGGTGCGGCCCGGGCTGGTGATCACCGACATTCACGCCTCCGGGGGCGAGCCGGGCCGCGTCGAGCGCATGAAGGGATCCGTGCCGCTGGGCCGCGGCGGCATGCCGGAGGAGGTGGCGCACGCGATCCTGTGGCTGCTCTCCGACGAGGCGTCCTTCGTGACGGGCGCCTTCATCGACGTTTCGGGCGGCCGCTAGCCGTCCCGGGCGGGCACGCACACGCGCCGCGTGGCGCCGCCCTCGAGGGTCACCGTGGCCACCTCGATGGGGCGACCGTAGAGGGAGGAGAGAGTGGCAGAGGTGAGCGTGGCCTCCGTGGGCCCCTGCGCGACGAGTCGGCCCTTCGACAGGAGAAGCACGCGGGTCGCGATGCGGAAGGCGTGCTCCGGATGGTGCGTCGAGACGAGCACGCCGATTCCCGCCTCCTTGAGCCGCGCGATCTCCTCGAGCACGCGCGCCTGGTTGCCGTAGTCGAGGTTGGCCGTCGGCTCGTCCATCACCAGGTAGCCGGCCTCGGTCGCGAGCGCCCGGGCGATGAGGGCGAGCTGCCGCTCGCCGCCGCTCACGGCGTGGATGGGCCGGTCCGCGAGAGGCGCGATCCCCAGGCGGTCGAGGGCGTCCGCGGCGATCTCGCGGTCCTTCGCGGCAGGGCTGGCGAACACGCCGCGGTGCGCGGTGCGGCCCATCTCCACCATCTCGCGAAGGCTGAAGTCGAAGAACGAGTCGGCGGCCTGCGGCACCCAGGCCAGGCGCCGGGCGCGCTCGGCCGCGCCCCACGAGGCGAGGTCCCGGCCGTCGAGCGTGACCTCGCCGCCGAGGCGCGCCTGCAGGCCCAGGAGCGTGCGCATGAGGGTGGACTTGCCGCTGCCGTTGGGGCCCAGGAGGCACACGGCCTCGCCCGACTCGAGCGCGCATTCGAGCCCGCGTCCCACCACGTGGCCTGCGAATCCGAAATCGAGGGCGCGGGCGGCGAGCGTCATCGGCGGAAGGTCGCGGCGAGGAGCGCGATGAAGACCGGCGTGCCCACGAAGGCGGTCGCGACGCCGGGCGGGATCTCCGTCGCGGCGAGCGTGCGGCACAGCGTGTCCACCGCGAGCATGAAGGCCGCGCCCAGCACGAGGGAAAGCGGCAGCACGCGCGCGAAGCTCGCGCCCACGAGCAATCGCGCGGCGTGCGGGATCACGAGTCCGACCCAGCCGATGACGCCCGCGAGCGCCACCGCGGAGGCGGTGACGAGAGTCGCGCACAGGATCACCGCGAGGCGCAGCTTCGCCACGTCCAGGCCCAGCGATCGCGCCTCGTCCTCGGAGAGCGCCAGCAGGTCGATGCGCCAGCGCAGGAGCACGAGCGGCACGAGGCCGATCGCGATGAGGGGCACGGCCACGGCGAGGTCGGTCGGGAGCGCCCCGCCGAAGCTCCCCAGCAGCCAGAAGGTGATGGCCGGGAGCTGGTTGTAGGGATCGGCCACGTACTTCACCAGCGCGATCCCGGCGCCGAAGAGCGAGCCCACGACCACGCCCGTGAGGATGAGCGTGAGGATGGGGTCGCGTCCGCGCACCCACGAACCTACAGCAACCACGAGCGCGACCGCCGCGAGCCCGCCGGCGAAGGCGAAGCCCTGGATGGCGACGACGGGCAGCGACCACAGGATGGCGAGGCCCGCGCCCAGCGCGCAGCCCGCGGAGACGCCGAGGATGTCGGGCGAGACGAGCGGGTTCTTGAAGAGGTTCTGGTAGGCGGCGCCCGCGGCCGCCAGCGCCGCGCCCACGACGAGTGCCGCGAAGAGGCGGGGTGCGCGCACCTGCAGGATCACGGCCTCGACGTTCCTCGCGAGCCCGCTCTCGCCTCCGGTGAGCGCGGACCAAAGCGCGCTCGCCACGTCGCCCGGCGCCACGGGAAACCGGCCGACGGAAAAGCTCCAGGCCACCAGCGCGATCAGCGCCGCGAGCGCGGCCGCGAGCCACAGCGGAAAGCGCGCGCGGTCGAGGATCATCGGGGCGCGACGCCCGGTTCGGCGAGGAGCCGGTCGATCTGCGCCGCCGAGGGCTCCTGGTGGTAGAAGCGCCGGTGGAACTCCGCGATCTCGCGCGGCCAGTCGTGGCGGAAGAGGTCGGGGTAGAGGATCTCGGAAAGCCAGAGCAGGCCGAGGAGGCGGTTGGGACCCGGCGGGTAGTCGAACCAGCCGAAGGGCAGGTGCGGCGAGAGGTAGACGCGCTTCCGGCGCACGGCCGTGACGCTCTGCCACACCGGCATCTTCCACACCTCGCGCATGAAGTTCGGGTCGTTCGTGACGATGACGGGCGGATCCCACAGCACGACCTGCTCGAAGCCCACCTGCGCGAGGCCGCCCCGCTCTCCGCCGGCGACATTGCGCGCGCCGACGAACTCGATCATCTCGACGTTGATGGAGCCGCCGAGGCCGGTGTAGAGGCCCTGGGGGCCGCGGGCGTAGTACACGGAGGGGCGCTTGTCGGCCGGAACCGTGGCGATCCTCGCCTTGAGGGGATCCACCTTCGAGCGCCAGTAGGCCGCCAGCTCGCGGCCCTTCGCCTCGTCGCCCAGGATCGTCGCGAGCTTCTCGATCTGCTCCGGCGTCGTCTCCAGGCGCCCGTCGAGGAGCACGTAAGGGATGCCGGTCTGCTGCTGCACCCGGTCGGCGAGCGAGGCAAAGGTGGCGGCGGTGGAACCCACGTCGACGATCAGGTCGGGCTTCGCCTTCAGCACGACCTCGACGTTTGCGGTGTTGCCGCGGCCGGTGAGGCGCCCCAGCTCGGGGAGGTCTCCGTACTTCTTCGGAACCCACTCCCTCTCGTTGGCGCGGAAGGCGCGCGTCCAGCCCAGGAGCTTGTCCGGGGCGATGGCGAAGACGAGCGCCGAGGCCGGCGGGCCTGCGGCATAGACGCGCTCGACCCTCTCGGGGAGCGAAACCTTGCGGCCGGCGTCGTCGACGAAGTCGCGCGCCGCGGGGGCCGCCAGGGGAAGCAGGGCGGCGAGCGCCGCGAGGACCCGCCGCACTGCCTACTTGCCGACCATCACGTCGGAGGCCTTGATGACGGCCGTGACCCTGTCGCCCACGGCCAGGGCGAGGTCGGCGCATGCCTCGTTGGTGATCGAGGATGTCACGATGACGCCGTTGCCGATGTCGATGCGGACGTGCGCGGTGGTGGCGCCGCGAAGGACCTCGACGATCCTGCCGGCGATCTGGTTGCGTGCGCTGAGCTTCATGCCTGCTCCCTTCGGTTGCTGGAAGTCAATTATCCGCCTTTGCCCCGGAGGCGGGAGCGGCGCGCTACGCGGAGTGGGGAAGGGGCCGGGTCCGCCCGAGTGCGTCCGCCACGGCCAGGAGCCCGGACGGGCCGAGCGAGCGGTAGCCGGGAAGGGCGTCGACGGCCGCATGGAAGCGCGGATCGCCCGCCGCCTCCAGGAGCCTGCGCACGTCCTCGCGCGCAAGGCTTGCCGCCTCGATGGCGAGGAAGTAGCGCTCGGTCGCCACCGGAACGAAGTCGACGCCGAACTGCGCGGCGGCCGCCTCGAGCCCGAAGCCCGCGTCGGCCTGCCGCCCGGCCACCAGCGCCGCCACGGCGGAGTGCGTGATCTCCTCGTTGTCGTAGCCCGAGAGGGACTCGCGGTCGATTCCGGCCTGGCTCAGCAGGAACTCGAAGAGCGCCCGGGTGCCGGAGCCGCGCTGGCGGTTCACGATGCGCACGCCGCGCCGCGCCATGTCGGCGATCGAGTGGATCTTCCCCGGATTGCCCCGCGCCACGATGATGCCCTGGCGGCGCTGGGCGAGGGGCAGCAGGCGGATGTCGCGCCCGGAGAGGCCCTCCTCGTAGCGCCGGGACATGAGGGCGCCCAGGGTGCCCTCGGCCACGTGGAACCCTGCCACGGCGCAATCGCCGCGAAGCAGGGAGGCGAGCGCATCGAAGCTGCCGCGGCTCTGCAGATCCATCGCGACCCCATCGCGCGCGAACCGCTCGCGCAGGATGGCCACCGCGAAATCGTGGCTCGCGTGCACGGCCAGCGCCTCGCAGCGGATCCCGAGCGCGCGGTTGACCTCGCGCGTGAAGTCGCCCGCGAGGCCGTCGAGCTCGGGCGCGAGTCGCGACTGCACCCGTCGTCCCGCCCAGAGCAGGCGCTCCCCCAGCGGCGTGAGGCTCGTGCCCCTGCCGCGCTGCATCGCGACCAGCGGCGCGCCGAGGAAGGATCCCCATCGCTCGATGAGGTTCCACGCATGGCGGTAGGAGATGCCGGTCGCCCTGGCGGAATGGGTGAGCTTGCCCGACTGCCCCAGGGCCTCGAGCAGGGTGATCAGCATCTGGTCGAGCTCGCGCTCCTCTCCACCGGAGCGCACCCGCCAGACGGCACGCAGGTCGACCTCGATCACGATCGCCTCACTTCGGCGGGGCGAACCCGAACGCCCCGAGGATCCCCTGCCCCTCGGCCGACAGAAGGTATTCGGAAAAGCGCGCGCCTGCCGGCTTCGCGACCTTCATGACCACCATTCCGTAGTCGGCGCCCACGTTGAGGCTCTCGGGGATCGCGATCACCTGCAGCCGCGGCTCTTCCTTCTTCGCGAGGATCGCGTTGGTGCAGTAGGTGAGGAACACGTCGGCGTCGCCCTTGGCGACGATCATGCCGTACACCGTGCGGTCCTTCGGCGGCGGCGGGTGCTGCGGGCCGCCGGTGAGCTGCAGGGCCTTGGCTTCCAGCGCCTTCTGCGAACCGGCCTTCACCTTCTCCGCGTTGGCGAACAGCTGCCAGGCGTAGTCGCCCGAGGGGTCGGCCTTCGGCGTGGAGATGCCGAGCTTCACCTTCGGGTCGAGGATCGTGTCGAGCAGCGTGTCGGGCGTGGCCTTCACGCCGGCGCCCGCCAGCGCGCACAGCGTGTTGCGCGCGAAGGCGCGCACGGGGCGCGCCTTGCCGGCGTCGGCCAGCGCCTTCGGGTGCGCCATGTTGGCGGAGGCGAACAGGTCGCTCGCCTCCCCCTTCTCGAGCCGGTCCTTGAGGAGCCCCGACGGGCCGAAGGCGAACTCCACCTTCGCGCCATCGGGCCGCTTCGCGAAGGCGGCGGCCGCCTCGGTGAGCGCCGCCTTGAGGCTGCCGGCGGCGTGCACCCTGATCGTGTCCTGCGCGGCGGCGGGCATGGCCATGAGGACGGCGGCGGCGATGGCGGGCAGCCTCATCTCAGTTGCCCGAGCCCGCATTGGGGAAGAAGAGCTGCTCGCCGTTGATCTTGTAGGCGGCGATGGAGGCCTGGCCTGCAGGGGAGACGACCCAGTCGACGAATTTCTGCCCGGCTTCCTTCTTCACGTGCGGGTGCTTGGCGGGGTTCACGAGCATCACGCCGTACTGGTTGAAGAGGCGCTTGTCGCCCTCGACCACGATCTCGAGCTCGCCGCGGTTCTTGAACGAGAGCCAGGTGCCGCGGTCGGTGAGCGCGTAGGCATTCATGCCGGAGGCGGTGTTGAGCGTCGGGCCCATGCCGGAGCCGGTCTCGCGGTACCAGGTGGCCTTGCCCTGCGTCGGGTCGACGCCGGCCGCCTTCCAGTAGCGAAGCTCCGCGGCGTGCGTGCCGCTCTTGTCGGCGCGGGAGGCGAAGGGCGCGCCCGCGGCGGCGATCTTCTTCAGGCCCTCGAGCACGTCCTTGCCGCGCGCCTTGGCGGGGTCGGACTTCGGCCCCACGATGACGAAGTCGTTGTACATCACCTCGAAGCGCTTCACGCCGAAGCCGTCGGCCACGAACTTGTCCTCGGCGACCTTGTCGTGCACGAAGACCACGTCGGCGTCCCCGCGCCGGCCCATGTCGAGGGCCTGGCCGGTGCCCAGCGCGACGACGCGCGCCTCGATGCCGGTGGCCTTCGTGAACTCGGGCAGCATCTGCTTGAAGAGTCCCGACTGCTCGGTGGAGGTGGTGGAGGCGACCGTGATGAAGGTGCCCTGGGCCAGCGCGGACTGCGCGGCGAGGAGCGCGGAAGCGGCGGTGGCGGCGGCGATCCAGGTGAGGCTGAAGCGCCAGAAGGCGCGGGGGAGGTTCATTTCCATGGCAGTTCTCCTTGAAGGAACAGTCTTGCTTCGTCCGAAGCGGGTTGATCGAAGAACCGGTCGGCCGCGGTGCGCTCGGAGACCCGGCCCGCGTGGATGAAGACGATCTCGTCGGCCAGTCGCCGGGCCTGGCCGAGGTTGTGCGTGGTCATGACGATTCGCGTGCCCTCGGCCGCGATCGACGAGATGACGCGTTCGATTTCGGCGGTGGCGCCGGGGTCGAGGCTCGCCGTGGGCTCGTCGAGAAAGAGGATCCCGGGCCTTAGCGCCCAGGCGCGCGCGAGGGCCAGGCGCTGCTGCTCGCCGCCGGAGAGCACGCGGGCGGGGCGGTAGGCGATGTCCGCGAGGCCCACGCGCGCGAGTGCCGAGGACGCGAGCTTCGTGCGTTCCGGCTCCGGCATTCCGCTGACGGCAAGCGCATACCGGACGTTGGCGAGCGCCGAGCGGCGCAGCATCACCGGGCGCTGGAAGACCATGGCCTGGCGCACGGGCCTGTGCCACGACACGGTGCCGGTGGTGGGCGCGATGAGGCCGTGCAGCGTGCGCAGGAGCACGCTTTTCCCCGCGCCGTTGGGGCCCAGCACGACGGTGCGAAGGCCGGGCTCGAGGGTGAGGGAGAGGCCGTCGAGGGCCCTGACGCCGCCCAGGACGACGGATACGTCGCGGGCTTCGAGCACGTAGCGGGCGCGTTCAGCCATGGTGCCTCGCGCTCCACTCGCGGATGCCGTAGGCGCCCGCGTTGATGGCGAGCACCACGCCGATGAGGATGACGCCGAGGGCGAGGGCGAGCGGCAGGTCGCCCTTGCTCGTCTCCAGCGCGATGGCGGTCGTCATCACGCGCGTGACGCCGTCGATGTTGCCGCCGACGACCATCACGGCGCCCACCTCCGAGGCGGCGCGGCCGAAGCCTGCCATCACGACGGTCAGCAGGGAGAAGCGCGTGTCCCACAGGACCGTGGGCACGGCCCGCATCCGGGAGACGCCCAGCGAGGTGAGCTGCTCGCGGTATTCGTTCCAGGCGTCCTCCGTGGTCTGGCGGGCGAGGGCGGCGACAATGGGGACCACCAGCACCGTCTGCGCCACCACGATCGCGGCCGGGGTGAAGAGGACGCCGAAGGAGCCCAGGGGCCCGGCGCGCGACAGGAGGAGGTAGACGACGAGGCCCACCACGACGCTGGGGAGCCCCAGCAGCGCATTGAGCAGGACGATGAGCGCGCGCCGGCCCGGGAAGCTGCCCACCGCGATGAGCGCGCCCAGGGGCAGGCCGATCGCGGCGCCGGCGATGGCGGCGAGGAGCGACAGGTGCAGCGAGAGGAGGACGATCCTCGCGAGCTCCGGGTCCGCCCCCTTGATGAGCCCGAGGGCCACCTCGAAGCTTGCAAAAATTTCAAACATTGGGCAATTTTACCAATTCCTTGGAATCGGCTCCTTGACCCCCGCCCGGTAGAATCGCCGCCATGCCCCCCGCCGCCCCCTCCCGGCTCACCGTCGCCGAGGTCGCCCGCCACCTGCGGCTGGGCACGCGCAAGGTCTACGACCTGGTCGCCCGCAAGGGCCTGCCGCACACGCGGGCGGGCAGCAAGCTCCTCTTCGACGTGGCCGAGGTCGAGCGCTGGCTCGCGCAATCGGCGGCCGGGTCGGCGCCGCGCGCCGGGCTCCCCCCGCCGACCCTGGGCGGAAGCCACGATCCCCTCCTCGACTGGGCCGTGCGCGAGTCGCGCTGCGGGCTCGCGATGCTCACCCAGGGAAGCGGCGACGGCCTCGAGCGGCTCGCGCGGGGCGAGGTCTCGGCCGCGCTCATGCACCTGCCGTCGGCCGACCTCTCGGATTTCAACCGCGCGGAGGCCGGGGAACGGCTGCGCGGCAGGAACGTCGTCCTGGTGGAGTGGGCACGGCGCGAGCAGGGCCTCTTGGTCGCGCGCGGCAACCCGAAGAAGGTCCGCGCCGTGGCCGACCTGGCGAAGAAGGGCGTCACCGTGGCCGCGCGCCAGGCGGGCGCGGGAAGCGCGGTGCTGCTCGAGCGGCTGCTCGCGCGCGAGGGCATCGACCGCCGCCGGCTTCGCGTCGGCGTCACCACGATGGGCGAGAACGACCTCGCGATGGCGGTGAAGTCCGGCGACGCGGACGTGGGGCTGGGCGCGCGCGCAGCCGCGGCGCCGCTGGGGCTGGATTTCGTGCCCCTCGTGGTCGAGCGCCTGGACCTGGGCGTCTCGCGCGCGGCGTGGTTCGAGCCGCCCCTGCGCGCGCTCTTCGCCTTCGCCAGGGGCAAGCGCTTCGCCGAGCACGCTCGCTCGATGGCCGGCTACGACATCTCCGGCCTCGGCGCCGTCACCTGGAACGACCCCGACTGAAAGGAGAGTAGATTGGGTGTCAGGTTACTTTTCGGTGTCTGACACCAAAAAGTAACCTGACACCAATCCTACCAATCCTAGTCGGGCATGAGGTGGATGCCCTCGCGCAGGAGGGAGACGACCACTTCGGCGCCGGCCTCGAGGCCGTTGCGTCGGGCGACGTGCAGGGGGAAGGTCACGCGCAGCGATTCGCCCGTTCCCTCGACGCGGATCACGGTGCTCACGTTCTCGCCCAGGGGCAGGAAGTCGGCGATGGCGCCGCGCACCGGGTTCTCGCGCTCGCCGCGGGAGGGGCGGTCGCGGCGGTGCAGGATCACGTGCGAGCCGGGCACGGACCAGTGAATCGCGGCGCCCGGCGCGAAGCGGCGGTCGAGCGGGCATTCGAGCCGCTGGCCGAGCCCCTCCAGGAGCGTCGTCGCGGAAGCCTCGTCGTGCGCGAGCACCTTGCCACGGAAGACGTTCTTCAGGTCCACGAGACGGGCCACGAGGGAGTTCGCCGGTCGGGCCATGAGCTCGTGCGGGGGCGCGGCCTGCAGCGTGCGGCCGCGGTGCAGGATGCTCATGCGGTCCGCGAGCATCGCCGCCTCGTCGAGGTCGTGGGTGACGAGGACCACCGGCATCGCGAGGTCGCGCCTCAGCGTGGCGAGCTCGCGGTAGAGGATCTGGCGCGTGCTGCGGTCCACGGCGGAGAACGGCTCGTCGAGGAGGAGCACGCGCGGGTCGCGCGCGAGCGCCCGCGCCACCGCCACGCGCTGCTGCTGGCCGCCGGAGAGCTCGCCCGGGCGGCGCGATTCCAGCCCCTTCAGGTTCACGCGATCGAGCAGCGCCCGCGCGTGGGCCGCACGGCCGGAAGCCGCCACGTGACCCATGGCTGCCTCCACGTTCGCCTGCGCGCTCATGTGCGGGAAGAGGGCGTAGTTCTGGAAGACGAATCCCACCGTGCGCTCGCGAGGGGAGAGCGAGACGCCCGCCGTGGAATCGAACCAGGCCTCGCCGCCCACCGCGATCCGCCCCTGCCGCGCGCCGAGCACGCCGGCGATGCAGCGAAGCACCGTCGACTTGCCGCTTCCGGAGGGGCCCACGAGGGCCAGCACCTCGCCCGCGGCGCAGGCGAGTTCGACATCGAGCGCGATGGGACCGGGCTGCGAGAGGCGGACCTCGAGGCCGCCCGGGACGCGCTCAGCCACGGCGGTCCTTCCGGCGCGAGCCCGTGGCGTACACGACCGCCATCGCCACGAGGGAAAGTGCCAGCAGCACGGCCGACATGACGCCCGCCGCCGCGTTGTCGAAGGACTGCACGCTGTCGTAGATCGCGATGGCCACCGTGCGCGTCTCGCCCGGGATGCTGCCGCCCACCATGAGCACGACGCCGAACTCGCCCAGCGTGTGCGCGAAGGTCATCACCATGCCCGAAAGGATCCCGGGCCAGGCGAGGGGCAGCTCGATGCGCAGGAGCGCCTGCCAGCGCGTGAGCCCGCAGCAGGCCGCGGCGTCGCGCACGTCCTGCGGGATGGTCTCGAAGGCGCGCTGCATCGGCTGGATCGCGAAGGGGAGGTTGAAGACGACGGAGGCCACCAGCAGGCCCTCGAAGCTGAAGACGAGCGTGCGGCCGAAGGCGGCCTGGAACCACTGCCCGACGGGAGAGGCGGCGCCCATGCCCACCAGGAGGTAGTAGCCGAGCACCGTGGGCGGGAGCACCAGCGGCAGCGCGAGCACCCCCTCGGCGAGGGGCTTCCACGCGAATCGCTTCCAGGCGAGCGCGCGGCCCAGCACGATGCCCACCGGCAGCAGCAGCGCCACGGTCCACGCGGCGAGCTGAAGCGAGAGGGTGAGGGCGGTCCAGTCCATCAAGGTCCCGGGAGGGAGAAGCCGTAGCGGGCGAATATCCCGCGCGCCGCCGGGGCCTGCAAGTGGCGGTAGAAGGCGCGCGCCTCCTCTCCCGCGCCCTTCACGAGCGCCATTCGCTGCCGGAGGGGGGCATGCGCCGATTCCGGGACCAGCGCGAAGCGCCCGCGCGAGGCGACCGCCGGGGAGAAGGTGAGCGAATATGCGAAGAGCCCCGCCGCGGCGTCGCCCGAGGTGGCGAACTGCGCGGCCTGGGAGACGTTCTCGCCCAGGACGAGGCGGCCCTGCAGGGCCGCCCAGGCGCCGGCCGACTCCAGCGCTTCCCGGGCGGCCCGTCCGTACGGGGCATGCGCCGGATTGGCGATCGCGACCCGCGACAGGCGCCCGGCGCGCACGGCCTGCGCGAGACCGGCGAGCCCGTGCGCCGGGTCGACGGGCGAGCCCGCAGGCGCGAAGAGCACGAGCCGGCCGACGGCATAGAGCGTCCCCTCGTCTTCCAGGCGGCCCTCCTTCGCGAGGGCGAGGACGTACGACTCGTCGGCCGAGAGGAAGAGCTCGAAGGGGGCGCCCTCGGCGATCTGGCGGCGGAAGTTACCCGAGGAGCCGTAGGTGAGGCGGACGGCCCTGCCCGTCTCGCGCGACCAGGCGCGCGCGATTTCATCGAGGGCGAACTTGAGATCCGAGGCCGCCGCGACGCCGGGGGCGGCGGCGGCCGGGAGCGCGGCGAGAAGCAGCGCCGAAAGGGCGGCGGCGAGGAAGCGCGGCATGCGCGTGGCCCGCCGCCGCGGCGAGGTCAGGAAGGCTTCTTCGCGTTTTCCAGCATCTTCTGCAGCTCGCCCGACTGGTACATCTCTCGCATGATGTCCGAGCCGCCGACGAACTCGCCGTTCACGTACAGCTGCGGGATGGTGGGCCAGTTGGCGAATTCCTTGATGCCCTGGCGGATCTCGGGATCCTGCAGCACGTCGACCGCCGTGAAGTTCTCCACGCCGCACAGGTGGAGGATCTGCGTGGCGGTGGCGGAGAAGCCGCACATCGGCATCTGCGGCGAGCCCTTCATGAAGAGGACGACGGGATTCGAGGTGACGGTGCTCTTGATCTTTTCCTGGACGCTCATGGGTGGATCTCTCGTTATGGGGTGAATCGGAGCCGGGACGACATTTTACGACGCCGGAGGGGAGTTCGCGGCGCAAAGACCCCACGACGGGAGGGTCATTCGGCCCTTCCGCCGGCCACGCGTGGAATGCCGGCGAGGTCCGGGATCGAGACGAGGTTCCGGAGCCCCGCCCGGGCGAGGAGCTCGCGGCAGGCGCCCGCCTGGTCGTACCCATGTTCAATGAGGAGCCAGCCGCCGCTTTTCAAGTGGGCGCCGGCGCCGGACACGATGGCACGGATGGAGGCGAGCCCGTCGGCGCTGCCGTCGGTGAGGGCCTCGCGGGGCTCGAAGCGCAGGTCGCCCTCGGCGAGGTGGCGGTCCCCGGCCGCGACATAGGGAGGGTTGGCCACGACGAGGTCGAAGCGCCTGTCCGCGACGGGCGCGTACCAGCTGCCGTGGGCGAAGCCCACGCGGGCGCCGTGGCGCGCGGCGTTCCGGCGCGCGAGCTCGAGCGCTTCCGCGGAGGCGTCCACGGCCTCCACGCCGGCCTGCGGGCGCTCGCACGCCAGGGTGACGGCGATGGCGCCGCTGCCGCAGCCGAGGTCCAGCACCGCCGCGGCCGCCTGCATGCGCGCGAGGGCCGCCTCCACGAGGGTCTCGGTCTCCGGGCGCGGAATGAGGACCGCCGGGCCCACCTCGAAATCGCGACCGTAGAACTCGCGCGTGCCGACGAGGTAGGCGACGGGATGGCCCATCGCGCGCTGCGCGACCAGCAGGTCGTAGCGCGCGTCCTGGGACTCCGTGAGCACGTGCATGGGGTTGGCCGCGAGCCAGGCGCGGCCCGTTTCCAGGAGGTGGCAGGCGAGGACGCGCGCATCCACGAGCCCGATCACGGCGGCGGCCTCCTCCAGCGCCGCGCGGACGGTGCGCCTCATGGCGCAGCGAGCACGCGCACGCGCAGCGGGGCCGACTTGCCCTTCACGTGCAGTTCGCGGATGGGAGCCTCGCCGGCGCCGACGGCCGGCGTGGCCTCGGAGGCGAGGATCTCGCCGCCCGCGGCCGCGTCGCACAGCCGCTTGGCGACGTTCACCGTGTCGCCCAGCACGTCGAAGGCTTTCACCGAGGCGCTGCCCAGCAGGCCCTCGATGACGGGCCCGGCGTGGATGCCGAAGCCGGCGGAAAGCCCGGAAGCGGCCAGTTGCGGCCGCAGCGAATCGCGCAGCACATGCGCCGCGGCCACCGCCGGCGCCGCCTCCGCGAAGACGAGGAGCGCCTCGTCGGCGGTGTACTTGATGCGGATCGGCCAGTAGGGCGCGACGACCTTCTCGGTGGTCTCGTAGAAGCCATTTAGCATGCGCACCACGTCCTCGGGCGACTTGCGCTCGCTCCAGGCGGTGAATCCCCGGAGGTCGAGGAAGACCACGGTGCGATCGTGTCGCGTGGGAACCAGGCTCGCCTCGTCCTCGACGGCGCGCTCCAGCACGCGCCGGCCCATGGCGAGCTCGGAATAGCGCTTGAGCTGCGAGGCGGTCGAGCGCAGCAGGGCGAGGTAGCCGTCCGCGGTGGCGTCCGCGAAGCCGATGACGAGCCCGAGGGCGAGCAGCGCCACCGTGATGTACACGTGGCTCCCGTCGGCGAAGAACCCGGCGAAGCTGCGGTAGGCGTCCTTGGAGGCCATCTCGAAGAGCGCGTACATCACGACGATGATCGCGGCCCGCAGGACGTTCTCCGCGAGGGTGGCCGCCAGGCGGACGCGGGCGCCGGACGCGCGCAACCGCACTTCCTGCGCCACGCCGATCGCGAGGGCGAAGGCCCAGAAGGCCAGGTGGTTGGGCGAGGAGAAGAAGCGCCAGCCCTCGATCGCCGCCTCGATCGCGGTGTAGAGGGCCGGCCCGATGAGGTTTCCCAGGAGCGGGCGCGCGCGCCCGGCATGCTTCCACGAGCCCAGGAACCAGGCCTGCACGCAGCCCGCCGCGAGGAGCGTATAGGGGTCGGGCGAGGCCGCGAAGCGCCCCCAGCCCTCGCGAAGAACCTCGAAGAAGATGTTGGCGAGCGGGAAGTAGGCGCTGTTGGCGAGGAACTCCCCGCGCACGGCGCCGGCACGCGTCCCCTGCAGGCGCGCTTCCAGCATCGGGGCGGCGCTCACGGCGTGTCGGCGAGGCTGGCGAGGAGCTCGGCCTGGTGCTCGGACATCAGCGCCCCGGTGAGCTCCGAGAGGTCGCCGTCCATGATCGCGTCGATCTTGTAGAGCGTGAGGTTGATGCGGTGGTCGGTGACGCGGCCCTGCGGGAAGTTGTAGGTGCGGATGCGGTCGGAGCGGTCGCCGGAGCCGATGAGGCTCTTCCTCTCGCTCGCCTCCTTCGCGGCCTGCTCGCGCACCTGCTTGTCCTTGATGCGCGCGGCGAGCACGCGCCAGGCCTGTTCGCGGTTCTTGTGCTGGCTGCGCCCGTCCTGGCACTCCACCACGATGCCCGTGGGCGCGTGCGTGAGGCGCACGGCCGAATCCGTCTTGTTCACGTGCTGCCCGCCTGCGCCGCTCGCGCGGAAGGTGTCCACGCGCACGTCGGCGGGGTTGATCTCGACACCGCTCGCGTCGTCGGCCTCCGGCATCACCGCCACCGTGGCCGCCGAGGTGTGGATGCGCCCCTGCGTCTCCGTGGCCGGGACGCGCTGCACGCGGTGGCCGCCGGACTCGAACTTCAGTCGCGAGTAGGCGCCCTGGCCCACGATGCGCGCGATCACCTCCTTGAACCCGCCGGCGTCGCCTGCGCTCTCCGAGATCAGCTCGACCTGCCAGCGGTTCCTCTCCGCGAAGCGCGAGTACATCCGGAAGAGGTCGCCCGCGAAGAGCGCGCTCTCGTCGCCGCCGGTGCCGGCGCGGATCTCCAGGAAGAGGTTCTTCTCGTCGTTGGGATCCTTCGGCAGCAGCATCTTCTGGATGTCGGCGGCGATCTCCTCGAGCCGCGCGCGGCCCTCGCGGATCTCGGCCTCGGCGAACTCGCGCATCTCGGGGTCCTTCGCCATGTCCTCGGCCGCGGCGATGTCGCCCTCCGCGGCCGTGTAGTCGCCGTAGCGGGCGACCACGGGCGAGATGTCCGCGTGCTCCTTCGTGAGCCGGCGGTAGTTGTCGAGGTTGGCGGTGACGTCGGGGTCGCCCAGCAGGGCGTCGAGCTCCCGCGCGCGCGACACCAGGCTCGCGAGCTTCGCGGCGACGCTGGCCTTCATGGCTCCCCCGGCTCTTCCCGGCCGCCGCCGTTGTCGGGAAAGAGGGTCTCGACCGCGCGCACGAGCGTCTCGCGCTCGGCCTCGGCGGCGCGGTTAAGGGCCTGCGTCGGGTGGTGCAGGATCTTGTTCACCAGGCCCGCGGCCAGCCCCTCGAGGACCTTCGCCGGCTCCTCGCCCCTGGCGAGGCGCGCCTTCGCCTTGGCGAGCTCGGCGGCGCGGTACTCGTCGGCCCTGGCACGCAGCTGCACGATGGCGGGCACGGCGCTCCTTGCCTTGAGCCAGGCCTGGAAGGCCACGACCTGCCGGTCGACGATCGTCTCGGCCTCCGCGACCGCGGCCTGGCGCTGTCCGGCGCCCTCCTGCACGATCGTGCCGAGGTCGTCGATGGTGTAGAGGAAAAGGTCCTCGAGGTCGGCCGCGTCGGGCTCGACATCGCGCGGCACGGCGAAATCCACGACGAACATGGGCCGGTACCTGCGCGCCTTGAGCGCGCGCTCGAAGGCGCCCTTGGAGAGGATGGGCAGCGTCGAAGCGGTGCCGGTGATCACCACGTCGAACTCGTGCAGCCGCTCGGGCAGCTGCTCCAGGGCGATGGCGGTCCCGCTGAAGCGCTCGGCGAAGGCCTCGCCGCGCGCGAGCGTGCGGTTGGCCACGACGACCGACTGCGGCCCCTGCGCGACGAAGTAGGTCGCCGCGAGCTCGACCATCTCCCCGACGCCGATGAGGAGCATCTTCGTGCGTGAGATGTCGCCGAAGAGGTTCTGCGCGAGCTTGAGGGCCGCGGCCGACATCGAGATCGACTGCGCCCCGATGGCCGTCTGGGTGCGCACCTCCTTCGCCACCGAGAAGGTGTGCTGGAAGAGCCGGCTGAGCGTCGTGCCGAGCGTGCCGCTGTGCTCGGCGGTGCGCACCGACTGCTTCACCTGGCCCAGGATCTGCGGCTCGCCCAGGACCATGGAGTCCAGGCCCGAGGCCACGCGGAAGGCGTGGCGGATGGCCTCGGCCTCGCTGTGTGCGTAGAGCAGGCCCTCGAGGTCCAGGCCGGACTTCGCGGCCTCCTCCCCCAGCCAGGCGCGCACCGCGGCCATGTCGTCGGCGCGGCAGTAGATCTCGGTGCGGTTGCAGGTGGACACCAGCACGGCCTCGGTCACGCCCGGACGGCTCGCGAGCGAGTTGAGCGCGTCGGCCTGGGTCTCGGGCGGGAAGGCGAGCTTCTCCCGTACCTCGAGCGGCGCGCTGTGGTGGTTGATGCCGAGGACGAGCAGGGGCATGGGCCGGGAAAGCCTCGCCGGGCTGCGGCGGGCGTTGCGAAGGGCCGAATTATACAGAGGGGGCCCCCCGGCCCGGCCCTGCCGCCCCGGCCGGGGTGTAAACCAGGTCACATCCCGGCGCGCGGCGGCTGCGTATGATGGGCGGCGCGACCCCGAATCCCCCCAAGGAGGAAAGGTGTACAGGACCCTCGCCGCGACCCTGACGATCGCCGCCCTGCCGGCCGCGGCGGCCTGCCCGGCGCTCCTGGACCACCGCATGAGCTCCCTCAAGGGCGAGCCCGCCGACCTGTGCCAGTACGCCGGCAAGGTGGTCCTGGTGGTGAACACCGCCAGCCTCTGCGGCTACACGGAGCAGTACAAGGGGCTGGAGGCCCTCTACCAACGCTTCCGGGACAAGGGCTTCGTGGTCCTGGGCGTGCCGTCCAACGACTTCGGCGCCCAGGAGCCGGGCACCGACGCCCAGGTCGCCGACTTCTGCGAGCGGACCTACAAGGTGCGCTTCCCGATGCTCTCGAAGACGGTGGTCAAGGGCCCGCAAGCCGCCCCCCTGTACAGGGACCTCGCGGCGAGCACCGGGCAGACGCCGGGGTGGAACTTCCACAAGTACCTGATCGGCCGGGATGGCCGCGCCGTGGGGGGCTACTCCAGCGACGTGGCTCCCGAGAATCCCCGCCTGGTGGCGGCGGTGGAAAAGGCGCTCGCAGCCCCCTGAGGCGGGCGGGCGGCCGGCCGAAGCCGCCGATTCTTTACAAGAAGAACGAAAAAGGCGCACTATTGCGTTGATTTAAAGGAACCTTTTTCCCATGTCCGCTGCCCCCGGAACCTTCAGTGCCCTCGGACGCGCGCTCGTCCAGCAGGGCAAGCTGATGCAAAACGACGCCACGGCGATCCAGCTCGAGGCGTCGAAGGCCGGGCTCAGCTTCGTCCAGCAGCTGGTCGCCTCGAGGAAGCTCTCCTCGCGCGACGTCTCGCAGTTCGCCGCGCACGCCTTCGGCTACCCGATGCTCGACCTGTCGACGGTCGACACCGACCAGCTGCCGCTCAACCTCATCGACAGCAAGATCGTCACGAACCACCGCGTCATCGCGCTGGGCAAGCGCGGCAACCGGATCTTCGTGGGCATGTCCGACCCCACCAACGAGCAGGTCATGCAGGAGGTGAAGTTCGCCACCGGCATGACGATGGAGCCGGTGGTGGTCGAGGACGACAAGCTCTCGATCATCGTCAAGAAGCTCGGCGAATCGAGCGGCAAGTCTCTCGAGCAGATGACCGAGGACGTGGACCTCTCGGGCGTGGAGGTCACCGACGGGGAGACCCAGCCGGAGGTCGTCACCGAGGACATCGACGACGCCCCGGTGGTCAAGTACGTGCAGAAGATCCTGCTCGACGCCATCAGCGGCGGGGCCTCGGACATCCACTTCGAGCCCTTCGAGAAGTACTACCGGATCCGCTACCGGATGGACGGCATCCTCTACGACGTCGCCCAGCCGCCGCTCGCGATCAAGGAGAAGATCGCCTCGCGCATCAAGGTGGTCTCCAAGCTCGACATCTCCGAGAAGCGCGTGCCCCAGGACGGGCGCATGAAGATGGTGCTCTCGAAGACGCGCGCCATCGACTTCCGCGTCTCGACGCTGCCCACGCTCTTCGGCGAGAAGATATGCATGCGGATCCTCGACCCCTCGAGCGCCACGCTCGGGATCGAGGCGCTGGGCTACGAGCCCGAGCAGAAGGAATCGCTGATGCAGGCGATCCAGCGCCCCTACGGCATGGTGCTGGTCACCGGCCCCACGGGCTCGGGCAAGACGGTCTCGCTCTACACGTGCCTCAACATCCTCAACAAGCCGGGCATCAACATCTCCACGGCGGAGGACCCGGCGGAAATCAACCTGCCGGGCATCAACCAGGTCAACGTGAACGACAAGGCGGGGCTCACCTTCGCCGTCGCGCTCAAGGCCTTCCTGCGCCAGGACCCGGACATCATCATGGTGGGCGAGATCCGCGACCTGGAGACGGGCGAGATCGCCATCAAGGCGGCGCAGACCGGGCACATGGTGCTCTCCACGCTGCACACGAACGACGCGCCCTCGACGCTCACCCGCCTCATGAACATGGGGGTGGCGCCCTTCAACATCGCCTCGTCCGTGATCCTCATCACCGCGCAGCGCCTGGCGAGGAAGCTGTGCACCTGCAAGCGGCCGGTGACCATCCCGGAGGAGGCGCTCATCCGGGCGGGCTTCACGGAGGACGAGCTGGACGGCTCCTGGCAGACCTACGAGGCCGTGGGCTGCGAGGTGTGCAAGAATACCGGCTACAAGGGCCGGGTCGGCATCTACGAGGTGATGCCGATCTCGGAGGAGATCGAGCGCATCATCATGAAGAACGGGACGGCCATCGACGTGGCCGACCAGGCGCAGCGCGACGGCGTGCGCAACCTGCGGCAGTCGGGGCTTCTCAAGGTCAAAAAGGGGCTCACCTCTCTCGAAGAGGTCGAGGCCGTCACGAACGAGTAGGGGGGACGGACATGGCGGCACTGGCCAAGAAGGACACGAAGGACGTCAAGCTCTACAACTACGCGTGGAGCGGCAAGGACAAGAGCGGCAAGGTCGTCAAGGGCGAGGTCCGCGCGCCCGGCGATCACGTCGTGATGGCCACTCTCCGGCGCCAGGGCATCCAGGTGTCGAGCGTGAAGAAGGTGTCGCAGCGCGGCGGCAAGAAGATCACCGAAAAGGACATCACGATCTTCACGCGCCAGCTCGCGGTGATGATGAAGGCCGGCGTTCCCCTGCTGCAGGCCTTCGACATCGTGGGCAAGGGGCACGCGAACCCCTCCGTGGGCAAGCTCCTCATGGACATCAAGACGGAGGTCGAGACCGGCTCCTCGCTCTCGGCCGCGTTCCGCAAGTACCCGCGGTACTTCGACGCGCTCTTCTGCAACCTGGTGGGCGCCGGCGAACAGGCGGGCATCCTGGACAGCCTCCTGGACCGCCTGGCCACCTACAAGGAAAAGATCCTCGCGATCAAGAGCAAGATCAAGAGCGCGCTCTTCTACCCGGTCTCGATCATCGTGGTCGCCCTCGTGATCACCGCGGTGATCATGATCTTCGTGATCCCGACCTTCAAGGACCTGTTCAAGAGCTTCGGTGCGGACCTTCCGGCGCCCACGCAGATCGTGATGTCGCTCTCGGACTGGTTCGTCGGCAACTGGTACATCCTGTTCCCGGCGCTCATCGGGGGCACCTGGGCCCTCCTGGAGTTCTACAAGCGCTCCACGAAGATGCAGAACATGGTGGACCGGCTGGTGCTGCGCCTGCCGATCTTCGGCGAGGTGATCCGCAAGGCCTCCATCGCGCGCTGGTGCCGCACGCTGTCGACCATGTTCGCCGCGGGCGTGCCCCTGGTGGAGGCGCTCGACTCGGTGGCCGGGGCGGCCGGCAACTACGTGTACTACGAGGCGACCAAGCGCATCCAGGCGGAGGTCTCCACCGGCACGGGCCTCACGGTCTCGATGCAGAACACGAACGTGTTCCCGAGCATGGTGCTGCAGATGACCGCCATCGGCGAGGAGTCCGGCGCGCTCGACGCCATGCTCTCCAAGGTGGCCGACTTCTTCGAGGCCGAGGTGGACGAGGCCGTGGATGCCCTCGCCTCCCTCATGGAGCCCCTCATCATGGTGGTGCTGGGCGGCCTCATCGGCGGCCTCGTGGTGGCGATGTACCTGCCGATCTTCAAGATGGGTTCGGCGATCTGACCGGAAGCCGCATGCAGGGGCGGGCGCGGGGAGCGATTTCCGCGCCCGCTTTCTTTTGAGCCGACGACGATGGACTTCACTCCGCTGCAATCCTCCCCCGCGATCCTCGCTTTCGTGGCGGGAGTCTTCGGCCTGGCGGTGGGGTCCTTCCTCAACGTGGTGATCCACCGCCTGCCGATCATGATGCGGGCCGAGTGGCGGGCCGACTGCGCCGAGTTCGAGGGGCGCGAGGTCCCGCCCCCCGAGAAGCTGAACCTCCTCACGCCGCGATCGCGCTGCCCGTCGTGCGGCGCGCCCATCACCGCGCTGCAGAACATCCCGCTCGCGAGCTGGATCGCCCTGGGCGGCAAGTGCGCGGCCTGCAAGGCGCCCATCAGCGCGCGCTACCCGCTGGTCGAGCTCTTCACGGGGCTCGTCTCGGCGTTCCTCGCCTGGCGCTTCGGGTGGGGGGCGGCGCTCGCCGCGGGGCTCGTCTTCGCCTGGGCGCTCATCGCGGCCTCGGCGATAGACCTGGACACCCAGTTCCTGCCCGACCGGATCACGCTGCCCCTGCTCTGGCTGGGCCTGCTGGTGAACATCCCGGGGGTCTTCGTCGACCTGCGCTCGGCCGTGCTGGGGGCCGTGGGCGGCTACATGATGCTCTGGAGCGTCTACTGGGGCTTCCGGCTGCTGACCGGCAAGGAGGGCATGGGCTTCGGCGACTTCAAGCTCCTGGCCGCACTCGGGGCCTGGACCGGGTGGCAGTCCCTGCCTCTCATCCTGCTCGTGTCGGCAGGCTCGGGCGCCGTGGTCGGGCTCCTGGGCATCTGGCTCGCCGGCAAGGGCCGCGAGGCGCGCATACCCTTCGGTCCCTACCTCGCCGCGGGAGGCCTGGTGGCCCTCCTGTGGGGGCGCGAGGCGGTCGTCGCCTACCTGGGGCGGTTCCCGGCGTGAGTCGGGTCATCGGGCTGACAGGCGGCATCGGGTCGGGGAAGTCCACGGCCGCCGGCATGCTCGCGGCGCTGGGCGCCAGCGTGGTGGACGCCGACGAGATCTCGCGGGAGCTCACGGCCCCCGGCGGGGCGGCGCTCCCGGCGCTTCGAGAGGCCTTCGGCGAGGCGATCGTCCCCCCGGGCGGCGCCCTCGACCGGGCGGCGATGCGCGCGCTCGCCTTTTCCGACGGGCAGGCGCGCGCCCGGCTGGAGGGCATCCTTCACCCGCTCATCCGCGAGGAGGCCGCGAGGCGCCTCGCCGGCGCCACGGGGCCCTACGCGGTCCTCGTGGTGCCCCTGCTCTTCGAGTCCGGCTCCTGGGCCGGCCGCCTCGAGCGCGTCGTCGTCGTGGACCTCGACGAGTCCCTCCAGGTGCGCCGGACCATGGAGCGCTCCCCCCTCGGGGCCGGGGAAGTCCGGGCCATCATGGCCACGCAGTGGCCGCGCTGGCGCCGCCTGCAGGCGGCCGACGAGGTATTGTGGAACGGCGGGGGGCTCGAGGAACTGCGCGCGCAGTGCGGGCGGCTGCACGCGCGGCTCGCGGCGGGCGGCGGCGACTGACGCCGATTTGTCAAGAAAGGGACCCATGCCCCACAATCGCCGCATTCCGAAAGTCGTCCCCAACCCCGTGGGCTGCGCGCGGCCGTGATCACCTACGAATATCCCCTGAACGAGCGCGTGCGAACGCTGCTCCGCCTCGAGGATCTGTACGACCGCGTCCACTTCTTCCTGCAGCACGACAGCCAGCACGACCACCACGCCTGCCTCACGGGGATCTTCGAGATCCTGGAGGTGGCGAGCCGCGCGGACCTGAAGAGCGACCTGCTGCAGGAGCTCGACCGCCAGAGAACCTTCCTCGACGCGCTGCGCGCCAATCCCGCGATCTCGGAGGAGAAGCTCGACCACGTCCTCACCGAGATCGACCGCGCCTTCACGAACCTGCACGGCCTGTCGGGCAAGACCGGCCAGAACCTGCGCGAGAACGAGTGGCTGATGGCGATCAAGCAGCGCGCCAGCATCCCCGGCGGCACGAGCGAGTTCGACCTGCCCTCCTACCACTACTGGATGCACCGCCCGGTGGACGCGCGCCGCGCCGACCTCGTGGCCTGGATCCGCCCCATCGACCCGGTCCACGCCGCGCTCTCCATCGTGCTGCGGGTGCTGCGGGAGAGCGGGCGCACCGTCTCGCTGGTGGCGACCCAGGGCGTCTTCCAGCAGGGCCCCGGCGAAAAGCCGGCGGCGATGCTGCGCCTCGCGCTGCCCGAGGCGCTCGCCTGCGTCCCCGAGATCAGCGCCAACAAGTACGCGCTCAACATCCGGTTCCTCCTCCCCGAGGGGGTGCAGAAGAGCCGGGTCTACGAGCACGACGTGGCCTTCGACCTCTCCTTCTGCAACCTGTGAGCGGCGAGTCCCGGCGCGCGAGGCTGGTGGCCTGCCCGGGCTGCGGGACGCCCGCCCCGTTCTCCCCGGAGAACCCCTGGCGCCCCTTCTGCTCCGAGCGGTGCCGCAACCTGGACCTGGGCGCCTGGGCCTCCGAGTCCTACCGCATACCCCTGCGGGAAGGCGATCCCGAGACCCCGGCCACCGAGAGCGGCGAGGAGCCCCCGGCGGGGTCAAATACCCCGCGGACATAAGGTTTCTTTGCGCTAGGTCAAACGGTTCGGCTAGAATCCGCGGCTAGCCGACTCCCGTCCTGATGTCGCTCCCGCCAGATCACCCACCCCAGATTTGGATGGCGGTGCCCAACCGATCGCTGGGCCCGCTCGGACGCACGGCCTGCCTCGCCGCCATCTCGGCCACAACGGTCGCGGTCGGCTCGGCGGCCGCCGTCCTGGGAGCCTGGCCGGTGCTGCCGTTCGCCGGCCTGGAGGTGGCGCTCGTCGCGATCGCCTTCCGGTCGCTGGCCCGCCATGACGGCGACTACGAGCGCCTCGAGATCGAGGGCCGGACAGTGCGGCTGCGCTTGCGCCATGCCGCCCGGTCGGTGGAGCTGGAAGGGCATGCGCCGTGGGCGCGGCTGGTGGTGGAGGAAGGGCCCGGGCGCTGCAGGCTGGGCCTGAGGTACGCGGGCAGGACGGTGGAATTCGGCCGGCTGCTCACCGAATGCAGGCGGCGCGAGTGGGCCGCGGAACTCGGGCGCCGGCTGCCGGTGGCCCGGACTTGAGACGACACGGACGGACGACACGATGGGCCTCGACATGATTCGCAAAGCATCCCGGAACGCCGCTTGCGCGGCCGCCGCAGTCGCGGGCGCCACGGCGAACGCCGCCTACGACGTGGACATCCTGCCGCCGGCCTCTCCCATCGCGCAGCAGATCTACGACCTGCACTGGGCCATCATGTGGGTGTGCATCGTCATCTTCGTGGTGGTGTTCGGGGCGATGTTCTACTCGATCTTCAAGCACCGGAAGAGCGTCGGGGCCAAGGCCGCCCACTTCCACGAGAACACGACGGTCGAGGTGATCTGGACGGTCATCCCGTTCCTCATCCTGATCGGCATGGCCTACCCGGCCACCAAGACCGTCCTCGACATGAAGGACGCGTCCAACCCCGACCTCACCATCAAGGTGACGGCCTACCAGTGGGCCTGGGAGTACGACTACCTCCAGGACGGCGTGAAGTTCAACTCGCGCCTGTCGACCCCGCGCGCGCAGATCGAGGAATGGCAGAAGCAGGGGGAGAAGAAGGGCGCCGACTACCTGCTCGAGGTCGACAACGCCATGGTCGTCCCCGTGGGCAAGAAGGTGCGCCTGCTCGTCACTTCCAACGACGTGATCCACGGCTGGTACGTGCCGCAGCTGGGCATCAACCAGTACGGCATCCCGGGCTTCGTGAAGGACACCTGGTTCAAGGCCGACAAGCCCGGGGTCTACCGCGGCCAGTGCAGCCAGATCTGCGGCAAGGAGCACGGCTACATGCCCATCGTCGTGGTGGCCAAGGCCCCCGCGGAGTACGACGCCTGGGTGAAGGAGCAGAAGGCCGCCGCGCCGCAGGCAGCCGCCCCGGCGCAGGTCGCCGCCAGTGCGCCCGCGGTCTCGGAGAACCCCAACAAGAAGTGGACGGCGGACGAGCTGAAGGCCCTGGGCGAGAAGGTCTACGCGGCCAATTGCGCGGCCTGCCACCAGGCCACCGGCAAGGGCATGCCGCCGGCCTTCCCGGCCCTCGACGGCTCCAAGGTCGCCACGGGCGCCAAGGCCGCGCAGATCGCGCTGGTCCTGGGCGGCAAGCAGGGCACCGCGATGGCCTCCTTCGCGCGCCTCACCGACAGCGAGCTCGCCGCCGTCATCACCTACACGCGCACCGCCTGGGGCAACAAGGCGGGAGAGGTGCTGCCTTCCGAAGTGAAGGCCGCGCGCAAGGGCTGAAGCCCCGAAGCCCGAAGCATCCCGAGACAGACACCGGATACACGAAAAGCGGAGCACCCATGAGCGCTGCCACCCAAGCCCACGACCACCACGACGACCACGCGCACCACCCCTCGGGGCTCAAGCGCTGGCTGTTCACGACCAACCACAAGGACATCGGGACGCTCTACCTGTTCTTCGCGCTCGCCATGTTCTTCACGGGCGGGGTGATGGCGCTCCTCATCCGCGCCGAGCTCTTCCAGCCCGGCCTGCAGTACGTGAACCCCGAGTTCTTCAACTCGCTCACCACGGTCCACGGCCTGGTGATGGTGTTCGGCGCGATCATGCCGGCGTGGGTGGGCTTCGCGAACTGGCTCATCCCGATGCAGATCGGCGCGGCGGACATGGCCTTCCCGCGCATGAACAACTGGAGCTTCTGGCTCGTGGTCCCGGCCGCGATCCTGCTGGTGGCCTCGTTCTTCGTGCCCGGGGGAGCGGCCGCCTCGGGCTGGACGCTCTATCCCCCGCTCATCATCCAGCAGGGCATCTCGATCGACATGACGATCCTGGCGGTGCACATCCTGGGCGCCTCCTCGATCATGGGCTCGATCAACATCATCACCACGATCCTGAACCTGCGCGCGCCGGGCATGACCCTCATGAAGATGCCGCTCTTCGTGTGGACCTGGCTCATCACCGCCTACCTGCTCATCGCCGTGATGCCGGTGCTCGCGGGCGCCGTCACGATGCTCCTCACCGACCGCCACTTCGGCACCTCGTTCTTCAACGCGGCCGGCGGCGGCGACCCCACGATGTTCATGCACATCTTCTGGTTCTTCGGGCACCCGGAGGTATACATCATGATCCTGCCGGCCTTCGGCGTGATCTCGGCGATCATCCCCGCCTTCGCCAGGAAGCCCCTCTTCGGCTACGCCTCGATGGTCTACGCCACCGCCTCGATCGCGATCCTGTCCTTCATCGTCTGGGGCCACCACATGTTCACCGTGGGCATGCCCGCGGCGGGACAGCTCTTCTTCATGTACGCGACGATGCTCATCGCCGTGCCCACCGGCGTGAAGGTGTTCAACTGGATCGCGACCATGTGGCAGGGCTCGATGACCTTCGAGACGCCCATGCTCTTCTCGATAGGCTTCATCTGCCTGTTCACGATCGGCGGCTTCTCGGGCCTGGTGCTCGCGATCACGCCGGTGGACATCACCATCCACAACACGTACTACGTGGTGGCGCATTTCCACTACGTGCTGGTCTCCGGCGCGCTCTTCTCGCTCTTCGCCGGGGCCTACTTCTGGCTGCCGAAGTTCACCGGCAAGATGTACAGCGAGTCGCTGGGCAAGCTGCACTTCTGGCTGTCGGTGATCGGCTTCAACATCGCCTTCTTCCCGCAGCACTTCCTGGGCCTCGCGGGCATGCCGCGGCGGATCCCCGACTACGCGCTGCAGTTCGCCGAATGGAACATGTGGTCGACGATCGGCGCCTTCATCTTCGGCTTCTCGCAGCTGCTCTTCCTCTACAACGTGATCGAGTGCATCCGCTCGAACCGCAAGGCGGCCGACAACCCCTGGGAGGGGGCCGACACGCTGGAGTGGACGCACCTTCCCAGCCCGGCGCCGTACCACAGCTTCGAGACGGCCCCGGTCGTCAAGTGAGCGCAGCGCGAGCCATGACCGGCAGCCCCAAGCCCACGCCCGAGCAGAGGCGGCGCGCCGTCGCCTCGGCCGTCGTGCTCGCGGTCATGGTCGTGGCGATCTACGTCACCTACATGCTCAAGTTCGCCCGCTGATGGACGCCGCGCTCGCCGCCCAGAACCGCCAGACGATGGGCAAGCTCCTGGTCATCGCGGTGGCGATGCTGGGCTTCGGCTTCGCGATGGTGCCGATGTACCGGCAGATCTGCGAGTCGCTGGGCATCACCCAGACCCGCGTGGTGGGCGAGGCCAACACGCAGGTGGACGCCAGCCGCTCGGTCACGGTGGAGCTCCTGGCCTCCAGCGGCGGGCTGCCGTGGCGGTTCGAGGCGATCGAGCGAGAGGTGAAGCTGCACCCCGGCCAGCTCGTCACCGTGAACTACCGCGTGGTCAACACGCTGGGCCGCCCGGTCACCGCGCACGCCGTGATGAACGCCGCGCCGGCGAACGCCGGCCGGTACATCGAGAAGCAGGAGTGCTTCTGCTTCTCCAACCAGAGCTTCGCGGCCGGCGAGGAGAAGGTGATGCCCGTCGTCTTCCGGGTGAGCCCGGATGCGCCCGGGGACATGGCCACGATCTCGCTCTCCTACACGTTCTTCGAGCAGCCGGCGGGAAGCGCGTCATGATGGACGCGTTCAAGGCCGTCTTCTGGAGCTTCTTCGGCGTGCGCAAGAAGGCCGAGTACGACAAGGACGCGAAGCAGCTCTCGCCGCAGGCGGTGATCGCGGCGGGCCTCCTCTCCGCGCTCTTCTTCGTGCTCGCGATCCTCGGGATCGTGAAGCTCGTCACGCGGTAGTCACGCAACACGGATTCGAACCAGGCATTCCAAGGGAGTCACAACGTGGGCAACGCACAACCTGGCGGCTACTACTTCGCACCTCCTTCGCACTGGCCCATCGTGGGGTCCGCGGCGCTTCTGATCATGGCCGTCGGCGGGGTCATGCTCATGAACAGCGTCGGCGGCGGCGGCATCGTCTTCGGCATCGGCGTGGCGATCCTCGTCTACATGCTCTTCGGCTGGTTCGGCACCGTGATCCGCGAGAGCGAGGGGGGCCTGTTCAACAAGCAGGTGGACATGTCCTTCCGCTGGAGCATGAGCTGGTTCATCTTCTCGGAGGTGATGTTCTTCGCCGCGTTCTTCGGCGCGCTGTTCTACGCGCGGGTGTACTCGCTGCCCTGGCTCGGCGATGCGGACAACAAGCTCCTGTGGCCGGAGTTCCGCCCGCAGTGGCCCTCGGCCGGCCCGTACCAGCCGCCCCAGTTCACGCCGATGGGCGCGTGGGGCATCCCGGCGCTCAACACCTTCCTGCTGCTGTCCTCGGGCGTGACGGTCACCTACGCGCACTGGGCGCTCAGGATGAACAACCGGAAGGGGCTCATCCTCGGGCTCCTCGCGACCGTCGTGCTGGGCTTCACGTTCCTCGGGTTCCAGATCTACGAGTACGTCCACGCGTACGCCGACCTGAACCTGAAGCTCACCACGGGCGTCTTCGGCTCCACCTTCTTCATGCTCACGGGCTTCCACGGCTTCCACGTGACGCTGGGCGCCGTCATGCTGACGGTGATCCTGATTCGCGCGATCAAGGGCCACTTCACGGCGGAGCACCACTTCGCGTTCGAGGCGGTGGCCTGGTACTGGCACTTCGTGGACGTGGTGTGGCTGCTGCTCTTCGTCTTCGTCTACTGGGTGTAGGCGCGAAGGCGGGGCCCGGCGGGCCCGGAAACAGGAAAGCCGCACCTCGGTGCGGCTTTTTTGCTCTCCGGGACCTGGCTACAGCCGGCCGCCGGGCACCAGCCCGAAGAAGTACGATCCGATGAGGATCAGGAACACCAGGAGGGAGAGCACGATCCGGATGGTGAGCGCCGTTACCGCCCGGTTCGAGTCCCCCTTGTCCTTGTAGACGAAGAACAGGCCCGAGAACAGGCTCGCGATGACGGCGAGAAGAAGCACGATGACGACGATCTTCATGGCGGGGCGGCTTGCGGGAGGAGCCCGCGGGCGCCCATTCTACGCCGCGCCCGGGGAGGCGGCCCGGTGAGGATCGGCGCGCTCGAATTCTCGCCGCGCGCGGTGCCCACCGCGGCCGCCGTCGCGATGGTGGCGCTCACGATCTCCCTGGGGCGCTGGCAGGCGGGGCGCGCCGAGGAGAAGGCCGCCCTGCAGTCCCTGTGGGAGGCGCGGGCCCTGGAGGCGCCGCTCACGCTCGCCGGCGGCGTGCGCTCGGCGCAGGAGCTCGCCTTCCGGCGCGTGCGCCTGCGCGGGGACTTCGTCGCGGGCGGGCAGATCTTCATCGACAATCGCATCCACGGCGGCCGCGCGGGCTTCCACGTGCTCACCCCGCTCGCCCTCGCCGGCGGCGGCCCGGCCGTCCTCGTGAACCGCGGCTGGATCGCGCGCACCGCGGCCTATCCGGCGCCGCCGGAGGTGCCCGTGCCCGGGGGCGAGCAGGCGATCGAGGGGCTCGCCACCGTGCCCTCGCGCCGGTTCGTCGAGCTCTCGGCCGATACGGTCGCCGGAAGCGTCTGGCAGAACCTCTCCATAGAGCGCTACGCGGCGCATACGGGGCGCGACGTGCTGCCCGTCGTGGTGCTCGCGAGGCCCCCGGCGCCCGGCCTCGCCGCCGTCGAGGAAAGGCCGGACTCCGGCATCGCGAAGCACCAGGAGTACGCCCTGACCTGGTTTTCCCTGGCCGCGACCGTGGCCGCCCTGTGGGTGGGGCTCAACCTGCGCCGGGTGCCGGCGTGATCGCGCACCCCCGCCTGAAACTCGTGGCGATCATCGCGCTCTTCGCGGCGCCGATGGTGGCCTCGTTCGTCGCCTTTCATTACTTCCGCCCGGAAGGCAGCGCCAACTACGGCGAACTCATCCGGCCGCCGCAGCCCGTCACCACGACGCGGTTCCTGCGCACGGGCGGGGGCGAGTTCGGCTTTTCGCAGCTGCGCGGCCGGTGGGTGCTCGTCGCCTCGGATTCCGGCGCCTGCCCGGACACGTGCACGGCGAAGCTCACGCTGATGCGCCAGGTGCGCCTCATGCTCGGGCGAAACGCCGGGCGCCTGGAGCGCGTCTTCGTGGCCGACGACACGGTGGCGCTCGCGCCGGGAGCTCTGGCGCCCTTCGAGGGCACGGTCGCCATCACCCCGCCGCCCGGGACGTCGCTTCCGCTCGCGCCCGTGAACGACCGCGCCCACTACTACCTGGTCGACCCCCTGGGGAACGTGATGATGCGCTTCCCGGCCGACGCGGAGCCGCGCCGGATGTTCAAGGACCTCGAGCGCCTGCTCAAGGCCTCGCAGGTGGGATGAGGGTCCCGTGACGGTATAATTGCCCTCCCGCCACGGCCGGAATCGGCGGCGGGAAACCGGAGGATGAAGGAAGCGATGCGAGTCTCCCAACCATGACGGCACATGCGATCCAGGGCGCGGTGGACGTGCTCGGCCAGTTCTGGCGCCTGACGAAGCCGCGCGTGGTCTCGCTCATCGTCTTCACGGCCGTGATCGGGATGCTGCTCGCCGCGCCGGGCCTTCCCCCCGCGATTCCGGTGATCTACGGCACGGTGGGCATCGCGCTCGTGGCAGGCGCGGCCGCCGCGTTCAACTGCCTCGTGGAGCAGAAGCTGGACGCGGTGATGGCCCGGACGCGCGGCCGCCCGACGGTGATGGGCTCGATCACGACGGCGCAGATCCTGCTCATGTCGGGCGCGGTCGGCGGCCTCGGGCTCGCGATCCTCTGGCACGCGGTGAACCCGCTCACGATGTGGCTCACGCTGGCGACCTTCGTGGGTTACGCGATCGTGTACACGGTGGTCCTCAAGCCCGCCACGCCGCAGAACATCGTGATCGGCGGCGCCTCGGGGGCGATGCCCCCGGTGCTGGGATGGGCGGCCATCACGGGCGAGGTTCCCTACCAGCCGCTCCTGCTCTTCCTCATCATCTTCGCCTGGACGCCGCCGCACTTCTGGGCGCTGGCGCTCTACCGGCGGCGCGAGTACGAGCGCGCGGGAATCCCGATGCTCCCCGTCACCCACGGCGAGGCCTACACGCGCCTGCACCTGCTCCTTTACACGATCATCCTGGTGGCCACGACGCTGCTGCCGTTCGCCACGGGGATGGCGGGCCTTTTCTACCTGGGCAGCGCCCTCGCCCTGGACGCGATGTTCCTCGTCTACGCGGTGGCGATCTGGCTCGCCTACACGGACTCGCTCGCCAAGCGCACGTTCAAGTACTCGATCCTCTACCTGGCGCTCCTCTTCGCGGCGCTCATGGTGGACCACTACCTGCCCCTGGCGGGGTGGCGATGAGGCGCCGCGAGCTGCTGGGCCTCGCGCTTGCCGCCTTCGCGGCGGCCGGCTGCGACAAGCTGCTGCCCGGATCGGCGACGCCCTTCAACGGCGTGGACATCACGGGCTCGGACCTCGGGCCCGACTTCCGGCTCACGGACCACAACGGCACGCCGCGCTCGCTCGCGGACTTCCGCGGCAAGGTGGTCGCCCTCTTCTTCGGCTACACGCACTGCCCCGACGTGTGCCCCACGACGCTTTCGGACATGGCGAAGGCCCTGCAGATCCTCGGGCCCGACGCGCCGCGCGTGCAGGTGCTCTTCGTGACCCTGGACCCGAAGCGCGATACGCCGGAACTGCTGCGCGATTACGTGCCGGCCTTCAATCCCACCTTCCTGGGCCTTCACGGCGACGCGGCCGCCACGGCCAAGGTGACGAAGGACTTCAAGATCTACGCCGCCGAGCGCCCGGGCAAGACCCCGGAGTCGTACACGGTCGACCACTCGGCGCAGTCGCTCGTCTTCGACGCGAAGGGGCGGCTTCGCCTGATGCTCGCCTACGGGACGCCGGGCGAGAAGATCGCCTCGGACTTCCGGATCCTGCTCAATTCCTGAGCCTCACCCCGGCCCTCTCCCAAGGGAGAGGGAGAAAATCTAGCGCAAGGCGGCGAGGCTGCCCTTCATCTTCGCGAGCGCCTTGGCCTCGATCTGGCGGATGCGCTCGGCGGACACGCCGAACTCGTCGGCGAGCTCGTGCAGGGTCTTCGAGTCGCCCTCGGCGAGCCAGCGCGCCTCGACGATGCGGCGGCTGCGCTCGTCCAGCGAGGCGAGCGCGCGGGCGAGGCCCTGGGACTCGAGCTTCTCCGTCTGGTGGCGCTCGACGATGTCGGCGGGGCCCTCGGAGGCGTCGGCCAGGAAGGCGATCGGGCCGGGACGGTCCTCGCCGTCCTCCGGCGACGGATCGATGGTGATGTCGTGGCCCTGGAGGCGCTTCTCCATCTCCACCACGTCGCTTTCCTTCACCTCGAGCGTCTTCGCGATCGTGGCGACCTCGGTGGGGTTGAGGGTGGCCGACGAGCTCTTGAGGCTGCGCAGGTTGAAGAAGAGCTTCCTCTGCGCCTTGGTGGTGGCGACCTTCACCAGGCGCCAGTTGCGCAGGATGTACTCGTGGATCTCGGCCTTGATCCAGTGGATCGCGAACGAAGCCAGGCGCACGCCGCGTTCCGGGTCGAAGCGGCGCACCGCCTTCATGAGGCCGACGTTGCCTTCCTGGATCAGGTCGGCCTGCGGCAGGCCGTAGCCCATGTAGTTGCGGGCCACCGCCACCACCAGGCGCAGGTGCGAAAGCACGAGGTCGCGGGCGGCCGAGAGGTCTTCGCTCTCCCGAAGGCGCCGTCCGAGCTCCACCTCGCGTTCCGCGCTGAGCAGCGGGACGGTGTTCACGGCCTGGATGTATGCCTCCAGGCTGGAAACGGGTGAAAGGATGGGCAGCGTTGCGGTGGTCATCTGGCTTTTCTCCTAAAAGGGAATTTTAGCACTCGCGATCTTGGAGTGCTAAGCCCCCCTTGGGGTTCCCTTCAGGCGCGGGGCGCGAAGCGCCTCAACTCGCGGGAGACCGAAAACCAGGCCCCCGAGACCCCCAGGCCGGCCACCGCCAGCACCACCCAGGCCATGGCGCTGAAGTCCATGAAGACTATTTTGAATTCATAGGCATAGGACGAAGTGAGCGCTGACAGCTCGGCGTTCAGCCAGGCCACGATGAGGGCCGCGAGCCCCACGGCCGCCAGCCCCGCGGCCAGGCCCTGGAGCAGGCCGTGGTACAGGAAGGGGCGCCGGACGTCGGAGGCGGTGGCGCCGATGAGCTGGCTCACCTCGATCTCGTCCTTCATGGTCACGACCTGCAGCCGGATCAGGTGGCCGACGATGAAGAGCACGGCCGCGGCGAGGACGAGGGCGAGGGCCGCCAGCGCCCGGCCGGCGAAGCTCGTCCAGAGCGACACCTTCTCGGCCCACTCGAACTCGGCCGAGACCTGCTCGACCTTGGCGAGCTTCGCCCAGTCGGCCCGGGCGGCCGCGAGCCGGGTGGCGTCGCTCGACTTCGTGCGGACGGAAAAGGCGTGCGGCAGGGGATTGCGGTCCAGGTTGGCCAGGAGCTCGGCCAGGTGCGAGGTGGCCTTGAGCTCCTCGAGGGCCTTCGCGCGCGGCACGAAGCGCACCGAGGCGGTCTCCGCGTGGGCCTTCAGGGCGGTTTCGACCCTGCGCACGTCCTCGTCGGTGGCGTCCAGGGCGAGGAACACGTTCACGTGCGGGTCGGTGTCGAGGCCCGAGGTCGCGCGGGCCACGCTCTGCACGAGCGCCGAGGCGAGGATGGGCAGCGCCGCCGCCAGGGCGATGACGGCGATCGCGACGACGCTCGCGAGCGGCTGCGCCCCCAGGCGGCGCGCGGCGTCGGCCAGGGCCAGCCGGTGAACGCGCAGCCAGGTACTCACTGCGCGAGCCTCCCGTTGGCGACGGCAAGCCGCCGGCCGCCCAGCAGGGCGAGCGAGGACTCGTCGTGGGTCGAGAGCAGGACGGTCACGCCCACGCGGTGGAAGGAGAGGAAGAGCTCGAGGATCGCCCGCGAGGAGCCGGCGTCGAGGTTGCCTGTCGGCTCGTCGGCCACGAGGATCGTGGGCCGGTTCACGATGGCGCGCGCGATGCACAGGCGCTGCTGCTCGCCGCCGGAGAGCGTGATGGGCATCGCCTTCTCCTTGCCCAGGAGCCCGACCTTGTCGAGCGCCGCGCGCACGCGCTTGCCGGTCTCCTCGGCGCCCGCCCCGGCGATGCGAAGCGGCAGGGCCACGTTGTCCCACGCCGGCCGGTCGAAGAGCAGCTTGTGGTCCTGGAAGACGAAGCCGATGTTCCGGCGCAGGACGGCGAGCGCCGTTTCCCCGAGCGAGGAGAGGTTCTGCCCGTTCACGACGACGCTCCCGCGGGTGGCGCGCTCGATGCCGGAGGCGAGCTTGAGGAGCGTGGACTTGCCCGCCCCCGAGTGCCCGGTGACGACCACCATCTCGCCCGCGCCCACCTCGAGGCTCACGTCGCTGAGCGCCTCGTGCCCCCCCGGGTAGCGCTTGGCGACCGCGGAGAACCGGATCATTCGAAGAGGGCGTCCACGAAGTCCGCCGCGGCGAACGGGCGCAGGTCGTCGGACTTCTCGCCGATGCCGATGAAGCGGATGGGAACGGGGTGCTCGCGCGCGATGGCGGCCACGGCCCCGCCCTTGGCGGTGCCGTCGAGCTTGGTGACGATGAGGCCCGTGAGCGCGAGGGCGGCGTCGAAGGCCTTCACCTGGGTCACTGCGTTCTGGCCCGTGTTGGCGTCGAGGACGAGCCAGGTCTCGTGCGGCGCGGAAGGGTCGGCCTTCGCGATGACGCGCTTGACCTTGCGGATCTCTTCCATGAGGTTCGCCTGCGTCGGCAGGCGCCCCGCCGTGTCCGCGAGCACCACGTCGATGCCCTTGGCGCGCGCGGACTGGATGGCGTCGAAGATGACGGCGGCCGAGTCGCCGCCGTGCTGCGAGACGACGGTGACGCCGTGGCGCGCGCCCCAGGTCTGCAGCTGCTCGCGCGCGGCGGCCCGGAAGGTGTCGCCCGCGGCGAGGAGCACGGTGCGGCCCTGCGACTGGAAGAGCCGCGTCAGCTTGCCGATGGTCGTCGTCTTGCCCGCGCCGTTCACGCCGGCCAGCAGGATCACGAAGGGCCTTGGCCACTCGGCCGGGAGGGGCTTCTCGAGGGGGGCGAGGAGGGCGGCCAGGGCGGCCCGGAGCTCGGCCTCGAGCTGGCTGCCATCCTCCAGGCGCTTGTCGCGCGCGCTCCGGCGCAGGCTCTGGATGAGATGCGCGGTCGCGTGCACGCCCACGTCGGCGGCGAGGAGCTGGGACTCGAGCGCTTCGTAGAGCGCCTCGTCGATCGTCGGGTGCGCCCGGAAGACCCCGGCGACCTTCTTGAGGCGCTCGCCCGTGAGGGACAGCCCGCGCTTCAGGCGGGCTTTCCAGTCGGGCGCGGCGGCGTCGTCCGGTTTCTTGGATCCGAGGGAGAACATGGCGTGCGGCCCGATGCGCCGCGAGGGGGAGAGTCGCGAATATTTTACGGTATGATCGGCCGCGATGACCGCCGCGCGCCGCATCTCTGGCGAGACCAGGCCGGGCCGCACCGGCGCCGGCGCGAACCGCCTTCGCATCGTGGGCGGGCTCTGGCGCAGCCGCATCGTCCGTTTTCCCGGCGCCGCGGGCCTGCGGCCGACACCCGACCGCGTCCGGGAAACCCTCTTCAACTGGCTGGGCCAGCGCCTCACGGGGCTCGCCTGCGTGGACCTCTTCGCGGGCAGCGGCGCGCTGGGCCTGGAGGCGCGCTCGCGCGGCGCCGCCCGCGTCGTCCTCGTCGAGCGCGACCACCGGGTATGCGAGCACCTGCGGCGAACGGCCCGGGAGCTCGAGCCCGGGGACGGGATCGAGATCGTGCAGGCCGATGCGCTGGCGTGGCTCGCCGCTCCCGGCGAGCGCTACGATGTGGCCTTCGTGGACCCACCCTACGCGTCGGGTCTCGCCGAGCCCGCCCTCGCCGCGCTGGAGGCGAGGCTCAACGCGGGGGCGCGCGTGTACGTCGAGGCGCCTTCGACGCTGGAGGAGCCGTCCGCCGCCTGGCGGAAGCTGCGCGAGGGAGCCGCCGGCGCGGTGAAGTTCGCCCTTTACGAGTTCGCCGGCCCCGCCGGCGCGAAGCACCCACAGGAAACCGAGCCATGACCACCAAGCGCGCCGTCTACCCGGGCACCTTCGACCCTATCACCAACGGGCACGAGGACCTCGTCCAGCGCGCCTCGCGGCTCTTCGACGAGGTCATCGTCGGCGTGGCCCACAGCCAGGCGAAGCGACCGTTCTTCTCGCTGGAGGAGCGGGTCGGCATCGCCAAGGAGGTGCTCGCGGGCTATCACAACGTGAAGGTGATGGGCTTCGCCGGCCTGCTCTCGGAGTTCGTCCGCGAGCACCAGGCGGGCGTGATCCTGCGGGGACTGCGCGCCGTGTCCGACTTCGAGTACGAGTTCCAGCTCGCCGGCATGAACCGCACCCTCGCCCCCGGCGTGGAGACGCTCTTCCTCACGCCCTCGGACCGCTACCTCTTCCTGTCGGCCACGATCGTGCGCGAGATCGCGGTGCTGGGCGGCGACATCGCGGCCTTCGTCCATCCCGTCACGGCCCGGCGCATCGCCGAGAAGATCGGCCGCCCGTCCGCCGACGACTGAGGTGACGCCGTGGCGCTGATGATCACGGACGCCTGCATCAACTGCGACGTCTGCGAGCCCGAGTGCCCCAACGGCGCCATCTCGCCGGGGGAGGAGATCTACGTGATCGACCCCGCGAAGTGCACCGAGTGCGTCGGGCACTTCGACGCGCCGCAGTGCCGGGAGGTCTGCCCGGTGGACTGCATCCCGCTCAACCCGCAGTGGAGCGAATCGCAGGGCGAGCTGCGGGCGAAGTACGAGCGGCTGCTGGCCGCCGGCGTGGCGCGAAAGCCCGGGCCCTAGCGAAGCGGCGCCCCGCCCCCGGCGCCTTCCACGTCCAGGAGCCGCGCGAGGCGCGCGTCGTGCGACTCCCACTCCCGGGCGCGCTCGTCGCACTCGTCCAGGAACTTGTGCAGGTCGTCGATGCGCCCCATGAGGCCCGACTCGGCGTCGCGGATCCGCGCCATGCCCTCGATGCGGCTGTTGGCCTGCTCCTGGAACGAGCCCAACTGCGCCTCCAGGGGCCGGATGAACGAGTTCATCCAGGTGCGCACCTCGCGGTCGGCGATCTCGAACACGTGGACCACCTTCAGGGCCACCGTGTCGAAGAAGAGCCCGGCGAGCGTCCTGCGCCCGCGCGTCAGCAGGCTCGAGGCGCTGCGGAAGTCGCGCGAGCAGTGCTCCTCGAGGCGGTCGAGCTCCAGCAGGAAGCGGTCGGTGGAGAAGGGGGCCAGCTCGACCGGCGAGAGCCCCCAGGACTCGGCGAAGCGGCGGTTCACCGTGGCCATCATCGCCTTCACCTCCCCGATCACCTCGACGGCGCGCGTGATGCGCCCGCGCATCTCGCGGAAGTAGCCGTCCACCACCGGGGCGATGCCCCCGCTGAAGCTCGCCGACAGCACCGCGGAGCGCGCGCGCAGGCCGGCGTCGCGCGCCGTGACCGGGTCGAGCAGCTTCTCGAGCTCGTCGGCATGGCGGTTGTGCACCGCGCGCAGGCCCGCCAGCGCCGCCTTCGCCTCCTCGATGCGGCCGCGCTCGTCGGCCGCCTTGCGGCCCAGGGAATCGACGAGCTTCTGGTTCTTGCCCTGCAGCTGGCCGAGCTCCCCCACCTGCTCCTCGACGAAGGAGCGGCGGCTCTCCAGGAGCGCGAAGGACTCGGCGAGCAGCGCGCGCACCTCGGCGCGGACGCTGGTGGCGTGGTCCAGCCGCCGCGCGTGCACCATGCCGCGCGCGAGCGCCTGCTCCAGGCGGTAGACGCGGCTCTTGGCGAGCGCGTCGCCGTCTCCGTGCAGGCGCGCGGCGAGGCCCTGCCGGGCCGAGAGCGGGAAGACCTGGGTCGGGTCGACGTGCAGCGTCTCGGCGGTCTCGCGCACGCGCCGGTCGATCTCGACGAGAACCTCGCTCTCGGGCTTGGTGCCGTCGCGGATCTCGTCGATCTTGTTGAGGACCACGTAGCGGGTGTGGCCCAGGCCCTCGATGGGCTCGACGTGCTCGCGCCAGAGGGCGAGGTCCGCGTCGGTGGCGCCGGTGTCCACGGAGAGCATGAAGACGACGGCGTCGGCCTCCTGGAGCCGGTGCATCGTGAGCTCGGGCTCGGTGCCGAGGGCCTCGGCGCCCGGGGTGTCCAGGATCGTGAGCCCCATCGCGAGGAGCGGGTGCGGGAAGTTCACGATGGCGTAGCGCCAGCGAGGGATCTCGACGCGCCCGCCCTGGCCCGACGCGAGTCCCAGGTTCTGGGCCTCGCTCGCCGTGACGTTCTGCGTCTCCGAGAGCACGTCGAAGGCGGCGGCGAGGCTTGCGGGGTGCGCCGGGTCGAGCGCGATCTCCTTCCAGCCCGAGGACTCGGCGATGAACTCGCGCAGCGCCTTCGGGCTCTCCCGCGACTCTATCGGAAGCACGCGGATCGAGGGCGGGCGCGACGGGTCGTGCAGGATCTCCGTGGGGCAGATCGTCGTGCGCCCCTCGCCCGCGGGAAGCAGGCGCGCGCCCAGGTCCGCGAAGAAGAGCGCGTTGATGAGCTCGCTCTTGCCGCGGGAGACCTCGGCGACGAAGGCGATCGACAGGCGGTCGGCGGCGAGACGGCGCTCCAGGTGGGCGATCCGGGCCACGGATTGCTCGTCGCTCAGGCGGTGCATCAGCGCCCAGCGCCGAAGCCCGCCCAGGGCCGCGGCCGTCTCCTCGCGCCAATCCTTCAGGGAGGCGAGGCTGGGCTCGAAGGCGCGGTGGTCCATGGCGGTCGGCGGGCGGCTCATCGCTGGCACGAGGCGCAGAAGAAGGAGGCACGGCCCGCGTGGCGGCCGGCGCGGACGGCCTGGCCGCAGGCCGGGCACGGCTCGCCCTCGCGGCCGTAGACGGCGTACTCGAGCTGGAAGTGGCCGGGCTCGCCACCGGCGCCCACGAAGTCCCGCAGCGTGCTGCCGCCGGCGGCGAGGGCGCGGGAAAGGGTGGCGCGGGCTTCGCCCGCGAGGCGCTCGAAGCGGCCCGGCGAGATGCGGCCGGCGGGCCGCGACGGATGGATGCGCGCGGCGAAGAGCGACTCGTTCGCGTAGATGTTGCCGATGCCCGTCACCACGCGGGCGTCCATGAGGAACGACTTCACCGGCGCGCGCCGGCCGCGCGAGAGGCGGTGCAGGTACTCGCCGCAGAAGGCCTCGTCGAAGGGCTCCACGCCCAGCCCGGCAAGCAGCGCGTGCCGCCCGGGGTCGCGCACCCACAGCATCGCCCCGAATCGGCGCGGGTCGTTCAGGCGGACGATGTCGCCGCTGACCAGTTCGATATCCACGTGGTCGTGGCGGCGCGCGGGACTGCCGGCGGGGACGACCGTAAGGGTGCCCGACATGCCCAGGTGCACGAGGAGGTGGCCGTCGCCGATCTCGAAGAGCAGGTACTTGCCCCGGCGCCGGATGCCGCGCACGCGCTCGCCGCGCAGGCGCGAGGCGAGGCCCCGCGGCACGGGCCAGCGAAGGCGCGGCTCGCGCACCACGACCTCGCGGATGCGCTGGCCCACGACTCTGGGGACGAGACCCAGGCGGGTCGTCTCGACTTCGGGAAGTTCCGGCATGGGGAAGGGGGTTCTTGCCGGTCGATTATAGGCCACGGGCGCAAACCTACGGCGCGCGGCGCTGTCCAACCGGGACGGCGGGCGCAGCGGCGGGCTGTCCGAAAAGTTCTATCATGGGCGGGCGCAAAAGGCGTGTCACAGCGGCGGGAGAGCGGATTGATGGCGAAGGGCCTGGCAATACTGGCGGTGGCACTGTCCGTGGCGGCGTTCGCGCCCTTGGCGCACGCGCAGGAAGGCAGGCGCTCGCCGCCCAACCGTGAGGCTCTCATCGCGGAGTTCCTCTCCGCGGAAATGGCGGCCCAGCGCGGGGACGCGGAGGGCGCGGTGGCCACGATGGGCCGGCTCGCGCGCGAGCTTCGCGACCCCGCGATCGCGCGCCGCGCCGTCGAGCTCGCCATCCGCGCGCGGGCCCTGGAGCCGGCGCTCGACATGGCGGTGCTGCTGGTGGAGCTCGAGCCCGAGTCCACGCTGGGGCGCGACCTGGTGTCCTCGCTCCTCGCCAGCCGCGGCGACGTCCCCAAGGCGCGCGCGATCATCGGCGAGTACGTGGACAAGGGCCAGGACAAGGCCCTGCTCTTCACCCAGCTCGCCTACTTCTTCGGCAAGTACCCCGACAAGGCCGCGGTGCTGGAGGCCACGCGCGCCATCGCGGCCCCCTACCCGAAGCTCGCCGAGGCGCACTATGCCATCGGCGTGGCCGCGCTCGTCGCGGGCCAGGAAGACCTCGCGAAGATCGAGTCGACCGCCGTGCTGGCGATGAAGCCCGGCTGGTCGCAGGGGGCGATCCTGCACGCCCAGGCCCTGAGGAAGAGCGCCTCGGCCGACGAGTCGATCGCGTTCTACCAGTCCTGGGTCGAGCGCTATCCCGATTCGAGGGAGGTGCGCCAGCAGCTCGCCCGCGAGTACGCCGCCGCGCGGCGCAATGCCGACGCGAGGCGCGAATTCAAGGCCGTGGAGCGGCTGTCGGGATCGGATCCGCAGGTTCCCTACGCGATCGGCCTGCTTTCGCTGCAGCTCGAGGATGCCGCCGAAGCCGAAAGCGCCTTCCGGCGCGCGCTGGGGCTCGGGCACCCCGATCCCGGCGCCGTGTACCTGGGCCTCGGCCAGGCCGCCGAGCTCGCCAAGCACCCCGACGAGGCGCTCGACTGGTACCACAAGGTCGACGCGGGCGACCGCCTGCGGGCCCAGATGCGCATCGCCACGCTCATCTCCAAGCGCGACGGCCTCGCGAAGGGCCGCGCCTACCTGCAGGGCATCGAGGCGCGCACGCAGGAAGAGCGCATCCAGATGGTCCAGATCGAGGCGCAGCTGCTGCGCGACGCCAAGGCGTGGCAGGACACGTACGACGTGCTCAACAAGGCCGTGGAGCGCTTCCCCGATTCCTTCGAGCTCCTCTACGACCGCGCGATGGCGGCCGAGCGCGTCGACCGCCTCGACGTGCTGGAAGCGGACCTGCGCCGCGTGATCGAGTTGAAGCCCGACTACGCGCACGCCTACAACGCGCTCGGCTACACCCTCGCCGACCGCACGGACCGCCTCGAGGAGGCCCAGGAGCTCATCGGCAAGGCGATGAAGCTCGCGCCCGAGGACCCGTTCATCCTCGACAGCCAGGGATGGGTCTACTACCGGCGGGGCCAGCTCGAGGAGGCGCTCAAGAGCCTCAAGCTCGCCTACAGTGCGCGCCCCGACCCGGAGATCGCCGCGCACCTGGGCGAGGTCCTCTGGAAGCTCGGCCGCAAGGACGAGGCGAGCCGGGTCTGGAAGACGGCGCTGTCCGACCATCCCGACCACGAGACGCTGCTCGCGGTGATCCAGAAGTTCGAGCCCCGGTAGGGGGAGGCCGCGGCCTTCCTCCGAGCCCCGCCGTGACCCGCCTCGCCCTGCTGGCCGCGCTGCTCGTGGCCTCCTGCGCCGCCGTGCCCCCGGCCGCGATCCCGCTCGACGGCCTGCCTTCGGCCTTCGAGATGGGCGGGCGCCTTTCGGTGGCGCATTCCGGCCGCGGCGAGATCCTGCGCCTGCGCTGGAGCCACGGCCCCTGGGCCGACACCTGGGTGCTCGCCACGCCGGTGGGAACGGAAGTGGCGCGCATCGAGCGCCGGCCCGAAGGGCTCGTGGCCTACCGGCCCGGCGCCGCCCCGGTCTCGGCGACGAGCTTCGCCGACCTCACGGAAAACCTGCTCGGCGCTGCCCTCGACGAGCGACTCCTCGTCGCCTGGCTGCACGGCCGGCCGCTGCCGGGCCCGGGCGGCTGGGAGGTCTCGATCGACGAGGCCCAGCGCATCGGCGACCGGGAGCTCGCGCGACGCATCACGGCCTCGCAGGGCGACGTGGTCGTGAAGCTCGTCGTCGACGAATACCGGCCGGGGCCGTACTAGCGCGATGCGACTGGAAGGCCCCGACTACCCCGCGCCGGCCAAGCTCAACCTCTTCCTGCACGTGGTGGGAAGGCGGGCGGACGGCTACCACCTGCTGCAAAGCGCCTTCGCGCTCGTCGACGCGGCGGACCGGCTTCGCTTCGCCGTCCGGGAGGACGGGGAGATCCGGCGCGTGAGCGACCTGCCGGGGGTACCGGCGGAATCCGACCTCGTGGTGCGGGCGGCGCGAGCGCTCAAGGCCGAGACGCGGACGGCGCTGGGCGCCGACATCGAGGTCGACAAGCGCCTGCCGCTCGGCGGGGGAGTGGGTGGGGGCAGCTCGGACGCGGCCACCACGCTCCTCGTCCTCAACCGGCTCTGGGGCACGGGGCTGCCCCGGGCGCGGCTGCAGGAAATCGGGGCGAAGCTCGGCGCCGACGTGCCCTTCTTCGTCTTCGGCCGCAATGCCTGGGTCGAGGGGGTGGGCGAGCGCCTGGCCCCCCTGGACCTGCCCCCGGCCTGGTACCTGGTCCTGGTGCCCCCGGTGGCGGTGCCGACCGCCGAGATCTTCGGGGCGCCCGAATTGACCCGTGATACGGAACCCCTTAAAATGGAAGACTTTTCGGCGCACGCAGGAATCTTTGCGGCCTTGCGGAACGACCTGGAAGCGGTCGTGGCAGCCCGGTACCCCGCAGTCCGCGAGCACCTCGAGTGGCTTTCGGGCCATGGCGGGGGGCGGCTCACGGGGTCCGGCGCGTGCGTCTTTGCCAGGTTCGGGGACCAGGCCTCTGCCGAGAGGGTTCTGGAAGAGCTCCCCGGGCACATGAAGGGATTCGTCGCGCGGGGCCTCGGGCAGCATCCCTTGCGCGACCTTTAGAGGGGTATCACCCGCGGCCGGAAGGCGCAGGGCGCGGGCGCAAGGGGAGTCGCCAAGTTGGTTAAGGCACTGGATTTTGATTCCAGCATTCGAAGGTTCGAATCCTTCCTCCCCTGCCAAATTTTCGTTGCACGGCGAATCGGGACCTAGAGCGCGATGCCTTTCGACAACCTGATGGTGATGACGGGCAACGCCAACCCGAAGCTCGCGCAGAAGGTGGCCCGCCACCTGAACGTGCAGCTGGGCAAGGCTAGCGTCTCGACGTTCAGCGACGGCGAGATCATGGTCGAGCTGCTCGAGAACGTCCGCGGCAAGGACGTGTTCGTGCTGCAGTCGACCTGCGCGCCGACCAACGACACGCTGATGGAACTGATGATCATGGTGGACGCGCTGCGCCGTTCCAGCGCCGCCAGGATCACCGCGGCGATGCCCTACTTCGGCTACGCCCGGCAGGACCGGCGCCCGAGGAGCGCGCGGGTGGCGATCTCGGCCAAGGTGGTGGCCAACATGCTCACCACCGCGGGAGTGAACCGCGTGCTCACGATGGACCTGCACGCGGACCAGATCCAGGGGTTCTTCGACATCCCGGTGGACAACGTCTACGCGACGCCGATCCTGCTGGGCGACCTGTGGAAGCACGGGTACAGGGACCTGGTGGTGGTCTCGCCCGACGTGGGCGGGGTGGTGCGGGCGAGGGCGATCGCGAAGAGGCTCGAGAGCGACCTGGCGATCATCGACAAGCGCCGGCCGCGGCCCAACGTGGCCACGGTGATGAACATCATCGGCGACGTCGACGGGCGCACGTGCGTGATCATGGACGACATGGTCGACACGGCCAACACGCTCTGCGAGGCCGCCCGGGCGCTGAAGGAGCACGGCGCCGTGCGCGTGGTGGCCTACTGCACGCACCCGGTGCTCTCGGGGCCGGCCGTGAGCCGCCTCGAGGCTTCGGTGATCGACGAGCTGGTGGTGACGGACACCATCCCGCTCAGGCCGGAGGCGGAGGCCTGCAAGAAGATCCGCCAGATCAGCGTCTCGGAGCTGCTCGCCGAGACCATGCGAAGGATCTGCGAGGAGAGCTCGGTGAGCTCGCTCTTCGTGGAGTGAAGAACGCGCCCCGGCCCCGGAAACGGGGGCGGGGCTTCGGGTGAGGGGGCCGTTTCCCCCTCGAGGGGCGGGAAGCCTGGTCGCGGGCGCCCGCCGATACTGGAGTGAACATGAAGATCGAAATCAAAGCCGAACCGCGAAGCCTGCAGGGAACGGGTGCGAGCCGCCGTCTGCGTCGCGAGTCCAAGGTGCCCGGCATCCTGTACGGCGCCGGCAAGGACGCGCAGCCCATCCAGCTCGACCACAAGGACCTCTTCTTCAAGCTGAAGATGGAAGCGTTCCACGCCTCCATCCTCGACATGGAGCTCGGGGCCGACAAGATGCAGGTGCTGCTGCGCGACTACCAGATGCACCCCTTCAAGCAGTTGATCCTGCACGCGGACTTCCAGCGCGTCGCCGCCGACCGCAAGATCCACATGAAGGTGCCGCTGCACTTCAAGAACGGCGACATCGCCCCGGGCGTGAAGGTCGCCGGCGGCGCGGTGCAGCACATCGTGAACGACCTCGACATCACCTGCCTGCCGAAGGACCTGCCCGAGTTCATCGAGGTGGACCTGAAGGACCTGCAGGCGGGCCACTCGATCCACGTGTCCGGCATGAAGCTCCCCGCCGGCGTCGAGTCCACGAAGCTCAACAAGGGCGACGACATCACCGTGGCCACGATCGTCATGACGCGCGCCATGTCGGCCGAGGACGAGGCGGCGGAAGCGGCTGCCGCAGCGGCTGCGCCTTCGGCGGCCGAAATCCCGACCACGGCCCAGAAGGCCAAGGAAGACGAGCCCGCCAAGGAAGCCGGCAAGGGCGGCAAGGAAGAGAAGAAGAAGTAACCTTCGCCCGGGGCGCCTCGAACGAGCCTCACGGATGCGCCCGCCGTTCCCGGCGGGCGCGTTCGTTTTGGGCCCCAGGCGCGCGCGGCGACCTTCCCGACCCCATCCCCCATGGAACCCATCCGCCTCATCGTCGGCCTCGGCAACCCCGGAAAGGAGTACGAGCGCACGCGCCACAACGCCGGCTTCTGGTGGGCGGACGCCATCGCGGGCGAGCGCGGCGGGCGCTGGGCGAAGGAGTCGAAGTTCTCGGGATGGGTGGCGCGCGTGGAGGAGGGCGGCCGCGACTTCTGGCTGCTCAAGCCGGCGACCTACATGAACGAAAGCGGCCGCTGCGTGGGCGCTTTCCTGCGTTTCCACCGCATCGAGCCCGCGCAGATGCTAGTCGTCCATGACGAGCTCGACCTGCCCCCCGGCGCCGTGAAGCTCAAGTTCGGCGGCGGCACCGGAGGCCACAACGGGCTGCGCGACATCGACGAGGTGCTGGGCACGCGAGACTTCTGGCGGCTTCGCATCGGCATCGGGCACCCCGGCAACAAGGACATCGTGGCCGACTACGTCCTGCACGAGGCCCGGCGCGAGGAGCGCGAAGCCATCGAGCCCGCCTTCGACCGCAGCCTGGGGCTCCTCGCCCGCATCGCCACCGGGCGCATGAATGACGCCACGACGTGGCTGCACACGATTCCGAAGACCGAGATCGAAATTCCCGTCGAGACGGGGAAACCCGCTCCCAAGAAGGACAAGCAATGACCCTGCAATGCGGCATCGTGGGACTTCCCAACGTGGGCAAGTCCACCCTCTTCAACGCCCTCACCAAGGCCGGCATCGCGGCCGAGAACTACCCCTTCTGCACCATCGAGCCCAACGTGGGCGTGGTGGAGGTGCCGGACCCGCGGCTCGCGGCGATCGCCGCCATCGCGAAGCCCCTCAAGGTGCTGCCCGCGATCGTGGAGTTCGTCGACATCGCCGGCCTCGTGGCCGGGGCCTCGAAGGGCGAGGGCCTGGGCAACCAGTTCCTCGCCAACATCCGCGAGACCAATGCCATCGCGAACGTCGTGCGCTGCTTCGAGGACGACAACGTGGTGCACGTGGCCGGCCGGGTCGATCCCATCTCGGACATCGAGGTGATCCACACGGAACTGGCGCTGGCCGACATGGCGACCGTCGACAAGGCGCGCGAGCGGCACATCCAGAAATCGCGCTCCGGCGACAAGGAGGCCGCGAAGCTGGTCGCCGTGCTGGAGAAGGTGCAGAAGGCGCTGGACGGCCTGCACCCGGTGCGTGCGCTGGGACTCGCGCCGGAGGAGATGGAGCTCCTGAAGCCCCTGTTCCTCCTCACCGCCAAGCCCGCGCTGTACATCGCCAACGTGGAGGAGCACGGGTTCGTGGACAACCCGCTCCTCGAGAAGGTGAAGGCCTACGCGGCGAAGGAGGGCGCGCCGGTGGTGGCCATCTGCGCCAAGATCGAGAGCGAGATCGCCGACCTCTCGGGCGAGGAGAAGGAGATGTTCCTGGAGGACATGGGCATGCACGAGCCGGGGCTCGACCGCCTCATCCGCGCGACCTTCGACCTGCTGGGACTGCAGACCTACTTCACGGCCGGCGAGAAGGAAGTGCGCGCCTGGACCATCCACAAGGGCGACACCGCTCCGCAGGCGGCCGGCGTCATCCACACCGACTTCGAGAAGGGCTTCATCCGCGCCGAGGTCATCGCCTACGACGACTTCATCGCCTGCAAGGGCGAGCAGGGGGCGAAGCTGGCGGGGAAGATGCGGCTGGAGGGCAAGGAGTACGTCGTGAAGGATGGCGACGTCATGCACTTCCGCTTCAACGTCTGACGCCCGTTCCTTGACCCGATCACGCAAATACCCGAAAATACACGGCTTTCCGGCGAGTTAGCTCAGTGGTTAGAGCAGCGGAATCATAATCCGTTGGTCCGGGGTTCAAATCCCTGACTCGCCACCAGATCCAGCGAAAGGCCAGCCCTCGGGCTGGCCTTTTCGCTTCAAGGAGCGGCCGAGGCCTTCAGGTGGGCCGAAAAGCCCTTGTAGAGCCGCAACTCGGCGGTGGGACACAACTGCCGCAGCTTCCCGGTCCGGCAGATGACTGCGAGTTCGATCTCGCCTTCGCCGGTGGTTTGCGCGCGCCTCTCCACTTTCATCCCGATCTCCCCGATCACGATCGGCGGGTAGGTGTCGATCAAGGTGGCCGTCACCGCTCTCACGCGCATGTCCGAATTGCTCGTGACGAAGCCCTCGGCGGCGAGCCACGCCTTGTCGCATGCCGCAGCTCCCTTGCACCGCCACACGGACCGCTTCTTCTCCTCGGCCACCTGGGCCAAGAGGCTCGCATGGGCGGCATCCCCCGCAGGGGCCGGCGCTGCAACCGGAGGCGACTTGGCCGCCGGCGGAGCCACGGCCTCGGTAGGCTGCGCCTTCGCCACGGGTGGCGGCGCAGGCGGCGCTACCCGCACGGGCGCATCGGCCTTCGGCGCAGGCGCAGCAGGGGTGGGAGCCGGCACTGGAACCGCTGGCGCCGCGGCGGTCCTCGGTGAGCGCTTCCCGTAGGCCGCCTTGATCTCGCCATCGACGTCGATGTTGCGGTCGACCAGCTTCGCGAATTCGACGCGGTCCTCGAAAGGGCCGTCCTTGACCGACTTCGTGAGGGACGCGAGATCCCCCGTGTGTGCTTCGGCGATGGGCTGGATGCCCGCGACCAGGTCCTTGCGGGCGACCGCGACGATGGCCGGGTCGCGCCAGGCGTACCGAAGGGCCTCGGCCTTCACGTCGCCAGTCCCCATGCGCCACGTCTCGAAGAGGTCGAGATAGGCGGCCCGGTAGTCGCCCGCCTTCACCGCCTCGCGCCAATCGCGGTGGCGGCTCGTGGCGCAGCCGGCGACCAGCGAGGCCGCCGCCACACCGACGAGCGCGGCGACGCAAACGCGGCGCAGGACCTGGATCGCCTTCAAGGCACTGCCCTCCATGGGTGTGGCGCCATCGCCTCGGCGGCTACTTCCCGCCCGCCTTCGCCGCTTCGAGCGCCTTGGCCGGATGGACCAGGAACCGCCGTCCGTCGGCCGTCTTGTCCACCGTCTTCAGGATGATCGCGATGACCTCCGTCGGCTTGAGCTTCGGATTGACGGCCAGCATCTTCGCCGCGAGGCCCGTGACCTGGGGCGAGGCCATCGAGGTGCCGGAAAAGGCCACGCGATCGCCACCGGGCAGGTAGCTTTCGACCTGGTAGCCGTTCGCGTGCGCCTTCACCGTCGGCCCGTAGCTCGTGAACGGCGCCTCGTCGCCCGCCTTGTCGACCGCGCCCACCGTGAGCAGGTTGGGGAGCACGATGTCCGCGGGGATCGCCTCCTCGAAGGCCGCGTCGGCATTCGAATTGCCGGCCGCCGCGACGAAGAGGACCTGCGGCGCGCTGCCGATGGCGGACTGCAGCGCCTTCTTCTGGATGTCGAAGTACTCGCGGGCGATCTTCTTCCTCTCGGCCGGCGTCTTCCCGATGTTGCACAGCTCCAGCTCGGCCTCGACGCTCTTGGCCGTTCCGCCCCAGCTCATGTTGACCACCTGCACGCCGTTCTTGCGGAAGAAGTCGACGTACGCCTTCATGTTCTTCGCGTTCTTCTGCGCCAGCTCCAGGCTGGGGCAGGGATCCGGCAGCAGCTTGTAGCCGAACTCCAGGCGCGCGTTCACGAGGCGCGCGTAGGGGTTGCCCGCCATCGCGATGCCGGCCACGTGCGTGCCGTGGCTGTAGTTGCCGGCGAGGCTCAGCTCCTCGACCACGGCCTTGTACTCGTCGCGCTTGAGCTGCGAGAGCGCCGCCTTCACCTCGCTCGCCTCGGGGCTGTCGAGGTTCGACTGCAGGTCGGAAAGGCCCTTCATGCGCGACTTCATCGTCGGCAGGCGGCCGCGCAGCTCGGCGGGGATCGGCACCAGCTCGCTCTTCGACGGGTTCTCGTGCACGTCGAAGGCGATGAAGAGCGGCTTGCCGGCGCCGTCCGTGACGAGGCTGTCGCGGAAGATCGGCGCGTCGACGCCGCTGTCCCACACGGCGATCCTCACCGGCGCGTACTTGCCGCCCTTTGGCAGCTCGACGTCGCGGGCGGCCCAGATGTCCGCTTTCTCCACCTTGTTGGCGGCCAGGTAGGCCCCATAGGTATCGACCAGGGTCTGCTTGAGGGGGAGCCGCGCCACGAGCGCGAAGCGCGTGCGCACGATCGCCGGGGCGAAATCGGAGCTGAGCACGCCGCCCGCCTTGTCCACGACCGGCTGCAGGCGGTCGCGGACGCCGCCCATGAGCAGCGCCTCGCCGATGATCTCGGCACCGGACTTGAAGCTCTTGATGTCATTGGCGATCACCGCATACGGGTGCTTCGCGAGTTCCGCCGCGACGAGCTTCCCGACCTCCTGGCGGTAGGCGTCGGAGGTCGTGTTGCCGACCTTGGCCTGCGCCGCGACCATCGTCCGGATCGCCAGTCCCGAGATCAGCTTGTCGGCGGGCTTTTCCTCGAGCAGCCGGATCTCCTCGGCCCGCCGGGCGGCATCGGCGTAGCGGCCCTCCAGGAAGTCGATCTGGGCTTGCACCGTCAGCAGGTCGCGATGCGCCGCCTTGTCGGCGATCTCGTAGCCGTCGAGCACGGACTGGTTGTCGCGCCGCACCTGGGCGGCGAAGCGGCCGAAGGCCTTCTCGTCGCGGACGAGGTCCTCGAGCTTGCCGTCCATCCTGTAGGTGAAGGTCGGCATGTCCGTGGCCTTCTCGATGCGCTTCTTGACTTGGGCAAGGGCGCCGGCGGCGACGAGGGCGGCGATCAGGAAGACGGCGATTCTCTTCAGCATGGAGGCTCTCCGGGAGGGGCGGCACGTTCGCGGTAGCGGGGTGCGCTGTGAGGGCGCGATTCTAGCAGCCTCCGATCTGGCATAATTTCGGCCCCGCTACCGCCTGCCCGGATTCAACCTCCGCGATCCAGGACCCCCCGCATGGCCGACACCGCCAAGAAGGTCTTCATTCGCACCTTCGGGTGCCAGATGAACGAGTACGACTCGGACAAGATGGCCGACGTGCTCGCCGCTGCCGAAGGCTTCGAGAAGACGGACAACGTCGAGGAGGCCGACCTCATCCTCTTCAACACCTGTTCCGTGCGCGAGAAGGCGCAGGAGAAGGTGTTCGCGGACCTCGGTCGGCTCAAGCCCCTCAAGCGCGCCAGGCCCGGCCTGATGATCGGGGTGGGCGGCTGCGTGGCGAGCCAGGAGGGCGAGGCGATCGTGCGCCGTGCCCCCTTCGTGGACGTGGTCTTCGGCCCGCAGACGCTGCATCGCCTCCCGGAGCTGCTTGCAGGCCGCCGTGAAACCGGGCGCGCCCAGGTCGACATCTCCTTCCCGGAGATCGAGAAGTTCGACCACCTGCCGCCCGCGCGCGTCGAGGGGGCGAGCGCCTTCGTCTCCATCATGGAGGGCTGCAGCAAGTACTGCAGCTTCTGCGTCGTGCCCTACACGCGAGGCGAGGAGGTCTCGCGCCCCTTCGAGGACGTGATGGCGGAGATTCGCGATCTCGCCGCGAAGGGCGTGAAGGAAGTGACGCTCCTGGGCCAGAACGTGAACGCCTACGTGGGAGAGTTGCCCGACGGCGAGGCGGCCGACTTCGCGCTCCTCCTCGCACACGCGGCCCGCGTGGAGGGCATCGAGCGCCTGCGCTATACCACGTCGCATCCGCTGGAATTCACGCAGCGCCTCATCGACGCCTACGCCAAGATCCCGAAGCTCGTCTCGCAGCTGCACCTGCCCGTGCAATCGGGCTCGGACCGGATCCTTGCCGCGATGAAGCGGGGCTACACGGCGATGGAGTACAAGTCCATCGTGCGGCGGCTTCGCCTCGCGCGGCCCGACATCTCGCTCTCCACCGACTTCATCGTGGGATTCCCCGGCGAGACCGAGGCCGACTTCGCGCAGACGATGAAGCTCGTGGAGGACGTGCGCTTCGACGGCGCCTTCAGCTTCGTCTACAGCCCGCGGCCGGGCACTCCCGCCGCGGACCTCCCCGACGACACGCCCCAAGCCGTGAAGCTGGGGCGCCTGCAGAGGCTGCAGAAGCGCCTGCAGGAACTCTCCGAGGAGTACTCCGGCGCCATGGTCGGCACGCGGCAGCGGGTGCTGGTCCTAGGGCCCTCGAAGAAGGATCCGGCGGAGCTCGCCGCGCGCACGGACAACAACCGCGTCGTGAATTTCCCCGGCGACGCCCGGCTGGCCGGGCATTTCGTCGAGGTGCACATCACCAACGCCCTGCCGCACAGCCTTCGCGGCGCCGTCGTGGCATCGACCGTCGCCTGAGCCCTGCGTGACATACCGTGACACAACCATCCCGCTGCCGTGTTATTTTGCGGCGCTTTGCGGACCCTGTTTCCTTTAGGAGCCTCATGAACAAGCCCTACCCGCTGTCCGTCGCCGGCCTCGCCGCTCTCGCGCTCTCCATGGGCGTCTACGCCCAGGCCCCTGCGCCCAACGGCGCCGCGCCGGCCGCCGGCGCCGCGCCTGCGGCCGCACCAGGTGCTCCCGCCACACCCCCCGGCCAGCCCAAGCCCTACAAGGACGTGCTCAAGGACGCCAAGGCCATCCCGGGCTACTTCACGCTGCACCAGAAGGACGAGAAGGTCTGGATCGAGATCAAGCCGGAGCAGCTCGGCAAGCCCTTCTTCTTCTCGGCCAACGTCCCGCGCTCCATCGGCGAGCGCGGGCTCTACGGCAGCCAGATGGCCGGCCCGTGGCTTGCGCCCGGCGGCGACAACCAGGTCGCCGTCTGGAAGAAGATCGGCAACCAGGTGCAGCTCATCGCAAAGAACACCCGCTTTTTCGCGAAGGAAGGCACGCCGCAGGCGCGCTTCGTCGAGGAGAGCTTCTCCGACAGCCTCCTCGCCTCCGCGCCCGTCGCCGCCGCCCCGCACCCGGACACGAAGGCGATCGTGGTCGAAGGCAACGCGCTCCTCTTCGCCGACCTGATGGGCTACGGGACCCGGATCGAGCAGGCGTTCCGCATGCCTTTCGCCCTGGACGTGAAGAACACCAGCTTCAGCCGCGTGACCAACAACGAGGGCATCACGAGCCTGCAGGTCAACGCGCACTTCGCGGTGCCCAAGATCTCCCCGCCCCCCCTCGTGCCGCCCCCGAAGCCGGCGCCCCCGCCGCCGAAGACCACGCCGGACCCGCGCAGCTTCTTCATCGGCTTCCAGTACAACTTCATGCCGCTGCCTGAGGTTCCGATGGCCGCGCGCCCGGCCGACGAGCGCCTGGGTCACTTCGTCGTCGAGCGCGTCGACTACACCGACGACATCACGCCCAAGCAACGCTCGTACTTCGTGAACCGCTGGCGCCTGGAGAAGAAGGACCCGGCCGCGGCCGTTTCCGAGCCCAAGGTGCCCATCACGTGGTGGCTCGACAAGAACATCCCGGAGAAGTACCGCAAGAGCGTCGCCGACGGCATCATGGAGTGGAACAAGGCCTTCGAGAAGGCGGGGTTCGCGAACGCGATCGTGGTGAAGCAGCAGACCGAGCAGGACGACTTCGACACGATGGACTCGCGCCACGCCTCGGTGCGCTGGTTCACCGGCGACGACGTAGGCTTCGCCATCGGGCCCTCGCACATCGATCCGCGATCCGGCGAGATCCTCGACGCCGACATCGGCATGTCCGACGTCTTCGCGCGAGGCGCGCGCCGCCAGGTCGCGGAGGACTTCGCGCGCCTGTTCGACCGCGAGGCCCATGACGCCACGCACCAGGAGCCGCATTCTCACCGCGCCGGCCGCGGCTACCTCGCCTGCAACTACATGGGCGAGTCCGCCCGCGAGCTGCACTTCGCCATGGACCTGCTCGAGGCCCGCGGGCTCGACATGGCCGGTCCCGAAGCCGAAAAGGTGGCCCAGGCCTACGTGAAGGACGTGATCATGCACGAGGTCGGGCACACGCTCGGCTTCCAGCACAACTTCCGCTCTTCGGGCATCTACAGCCTCAAGCAGATCCAGGACCCGGAGTTCACCCGCAGGAACGGCCTGACCGGCTCCGTCATGGACTACACGCCCTTCAACATCTCGCTCAAGGGCGAGAACCAGGGCGAGTACGTGATGAGCACCCTCGGCCCCTACGACTACTGGGTCGTCGAGTACGCCTACAAGCAGGTCGACGCGGCGAAGGAGGCCGAGGAGCTCTCCCGGATCGCCTCGCGCTCCACCGAGCCGGCGCTCGCCTTCGCCAACGATGCGGACGCGGGCTACGGCGAGTACGCCCTGGGCATCGACCCGGAGGTCAACCGCTTCGACCTGGGCGCCGAGCCCCTGGATTACTACCGCAAGCGCCTGAAGCTTTCGCGCGAGCTGTGGGATCGCCTGCAGACGATGGACCTCGCCCCGGGCGAGAGCTACGAACGGTTCACGCGCAGCTTCGTCGCCGGCTTCAACCAGCTCAACCGCGTGGCCCCGCTCGCGGCCAAGTACGTGGGCGGCGTTCGCCACCTGCGCGACCGCGCCGGGACGGGCCGCCCGATCTACGAGCCCACGCCCGCCGCGAAGCAGCGCGAGGCGCTCGCGATGATGACCAACGACTTCTTCAAGGCGGACAGCTTCCGGTTCAAGCCGGCGTTCCTGAGCCGCATCGGCATCGACCACTTCGACCGGCCGCGCAATCCCGACATCTCCATCGCGGCCGCCGTCCTCAAGGTGCAGGGCGCGGTGCTCGACCAGCTCATGGCCGACAACGTGGCCGCGCGGATCCTCGATTCGCAGGAGAAGGTGGCCGACCCGGCCAAGGCGATGCGCCTGTCGGAGGTCTACGACACGCTGCAGGGCGCCATCTGGGCGGAGCTGAAGACCGGGCAGGAGATCACTCTCATGCGCCGCAACCTCCAGCGCGATCACCTGCGCCGGGTCGCGGGCGCGCTCGTCAAGCCCTCGCCCGCGACGCCAGCCGATGCCCGCGCGCTGCAGCGCGAGAACGCGACCGCGCTGCAGCAGCAGATCCGCGCCGCGCTCGCCAAGCCCGGGATGTCGAAGGAATCGAGGGCGCACCTCGGCGAGAGCCTCAATACCCTGTCCGAGGCGCTCAAGGCGCCCCTGCAGCGCGCCGGCGTCTAGCGCCCCCTGCCGCTACAATAGGCCTGCCGGTCGTACCGGCAGGCCTTTTTCATTCCCGCCCCGTGAAGAGCCAGACCCAGGAACTCGCCTTCGAGCCGGTCGACAACCCGCGGCTCGCGATGCTTTGCGGCGCGCTCGACGGGAACCTGCGCCAGATCGAGACGGCGCTCGACGTCACCATCGCGCGCCGGGCGGAGCGCTTCAGCGTCTCGGGTGACCCGGCGCAAGTGGCGCTCGCCGCGCGCGCGCTGCGCAGGTTCTACGACCTCGCGGCGCACGAGCTTTCCCTGGAGGACATCCAGCTCGGGCTCGTGGAGGTCTCGCGCAATCCGGCGGATGGCGCCCCGCCATCGCCGGCGCTCAGGCTCCCGAGGAAGACCGAGCTCACGGCGCGAACGCCGCGCCAGGCCCAGTACCTCAAGCAGATGCAGACCCACGACATCACCTTCGGCGTGGGGCCGGCTGGCACCGGGAAGACCTACCTTGCCGTGGCCGCTGCCGTCGACGCCTTCGAGCGCGATGCCGTGAAGCGCATCATGCTCACCCGGCCGGCCGTGGAGGCGGGCGAGAAGCTCGGGTTCCTGCCCGGCGACCTCGCGCAAAAGGTGGACCCGTACCTTCGCCCGCTCTACGACGCGCTCTACGACCTCATGGGCTACGACAAGGTGAACCGCCTCTTCGATCGCGGGGCGATCGAGGTGGCGCCGCTCGCCTTCATGAGGGGGCGAACGCTCAACCACTCCTTCATCATCCTCGACGAGGCGCAGAACACGACCCCGGAGCAGATGAAGATGTTCCTCACGCGCATCGGCTTCGGCTCGCGCGCGGTGGTGACCGGCGACGTGACGCAGATCGACCTTGCGCGCGGGCAGGCGTCGGGGCTGGTGGACGCGCGAAACGTGCTTTCCGACGTGCGCGGCATCGCCTTCACGTCGTTCCAGTCCGAGGACGTCGTGCGCCACCCGCTGGTGCAGGCGATCGTCGACGCCTACGAGCGGCGCTCGCCCAAGAAGAAGTGAAGCCGGGGAAGAGCGTGCTCTCGATCCAGCGCGCATCGCGCGCGGCGCACATCCCTTCGGACGCGAGGCTGCGCGCCTGGGCGAGGCAGGCCCTCGCCGGGCCGGCCGTGGTGACGCTGCGCTATGTCGCGCAGGCCGAGGGCCGCCGCCTCAACCTCGAGTTCCGCGGCAAGGACTACGCGACGAACGTGCTCACGTTCGTCTACGGACGGGATCCGCTCGGCGCCCTCGCCGGCGACATCGTGATCTGCGCGCCCGTCGTCGCGCGCGAGGCGAAGGAGCAGGGCAAGGCGGTCGAGGCGCACCACGCGCACCTCCTCGTCCACGGGCTGCTGCACCTGCAGGGGATGGACCACGAGCATGCCGCCGAAGCCCGCCGCATGGAGCGGCGCGAGCGCGAGATCCTCGCGCTCCTGGGGTTCGGCGACCCTTACGCGGGCGGCCTCGCGCCGATGGCAGCCGCGCCGGTCTGCTAAAGTATCCGCGACAACCGCACCCGGCTTACCGCCCCGAATGGAAGAACCCCCCAAGCCGAGCCTCCTCGAGCGCCTGTCCTCGCTTTTGCTGCGCGAGCCGGAGGACCGCGGGCAGCTCGTGGAGCTCCTGCACTCCGCCTTCGAGAGGCGGATCCTGGACGGCGACGCGCTCTCCATGATCGAGGGCGTGCTGCAGGTCTCCGAGACGCGCGTGTCCGACGTCATGATCCCGCGCTCGCAGATGGACATGATCGACGTGGAGGAGAGCCCGGAGGCGTTCATCCCGTACGTGATCGAGACCGCGCACTCGCGCTTCCCCGTCTGGGAGGAGAACCGCGACAACGTGATCGGGATCCTGCTCGCCAAGGACCTGCTGCGCTTCTACGCCGAGGAGGAGTTCAACGTCCGCGAGATGCTGCGCCCCGCGGTGTTCGTCCCCGAGTCCAAGCGGCTCAACGTCCTGCTCAAGGAGTTCCGGGCCAACCGCAACCACATCGCGATCGTGGTCGACGAGTACGGCGGCGTCTCCGGGCTCATCACTATCGAGGACGTGATCGAGCAGATCGTGGGCGACATCGAGGACGAGTTCGACTTCGACGAGACCGAGGACAACATCCTCGCCGACAAGAACGGCCGCTTCCGCGTGAAGGCGGTGACCGAGATCGCCGACTTCAACGCCCACTTCGGCACCTCCTTCCCCGACGACGACCACGACACGGTCGGCGGGCTCGTCCTCGCCCAGTTCGGGCGCCTGCCCAAGCGCGGCGAGTCGGTGATGGTCGACGGCATCGCTTTCCAGGTGCTGCGCTCCGACAGCCGGATGCTCCACTCGCTGCTCGTCGAGCGGCGAGCCGCCCCGGAGGAAGCGCCCGGGGAAGGCGGGTGACGGTCGCGGGACCACCTCCGGCGCGACGGGACGCCGCGCTGCTCGCCTGGGGCATTGCCCTGCCCGCCGCCGCCGGCGCCGCGGCCGTGCTGGGGTTTGCCCCCTTTTACGCCTGGCCGCTACCCATCGCCGCCCTTGCCGTGCTCTTCCTCGCCTGGGCGCGCAGCGGCTCGGCGCTGCAGGCCGCGATCTCCGGGTTCGCGTTCGGCCTGGCGCTCAACCTCGCGGGCGTTTCGTGGGTGTTCGTGAGCCTGCACGAGTTCGGCCACATGCCGGCCGTGCTCGCCGCGATCGCCACCTTCCTCTTCTGCGCCTACCTCGCGCTCTTCCCGGCCGCGGCAGGGTGGGCCGTGCACCGCTTCGCTGCCGGCGGGACGCGCAAGCTCCTCGCGGCCATGCCCGCGGCCTTCGTGCTGCTCGAATGGGTGCGCGGCTGGCTCTTCACCGGGTTCCCGTGGCTCGCGATCGGCTATTCGCAGGCACCCGCGAGCCCGCTCGCCGGATTTGCCCCGGTGCTGGGGGCGTACGGCGTGTCGCTGGCGGCCGCGTTCTCGGCCGCGCTCCTGGCCGCGTTCGCGGCGAGCCCGGCCTGGTCGCGCAGGCGCGCGGTGCTCGCCATCGCCTTTGCCGGCGTGCTCGCCTCCGGCGCGCTGCTGCGGCTGGTCGCGTGGACCTCGCCTTCCGGGGAGTCCCTGTCCGTGGCGCTCCTGCAGGGCAACGTGCCGCAGCACCTCAAGTGGCGCGACGACGTGCGCGCCCGGACCTTCCGCGACTACCACGCGCAGGCCGTGAGGAGCCCCGCGCGGGTTGTCGTGCTGCCGGAGACGGCGCTGCCCGCCTTCCTCGACCAGCTGCCGCCGGGCTACCTCGAGTCGCTGCGCGAGCACGCGCGGGCGGCTGGCAAGGACATCCTGCTGGGCACCGTCGAGCGGGACCGGGCGGGCGAGGGCTACTCGTACTGGAACAGCGTCGTGCGCATCGGCGCGGGCGAGACGCAGTCCTACCGCAAGCGCCACCTCGTGCCCTTCGGGGAATTCATCCCGCCGGGATTCGGCTGGGTGCTCTCGGTGCTCCGGATCCCGCTCACCGACTTCGCGCGCGGCGAGCCGGGCCAGCCGCCGATGGCGGCCGGCGGGACGACCTGGGCCGTGGCGATCTGCTACGAGGACATCTTCGGCGAGGAGCTCATCGCCTCGCTGCCGCAGGCGGGCATGCTCCTCAACGTGAGCAACGACGCCTGGTTCGGCGAGTCCCTGGCCGCGGACCAGCACCTGCAGTTCTCGCAGATGCGCGCCCTCGAGACGGGGCGGTGGATGGTGCGCGCCACCAACACCGGGGTGACCGCGGCCATCGACGAGAAGGGGCGAGTCGTGGCGAGGCTCGCGCAGTTCACCCACGGGGAGCTCGCGGCGCGGCCGGTGCCCCATGCCGGAGCGACGCCCTTCGTCACGGTCGGCAACCGCGCCGCGCTGGCCCTGGTGGTCGTTGCGCTCGCCTACGCCGCGTTCAGGCGGCGCGCGACCCGTCCGGGGCCGGCGACGGGTGGGCCAGGACGATGAACTGGAGCGTGCAGTATTCCTGGAGCTCGTCGGGGGAGATCTTCTCGAGCTTCAGGCGGCCGGCCTGAAGCGTGATGTCCGCCTTGCCGTGGTTGGCGCGGTAGAGCTCGGCGAAGCGCGGGTCGAGGTGGCAGCGCATCTCGTCCGTGGCGAATCCCGTTTCCCGGAGCATGCGCAGGATGTCGCGCTTGGCGAAGAACCGGATGTGCGTCACGTCCAGCAGGCCGTGGGTGTCGTACTTCCAGGTGCCCTCGTTGTTGAGCTGGGACTGGATGAAGAGGTTGCGGACGTTGGGAAGGCTGATCGCGACCTGGGCGTCGCCGGTGAGGAGGGGCCGGACGGCCAACAGCGCCCGCCAGGGGTCGTACAGGTGCTCGAGCACGTCGCCGGCGAAGAACGTGTCGATCGTGCCCGGCGCGATTGCCTGCGCCGCGAAGTCGATGTCCTCGATGCGCGCCTCGATCACGCGGTCGAGCCGGGTCCGCGCGATCTTCGCGGCCTCGGGGCTTGCCTCTATGCCGGTGTAATGGACGCCGGGGAACTTCTCGCGGACGAAGGCGCCGAGTCGCCCTGCGGCGCATCCCAGCTCGAGAACGCGACGTGGCGGGCGGCGCAGGATCGCGGGAAGCACCCCGTTGAAGCCCTCGAAATAGGCAGCCATCTCCGCGGGCTTGGGTCCCAGGCAGAACTGCCACGCCGGGAGCTTCGGATCGAACGCCGGGTTGTTCTCGAATGGGCCGGTCATCGAGGCGATTCTAGCAGGGGAACCTTACGCCGCTTCCCGCAAGCCCGTAAAATGACAGGCTTTCCGGCCCGCATGCCCCCGACGCGATGATCACGTTCCAGGAAGTCGTCCTGCGCCTCCAGTCCTACTGGGGCAGCCGCGGCTGCGCGGTCCTCCAGCCCTACGACATGGAAGTGGGCGCCGGGACCTCGCACACCGCGACCTTCCTGCGCTCCCTGGGGCCGGAGCCCTGGCGCGCGGCCTACGTCCAGCCTTCCCGCCGGCCCAAGGACGGCCGCTACGGCGACAACCCCAACCGGCTGCAGCACTACTACCAGTTCCAGGTGGTGCTCAAGCCCTCGCCGCCGGACATCCTGGAGCTCTACCTCGGCTCGCTCGAGGCGCTGGGCTTCGACCTGCAGGCGAACGACGTGCGCTTCGTCGAGGACGACTGGGAGAACCCCACGCTGGGCGCCTGGGGCCTGGGCTGGGAAGTGTGGATGAACGGCATGGAGATCACGCAGTTCACCTACTTCCAGCAGGTCGGTGGCCTGGACTGCAAGCCGATCACCGGCGAGATCACCTACGGCCTGGAGCGCCTGGCGATGTACCTGCAGGGGGTGGAGAACGTCTTCGACCTCGTGTGGACCGAGCGCGACGAGGGCGGCCGCAAGCGGCGCCTCACCTACCGCGACGTGTACCACCAGAACGAGGTGGAGCAGTCGACGTACAACTTCGAGGAATCCGACACCGAGGCCCTCTTCCGGCACTTCGCGGACCACGAGAAGGGCGCCAAGCACCTGATGGCCCGGCAACTCGCCCTGCCGGCCTACGAGCAGATCCTGAAGGCGGCGCACACGTTCAACCTCCTGGACGCGCGCGGCGCCATTTCCGTCACCGAGCGCGCCGCCTACATCGGGCGCATCCGCAACCTCGCCAGGAGCGTCGCGCAGAGCTACTTCGAGTCGCGCGAGCGGCTGGGCTTCCCGATGCTGCAGGAGGCCGCGCGATGACGGCGACCCTGCTCCTGGAGCTCTTCACCGAGGAGCTGCCCCCGAAGGCCCTCGGCCGGCTCGGGGAGGCCTTCGCGGCCGGCGTCGAGGGCGGGCTGCGCAAGCGCGGCTTCCTCGAGGGCGGCGCCGAGCGGACCGGGTACGCCACGCCGCGCCGCCTCGCGGTGAGCATCACCCAGGTGCGCGCGGCGACCGAGCCGAAGCCCCTGGAGGTCAAGCTCATGCCCGTGGCCGTGGGGATCGGCCCGGACGGCAAGCCCACGCCCGCGCTCCTGAAGAAGCTGGCGGCCTGCGGGCTGGAGGCGATCGACGCGGCAAGCCTGAAGCGGCGGGTCGACGGCAAGGCCGAGACGCTCTTCGCCGACACGCTCGCGCCCTCGATGCCGCTTGCGCAGGGGCTGCAGGCGGCCCTCGACGAAGCCATAGCCGGCCTGCCCATCCCGAAGGTGATGAGCTACCAGCTCGCCGACGGGGCGACGACGGTCCAGTTCGTGCGGCCCGCGCACGCACTGGTGGCGCTGCACGGGCGCGACGTGGTCGCGATCTCGGTGCTGGGCCTCGCCGCGGGCCGCCTCACCCACGGCCACCGCTTCCAGGGCGCGCGCGACATCGCTCTCGCCGACGCCGGGGAATACGCCGCGCGGCTGGCGGCCGAGGGCGGCGTGATCGCCGGCTTCGCCGAGCGGCGCGCCGCGATCCTCGCCGGCCTGAAGGAGGCCGCGGCCCGCGAGGGGGCCACGCTCGGCCCCGAGGCCGACTACGACGCGCTCCTCGACGAGGTGACGGCGCTCGTGGAGATGCCCACGGTGTACGCCGGGCGCTTCGAGCGCGAGTTCCTCGAGGTGCCGCAGGAGTGCCTCATCCTCACGATGCGGCAGAACCAGAAGTACTTCCCGCTCTTCGACGCCGAGGGCCGGCTCGCGGAACGCTTCCTCCTCGTCTCCAACCTGCGCCCCGCGGACCCGTCGCGGATCGTGCAGGGCAACGAGCGCGTCGTGCGCCCGCGCCTGGCGGACGCCCGCTTCTTCTTCGACACCGACCGCAGGACGAAGCTCGCGGACCGCGTGCCGCAGCTCGCGACTATCGTCTACCACGGCAAGCTCGGCTCGCAGCTCGAGCGCGTCGAGCGCCTGCGCAAGCTCGCCACGCGCATCCAGATGAAGCTGCCCCGCGGCGCCAAGGGAATGCCCTACGCCGACCGCGCGGCGCTCCTCGCCAAGGCCGACCTCGTCACCCTGATGGTGGGGGAGTTCCCCGAGCTGCAGGGCATCATGGGCAAGTACTACGCGGCCGCCGACGACGAGGAGCCGAGCGTGGTGCGCGCCATCGAGCAGCACTACTGGCCGCGCTTCGCCGGGGACCACCTTCCCGACGGGGACGTGAGCATCGCGGTGGCGCTCGCCGACCGGCTGGACTCGCTCGCCGGGCTCTTTTCCATCGGCCAGGTGCCCACGGGCGACAAGGACCCGTTCGGGCTGCGCCGCGCCGCCCTCGGCGTGATCCGGATCCTCGCCGAGCGCGGCCTGGACCTCGATTTCCACGACCTCGTGCGCCTCGCCTGCGAGCCCTTCGCGCAGTCCCCGCACGCCCAGGTCGAGGATTTCGTCTACGACCGGCTGCGGGGCTACCTGCGCGAGCAGGGCTTCACGACCAACCAGGTCGAGGCCGTGGTGTCGCAGCGCCCCGCGCGCTTCGACGAGGTCCGCGCGCGGCTCGAGGCGGTGGCCGCGTTCGCGAAGCTCCCGGAATCCGAGGCGCTCGCGGCCGCGAACAAGCGGGTCAAGAACATCCTCGACAAGTCCGGCCGCTCGGGCGAGGTCGATCCCGCGCTCTTCTCGCAGGACGAGGAGCGGCGCCTGCACGCCGCCATCGCCGCGCTGGCCCCGGTGGTCGACGGGGCGCTCGCGCGCGCCGGGTTCGAGCCGGCGCTGCTCGCGCTCGCAGGCGTGCGCGGCGAGGTCGACGCCTTCTTCGACAAGGTGCTGGTCAACGCCGAGGATCTCGCGGTGCGCGGCAACCGCCTGGCGCTCCTCACCGGCCTCGAGCGGCTGCTGAACCGCGTCGCCGACATCTCGAGGCTCGCGGCCTAGCCCATGAAGCTCGTCATCCTCGACCGCGACGGCGTCATCAACCAGGACAGCGACAAGTACATCAAGTCGCCGGCCGAGTGGCAGCCGATCCCGGGGGCCATCGAGGCCATCGCGCGCATGCACCAGGGGGGCTTTCGCATCGTCGTGGCGACCAACCAGTCCGGCATCGGCCGCGGGCTCTTCGACATGGCCACGTTCAACGCCATGAACGACAAGATGATGGAGATGGTCTTCCGCCAGGGAGGGCGAATAGACGCGCTGTTCTTCTGCCCGCACACCGACACGGAGAACTGCGGCTGCCGCAAGCCCAGGACCGGCATGTTCGAGGAGATCGCGGCGCGCTACCACGTGGACCTGAAGGGCGTGCCCTGCGTCGGCGACGCGATGCGCGACCTGCAGGCCGCCGACGCGGTGGGCGCGCAGCCGATCCTCGTCCTCACCGGCAAGGGAAAGAAGACCAACGAGATCGGCAACCTGCCGCGCAAGACGCTCGTCTTCGCGGACCTCGCGGAAGTCTCGCGCCACCTCGTGGCGGCGAAAGAATGACCTTCCTGCGCTCGCTCCTGTTCCTGGCAGGCGCCGTTCCGATCACGGCGGTGTTCGGGATCGGGGTGCCGATCAGCGGCCTCTTCGGCAAGCGCGCCGCCCTGTGGATGGCGCGGGAGTGGGCCCGGTGGATGGTCAAGTGGTGCGAGTGGTCCTGCGGCATCCGCTACGAGGTGCACGGGTGGGAGAACGTGCCGAAGACGCCGGCGGTCATCATGGCCAAGCACCAGTCGGCCTGGGAGACGCTCTTCATCGAGGCGACGTTCCCGTACCAGTGCTGGATCATCAAGAGGGAGCTCCTGTGGCTGCCGTTCGTCGGCTGGGGGCTTGCCGCGGTGCGCTCGATCGCCATCGACCGCAGGAGCGGCGTGGCCGCCCGCGAGCAGATCGTGCAGCAGGGGATGCAGCGGATCGCGGACGGGCTCTGGGTGACGATCTTCCCCGAAGGCACGCGAGTCCCGGTGGGCAAGCGTGGCCGCTACGGCATCGGCGGCGCGACGCTCGCCACCCGCACCGGCACGCCCATCATGCCCGTCGCGCACAACGCGGGCGAGTTCTGGGGGCGGTACGCCTTCCGCAAGCACGCGGGCACGGTGCAGGTGGTGATCGGGCCGGTCATCGAGACCAAGGGGCGCGACCCCCTCTCGGTCACCCGCGAGCTCGAGGAGTGGATCGAGGGCCAGATGACGAGGCTCAATCCCGAGCGCTATGCCGGTTCGTGAGCCGCCCGCGCGCGAAGCGCGCACGCTGCTGCTGCGCGCCGGAAGCGTCGATTACACGCTGGTGCGCCGCCGCGGCCGCCGCGGCGTGGGGCTCAAGGTCGATTCCTCCGGCCTCACGGTGAGCGCGCCGCTCACCGTCCCGGTCGCGCGCGTCGAGAAGATGGTGCTCGAGAGCGAGTCGTGGGTCCTCGGCAAGCTCGAGGTCTGGCGCGCGCGCCAGGTGCCCGTCCAGCGCTGGGACGATGGCGCGGCGCTGCCGTACCTGGGCGGGTTCCTCACGCTCCGGCTCGGCGAGGCGAAGCGTGCCGCGGCCGAGGTGGCCGGCGCCGAGCTGCTCGTGCGCGTGCCCTCCCGCGGGGAGGAAACCGTCCGGCGCGCAGTCGTGGCGTGGTACCGCCGCACGGCACTGGCCCACCTCGCGCAGCGCGCCTTCTTCTTCTCGCGCCTCGCGGTCCTCGCCCCGCCGCGCGTGCTGCTCTCGTCGGCCAACTCGCGCTGGGGAAGCTGCAACAGCCGGCGCGAGGTGCGCCTGGCCTGGCGGCTCGTGAAGGCGAGGCCCGCCCTCGTCGACTACGTCGTCTGCCACGAGCTCGCGCACCTGCGCCACATGAACCACTCGCGCGAATTCTGGGCGGAGGTCGGGCGCCTGTGCCCGGACTACCGGATGCTGCGCGAGGAGCTGGAAGCCACCGACCACCTGTACCGCTCCTTCTGAGGAGGAAAGCATGCGAATCCTGCACACCATGATCCGGGTCGGCGACCTCGACCGCTCCATCAGGTTCTACACCGAGGTGCTCGGCATGAAAGTCATCCGGCGCAAGGACTACCCGGACGGCAAGTTCACGCTCGCCTTCGTGGGCTACGGCGACGAGTCGGAAGGGGCCGTGATCGAGCTCACCCACAACTGGGAGACGAAGTCCTACGACCTCGGGAGCGGCTTCGGCCACATCGCGGTGGCCGTGGCCGACGCCTACAAGGCCTGCGAGGAAGTGAAGAGGCTCGGCGGCAAGGTCACGCGCGAGGCGGGCCCCATGAAGCACGGCACGACGGTCATCGCCTTCGTCGAGGACCCGGACGGCTACAAGATCGAGTTCATCCAGCGCGCCTAGCGCAGCGCGCAGTCGGCGAGATCGGCGAACTCGGCCACCGAGAGCGTCTCGCCGCGGCGCTGCGGATCGATCCCCGCCTTTTCGAAGGCCTGCGCGTCCACGAGGGCCCGAACCGCGCTGCGCAGCATCTTGCGCCGCTGCGAGAAGGCGGCCGCGACGATCCGCTCGAAAAGGACCTCGTCGCGCGCGACCCGGCGGCCCTCGCCCAGGGGGCGCATGCGCACGATGGCCGAGTCGACCTTGGGCGGCGGCGTGAACGCGCCCGGCGGCACGCGGAAGGCGAGTGCCATGTCGAAGCGGTACTGCAGCATCACCGTCAGGCGGCCGTAGTCCGCCGTGCCCGGCAGCGCCACCATGCGCTCGACCACCTCCTTCTGCAGCATGAAGACGCAGTCGCGGATCCGCGGGGCGAAGGCGGCCACGTGGAACAGGAGCGGGGTCGAGACGTTGTAGGGGAGGTTGCCGACGACCCGCAGGTCCCCGGGTAGCGCGCCGAAGTCGAACTCGAGCGCGTCGCCCTCGTGCACGACGACCTCCTCCGGCGCGAAGCGGCCGCGCAGGGCTTCGGCGAGCTCGCGGTCGATCTCCACGACGTGCAATGGGCGCACCGCCTGGGCGAGCCGCTCCGTGAGGGCGCCGGGCCCCGGCCCGATCTCGACCATCGCCTCGCCCGGCCGCGGGTCGATCTCCGCGACGATGCGGTCGAGATAGTGGCGGTCGGTGAGGAAGTGCTGCCCCAGCCGCTTCTTCGGGCGCGGCAGCATCGGCGGCCCTAGGAGCGGGCGCGGCCGGCGAGCTCGGCCGCGAGGGCGATCGCCGCCTCGAGGCTGCCCGAGTCCACCTCGCCCGCCCCCGCGCGATCGAGCGCGGTGCCGTGGTCGACCGAGGTGCGGATGACCGGCAGGCCGAGCGTCACGTTCACCGCGTGCCCGAACGAGGCGTACTTGAGCACCGGCAGCCCCTGGTCGTGGTACATCGCGAGGACCGCGTCGGCGCCCTCGAGGACGCGCGCGGTGAAGAGCGTGTCGGCCGGAAGCGGCCCCTCGAGGCGCATCCCCTCGCGCCTGAGCTCCTCGATGGCCGGGGAGATGACCTCGATCTCCTCGCGCCCGAGGTGGCCGGACTCGCCGGCGTGCGGGTTGAGGCCCGCCACCAGGATCCGCGGACGCTCGATGCCGAAGCGCAGGCGCAGGTCGTGCTCGAGGATCCGCAGCGTCCCCACGATCGCCTCGGGCTGGATCGCCGCCGGCACCGCGGCGAGCGGCAGGTGCGTGGTGGCGAGCGCCACGCGCAGCCCGCCGCCGGCGAGCATCATCACCACGCGCGGCGTCCCCGTCCTCGCGGCGAGGTACTCGGTGTGGCCGGTGAAGGGGACGCCGGCGTCCGCGATCACGGATTTCTGCACGGGTGCGGTGACCATGGCCGCGAACTCGCCCGCGCGGCAGCCGTCCAGCGCCCTGTCGAGGAGGGCGAGGACGTGGCGGCCGTTGGCCGGGTCGAGGCGCCCCGCAATCACCGGCGCCGGCGCCGCGACGTGCAGCAGCGAGGCCGGCGCGGAAGAACCGGGCGCGTAGCCGGGCAGGTCGAGGGCGAGGCCGCGGCCCTTCGCCCGGCTTTCGATCACGCCGCGGTCGCCCAGGAAGACGAGCCTCGCGGCGTGGCGCCGGGTGGCGGCGATGGCGCACAGGTCCGGGCCGATGCCGGCGGGCTCGCCCGAGGTGACGGCGATGGGGAGGGCGGCGTCCATTGTCGCCGGGGCGCGCGAAAAGCGCGCGCCTTCAGCGCTCCTCGAGGCGGTTCTCGACGAAGGCGCGGTCGCGCGTCTGGCGAAGCCAGTCCTGGAAGGCCTCGTCGGCCTTGCGCGCGCGCACCGTCTGGCGGGCGGCGAGCTTGCGGCGGTCCTCGCTCATCGCCTCGTTGCGCCGCTCCAGGACCTGCACGAGGTGCCAGCCGAAGGGCGTCTGTATGGGCTGGCTGAGCTCGCCGTCGCGAAGCGAGTTCATGACGCGCTCGAATTCCGGCACCGTGTCGCCCGGGGAGATCCAGCCGAGGTCGCCGCCGCGGGAGGCCGTGCCGTCCTCGGAGTTCTGCTTCGCGAGCTCCGCGAAGTCCTCGCCGGCGGCGATCCGCTCGCGGACGCGGGCCAGGCGGGTGCGCATGTCGGCCTCGTTGACGCCCTCCTTCGTGCGCAGGAGGATGTGGCGCGCGCGCGTCTGCGTGATCGACGGGGCCTTGTCCTTGCCGCGCTTGTCCAGCAGCTTCACGATGTGGAAGCCGTTGGGGCTCCTCAGGATGTCGCTCACCTCGCCGGGCTTGAGCTTGTCCAGGGTGTCGAGGAACAGGCCCGGCAGCCGGCCCGCCGGGCGCCAGCCGAGGTTGCCGCCTTGCAGGGCGTCGGGCGCGTCGGAGTAGGTGGCCGCGATCTCCGCGAACGTGGTGCCCTTGCGCAGCTCGGAGAGCGCCTGCAGCGCGCGGCGGCGGCGGGCGTCGATCTGGTCCGGGGTGGCCTGCTGCGGCAGCAGCACCAGCACGTGCTGGATCTGGAACTCGGTGTCGCCCCCGCGCTCCTTCGCGGAGCGGGCGAGCTCGGTCTCCACCTCGGCGTCGGTCACCACGACGGCGTTCTCGACCTCGCGCTCGCGAAGGCGCGTGAGGATCAGCTCGTTCTTCATGTCCTCCCGGAACCGCGCGTAGCGCACGCCGTCGCGCTCGAGGGCCTGGCGGAAGGCGGTCATGGAGAGGCTGTTGTCGTCGGCGATGCGCTGGACGGTCTTCTCGACGGCCGCCTCCTCCACCTTGATGCCGGTCTCCTTGGCCAACTGGATCTGCACGAGGTCGTTGATCATGCGCTCGAGGACCTGGCGCTGCAGGGCTTCCATGGGAGGCAGCTGCCCGCCGCCGCGGCGCAGCTGCGCGGTCACGATCCGCGTGCGCTCGGCGAGCTCGACGGAGGTGATCACCTCCCCGTTCACCACGGCCACGATGCGGTCGACCAGGACGATGTTCCTGGGCGGGGCCTGGGCGAGGGCGGCCGCCGCGGCGAGCGCGGCGGCAAGGGCGGCCGTTCGTAGGAGGGTGCGGATCGTGTTCATCGCGGAATCTCGTCGGACCTGCGGTAGCCGGAAATGTTCTGCCTCAACGTCTCAAGCGGGTTGATGCCGATCCTCGAGAGGCCCGAGAGCTCGAGCTGGATCTGGAAGGAGGTGGAGACCTGCTGGGTCGCCGTGATGAAACGGTGCGCCACCGCGCGGATCTCCCAGCAGCCCGCATTATATTCGAAGCCCGCGACGCCCTCGATGAGCTTCCTGTCCTGCAGGCTCCAGTTCCAGCGGCCGACGAGGCTCAGGCCCTCGGACACCGGCCACTGGGCCGAGAGGTCGACCTGCTCGACGAAATCGCGCGTGAAGCGGTAGGCGGCGTTCAGGACCCGGCCGGGCCGGGGGTTGTAGCGCAGGGCGAGGTCGAACTGCCTGGCCCGGGTCGCGCCGGCGTCGTACTCGAGGCTTGCGTCGACCGCGAAGGAGGGCGTCACCTGCCCGGAGACGAGCGCGAGGAGGTCGGACTTGCTGCCCTCGCGCGGCGGCGCGGCCGCATCGAGCGTGACCCGCTGCGGCTCGAAGTAGTAGATCTGGCCCAGCGTCGCCTTGAGCCGCTCCAGGCCGCTGTCGGGTTCGACGAGCCGGCTGGTGACGGCCATGGTGACCTGGTTGGCGTCGCCGACGCGGTCGCCACCGATGAAGCGGTTCTCGCGGAAGAGGGCGTTGGTGCCGAAGTCGACCTCGGCCGTCGAGAAGTTGGGCAGCCTCGACTGGTCGCGGTAGGGGACGTAGACGTAGAAGAGCCGCGGCTCGAGGGTCTGGTAGTAGCTCCGGCCCGCGAATTGCCAGGGGCGGTCGAAGAAGAGCCCCGCGTCGACGCTCGCGAGCGGCAGGCTGCGCGTGGCGTCCTGGAACCCCCCGTCGTTCTCCGAGATCTTGTAGTTCGTGTAGTGGTACCCGGCCTGGGGGTCACGTAGCCCCAGGGCCTTCGCAGCGGGAACGAGACCTGCGGGTAGAAGATGAGGCGCTGCCCGTTCACGAGGTCCGGGTGCTTGTAGTTGGCGTACTCGGCGCCGACGAGCCAGTCGGTGCCGAGGACGTCCTGCTTGAGCCCGGTGACGAATATCTGCGGCAGCTGCCGGTAGGGCTTCGTCACCGGGGCGAGCGGGTCCTGGAGGGTCTGGTAGGCGATAGCGCGCGCGGTCGCGGTCCAGACCTCGTCCTGGTAGCCCAGGATCGCGTCGCGCGGCAGGTTCGTCTGCGAGGTCGCCGCCACGCGCGTCGACAGGTCGCGGAAGTAGTCGTCGTCGGAGACCTTCTGCGCGTTCACGGCGAGCGACAGGCCCAGCGGCAGCTGCTGGGCGTGGCGCAGCGACACGAAGTATCGGTCGGTGCCGGTGATGTTGTCGTTGGGGAGGAACTCGGCGTCGGCCTGGCCGGTGAACGTCGGCCGCAGGTAGCGGTACTCGCCGCCCATCTGCAGCCCGCGCTTGGAGTAGATCTTGGGCGTGATGGTCGCGTCCTGGTTCTCGGCGATGTTCCAGTACCAGGGCAGGGAGAACTCGAAGCCGCTCTGGCCGGACGATCCCAGCGTGGGCGCGAGGAAGCCGGACTTGCGGGCGTTGTCGATCGGGAAGGAGAGCCAGGGGGAGTAGAGGATCGGCACGCCGAAGAAGTACACGGCGGAATTCCACGCCGTGCCCACCTGCTGCTTGCCGTCGATCTCCAGTTCGCCCACCTTGAGCACCCAGTCATCGCGCGGCACGGGGCAGGTCGTGTACTCGGCTCGCAGCAGGCGGCTCTTCTCGTCGCCCTCGAGGAACGCGTGCTCGGCCGAGCCGCGCGAGGCGTGGCGGCGCTCCTCGGTCTTCGGTATCTGGAAGAAGGGGCGCTCCATCTCGCCGGTCCCCTCGTCGATGCGGTACAGGAGGCGGGGGCCGGTGACGGTGTCGCCGATGCGCTCGAGGCGCACGTTGCCGGTGGCGAGCGCCGTGTCGTTCTCGACGTCGTAGTCCAGCCGGTCGGCGAAGATCGCCGCGCCGCGCTGGCGGATCGCGACGTTGCCCGTCGCGACGACCCGCTTCGCCTCGTCGCCCGTGATGCGCTCGGCCGAGAGGAAGCGCACGGCGTCGCGCTCGATCCGCGGCGGCGGGGGCGCGAGGCGGCGGTCCAACCGCAGGGGGACGCCCTCGTCCGCTGCGGCCGGCAGGGCGCACGCGCAGGCGAGGATGAGCGGGAGGATGCGGCGGGCCATCGGGGGAGTGGGTGCGCGATGCTAGAATCCGCAAGAATACACGCGATAGCCGCCCCGCTTCACTCCCCATGGAACGCCTCGAGGCGCTCGACGCCTGGCTTGGCCGCACCCTCGGCGGTCGCGAATTCACGCGCGAGCCGGCGAGCGCCGACGCGAGCTTCCGGCGCTACTTCCGCGTCTGCTCGGGGGACCGCACGTGGGTCGCGATGGATGCGCCGCCGGAGCGCGAGGACTGCCGCCCCTTCGTGAAGGTGGCGGGGCTCATGCGCGAGGCCGGCGTCCACGTCCCGGAGATCGTCGCCCAGGACCTCGCCCAGGGATTCCTGCTGCTCTCCGACCTGGGGCGGCGCACCTACCTCCAGGCCTTCGACGGGACGAACGAGGAGGCGCTCTTCCGCGACGCCACCGGCGCCCTCGTCGACTGGCAGGCCGCGAGCCGCGAGGGCGAGCTGCCGCCCTACGACGAGGCCCTGCTGCGGCGCGAGCTCGCGCTCTTCCCGGACTGGTTCGTCGCACGCCACCTCGGTGTCACGCTGGATGCCGCGGAGCGCGAAAGCCTCGAGCAGGTCTTCCGGCGCATCCTCGAGCGCAACCTCGCGGAGCCGCGCGTCTTCGTGCACCGCGACTTCATGCCCCGGAACCTCATGGTCTCCGAGCCCAACCCCGGCGTGCTGGATTTCCAGGACGCCGTGCACGGGCCGATCAGCTACGACATCGCCTCGCTCTGGCGCGACGCCTTCGTGACCTGGGAGGAGGAGCGCGTCCTCGACGGCACGATCCGCTACTGGGAAGCCGCCAGGAAGCGGGGGCTGCCGGTGCGCGCCGACTTCGGGGAATTCTGGCGCGACGTCGAATGGATGGGCCTGCAGCGCCACCTCAAGGTGCTGGGCATCTTCGCGCGCATCCACTACCGCGACGGCAAGCCCGGCTACCTCGGCGACACGCCCCGGTTCCTCGCCTACGTGCGCCACGCCTGCGCCCGCTACGGCGAGCTGCGCCCCCTGGCGCGGCTCCTCGACCGGCTCGAGGGCGTGAAGCCCGTCGCCGGCTACACGTTCTAGGGCGGCGGCCGGCGATGCCCCCGGTTCTCATCCTCGCAGCCGGCCGCGGCGAACGCATGCGCCCGCTCACCGACGCGTGCCCCAAGCCGCTGCTCGCCGCGGGCGGCCGGACGCTCATCGACCGGCAGCTCTCCCGCCTCGCGGCCGGGGGCATCCGCCGCGTCGTCATCAACCACGCGCACCTGGGCGGGATGCTCGAGGCTGCGGTGGGCGACGGCTCGCGCTGGGGACTTCGCGTCGACTGGTCGCGCGAAGGCACGGCGCTCGAGACGGCCGGCGGCATCGCGAAGGCGCTGGCGCTCCTGGGCGACGAGCCCTTCGTCGTGGTGAGCGGCGACATCCACACCGACTACGATTTCTCCCGCCTCGAGGCGGTGGCGAAGGACATCGCGCGCGATCCCGGCCGCCGGGCGGCCCACTTCGTCCTCGTCGACAATCCGCCGTACCATCCGGGCGGGGACATGGGGCTCGAGGGCAACCTGGTGCGCCGCGCCGGGCCGCTCCTCACCTACGCGAACATCGCGGTGTTCCACCCGGCGCTCTTCGCGGGCATCGCGCCGGGGACGCACCTGAAGCTCTTCCCGTGGGCCTACCGCTTCGTGGACGAGGGCCGCGTGACGGGAGAGCGCTTCACGGGAACGTGGGAGAACCTGGGCACGCCCGCGCAGCTGGCCGATCTCGACCGGAGGCTCAAGCCATGACTTTCTACGTCCCGGGCCACTTCCGCGTCGAGGACGCGGCCACCCTCGAGCGCTTCGTCGCGGAGAACGGCTTCGCGACGCTCGTGAGCACCGGCCCCGAGGGGCTGTGGACGAGCCACGTCCCGCTCCTCGTCGGCCGCGGGAGCGACGGCCGGCTGCGGCTCGAGGGGCACATGGCGCGCGCCAACGCGCACTGGGAGTCGCTCGAGTCCGCGGCCGAGGTGCTCGCGATCTTCGGGGGCCCGCACGCCTACGTCTCGCCGTCCTGGTACGCGCACCACCCGAGCGTGCCGACCTGGAACTACGCCGTGGTGCACGCGCGCGGCAAGGCGCGGATCGTGGAGCCGGAGGCGCTGCCGGCGCTCCTGGGGCGCCTGACGCGCAAGTACGAGGAAGGGCGGCCCGCGCCCTGGCGGATGGAGGACCAGCCCGCCGACTTCACGCCCAGGCTGATGGCGGCGATCGTGGGCTTCGAGATCGCGGTCGAGCGGCTCGAGGGCAAGTTCAAGCTTTCCCAGAACCGCCGCCCGGCGGACCTCGAAGGCGTGATCGCGGCGCTCGAGGGCGAAGGGCAGGGGGCGCTCGCGGCCCTCATGCGCGAGCACGCCGACCGACCCCCGGAATCCCGGTAAAATCGTCCGCTTCGCGGCGCCTTGCGCGCCCGCCCCCGGACGACCCATGAAGCTCGAGAACCCCCACCGCATCAAGCCGTTCCGCCGCCGCCGCGCCAGCCTTTCCCGCACGCTGGGCGAGGGCGTCGTGATCCTGCCGACCGCGCCCGAGCGCACCCGCAACGCCGACTCCCACTACGACTACCGGTGGGACAGCGGCTTCTACTACCTCACGGGGTTCCGCGAGCCCGAGGCCGTGCTGGTGATCGTGCTGGGCAGGAAGCCGCGCGAGATCCTCTTCTGCCGCGAGAAGAACCTGGAGCGCGAGATCTGGGACGGGTTCCGCTTCGGCCCCGACCTCGCGAAGCAGGCGTTCGGCTTCGACCGCGCCCACCCCGTGGGCGAGCTCGACGCGCTCATCCCGGAGCTCATCGCGGACCAGCCGGTCATCCACACGCCGGTGGGTGCCGACCCCGCCTGGGACGCGCGCGTGGCCGGATGGCTGAACGCGGTGCGCGCGAAGTCGAGGACGGGCGTGAGCGCCCCCACCGAGATCCGCGACGTGCGCGCGGCGGTGAACGAGCTGCGCCTCTTCAAGGACGCGGACGAGATCGCGATCATGCGCCGCGCCGCCGAGATCTCGGGCGCGGCCCACGTGCGCGCGATGCGCGCGGCCGCCCCGGGAAGGCGCGAGTACGAGATCGAGGCGGAGCTGCTGCACGAGTTCTGCCGCAACGGGGCGCGCTCCGCGGCCTACGGCTCGATCGTGGCCGCCGGCGCCAACGCCTGCGTGCTCCACTACCGCGAGAACAGCGCGGAGCTGAGGAAGGGCGACCTCATGCTCATCGACGCCGGCTGCGAGCTCGACAGCTACGCCGCCGACATCACGCGCACCTTCCCGGTGGACGGCAGGTTCACGGCGGCGCAGAAGGACGTCTACGAGCTCGTGCTCGCGTCGCAGGAGGCGGCCATCAAGGCCGTGAAGCCGGGCGCGGCCTTCATCGACTACCACGACGCGGCCACCCGCGTGCTGGTGCGCGGCTTCATCGACATGAAGCTGTGCAAGGGTAGCGTCGACAAGGTCCTGGCCGGCGAGTCGTACAAGCAGTTCTACATGCACCGCACGGGGCACTGGCTGGGGCTCGACGTCCACGACGCGGGCGAGTACATGCGCAAGGGCAAGTGGAGGAAGCTCCAGCCCGGCATGGTGCTCACCGTGGAGCCGGGCTGCTACATCCGGCCGGCGGACAACGTGCCGAAGCACTTCTGGAACATCGGCGTGCGCATCGAGGACGACGTCCTGGTCACGGCGAAGGGCCGCGAGGTCCTCACCGCTTCCTGTCCCAAGGAAACGGCGGACGTCGAGGCCGCGGTGCGCGGCTAGCCGCCGCGCCCGAGGGGCCGATGGACTGCGTCGACGTCGCGATCGTGGGTGCCGGGCCGGTGGGCGCGGCGCTCGCGGCGAGCCTCGTGCCCGCGGGCCGCTCGGTGCGCGTGCTCGAGGCGCGGGCGGCGCCCTCGCGCGACGCGCGCACCCTGGCCCTTTCGCACGCGAGCCGCGATCGCCTCGAGGCGGCCGGCGGCTGGCCGGCGGCAGGGGCCACGCCCATCACCGAGATCCACGTCTCTCAGAAGGGCGGGCCGGGCCGAACCCTCATCACGGCGGCCGAGCAGGGGCTCCCCGCGCTTGGCTACACCGTCGCCTACGCCGCGCTCGAGGAGGCACTCGAGGCGAGGCTCGATGCCCTGGGCGCCCGAGTGGCCTGGGGCGCGGCATGCGAGACGATCGAACTCGGGATGCAGGCGGCGAGGCTCAAGCTCGCCGGCGGCGAAACGCTCGAGGCGCGGCTCCTCGTCCTGGCGGACGGTGGCGCGAACGCCCGGCGCATCCCCGGCCTCGCCTATTCGGAAAAGGACTACGGCCAGGTCGCCATCACGGGACCGGTCCACGCGGACCGCCCGCACCGGGGGCGCGCCTACGAGCGCTTCACGGCGAAGGGACCGGTGGCGCTCCTGCCCGTCGGCGAGCGCTACGCCCTCGTGTGGACCGCGACGCCCGCCGAGGCGCAGCGCATCCTCGCCCTGGACGACGCGGCCTTCCTCGCCGAACTCCAGGCGCATTTCGGCGATCGCGCGGGGCGCTACGTGGCGGCCGGTCCGCGCGCGGCCTTTCCGCTCAAGCTGCGGCGGATCAACACGCCGATCGCCCTTCGCACGGTGATCGCCGGGAACGCGGCGCAGGCCATGCATCCCATCGCCGGGCAGGGGCTCAACATCGGGCTGCGCGACGCGGCCACGCTCGCCTCGCTCCTCGCGGCCGATCCCGCGTGCGACCCGGGCGCGGGGCCGCTGCTCGAGGCCTATCGCGACGCGCGCCGCCGCGACGCGGGCCGCGGGGTGGCCTTCACCGATTTCCTCGTGGGCGCCTTCATGGACGAGCGCCGCTTCGTGAGCTGGGGCCGCGGGGCCGCGCTCGCGCTGCTCGACCTGCTGCCGCCCGCGCGGCGCTGGCTCGCCGGCCGCATGATCGACGGCGCCCCCGCACCGTGAGGCGCGAACGATGAAGGGCGCCGGAAAGGGCCGCGTCGTCGTGATCGGCGGCGGCGCGGTGGGGCTCGCGTTCGCGGCCGCCTGCGGCGAGGAGGTGAGCGTCCTCGAAGCCGGCGCCCCCCGTCCCGCCCACGACCCCGAGGCGGTCGACATCCGCGTCTTCGCGCTGAGCCGGGGGACGCGGGATTTCCTCCTCGAGATCGGCGCCTGGCAGCGGCTTCCCGCCGAACGCCTCGCCCCGGTCACGCGCATGGAGGTCCATGGCGACGACGGCAGGAGCCGCCTGGACTTCGCGGCGCCGGCGGGAGGCGCCCTCGCCTGGATCGCGGAAGGCAATCGCATCGCGCGCGCGATCGAGCTCGCGGCGCGGGAAAACGGCGCCTCGATCTCGACGGGCATCCGCCTGCAATCGGTATCCGCGGGCGCGCAGGGCGCGGATGTTCGCCTCGGGGACGGCACCGTGCTCGCGGCGGACCTGCTCGTGGGCGCGGACGGCGCGGATTCCCGCGTGCGGCGGGAGCTGGGCCTCGCGGCGAGCGCCAAGCGCTACCCGGAAACCGCGGTGGTGGCCCACTTCCGGTGCGAGCGGGCGCCGGCGGGCGTGGCGCGCCAGTGGTTCCGGCCCGACGGCATCCTCGCCTGGCTGCCGCTGCCGGGGGAGCGGATCTCCATCGTCTGGTCGGCGCGCGAGGGCGTGGCGGACGAGCTCGCCGCGCTGGAACCGGAGGCGCTGGCCCGGCGCGTGCGCGACGCGGGCGGCGCGGCCCTCGGCGACCTCGCGCTGGACTCCGAGGTCGCGCGCTTCCCCCTGCGCCTCGTCCGGGTGCCCCGCATCGCGGTGCCCGGCGCGGTCCTGGTCGGCGATGCCGCCCACGGCGTGCACCCGCTCGCCGGCCAGGGAGTGAACCTCGGGTTCCAGGACGCCCGCGCGCTCGCGCGCGCGCTGGCCGCCCGCTCGCCCCTCGAGCGCCCCGGCGATCTCGCGCTGCTGCGCCGGCACGAGCGCTCCCGGCGCGCCGACGTGGACGCGATGCAGTTCGTCACCGACAGGCTGGAGTGGCTCTTCGGGCTGGGCATGCCGCTCGCCGGCGCCGCGCGCAACGCGGGGCTGCGCGCCGTCGATGGCGCGCCCTGGGCCAAGCGGCTCCTCGCGGCGCACGCAATGCGATAATCCCGCTGCCTGAGTCTCCCGGGAACTTCCCCGGCCGGCCGCGGCCCAATCCCGGAACCCGAGAGACCCCTTACATGAGAATCCCCGCTTTCCTGTCCGCCGCCTTCCTCGCCCTGGCGCTGGCCGTTCCCGCCGCCGCGCAGGACCTCGACCGCGTCAAGACGGACCTTCGCAAGAAATTCCCCGAAGCGCAGATCGACACGGTGCGCAAGAGCGGCTACGGAGGCCTCCTGGAGGTGACCGGCGGCAGCGAGGTGTTCTACACCGACGAGAAGACTTCCTTCCTCCTGCTGGGCACCCTCATCGACACGAAGACGCGCGAGAACGTCACCGAGGCGCGCGTGCGCAAGCTCTCGGCGGTCAAGTTCGACTCGCTGCCGCTGGAGTCGGCCATCAAGGTGGTGCGCGGCGACGGCTCGCGCAAGATCGCGATCTTCGCCGACCCCAACTGCGGCTACTGCAAGCGCTTCGAGCGCGAGCTGGTCGGCGTGAGCGACATCACGGTGTACACGTTCCTGTACCCGATCCTCTCCCCGGACTCGACGCAGAAGTCGAAGGCCGTGTGGTGCGCGCCGGACCGGTCGAAGGCGTGGATGGACCTCATGCTCAAGGACGCCGTGCCGCCGGGCGCCGCGAATTGCGAGACGCCCATCGACAAGGTCGTGGCCTTCGGGCGCGACAAGAAGATCAGCGGCACGCCGACGATCTTCTTCGAGGACGGCGAGCGCATCCCCGGCGCGATGCCCATCGCGGCGTTCGAGAAGCGGCTCGCGGACGCGAAGGCCGCCAGGCCCCAGTAGCTTTTTCCGCGCGCGGCGGCCGGCCTACTTCGCGGCCTGCACCGTCGCGGGCGGCGTGTAGCCCTTCGGCAGCAGGACCCACATGCGCCCCGCCTGGCGCATCTTGCCCGCCTGGTTGCCGGCGGCGTCCCCGAATCCCCAGAAGAAATCCGCGCGCACGCCGCCGTTGATGGCGCCCCCGGTGTCCTGCGCCACCATGAGGCGGTTGAGCGGCTGCGGCGAGTTGGGCCAGGTCGTGGCGAGGTAGACGGGGACCCCCAGCGGGATCACGCGCGGGTCGACCGCGATGGAGCGCTCCGCCGTGAGCGGCACGCCCAGCGAGCCGATCGGGCCGGGGAGGTCGCCCGGAAGCTCGCGGAAGAACACGAAGCTCGGGTTCTCGTTCAGGTAGCGCTGCACCTTCGCGGGATGGCGGCGCGCCCAGTCCTTGATCCCCTGCATCGAGGCGCGTTCCGCCGGCAGCTCCCCGCGCTGGATGAGCAGCCGTCCGAGGGAGCGGAAGGGGTGCCCGTTCTGCTCCGCGTAGCCCACGCGCAGGCGCTCGCCGTTCTCGAGCTGCACCTGCCCCGAGCCCTGGATGTGCAGGAAGAAAAGCTCGACGGCGTCGTCGACCCAGGCGATCTCGAGCCCCTTCAGGGGCGCCGGATCGGTCTCGATGTCGCCGCGCGCGAGGTAGGGGACGACCCGGTTTCCCTCGATGCGGCCGCGCAGGCGCTTGTGCTTGAGGTCGGGGTATACGCTCGAGAGGTCGATCACGAGCAGGTCCTGGGGCACCGCATAGAGGGGGTATCTGAAGCGGGCGGTGCGCGTGCGGCTTCCGCGCAGCAGCGGCTCGTAATAGCCGGTGACCATGCCCGTTGTCGACTCGTCGGCGTTCACGACCATGTGCGGGTCGAACCGCGACTCGAAGAAGGCGGCGATCTCGCGATCGGTGCTCCCCGGCGGCATCGCGGAGGCCTCGGCGCACACCGCCTGCCAGGCCGCCTGCTTGCCGAGCGCGCTGCAGCCGCGCACGAAGGCGACGAGGGAGTCGCGCAGCGGCTCGCGCCCCCACTCGGGAATCTCCACCCAGGAGGCGCGCTGCAGCCGGCCGCGGTATTCCACCTCGGGAACCGGCGCCGGGGCAGGGGCCGGCGCGCCGGGGGCGGGCGGGCACACGGGCTTCTCGGCGGGCGGGCAGATGAGCGGCTCGGGCGCGGCCCGAGCGATGGGCTCGGGCGGCGTTGCGCAGGCGGCGGCGAGGAGCGCGAGGCCGAGGGCGGCGAGCGCGCGCCAGCGCGGCAGGGTGGACAGAGGGGCGTGCGGCATCGCGGCGAGTATATGAGAAAATGGTGTCAGGTTACTTTGCATGCAAAGTAACCTGACACCATTTTCTCCCGGAGTCGCGGATGGGCTGGGTGTTCCTCGAGGTGGTGGCGGCGCTGCTGATCGCGGTCGGGATCGTCTGGTGGACGATGCCGCGCAAGCACAAGCCGGGCCCCAAGCAGGGCGATTCCACGAACGGGGACGACGCGCCTCGCGGCTAGTGCAGCACGCGCGGGACGCTGAGCGCGAACTCCGGGATGGGCGCCTCGAAGCGCGTGCCGTCCTCGGCGACCAGCTGGTAGGTGCCGCGCATGGTCCCGACGGCGGTCGGGATGGAGGAGCCGCTCGAGTACTCGAACGTGTCGCCGGGCTTGAGCACGGGCTGCTCGCCGACCACGCCCATGCCCCGCACTTCCTGGACCTGGTTGTCGGCGTCCGTGATGATCCAGTGGCGGCTCACGACCTGCGCGGACACGTTGCCCGTGTTGGTGATGCGGATCGTGTACGCGAACACGTAGCGCTCGTCTTCCTCGTCCGACTGGTCGGGCAGGTAGGTCGAGTGCGCCGTGACGGCGATGACGTAGCGTTTCGGGTCGGGCATGGATTCGATGTTAGCAGGAAATTTCCCGCACGAAGCGCGAGGGGAATCGCGTAGAATTTTCTCTCTTCCACCGACCCGGAAAGACCGTCATGTACCGCATCGCGCCCAGCCTCCTTTCGGCCGATTTCGCCCGCCTCGGCGACGAGGTGAAGGACGTCATCGCCGGCGGCGCCGACCTCATGCATTTCGACGTGATGGACAACCATTACGTGCCCAACCTCACCGTCGGCCCGCTCGTGTGCGAGGCCCTGAAGCCGCACTGCACGGTGCCGATCGACGTGCACCTCATGGTGAAGCCCGTGGACCGGATCGTTCCGGACTTCGCCAAGGCGGGCGCCTCGATCATCAGCTTCCACCCGGAGGCGAGCGAGCATGTCGACCGGACCCTCGCGCTCATCCGCGACCAGGGCTGCAAGGCCGGGCTCGTGTTCAACCCCGCCACGCCGCTCGCCTGGCTCGACCACGTCATGGACAAGGTCGACCTCATCCTCATCATGAGCGTGAACCCCGGCTTCGGCGGCCAGTCCTTCATCGCCTCCGCGCTGCCCAAGATCCGCGAGGCGCGCCGGCGCATCGACGAGAGCGGGCGCGACATCTGGCTCGAGGTGGACGGCGGCGTGAAGGCCGACAACATCGCCGCGGTCGCCAAGGCGGGCGCCGACACCTTCGTCGCGGGGTCGGCCGTCTTCGGCGAGAAGGACCGCGCGGCCGCGATTCGCCGCATGCGCGAGGCGCTCGCGGGGGCCTGAAGGTGGCTGCCCCGCTCCCGCCGAGGCGCTACCGCGCCGCGCTCTTCGACCTCGACGGCACGCTCGTCGATACCGCGCCCGATCTCGCCGCGGCCGCCAACCGCATGCTGGCCGACCTCGGCCGTGCCGCTCTCCCGGACGACCGGATCCGGGACTTCGTCGGCAAGGGCGTGGTGAACCTCGTGAACAAGTGCTTCGAGGCCTCGGGTGGCGGGGGCGAGGAGGAGCGGGCCCGCGCGCACGCGGTCTTCGAGCGGCACTACATTGCGGGGATCGCGGACCGGTCGCGCCCCTACCCGGGCGTCGTGGACGGCCTCGAGGCGCTCGAGCGCGCGGGGATCGCGATGGGATGCGTCACCAACAAGGCGGGCCGGTTCACCGAGCCGCTTCTCGAGCTCACCGGGCTGCGGCGCTTCTTCGGCGTGGTGGTCTCCGGGGACACCGTCGAGCGCAGGAAGCCGCACCCGGACCCGATGCTGTACGCGGCCGGCAAGCTCGGCGCCTCCCCCGCCGAGACGCTGGTGGTGGGCGACTCGCTGAACGACGTGCAGTCGGCGCGCGCGGCCGGGTGCGCGGTGGTGGTCGTGCCCTACGGCTACCGCGAGGGCCTTTCGCTGGCCGATCTCGGCGCGGACGCGGTCGTCGCGAGCGTGGAGGAGGCCGCCAGATCGATTACAATGGCCCCCTGATCGTTTTCCCCTCGTGAAATCCCTCATGGCACCGCGCGGATTCCTGCTCGACTGGCGATGGCAAAGCTGGCGCTGAAACGCCCCGGCCCGTCCACCCTTCGACCCGAATACCGTGTGGTGAAACATGACTGAGAACGATTTCCTGGCGCTTTCCCGCGCCGGCTTCAACCGGATCCCCCTGACCCTCGAGACGCTGGCCGATCTCGACACCCCGCTCTCGCTCTACCTGAAGCTCGCCAACGCCCCCGGCACCTACCTGCTGGAGTCGGTCATCGGGGGCGAGCGCTTCGGCCGCTACTCGATCATCGGGCTGGCGGCGCGCGAGAGGATCGAGGTGGCGGGCGGCCGCGGCCGCGTCATCCGCGACGGCAAGGTGGTGCAGGAGCGCGACGCCGGCGATCCCCTGGCGTTCGTCGACGAGTACCTGAAGGGCGTGGCGGCGGCTCCCCTGCACTCGAGCCTGCGCTTCGCGGGCGGGCTCGCCGGCTACTTCAGCTACGACACCGTGCGCTACATCGAGCCGAAGCTCGCGAAGGATTCCCGCCCGGACCCCATCGGGCTGCCCGACATCCGCCTGCTCCTGTCGGAGGAGCTCGCGGTCGTGGACAACCTCGCGGGCAAGGTGCACCTCATCGTCTACGCCGACGCGCGCGAGCCGGGCGCCTACGCGAAGGCCCGGGCGCGGCTCGAGCTGCTGCGCGGGAAGCTGCGCGGGGCCGCGAGCCTGCCGGCGCACGAACCCGTCGCGAAGCCGCAGCCCCCGCGATCGAATATCGGGGAGCAGCCCTTCTACGCCGCGGTCGCGAGGGCCAAGCGCTACATCACCGACGGCGACGTGATGCAGGTGCAGGTCTCGCAGCGCCTCTCGCAGCCCTTCGCGGGCTCGCCGGTGAACCTCTACCGCGCGCTGCGCTCGATCAATCCCTCGCCCTACATGTTCTACTTCGACTTCGGCGACAGCCAGCTGGTGGGCGCCTCGCCCGAGATCCTGGTGCGCCGCGAGGGCGACCGCGTCACCGTCCGCCCCATCGCCGGCACGCGCAAGCGGGGCGCGACGCCCGAGAAGGACCTCGCGATGGAGAAGGAGCTCGTGGGCGACCCCAAGGAGCGCGCCGAGCACCTCATGCTGATCGACCTCGGGCGAAACGACATCGGGCGCATCGCGCGCGTGGGCACCGTCCGCGTCACGGAGCAGATGGCGGTGGAGCGCTACTCGCACGTGATGCACATGGTCTCGAACGTGGAGGGCGACGTGGACCCGGCGCTCACGCCGATGCAGCTGCTGCGCGCGACCTTCCCCGCGGGCACCGTGGCCGGCGCGCCGAAGGTCCGGGCGATGGAGATCATCGACGAGCTGGAGCCGGAGAGGCGCGGCGTCTACGCGGGCGCCGTCGGCTACCTCGGCTTCAACGGCAACCTCGACCTCGCCATCGCCATCCGCACGGGCGTGGTCAAGGACGGCGAGCTGCACGTGCAGGCCGCGGCGGGCATCGTCGCCGATTCCATCCCCGAGCAGGAGTGGCTCGAGACGCGCAACAAGGCGCGCGCCCTCCTCGCCGCGGCCGAGGCCACCAACGCGGGGCTCGACGCCCCCGCCGCATGAGGAGCCCGTCATGCTGCTCATGATCGACAACTACGACTCGTTCACCTACAACCTGGTGCAGTACCTGGGCGAGCTGGGCGAGGAGGTCCGCGTCGTCCGCAACGACGAGCTCGCGGTCGAGGACATCGCCCGCCTCGCGCCGGCGCGCATCGTCATCTCGCCGGGCCCGTGCACGCCCAACGAGGCCGGGGTGTCGCTGGCGGCCATTCGGCGCTTCGCCGGGAAGGTCCCGATCCTGGGCGTATGCCTCGGCCACCAGGCGATCGGGCAGGCCTTCGGCGGCCGCGTCGTGCACGCGAAGACCCTCATGCACGGCAAGGTCTCGCCGATCCACCACGCCGGCAAGGGCGTCTTCCGGGGGCTGCCGTCGCCGTTCAACGCGACCCGCTACCACTCGCTCGCCATCGAGCGCGAGAGCTGCCCGGCGGACCTCGAGATCACCGCCTGGACCGACGACGGCGAGATCATGGGCGTGCGCCACCGCTCGATGGCGGTGGAGGGCGTCCAGTTCCATCCCGAGTCGATCCTCACGGAGCACGGCCACGCGCTGCTCCGCAACTTCCTCACGCAGGAGTAGCCATGTTCACCGCCCACGAAGCGATCAACCGCCTGTGCGACAAGCGCGAGATCTTCTACGACGAGATGGTCGACCTGATGCGCCAGGTCATGGAGGGCAAGGTCACCCCGGTGCAGCTCGCGGCCATCCTCATGGGCCTGCACGTGAAGACGGAATCGGTCTCGGAGATAGCCGCCGCCGCCTCGGTGATGCGGGAGTTCTCCACCAAGGTCGATGCGGAGGGGCTCGATCACCTCGTCGACACCTGCGGCACGGGGGGCGACCGCTCCCATACCTTCAACATCTCGACGACCGCGGCCTTCGTCGCGGCGGCCGCCGGCGCCAGGGTGGCCAAGCACGGGGGGCGGTCGGTGTCGTCGAAGTCCGGCAGCGCCGACGCCCTCGAGGGGCTGGGCGTGAACCTCGCGCTCACGCCCGAGCAGGTGGGCGTGTGCCTTCGCGAGGTGGGGCTCGGCTTCATGTTCGCGCCCAGCCACCATCCCGCGATGAAGCACGCGGCGCCGGTGCGCAAGGAGCTGGGCATGCGCACGATCCTCAACATCCTGGGGCCCCTCACCAACCCCGCGGGCGCGCCCAACCAGGTGATGGGCGTGTTCCACCCCGACCTCGTGGGGATCCAGGCGCGGGTGCTGAAGATGCTCGGCAGCCGGCACGTGCTCACGGTCCACGGCCACGACGGCCTGGACGAGATCACCATTACCGGGCCCACGGCGGTGGCCGAGCTCAAGCACGACTTCATCACCGAGTACGTGATCGAGCCCAAGCAGTTCGGGCTGGACACCGCGCCCGTCGAGTCCATCCAGGTGGCCGGCCCGGACGAGTCGCGCGCGCGCATCCTCTCGGTCCTGGGCGGCGAGACCGGGCCCTCCCGCGACGTCGTGCTCATCAATGCCGCGGCGGCGCTCTACGTATCGGGCGTCGTGCCCAGCCTCTGGGACGGCGTGGCGCTCTCGCGCGACACGATCGCCTCGGGGGCCGCGAAGGCGAAGCTGGACCAGCTCGTTTCCTTCACCCAGGCCTTTGCCAAGGCAGGCGCGTGAGCGACATCCTGGAGCGGATCCTCGACACCAAGCGCCGCGAGGTGGAAGCGGCGCGGGCGGCACTGCCGCTCGCGGCGATCGAGACCGCGGCGCGCGAGGCCTCGCCCCCGCGGGGATTCGCCGCGGCCATCCAGGTGCGCGTGGCCGCGGGGAAGGCCGCCGTCATCGCCGAGATCAAGCGGGCGAGCCCCAGCAAGGGGCTCATCCGGGCCGACTTCGACCCGGCGCGCATCGCGGCCTCCTACGCGGCCAACGGGGCGACGTGCCTGTCCGTGCTCACCGACCGCGAGTACTTCGGCGGCTCGCGGGAGGATCTCCAGGCGGCCCGCGCCGCCTGTTCGCTGCCGGTGATCCGCAAGGACTTCATCATCGATCCCTACCAGGTCTTCGAGGCCCGGGCATGGGGCGCCGACTGCATCCTGCTGATCATGGACGCCGCGCCGGACTCAACCCTCGTGCAACTCGAGTCGCTCGCGAATTCGCTGGGCATGGACGTTTTGGTCGAATCCCACGACGCGGGCCAGCTCGAGCGCGCTTTTCGGCTTTCCACGCCCTTGATCGGGATCAATAACCGGGATTTGCGGACTTTCGGTATCCGCCTGGAGACGACGCTCGAACTCCTGGACCGCGTTCCGGCCGGCAGGATCGTGGTGACGGAGAGTGGAATCGCGGCGCCCGAGGACGTCAGGCGCTTGCGCGAGGCGAGAGTGGGCGCTTACTTGGTGGGGGGTGCCTTCATGGCCGCGGAAGACCCCGGAAGGGAGCTTTCGCGGCTGTTCCAGGGGGCCTGATCGAGACGTTGCAGGAGAGCAACAACGAGGGGAGTTTGTTGCGCATTTCCCACCCCCCCCTTGAGAGAAGTGCCGGGGTTTGGCATGATGCTAACGGCTTCTCGATAAATATCCGGGAGAAGTGCCAAGAATCGGGGCGAAGATCCCCAAGAGGTTCCCAAGCGCTTTAAAGTGAATTCGGCCTCACTTCAACAAAGGAGATTCTGATGAACAAGAAATTGATCGCACTGGCAGTGGCGGGCGCCTGCTTTGCCCCGACCGTCATGGCCCAGACCGCGAACCCCGTGACCCTCTACGGTCGCGTCTTCGTGACCCTGGAATCGGTCGAGGCCGATGGCGGTACTCCGGCTCAAGATGCGAGCACCGGAAACCGCACTCGCGTCAGCGACAACGCGTCCTACCTGGGCGTGCGCGGCACGGAAGATCTGGGTGGCGGCCTCAAGGCCTTCTTCCAGCTCGAGACCCAGTTCAAGCCGGACGAGAACAACAGCACCTTCGCGGCCCGCAACAGCGGTGTCGGCCTCCAAGGCGGCTGGGGTAGCGTTCTCCTCGGCCGCTGGGACACGCCGATGAAGACGTCGCAGACCGCGGTGGACCCCTGGGGTGACCTGACCCTCGGCGACATCACCGGTGCCGGCCTCGACCAAGGCAACTTCAGCCGCCGCGAAGGCAATTCGGTCCAGTACTGGTCGCCGAACTGGGCGGGCCTCACGGTGCGCGCGCTGTACACCGCGAACGAAGGCAAGGACGGCGTCCGTAACCCGAACACCGTCGGCGCGTCGGTCGCGTACTCGAAGGGCGCGCTCTACCTCGCCTACGCGTACGAGAACCACAAGGACGTCGCGGCCAACACGGACGAGGAAGGCAACGCGATCGCCGCCAGCTTCACGATGGGCGGCCTCAAGCTCGCGGGCCAATATGGCGTGTACTCGAAGGACGGCCAGTCGGACGACGACGAGTCCTACATGCTGGGCCTCACCTGGAACTTCAGCGGCAAGCACGCGATTCTCGCTTCGTACCAGAACGCCGAGCAGGGTGATAGCGATTGCGACATGTACTCGGTCGGCTACAAGTACGACTGGAGCAAGCGCACGTTCTTCGTCGCCAGCTACACCGAAGTCGACAACAGCGCCGGCATGAACTGCAACTTCGGCACGAACCCGCTGGGCACCGCGGGCCAGGACATGAAGGGCTTCATGGCGGGCTTCCGTCACCTGTTCTGATCCCGTATCGGCAGTCGCTTCAGGCAGCATCGAAAGGGCGCGGCGCAAGCCGCGCCCTTTTTCTTTCGGCCCTGTCATCGTAGAGTTAGCCCATGTTCACGGCTCTCGATCGCCTCCTCGTCGTCGCGGACAACGCGTTGCGTACCGTGACGGGTGCCACCCATGCGTCACGGCCGGCGCCGGGCGAGACCTGTGCCGGGCCGGCGGACGGCGAAGCACGCCGCCATGTGGCCGGGCTGATGCGGGTCGACCACGCGGGCGAGGTTTGCGCGCAGGCCCTCTATGCCGGGCAATCCCTCATGGCCCGGGACGAGGCGGTGCGCTCCGCGCTGGAGCATGCCGGCGCGGAAGAGCGGGACCACCTCGCCTGGTGCGCCGAGCGCCTTCGCGAGCTCGATTCAAGCCCCAGCCTGCTGTCGCCCCTGTGGTATGCCGGCTCATTCACGCTGGGCGTGGCCTCGGGCCTGGCCGGCGACCGCTGGAGCATGGGATTCCTCGTGGAGACCGAGCGCCAGGTCGAGGGCCACCTCGACAGCCATCTTGCGGTGCTGCCGCAGCAGGATGAGCGCACCCGCCGCATCCTCGAGCAGATGAAGACCGACGAAGTCGGGCACGCCAATACCGGCAGCGCGCTGGGCGCGGCGGAACTGCCCCCGCCCATCAAGGGCGCGATGCGCCTGATGGCGAAGGTGATGACGGAGACGGCCTACCGCTTCTAAGCGACACCCACACCCCCAACCCCTCTCCCAAGGGAGAGGGGAGAACTCCTCCCTTCTCCCTTGGGAGAAGGGCCGGGGATGAGGGTAGGTCGTCGTCAGGCCTCGCGGATCTCGAAGTCCGAGGTGACCTCGGCCGTCCTGGCGAGCATGATCGTCGCCGAGCAGTACTTCTCCTTCGAGAGCTTGATGGCACGCTCGACCTGCGTCGGGTTGAGGCCCCGGCCCGTCACGATGTAATGCATGTGGATGCGAGTGAAGACCTTGGGATCTTCCGGCGCGCGCTCCGCCTCGAGTTCCACCACGCAGTCGACGAAGTCCTGCCGGGCCTTGCGCAGGATGTGCACGACGTCGATCGCGCTGCAGCCGCCCGCGCCCATGAGGACCATCTCCATGGGCCGGGCGCCGAGATTGCGGCCGCCCACGTCGGGGGAGGCGTCCATCACCACGGCGTGGCCGCTGCCGCTCTCGGCGACGAAGGTGATGCCCTCGACCAGCTTCACGCGCGCCTTCATACCGACTCCCTGGACTGCTGGGCCTTGAGCCAGGCGTTGAGGAGGCTCCACGCCACCGCGAGCAGCGTCGGCCCGACGAAGATGCCGATGAAGCCGAAGGCCACCGCGCCGCCGAACACGCCGAGCACGACGAGCAGCATCGAGAGATTGCCCGCGCGGCTCATCAGGATCGGCTTGATGAAGTTGTCCACGGAGCTGATCACGAGGAAGCCGTAGGCGACCATGAAGATGGCCCACCCGGTTTCGCCGTTCGAGTAGAGCCACGCCGCCGCGCCGCCCCACAGGAGCGCAGGCCCCATGGGAATGAAGGAGAGGACGAAGGTGAGCGCGGAAAGCGTCACTGCGCCCGGCACGCCGGCGATCGCGAAGCCGACGAGCGCGACGAGGGCCTGCGCCAGCCCCGTGCCGATGAGGCCGTACACGACGCCCTTGATCGCGCTCTGCGCCGTCGCGAGCACCGCCGCGCCCTGTTCCCCGCCCGCCAGGCGGGCCATGCCGTCGCGGACCATGCGTCCGGCCGCCTCCCCGTCCCGGTAGAAGAAGAACGCCATGAAGATCGCGATGAGGATGTACAGGAGCCCCTCCCCGGCGGCGGAGCCGGCGGCGACGAGGAGCCCTTTCGCGGGCTCGGCCAGGCGCCTGGCGAGGGCGACGATCTCCTCCCGGCTGCCGACCAGGCTGTGCCAGTACTCGTCCAGGGTTGCCCCCACGAGGGGCAGGCCGGTGAGCCAGGCGGGCAGCTCGAACGGTCCCCGGTCGATCAGCCCCCGCACGAAGTCGATCACCTGGGAGGAGTGGCTGACGAGGCTGAATCCGGCCAGCGCCACGGGCAGGGCGATGGCGAGGAGCATCACGAGCACGAAAAGGAGGGCCGCCAGGGCGCTGCGGCCGCCGAGCCGGTCCCGGACCCACCGGAAGGCCGGCCAGGTCGACAGGCAAAGGATGGCCGCGAAGAGCATCGCGGCCATGAACGGCCGGATGATGAGGAAACAGGCGACGATCAGGAAGGCAACCCCGGAAATCCGGGCGTATTGCTCGAAACGGTTGGTATCCATGGGGGCTTAGGGGGGGCGAAGCCGGATTCTATCCGAGGGGGGGCTGCGCGTCCCCCGAGACCTGCCGTGGAGCAGGAGGGTTTGACACAAGAGCCTGATTTCCCTAAAATTTCGAGTTCGCTTTTCCAAACAAGGGGCCCAACGTATTTCCGGCACCCGCCGGAAGCACCCAGGGGCGCCATTACGACAGGGATCACCATGAAGACCATTTCCGCCAATCCGCGGACAGTCAAGCGCGACTGGTTCGTCGTGGACGCCACCGACAAGGTGCTCGGGCGTCTCGCGGTCGAAGTCTCCCGGCGCCTGCGCGGCAAGCACAAGGCCGAATTCACCCCCCACGTCGACACCGGCGACTACATCGTCGTGGTCAACGTCGAGAAGCTGCGCGTCACCGGCGCCAAGGCGGCCGACAAGAAGTACTACCGCCACTCGACCTACCCGGGCGGCATCTACGAGACGAATTTCGACAAGCTGCAGGCGCGCCACCCCGACCGGATCCTCAAGCTCGCGGTGAAGGGCATGCTGCCCAAGGGTCGCCTGGGCTACGCGATGATCAAGAAGCTCAAGATCTACGCCGGCCCCGCGCACCCGCACACGTCCCAGCAGCCCAAAGCCCTCGAGATCTAAGGAGCGACGACCATGATCGGCAAATACAACTATGGCACCGGCCGTCGCAAGAACGCGGTGGCCCGTGTCTTCATCAAGTCCGGCCAGGGCAAGATCGTCGTCAACGAGAAGCCGCTCGACGAGTACTTCTCGCGCGAGACCGGCCGCATGATCGTGCGCCAGCCGCTCGAGCTCACCAACCACGCCCAGACCTTCGACATCAAGGTGAACGTCTTCGGCGGCGGGGAGTCCGGGCAGGCCGGTGCGGTTCGCCACGGCATCACGCGGGCCCTCATCGAATACGATCCGACGCTCAAGCCGGCGCTTTCCAAGGCCGGGCTCGTGACGCGCGATGCGCGCGAGGTCGAGCGCAAGAAGGTCGGCTTCCACAAGGCGCGCCGCCGCAAGCAGTACTCGAAGCGCTAAGGCGGGAGAAGGCCGTCCGGTTTCCCCGGAACGCGACGAAGCCGCCCTGCAAGGCGGCTTTTTCGTTCATGGGATGCGCCGCTGTCGCCAGCGGCCGACAGGAGAGGTGTCGATAGATGATCAAGGCAGGCATCGTCGGAGGCACGGGATACACGGGGGTGGAGCTCCTGAGGCTGCTCGCGGCCCACCCGGACGTCGAGATCGCGGCGATCACCTCGCGCGGCGAGGCGGGCACGCCGGTGGCGCGGATGTTTCCCTCCCTGCGCGGGCGCGTCGACGTCGCGTTCAGCGACCCGGCGCAGACGGACCTCACGGCCTGCCAGTGCGTCTTCTTCGCCACGCCGAACGGGGTCGCCATGGGGCAGGCCCGGCCGCTCGTCGACGCGGGCGTGAAGGTGATCGACCTGTCCGCCGACTTCCGGCTGAAGGACATCGCGACGTGGGAGCGCTGGTACAAGATGAAGCACGCGGCGCCCGATCTCGTGGCGCAGGCCGTGTACGGGCTTCCCGAGATCAATCGCGAGATGATCCGCGGTGCGCGCCTCATCGCGAACCCGGGCTGCTACGCGACCGCCGTGCAGCTCGCGCTGCTGCCGCTCGTCGAGACGGACCTCGTCGATCGCGGCCACCTCGTCGCGGACGCGAAGTCCGGCGTGAGCGGCGCCGGCAGGAAAGCCGAGGTCGACATCCTGTTTGCGGAGGCCGGCGACAACTTCAAGGCCTATGCGCTGGGCGGGCACCGGCACCATCCCGAGATCGTCCAGGGCCTGAAGGGGGCGAGCGGACGGGACGTCGGCCTCACGTTCGTCCCGCACCTGGTGCCGATGATCCGCGGCATCCTCGCGACCGTCTACGCGCGGGTGACGAAGGAGGCGGATTTCCAGCAGCTCTTCGAGAAGCGCTATGCGGGGGAGCCCTTCGTCGACGTGCTCCCCCCCGGGACCCAGCCCGAGACGCGCTGGGTGCGCGGGTCCAACCACTGCCGGATCGCCGTGCACCGCCCGATGGGCGGCGACACGCTCGTCGTCCTCGCCGTGGAGGACAACCTGGTCAAGGGAGCCGCGGGCCAGGCGGTGCAGAACATGAACCTCGCGTTCGGATTTCCCGAGACGCGGGGGCTGGACCAGGTGGCGCTCCTGCCGTGAGGAGCCTCGCCCGGCGCGTGCGCAGCAACATCGGCATCCGCTCGTCGCGGATGACGATCCGCTCGCACCTCGCCTGGTACTGGCGGTGGCTCATCAACGTCCTCATGATGGCGGCGGTGGGCGGCATCGTCTGGTGGCTCGTCGAAAACAGCTACCGGATCACGGGGTTCGACCGCGAGGAGGCGCGGGAGCAGATCGCCACCCTCGGCGCGGAGAACGTGACGCTCAAGCGCGACCTCGAATCCGCGCGCTCGGTCGTGGCCGAGCGCGACCGGCAGCTCGCCATCGACAAGGCCGCGCAGATGGAGCTCGCGCGGACCGTCACGCAGCTCCAGGACGAGAACGCGGCGCTCAAGGAGGACCTCGGCTTCCTGCGCAACATCATGTCGTCGGGCGCGACGCCGGAGGGCCTCGGGATCGCGAACCTCAAGGTCGAGCAGGACGGCCTTCCCGGCGCCTTCCGCTACCGCATGCTCCTCACGCAGGGCGGGCAGCGGAAGCAGGATTTCAAGGGCAAGGTACAGGTCCTCGCGCGCGTCGCGAGCCAGGGCGCGGTGTCCACCCTCGCGTTTCCCGAGGGGTCCGCGGGCGAGGCCGCCGGCGCCGTGGAGTTCCGCTTCTACCAGAAGGTGGAGGGCCGCTTCCGGATCCCGGAGGGCGCGGTCCTCACGGGCTACGAAGTCCGGGTTATTGCGCTTCCCGGGGGACAGGTTAAACTCTCCCGAAGCGTCAACCTGCAATGAGGGGGTAGCCATGTTCGGCAAGAGCAACAAGCCGAGCCCGATCGACAGCCTGATCGGCGCCGGAACCGTCATCGAGGGCAACATCACCTTCGTCGGCGGCCTGCGCGTCGACGGGCACGTCAAGGGCAACGTCAAGGCGACCGGCAACAAGCCCGGGACGCTGGTGCTGTCCGAGCTCGCCAAGGTGGAAGGCGAGATCGACGTCGCGCATGTCGTCGTGAACGGCACGGTCGCCGGCCCCGTCCGGGCGACCGAGTACGTCGAACTTCTGCCGAAGGCCCGGGTCACAGGGGACGTGGCGTACAAGTCGATCGAGGTCCACGTGGGCGCGATCGTGATGGGGCAGCTGGTCTACGAGAATCCCCAGAAGAGCGACAAGATCGTCGAATTCAAGTCCGCGAGCAGCGCGTCGGACTGACGCGGGCCGCATACTTTTCAAGGAGATCCACATGAACGACATGTCCACGACGATGCCCGATCCGCTGGTCTTCACCGACAGCGCGGCCAACAAGGTGAAGTCCCTCATCGAGGAAGAGGGCAACACCGATCTCAAGCTGCGCGTCTTCGTGACGGGCGGCGGCTGCTCGGGCCTGCAGTACGGCTTCACCTTCGACGAGGCCGTCAACGAGGACGACACTGTCATGCAGAAGAACGGCGTGAGCCTGCTCATCGACCCGATGAGCTACCAGTACCTCGTGGGGGCCGAGATCGACTACTCCGAGGGCCTCGAGGGCGCGCAGTTCGTGATCAAGAACCCGAACGCGAGCTCCACCTGCGGCTGCGGGTCGTCCTTCAGCGCCTGATTTCGCGCCTCGTCGCGATCGAAGGGGGAGCCTGGGCTCCCCCTTCGGCTTTTCAGGCGGGGTAGATCGCGCCGAGGATGCAGGGGTGCGCCGCGCCGGTGACGGCCGCCAGGTCCAAAGGCTCGCGGCGGACGCACTTGAGCGCCAGCCACGCGAAGGCCATGGCCTCGACGTGGCCCGTCGGGACGCCCAGGGCGTCCGTGGGCAGTACCGGACGGGGGGATGCGAGCTCGGCGATGCGTGCCGCGAGACGCCCGTTGCGTGCGCCGCCGCCGCACAGGTAGATCTCGTCGGCGCGGCCGCAGAAGCGGTCGATGGCTTGCACGATCGACGCGGCGGTGAGCTCCAGCAGCGTGGCCTGCACATCGGCCGGCGCGATGCCATTCCCGAGGCGTGCCGAAAGCCAGTCCTCGCCGAAGAGCTCGCGACCCGTGCTCTTCGGGGGCGGCGCCGCGAAGTAGGGCTCGGACACCAGGCGGGCCAGCAAAGCCTCGTCGCGACGGCCTTCCGAGGCCCAGCGGCCGCCTTCGTCGAAATCGACGCCGCGGTGGCGCCGGGCCCAGGCGTCCATGAGCACGTTGCCGGGCCCGCAATCGAATCCCGCGAACGGCTGCCCCGGCTTCAGCGACGAGACGTTGGCGATCCCGCCGATGTTCACGATCACCCGGTGCCGGGATCCATCGCGGAACACCTGGTCGTGGAATGCGGGCACGAGCGGCGCTCCCTGCCCGCCGGCGGCCACGTCCCGGCTGCGGAAGTCCGCCACCACGTCGATGCCGGATCGCTCGGCCAGCAGCGCCGCGTCGTTGAGCTGGACGGTGTAGCCGAGCTCGGGCCGGTGCCGGACCGTCTGGCCGTGGCAGCCGACGACCTCGACCCGGGAGGCGGAAACGCCGGACCGCTCGAGCACCTGCGAAACGGCGTTTGCGTAGATGCCCGCGAGCCGGACGGAGCAGGCGCCGGCCGCGTCGATGCCGTCGTTGCCGGGAGTGCTCAGGGCGAGGAGATCCGCGCGAAGGTCCGCAGGAAAGGGGACGGACGAGGCGGCGATGCAGCGCGGAGGCTGCCCGGAGAAGTCGGCCAGGACGGCGTCGGCGCCGTCGAGGCTGGTCCCCGACATGACGCCGATCGCGAGACCGCGCACGCTACTCGAAGCGAAGCGACGGCGACGAGCGCACCATCGCGATCCGCGAGCCCGCGTCCGCAGCCGCCACGTCGAACCGCGCCTTGAGGCGCGCGGGTACCGGGGTCGCCTTCGGCAGCGCGATCTTCATCGGGTCCTGCTGGACGCCGGAGATCTTGAACTCGTAGTGCAGGTGAGGACCCGTCGCCCAGCCCGTGGCGCCGACGTAGGCGATGGGGTCGGCCTGCCGCACGCGCGCCCCCGTGCGGATGCCGGAGGCGAACCCGGAGAGGTGGCCGTAGAGGGTCGAGATGCTGCCGCCGTGCCGGATCTCCACCGTGTTGCCGTAGCCGTTTCGCCATCCCGCGAAGACGACGTGCCCGTCGGCCGCGGCGAGCACGCGCGTGCCCTTCGGGGCCGCGAAGTCGGTGCCGGTGTGGGCACGCCAGGTCTTGAATATCGGATGGATGCGGCGGCCGAAGCCGGAGCTCACGCGGGAGAATTCGACGGGCGAACGCAGGAACGCCTTCGCGCGGCTGGTGCCGTCGAGCTCGTAGTAGGCGTCGCCGCCTTCCTCGTCCTCGAAGAGCACGGCACTGTAGGTGCGGCCCTGGTTCACGAACTCGGCCGCGAGGATGCGGCCCGTGGAGACCTGCTCGCCTCCCTCGTAGGACATCTCGTAGATCACGGAGAAGCTGTCGCCGCTGCGGATGTCCACGTGGAAATCGATGTCCGTGGAAAACACCCGCGCGAGCTGCATCGCGATGGCATCGGGGATGCCGGCCGAATCGGTGGCGGCGAAAAGGGAGGACCTGATCGTCGCGGCCTTGTAGAACGTCCTGGGCGATGCGGCCGCGGGCCGCTCGCGCGCGCTGAATCCGTCTGCGCCCCGGACGACCTCCAGGACGGTTCCCGGACCCACGAAATAGCGAAGGGACAGGAGGCTGCCGGCCTCGTCCGTTTCCGCCTGCATGGCGCGGCCGGGGATGAGCTGGCGGAAGATCTTGCGCCCGACGGGGTCGGTGCGAAGGAAGGCCATGGCCTGCTCGTCGGCGATGTCCAGGCGCGCCATCAGGCCGGCGACGGTGTCGCCGCGAAGGACGCGCTCCTGGTTCGTGAAGCGCTGCGGGCCGGGGGCCTCGGCCCCTGTCCAGGTCGGCAGGGCCATGTCGACCGTCACGCTGGAGCGTTCCACCGTGTCCGCCACGGTCCCCGGCGCGAGGCCGAAGGCGGTGACCACGCCCAGCGCCGGCAGTCCGAGCAGTGCCGCGCCGAAGGCCAGCTGCCGGATGGGCAGGAGCCGGGCGAGGTGCTGCGCTAGAATGGCGACCTTTTCGGGATTCATCGGCCGGAGCGGGTTCCAAAGGCCGCAGGATAGCAGAAATACGCCGCATTCTGGCAAAAAACGGAATCAAATCAATGAGTCAACATCCCCACCTCGAGGTCATCCGGCGCGGCGCCCACGAGCTGATCCTCGAGGAGGACCTGCTTCGCAAGCTGGCCAAGGGCAAGCCCCTGCGGGTGAAGGCGGGATTCGACCCGACCGCGCCGGACCTGCACCTGGGCCACACGGTCGTGCTGAACAAGATGCGCCAGTTCCAGGAGCTCGGGCACCACGTCATGTTCCTCATCGGGGACTTCACGGGGATGATCGGCGACCCCAGCGGGCGGAACGCCACGCGCCCGCCGCTCACCCCCGAGCAGATCGCGGAGAACGCGGAAACCTACAAGTCCCAGGTGTTCAAGGTGCTGGATCCCGACAGGACGGAGATCCTCTTCAACTCGAGCTGGTGCAACCAGCTGGGCGCGGCGGGCATGATCAAGCTGGCCGCGACCTCGACCGTCGCCCGCATGCTCGAGCGCGACGACTTCTCCAGGCGGTTCGCGGAGCAGCGGCCGATCTCCATCCACGAGTTCCTCTATCCCCTCATGCAGGGCTACGACTCCGTGGCGATGAAATCGGACGTGGAGCTCGGCGGGACCGACCAGAAGTTCAACCTGCTCGTGGGGCGCGAGCTGCAGAAGCACTACGGGCAGGAGCCGCAGGTGATCCTCACGATGCCGCTCCTGGAGGGCCTGGACGGCGTCAACAAGATGTCGAAGTCCCTGGGCAACTACGTCGGCATCCACGATCCCGCGGAGGAGATGTTCGGCAAGCTCATGAGCATCTCCGACGAGCTGATGTGGCGCTACATCGAGCTCCTGTCCTTCGAGTCGCTCGCGACCCTCGCGGGCTGGAAGAAGGCGGTGGCCGAGGGCGGCAACCCCCGCGACGTGAAGGTGGGGTTCGCCCAGGAGATCATCGCCCGCTTCCACGACCAGGCGGCCGCGCGCCGGGCCCTGGAGGACTTCGAGGCCCGCTTCCGCCATGGCGAGATCCCCCAGGACCTCCCGGAACAGGTGCTGGAGGTCCCCGCCGAGGGCGGGACGATCAGCCACGTGCTCAAGTCCTCCGGCGTCTGTCCCAGCACCTCCGAGGCGCTGCGGATGATCGAGCAGGGCGGGGTGAAGGTGGACGGGCAGAAGGTCTCGGACAAGGGCCTGCGGCTGGCTGCCGGGGCCACCTACGTCCTGCAGGTCGGCAAGCGCAAGTTCGCCCGGGTGAGCCTCAGGGCGCCTTCCTGAGCCGGGGCTTCCGGGAAAGGCTTGACCGGGCCCGGAAACGCGCTATAATCGCTGTCTTTTCGCCGCCACCTCAAGTCTTGTTTTGAGGGCCGGGGCGAACGCTCTTTAACAAGTTACAGCCGATAGAGGTGGGTGCTGTGGGTGCGCACCGGGAGCCTAGTGCCGCAAGGCATTGGAGGACCGGAAATGAAGCATCTTGCAGTGCTCACTTGGAATCCATGTGATTCTTTGTGAGTTTTGATGGATTGAACTGAAGAGTTTGATCCTGGCTCAGATTGAACGCTGGCGGAATGCTTTACACATGCAAGTCGAGCGGCAGCGCGGG
>JBGARD010000074.1:0-1020 GCA_044230355.1 Usitatibacteraceae bacterium | reverse complement strand
CCCGGCACGCTGCCGTAGAGCAGCTTGTCGCGGAACTGGTCCATGCCGATGAAGACGATGCGGTTCTCCGGCCCGTCGATGATCTTCACGCCGGCGGTGTTGCGCAGCCGGGCGATGTCGCGCGGCGCCGGGTCGAGCACGAAGTCGATCTCGCCGGACACGAGCGCCGCGAGGCGCGTGGCGTCGTTGCCGATCGGCGTGTAGACGATCTCCTGCACGTTGCCCTCGAATCGGCCCCACCAGTTGGGGTTGCGCTTGTAGACCGTCTTGATGCCGGGCGCGCGGCTCACCAGCATGTAGGGCCCGGTGCCGTTGGCGTTCAGGCCGGCGTAGCTCTCTTCCTTGTTCTTGAAATCCAGCGGCTTCGTGACCCTGTTCTTCTCGCACCAGACCTTGCTCATGATCCACAGCGTCTCGAGGTGCTGCAGGAAGATCGGATTGGGCGCGGCGAGCTGGAACTCGACCGTCAGGTCATCCACCTTGCGCGGCTTGCCGACCGCGGTGGCGTACTGGTTGATGGTCGAGGTGGGCGCGGCGCCGCGCTCCATCGAGAACACCACGTCGTCGGCGGTGAAGGGCGTGCCGTCGTGGAACCTGACGTTGGGGCGCAGCTTGAAGCGCCACAGTGTCGGCGAGACCTGCTGCCACTCGGTGGCCAGCGCGGGCACGATGCCGAGCTGCTTGTCGCGGTTGACGAGCTTCTCGTAGACCTGCCCGTTCATCATGTTGGTCATGGACTCGTTCTGCGAGTGCGGGTCCATGGTCTGCGGGTCGCCCTGGCTGGCCCAGCGCAGGGTCTGCGCGTGGGCGATGGGCGCGGCGGCGAGCGCGACGACGAGTGCGCTGCGGGCGATCAGGCTGAGCATGCGGTCCACTCCGTTGGGTTGGAAGTGGCCGCAGTGTAGGCGGCGAGCCGGCTCAGCGTGCCGGGTAGCCCTCGTCGGCGAGCGCCTGCTTGACGGCCTCGGCCGGCTGCGTGGTTTCCACGCGCACCGTGTGCGTGGCCAGGTCGCACTGCAC
>JBGARD010000073.1:0-1067 GCA_044230355.1 Usitatibacteraceae bacterium | reverse complement strand
GACAAGTCCGCCGCACAGAACCTGTTTGCCGCGAAGCAAGCCGAAGCGCCTGCTTCACGCAAGGGCTTTGCCATTGTCGTCGGCGCGATAACCGTGCTATCCGTATGCGGCATCGGCGGCTACTTCTGGTGGCAGTTGCAGCCGAAGTCATCACTGGTTGCCAGTCGCGGGCCGGTGCCAACCGCCCCGATCGCGACACCGGCTCCGCAAGCCCCTGTCGCAGCGCCGGTCGCCGTACCGCCAGCGCCGACTCCTTCAGGCGCGCAGGCTCAGGTTTTCGCGCCCAGCGCCTGTGCCCGGGCGGGCGCCTCCGGATCGCGGCTCGACGCCAGCGGCCAGCCCGCCAGATGCCGACTCGCTAGCCCGCCCAGCGCCGCGATCCAGTCCGCGCGTTCGTTCACAGCCGGAATGTAGTGAAACTCGCCGCCGCCCGCGACAAGGAATTCGCTCTTGCAGTCGAGCGCGATTTCTTCCAGGGTTTCCAGGCAGTCGGCGACGAAGCCGGGGCAGATCACATCGACGCGTCGGGTTTTGCCATGGCCGAGTTCTTCCAGAGTGGCCTGGGTGTAAGGTTTGAGCCATTCGGCCTTGCCGAAGCGCGACTGGAAGGTGATCAGATACTGCTCCGTGCCCAGGCCCAGGGCTTGTGCAATGAGCCGGCCGGTCTTCTGGCATTCGCAGTAGTAGGGGTCGCCGAGGTCGAGCGAGCGCCGCGGCAGGCCGTGGAAGCTCATCAGCAGCTTGTCCGGTTGCCCATTCGCAGCCCAATATTTCCTGACCGTGGCGACGACGCTGGCGATGTAGCCGGGGTCGTCGTGGAAATGTTTGACGAAGCGGATTTCCATCGGGTTGCGCGTGCGCTTGATCCAGTCGGCGACATCGTCCATCACGCTGCCGGTGCTGCTCGCCGCATATTGCGGGTAGGCCGGGACCACCAGCACGCGCTCGGCGCCGTCTTCCTTGAGTCGGTCGAGCACGCCGGCGATCGCGGGCTGGCCGTAGCGCATGGCCCAGGCGACGGGGACGTCCGGATTGCCGGCCTGGCCGAGCCAGCCCTGGAGCAGTTT
>JBGARD010000072.1:0-1170 GCA_044230355.1 Usitatibacteraceae bacterium | reverse complement strand
AGAGGGCGGCCAGCTCCGCGGCGCTTCGCACCGGCAGCTTCGTGATCACCGGCCACTCGGCGCGGTCCGGCGGCTGGCGGTACTCGAGCCCCCACATCTCCGCGAAGCACTGGTAGCGCGATTGCGGCTTGAGGAAATCCCAATCGAAGGTCCGGTAAAGCCGAAGCGTCTCGTCCGTGAGGGCCCGAGCCGAATCCTCGCGCGCGAAGTTGTGCAGCCAGAAGCTGAAGGGAACGCGGTCCACGGGCTCGCCGCGGATCGCCGCCATGACGCGCTCTTTCTTGTTCACGCTCGTCCTCCGGCGGAAGTCGCCGCCACGGGCGAAAGAATAACCCGCGCGACGCGCCGGCGGATTCCGGCGGCGTAGGTCTCCCCTCTCCCTTGGGAGAGGGGTCGGGGGTTAGGGTAGCCGGAAGAGATTGCCCTGCTACGCTGTTTACCGTCACCCACCCTGCGATTCGACCTCGAATGCGCGCCCGGCCGCTTCTGCTTGCAGTCCTCCTGCTGCCCGCGACAGCGTGGGCACAGGGCGGCTACGTCCGCAGCCTCGCGGTCACCCACGCCAATGGCGCCTACCTCTGCGACGCGGTCCTCTTCGCCCCCGTCCCGCAATCCCTCGCCTTCGACGTGCTCACCGACGTCGATCGCATGGCCGAGTGGGTGCCGAACCTGCGGCAGAGCCGGGTCCTCAGCCGCGAAGGCAACGTCGTCCTCATCGAACAGGTCGGGCTCGCGCAGTTCGGCCTGCTCAGCTTCGACTTCAGCACGGAACGCCGGCTCGTCCTCAGCCGCCCGGCGACGATCGATGCGGTCCAGCTGCGGGGCAGCGCCAACCGGTACAACTCCAACCTGAGACTCACGCCGGAGGCGGGTGGCACGCGCCTCGACTACCATGCGCAATTCGAGCCGGGGCTGCTCGCGTCCATCGTGATCTCCAGGGAATTCATGGAGCATGAGATCGCCGAGCAGTTCACGGCGATGATCCAGGAGATGGTGAGAAGGCAATCGAGGGCCACCCTCACCCCCGACCCCTCTCCCAAGGGAGAGGGGAGACGAGACATGGGAGGAGCCGCAAAATGATCGCCGTGATTTTCGAAGTCACCCCCGACCCCGCTTACCACGACGCCTACCTGCAGGCCGCCGTGCGCCTCCGTCCGCTGCTCGACAAGA
>JBGARD010000071.1:0-1201 GCA_044230355.1 Usitatibacteraceae bacterium | reverse complement strand
TGGGGGGCGGGCGGCGCCGAGGTGAAGGCGTCGCAGTAGAACTCGTCCTCGGGCAGGCCGCGCTCTTCCACGAAGGTCTTCTTCGCGATGTCGGTCATCGCGGGCGCGCCGCAGGCGTAGACCTGGTAGCCGGCGAGGCTCGGGAAGTCGTCCAGCACGGCCTGGTGGACGAAGCCCGTGCGGCCCGTCCAGTCGTCCTGCGGCCCCGGTTCCGACAGCACGGGAATGAACGTGAAGTTGTCGTGCTCCTCCTGCCACTTCACCGCGAGCTCGGGCAGGTAGAGGTCGGCGAGCGAGCGGGCGCCCCAGTAGAGCACCATCTGCCGGTCGATGCCCTTGTGGAAGGCGTGCTCGATGACGGCCTTGATGGGCGCGAAGCCCGTGCCGCCGGCCACGAGGATCATGGGCTTGTCGGAATCCTCGCGCAGGTAGAAGGAGCCCAGCGGCCCCTCGAAGCGGACGATCGCGCGCTCCTTCATCTCCTCGAAGACGTACCTCGAGAAGGCGCCGCCGGGCGTGCGCCGCACGTGCAGCTGCAGGTGCGTGTCGTCGTGCGGGGCGTTGGCCATCGAGTAGCTGCGGCGCACGCCGCCCTTCATCAGGATGTCGATGTACTGCCCGGCGAGGAACTGCAGGCGCTCGCTGGCCGGCAGCTTCAGGTAGAGGATCGCGACGTCCTCGGCGGGCATCTCGATCTTCTCGACGCGCGCCGGCAGCGTGCGGATCGCGAGGTCCTTCAGGCCCGCGAGCTCGCGGATCTCCAGCACGATGTCCGACTGCGGCCTCGTGCAGCAGGTGAGCGCCTTGCCGGCGTCGATCTCGGCCTGGGTGATGGCGCGGTCCTGGTGCTCGCCGTAGGCGAGCGAGCCGCTCTTCAGGTTGCCCTTGCAGGCGCCGCAGGCGCCGTTGCGGCAGCCGTAGGGCAGGCCCACCCCCTGGCGGATGGCGGCCTCGAGGACGGTCTCGCCGGGATTGACGGTGAAAGTGCGGCCGCTCGGCTCGAGGCGCACCTGGCGCTCGGCCGGGGCTGGGGACTGGGTCACGGGGTTCCTTCTGGGCGGGCTGGCAGCGGCCGGCTCGGGGCCGCAGCCGAAAACAGGCCGGAATTCTACCCGAAGGGGCGAAGCCTAGCGCTCGCGGCGGAACTGGCCGTCGATCACGTTGCCCGGGTCGCGGGCATGCGCGTGGGCGTGCACGGGCT
>JBGARD010000070.1:0-1273 GCA_044230355.1 Usitatibacteraceae bacterium | reverse complement strand
CTACCTGCCCATCGCTCGCCGCCCGGCCTGGGGCTATCTCTACCTGCCGGGACTGGCGACCGCGTACGGCACCGGCTGGCTGCTCGCGCACGCGGAGCGCGCCGCTGCCCCGCGCCGGCTGGGGGCGGTCGGCCTGCTCGCGGTGATGACGGCGGTGCTGTTCTGGCGCCACAAGGAGAACATCGCCCGCCTGCGCGCCGGCACCGAGGGCAAGATCGGCGGCAAGAAGAAGGACGGGCCGGCGGCGTAAGGCCTCCGGGCGCGCGGAGGTCCATGCAGGAGCGCCCGCAGGCGCGAATGCGGGGGAGGAGCGGCGGCTCTGATGCCGGGCGCCGGGTTCGCGGCTTGCGCCGCTCCTGCATGCGCTTCCCGGTGCGATGCCTCCGGTAGGAGCGCCGCAAGGCGCGAATGCGGCGGTGGAGATTGCGAAGCCCCCATTGGCGAACCGCCGTGTTCGCGGCTTGCGCCGCTTCTCCACGGGGCGTGCGGATATACTGCGGCACCCTGCGGATCCCGCCGCTCCTTTGCCCCGATGCCGGTCGAGCACTACGAGAACTTCCCTGTCGCCTCCCTGCTGTTGCCGGCCCGCCTGCGCGAGCCGGTGGAGGCGATCTACGCCTTCGCGCGCGGGGCCGACGACGTCGCCGACGAAGGATCCCTGTCCGACCAGGAGCGCCTGCGCGAGCTGGATCGCTGCCGCGCCGAGCTTGACGCCATCGCAGCCGGCCGGCCGACGCAGGATCCGGTCTTCCTGCGCCTGCGGCCGGCCATCGCCGATCACGGTTTGCCGCTCCAGCTGTTTCGCGACCTGCTCGACGCCTTCAGCCAGGACGTGGTGAAGAAACGCTATGCCTCCTTCCCGGAACTGATGGACTACTGCCGCCGCTCGGCCGATCCGATCGGCCGGTTGCTGTTGCACCTCTACGGCATCGATCAACCCAAAAGTCAGTCGCTGTCGGACGCCGTCTGCAGCAGCCTGCAGCTCATCAACCACTGGCAGGACGTCGCCATCGACTGGCAGAAGGGCCGCGTCTACCTGCCGCAGGACGAACTGGCGCGCTTCGGCATCGCGGAAAGCCAGATTGCCGAAGGCCGCTGGGACGCCGCCTGGGCGGCGATGATGGATTTCCAGATCGACCGCGCCCGCGCCATGATGGCTTCAGGCAGTCCGCTGGTGCATGAACTGCCCGGCCGCATCGGCCTCGAACTGCGCCTGATCGTCGCCAGCGGCTTCCGTGTGCTGGACAAGCTGCAGCGGGTGCGCGGCGACGTG
>JBGARD010000006.1:0-121901 GCA_044230355.1 Usitatibacteraceae bacterium | reverse complement strand
GGGCCATCGGAGGGGCGGTCGTCCTCGCCGTCGCGGCGGGCGGGCTCTGGTGGGCGTGGAACTCCCTCGATTTCGTCGTGAAGGCCGCCATCGAGCACTTCGGGCCGCGCGTGCTCGGCGTGCCGGTCTCGGTGCGCGAGGTGCGGATCTCCACCGCCGACGGCCGCGGGACGATCCGCGGTCTCGAGGTCGGCAACCCGCCGGGCTACAGCGCGCCGCGGGCGCTCAGGGCGGGCACCATCACGGCGAGCGTCGACCCGGCCACGCTCGCCGCCGACGTCGTGGTGATCCGCGACATCCTGGTCGATGCCCCGGAGATCGCCTACGAGCTGCGCGGCGGCGGCAACAACCTCGACGCCATCCGCCGCAATGTCGAGCGCTACGTGAAGGAAGCCGGCGGCGAGCCCGCCGGGAAGCCCGGGGCGGGCGGGCGCGCGAAGGGCCGGCGCTACCTGATCGGGCGCATCACCATCCGCGAGGCGCGCGTGACGATGACGAACCCGCTGCTCAAGGGCGGCGGCATCTCCTTCAAGCTCGCCGACATCGACCTGCGAGACATCGGCAAGCGCTCCGGCGGCGCGACGGCGGCCGAGGCAGCCTCCGTCGTCGCCGGCGCCATCGTCTCGCGCGTGGCGCAGTCCGTCCTCACGAACGTGGACGCGCTGCGCAAGGGCGGCGTGGAGGGCGCGCTCGACGCCCTGCGCGGGTTGATCCGCTAGAAGCGGAACACGACGCCGAGCCACCAGGCGTCGTAGTCGGTCTCGCCGACGGCGCCCGAGCTCGCGGTCTCGAGCTTCTTGCCGAGGTCGGGCAGGCGCTCCCACTCCAGCCGCACCGCGAGGTTCTTCGACACGGCGTACTGCGCGCCCAGCCCGTACTTCACGATCGTCTCGTTGCCGGAGACGCTGCGGAACGTGCCGTCGGTGCCGTCGGCGAAGCTCGTGTCGCCCGAAAGCGTCGTGTCGGTGGTGACGTCGGTGCGGAAGGCGCCGATCTTCGCCTGCAGCGTGAGGCCCGGCGTCGCTTCCCAGCCGGCGAGGAGGTCCACGCCATAGCCTTCCGTCTTGCGGTCGGTGCGCACGCCGCCGCGGCCCGTGAGGCCGAAGGGCACGTCGAAGGTGGTGTCGATGCGCTGCTTGCCGAGGCTGGTCCAGTGGGCCTCGACGGCGAAGAGCGGCGAGAGGCGGTAGCCGGCGAACACCTTGCCCGCCGTGTCCTTGAGGTCCGACGAGGATTGCAGGTTGGGCTCGTTGCCGTTGCCGATGGTGGCCTCGCGGTCGCGGACGAGGGAGGAATCGGCCTTCGACTGGCCCAGCGCCGCGCCCAGGTACCACGGCGAGGTCTGCGCGGCGGCGGGCAGGGCGAGGAGGGCAGCGAGGAGGAGGGGAATGCGGCGGATCATGGTCGTCTCCGTGAGGGCGTGCGCTTCGTGTGGGTATGCCGGAATTATACGCCCGTGAATTGCGGTGCGGCGGGCCTTCCCGTAGAGTCGCCGGCCAAGGCCGTGAAGGCCGCGAGGAGGGAAGGCCGTGGTGAGCGCGCTCGACCGCATCGTTCCGCAACGCTACTGGGCGTGGGCCGCGTGCGCGTTGCTCGCGGTGGCGAGCCTCGCAGCCGTGCCGCTCTCGCCGCTCTGGTACTGGCCGGCGGCGGCGTTCGCGCTCCTCGCGCTGGTGGGCCTCGTCGACTACGCGCAGCCGCGGCAGGCCATCCGCCGCAACTACCCCGTCATCGCGCACTTCCGCTTCTTCTTCGAGTACATCCGGCCCGAGATCCGCCAGTACTTCATCGAGGCCGACACCGACCACACGCCGTTCTCCCGCGCCCAGCGCTCGATCATCTACCAGCGCGCCAAGGGGGTGGTCGACAAGCGCCCGTTCGGCACGCAGATGGATTTCTACGAGCCGCACTACGAGTGGATCAACCACTCGATCGCTCCCGTGGAGGTCGAGAGCCACGACTTCCGCATCGCGATCGGCGAGGGAAGGGTCGCCAAGCCCTACTCGGCGAGCGTCTTCAACATCTCCGCCATGAGCTTCGGGGCGCTCTCGGCCAACGCGATCCTCGCGCTCAACGAAGGCGCGCGGCGCGGGCGCTTCTACCACGACACCGGCGAGGGCTCGGTGTCGCGATACCACCGCGAGCCCGGCGGCGACCTCGTGTGGGAGATCGGCAGCGGCTACTTCGGGTGCCGCGACGACGCCGGCCGCTTCAACGAGGAGCGCTTCGTCGCCAACGCCACCTCGGACCAGGTGAAGATGATCGAGGTGAAGCTCTCCCAGGGAGCGAAGCCGGGCCACGGCGGCGTGCTTCCGGGCGCCAAGGTGACGCCGGAGATCGCCGAGGCGCGCCACGTGCCCGAGGGGGTCGACTGCATCTCGCCCGCGAAGCACTCGGCCTTCTCCACGCCCATCGGGCTGCTCGAATTCGTCGACCGGCTGCGCACCCTCTCCGGCGGCAAGCCAACGGGCTTCAAGCTCGCCATCGGCCACCCCTGGGAGTGGTTCGGGATCGTGAAGGCGATGGTGGAGACGGGCATCACGCCCGACTTCGTGGTCGTCGACGGCGGCGAGGGTGGCACGGGCGCCGCCCCGCTCGAGTTCACGGACCACGTGGGCGCGCCGCTTCGCGAGGCGCTCATGCTCGTGCACAACTCGCTCGTGGGCGTGAACCTGCGCGACCGGGTGCGCGTCGGCGCGAGCGGCAAGACGGTCACCGCCTTCGACATCGCGCGCACCATGGCCATCGGCGCGGACTGGTGCAACTCCGCGCGCGGCTTCATGTTCGCCCTCGGGTGCCTGCAGGCGCAGACCTGCCACACGGGCCACTGCCCCACGGGCGTCACCACGCAGGACCCGCGGCGCATGCGCGCGCTCGTGGTCCCGGACAAGGCCGAGCGCGTCTTCAACTTCCACCAGAACACGCTGAAGGCGCTGAAGGAGCTGCTGGGCGCCGCGGGCCTCGCGCACCCGAGCGAGCTGGGCCCGGAGCACGTGATCAAGCGCGTGTCCTCCAACGAGGTGCGCTCGCTCTCGACGCTGCATCACTGGCTTGCGCCCGGCGAGCTCCTGGAGGGCGTGCCCTCGAGCCCCGTCTACCAGGTGTTCTGGAAGAACGCCCGGCCCGACACCTTCGAGGCGCCGCCCAGCGTGCTCACGGTCCGGACCAGCAAGACGCGCTGAAGCCGGGTGCGCTCCCTTCTCCTCGCCCTCGTCCTCGCGGCGCCGCTGTCGGCGCCGGCCGCCTACGAGGGCCCGATCTTCGACGCGCACCTGCACTACAACGACGAGGCCGTGGAGAGCTACTCCGTCGGCACGGTGATGGAGCTCTTCTCGAAGAACGGGGTGAAGGCGATCCTCGCGAACAGCCGGCCCAACGACGGCACGCGCGCGCTCGTCGAGGCGAGCCGCCGGACTCCGCGGGCCGGGTTCTCCGTGGTCCCCTTCATCCGCGTCTACCGCGACCGCGCCGACTACGGCACCTGGCACGCCAATCCCGATATCGCGGCGATGATCGAGGAGGAGGCGAAGCGCGGCTACTACCGCGGCGTGGGCGAGTTCCACGTCTTCGGGCGCGAGGCGGCCTCGGGCGTCGTGAAGCGCATCGTGGACTTCGCGACGGCGAACGACCTCGTCCTGCACGCCCACTGCGACGAGGAGGCGCTCGCGATCCTCTTCTCCCACAACCCGAAGGCCCGCATCATCTGGGCGCACACCGGCTTCAGCACGTCGCTGGGGCGCCTGGAGGAGCTCCTGGCCCGCTACCCGCTGCTCTGGGGGGAGCTTTCCTACCGCGGGGACGTGACCGCGGACGGCCGCCTTGACCCGGCCTGGAAGGCGTTCTTCGAGAAGCATCCCGGGCGCTTCCTCGTGGGGTCGGACACCTGGGTGAACGAGCGCTGGCAGTCCTACCCGCAGACGATGGGCCAGTACCGCCGGTGGCTGGGAGAGCTGCCGCCGGAGGTGGCGGCGGGAATCGCGTGGGGGAACGGTGCCCGGCTTTTCGGCGTCCAACGGGACCCGGGGCGCTAGAATGGCCCGTAGAGCGACGCTGCCGTATCCGACGAAAGGGGTGCTACACATGCGAAAGACCACGACGATGACCGCGGCCGCGCTGGCCGCCTGGGCGGCCATGGGCGCCTGCGCGCAGGACGCCTTCGACGCCTGCGAGGTCTTCACCCAGGCCGACGCCCAGAAGGTCCTGGGCGTCAACGTCGACCCCGAGCCGGTCAACCCCAAGGCGAAGCGCCCGAAGGTGATCTCCACCTGCACCTGGTGGACCTCCAGGGAGGGAAAGCCCTTCTCGGCCTCCGCCAACTTCCGCTTCGCGCGCACGGAGGCCGACGCCCAGCGCGCCTTCGACGACGAGAAGCTCAAGTTCCAGTCCAAGCCCATGCTGATCGGGGGCGCCACGGCCTTCTGGAGCGCCAAGCAGGGCGCGCTGCAGCTCCTCAAGGGGCGCACCTGGCTCGTGGTGGCCGTCGGCGGCGCGAAGCCCGCCGAGCGCGACGCGGAGGCCTCGCGGAAGGTCGCCGAGCTCCTGGAGAAGAAGCTCTGAGAGCGGCCTTGCCCGGGGTGGGCGGTCCCCCTTTGGCATAGAATGAAGCCCTGAATTCGAAGCGCCGCGAGGCGCCGCCAACGAAAGGGAGCCGGAATGACCGCCATCGTCGAAGTCGTTGCCCGCGAGATCCTCGATTCGCGCGGCAACCCCACCGTCGAAGCCGACGTGCTGCTGGAATCGGGCGTGATGGGCCGCGCGGCGGTGCCCTCGGGCGCCTCCACCGGCTCGCGGGAGGCGATCGAGCTGCGCGACGGCGACGCGCAGCGCTACTTCGGCAAGGGCGTGCAGAAGGCGGTGGAGCACGTGAACACCGAGATCTGCGAGGCGATCATCGGCCTGGACGTCTCCGAGCAGGCGCACATCGACAAGGTGCTCGTCGAGCTCGACGGCACCGAGAACAAGTCGCGCCTGGGGGCCAACGCGATCCTGGCCGTGTCGGTCGCCTGCGCCAAGGCCGCGGCCGAGGAGTGCGGCCTGCCGCTCTACCGCTACTTCGGGGGGAGCGCCCCGCGCCGCATGCCGGTGCCGATGATGAACGTGATCAACGGCGGCGCGCACGCCAACAACTCCCTGGACATGCAGGAGTTCATGATCATCCCCGCGGGGCTGCCGAGCTTCCGCGACGCGCTGCGCTGCGGCGCCGAGATCTTCCACACCCTCAAGAAGATGCTCCACAAGGAGGGCATGTCCACCACCGTCGGCGACGAGGGCGGCTTCGCGCCGAACCTGCCCAACAACGAGGCGGCGATCCAGTGGATCCTCAGGGCCATCGAGGAGGCCGGCTACAACGCCGGCAGCGACGTGCTGATCGGCCTGGACTGCGCCGCAAGCGAGTTCTACAAGGAGGGCAAGTACCGCTTCGAGAGCGAGCACCTCTCCTACACCTCGCAGCAGCTCACCGACCTGCTGGACACCTGGTGCGACAAGTACCCGATCGTCTCCATCGAGGACGGCATGGCCGAGGGCGACTGGGAGGGCTGGGAGATCCTCACCAAGCGCCTGGGCGAGGGCGTGCAGATCGTGGGCGACGACGTCTTCGTCACCAACACGCGCATCCTCGAGGAGGGGATCCGCCGGGGCGTGGCCAATTCCATCCTCATCAAGATCAACCAGATCGGGACGCTCTCGGAGACCTTCGAGGCCATCGAGATGGCCCGGCGCGCCGGCTACACGTCGGTGATCTCGCACCGCTCGGGCGAGACGGAGGATTCCACCATCGCCGACATCGCCGTGGGCTCCAACGCCATGCAGATCAAGACCGGCTCGCTCAGCCGCTCCGACCGCATCGCCAAGTACAACCAGCTCCTGCGCATCGAGGAGGAGCTGGGCGAAGGCGCCCACTACGCGGGCCGCGGGGCGTTCTACCAGATCAAATGAAGCCGCTCGCCGCCGTCCTCGCCGCCCTCATCGTGGTGCTCCAGTACCCGTTGTGGTTCGGGAAGGGCGGCTGGCTGCGCGTGCGCGAGCTCGACCGGCAGCTCGCCTCGCAGCAGGCGGTGAACGCGGGCCTCAAGGCGCGCAACGAGACCCTCGACGCGGAGGTGCGCGACCTCAAGCAGGGGCTGGACGCGATCGAGGAGCGCGCCCGCCTGGAGCTCGGCATGATCCGCAAGGACGAGGTCTTCTTCCAGGTCGTCCCCGCGCGCCGGTGACGGCCTAGCTGCCGCGCCTGGCGAGCCAGATCCCCGCGAGCACCACCGCGCCGCCCACGAACTGCGACGCGCCGATCGCCTCGCCGAAGAGCGCCCAGGCGAAGATCGCCGCCATCACCGGCTGGATGAGCAGGCTCACCGAGGAGAGCGAGGCGGGCAGGTGCGCGAAGGCGTAGGCGATGAGCCCCTGGCCCAGCACCTGCGACACGAGGGCGAGACCTGCCAGGACCAGCCACCCCTGGGCGCCCAGCGGCAGCATCGGCTGGGGAGAGAGGAGGGCCACGGGCAGGAGCGCGACCGCGGTGATCGTGGTGCTCCAGGCCATGAGGCGCGCGGTCGAGGCGCCGGCGTCCCGGGCGGACTTGATGGAGAGCATGTAGCCCGCGTAGAAGACGGCCGTGAGCGCGCCCAGCGCGTCCCCCGCGAGCCGCGTTCCCCCGGCGGCGAAGTTGGGGCCCACGAGGATGAACATGCCCGCGATGGCGGCCACCATGCCGACGAGGAAGGTGCGCGTGACCCGTTGGCGCCAGAGCACCCAGCCGGCGAGCGTCACGAAGATGGGCGCCAGGTTCGCGAGCAGCGTGGAATTGGCGACCGAGGTGTACATGATGGACCAGTGCCACACGCCCAGGTCGCAGGCGAAGAAGATGCCCGCGCCGGCGAGCGGGCCGGCCGAGATCCGGACGGGCGAGGGATCGGCGCGCAGCGCCCAGATCCAGAGCAGGGGCGCCGCCAGCGCCGTGCGCCAGAAGGCGCTCGCCACCGGCCCCGTATCGGAGAGCCGCACGAAGATGGGCGCGAAGGCGATGGCGCAGCCGCCGGCCAGCAGGCCCAGGAAGGCGAGCGTTTCGACGCGGGAGGGGGCGGGCGCGGCGGGGGCGTTCACCGCGGCATTTTCGCACGGGGGCGGGCGGAGCCCGGCGTCGCGTAAAATGGTGGGCTTACCCGAACGATCGCGATGAACAACGAATTCCTCTCGGCGGTGATCCTCCTCACGCTGGTGGCAGACCCCTTCGGCAACATGCCCCTGGTGAACGCCATGCTGGGCGGCGTTCCCGAGGCGCGCCGGCGCCTCGTGGTGGTGCGCGAGTGCCTCATCGCCTACGGCCTGCTGCTGGTCTTCATGTTCGGCGGGCACGGCTTCCTCGCCCTCATGCACCTGTCGCAGACCTCGCTGTCCATCGCCGGCGGCGTGATCCTCTTCATGATCGCGATCCGCATGGTCTTCGCGAAGCTCGACGGGACCTTCGGCGAGAAGGCGGGGTCGGAGCCCTTCATCGTGCCCCTCGCCACGCCGCTCATCGCCGGCCCCTCGGCGCTCGCGACCGTGATGCTCATGGCCTCGCGCGACCCGGACAAGGTCGGCATGTGGGCCGCCGCCATCACGGTGACCATGGTCATCACGACCGTCGTGCTGCTGGCCGGCACGAGGCTGCACCGCTGGCTGGGCGAGCACGCCATGCACGCGATCGAGCGGCTGATGGGCCTCATCCTCACGGCCATCGCCGTGGAGATGCTGCTCGCCGGCATACGGGACTTCATCAAGGGACTATGAGCAAGGCATTCACCAAGGAAAGCGACGCCGCGGACGACCTCGACGACCTCGAGGAGCCGAGCCCCATCCCCGCCGGCGCCAAGAACTACATGACGCCGCACGGCTGGCGGCGCATGCGCGACGAGCTCTCGCACCTGGTGAAGGTCGACCGCCCGGAAGTGACCAACGTCGTCTCCTGGGCCGCGCGCAACGGCGACCGCTCCGAGAACGCCGACTACCAGTACGGCAAGAAGCGCCTGCGCGAGATCGACCGGCGCATCCGCTTCCTCACCAGGCGCCTCGAGAATGCCGAGGTGGTGGACCCCGCCACGCGCGAGGAGACGGACCAGGTCTTCTTCGCGGCGACGGTCACCTATTCCAACGCGGCGGGCGAGGAGCTGACGGTGCGCATCGTGGGCCTGGACGAGACGGACCACGCGCGCGGCTACATCAGCTGGATCTCGCCCGTGGCGCGCGCCCTCATCAAGGCGCGGGAGGGCGACACTGTGCCGCTCGTCACGCCCGGCGGCCGCGAGGAGCTGGAGGTCCTCGAGGTGCGCTACGAGGAAATCCCGATGGACCCCTTCGTCCCGGCGCACAGCAGCTGGTCGCCCAACGCGAAGTAGTCCCGCCGCGGCGCGCGGCGCCCGGCTATTTCTTCTTCTTGGATTCCGCTTCCTTGGCGGCCTCGCGCTCGAAGGCCGCGCGGTTGAACGGCGTGCCCGTGGCCTCGGCCACCTGGCGCACGACGGCCCAGTCCTTCTTGTAGTCCACCGGCCAGAAGCGGTCGTCGCCGTTGAACTCCCTCGTCATCTCCGCCGTGAACTTGTAGTTCGTGGCGCATTCGCGGACCTTCGCGGCCAGCGCCGGCTCGAGGTCGTGCGCGTGGGCGAAGGAGGAGGTCGCGAAGGGCGGGCTGGTGTAGAGCTTGCGGAAGTTCTCGAACTTCACCACGCCGCGCTTGGCCATGCGCGCGAGGACGTCGTCGGCAACCGCCGCGGCGTCGTAGTCGCCTCCGTTCACGCCCATGATCGACTGGTCGTGCTTGCCCGAATAGAGCACCTTGTAGTCGGTATCGGGGACGAGGCCCTGGGCGGGGAAAAGGGCGCGCGGGGCGAGGTTGCCGGAGTTGGAAGACGGCGAGACGTGCGCGACCTTCTTTCCCTTGAGGTCGGAGAGCTTCTGGTAGGGGCTGTCGGCGCGCACGATCATCGCGAGATGGTAGGAGCGCGGCCCGGTGGCGTCGCCCTTGACCACGAAGGGCACCGCGCCGGCGAGGTTCACCGCGTAGCCCGTGCCGCCCGTGGAGAAGCCCGCGATGTGCAGGCGCCCGGCGCGCATCGCCTCGATCTGCGCCGCGTTGGACTGCACCTGGTAGTAGACGACCTTGCGGCCGGTGCAGGCGCTGAACTTCTCCAGGAAGTCCTTGAAGATGTTCTGGTAGACGGCCGGGTCCTCGATCGGCGTGTAGGTGAACACCAGCGTCGAGGGGTTCTTGAGCTTCTTCGGGTCCGTGGGCACGTCGGCGACCATGTCCCGGTCGGCGTCGCAGTACATGTCGTCCAGCTCGCCGCGGTGCGGGCAGGCCTGGGCGGCGGCGGTGGTGGACAGCGCCGCCAGGGTGGCGGCCAGCAGGGCGCGGGCGTGGTTCATGGCTTCTCCTTCGGGATGGAATGGCCGCCGAAGCGGTTCCTCATGGTGGCGAGCACCCGGGCGGCGAAGTCGTCGCGGCCCTGGCTCGCGAATCTCTGCATCAGCGCGGCGGTGATCACGGGCGCGGGGACGCCGCGCTCGATCGCCTCGCGGGCGGTCCAGCGGCCTTCCCCGGAGTCTGCTACGACCGGCGCGACGCCCTCCAGGCGAGAATCCTCGGCGAGCATGTCGCGCGCGAGCTCCAGCAGCCACGAGCGCACGACGCTGCCCTGCATCCAGGTGCCCGCGACGGCGGCGAGGTCGAGGTCGAAGTCGGGGTGGCCCTGCATCAGGGCGAATCCCTCGGCGTAGGCCTGCATGAGGCCGTACTCCACGCCGTTGTGGACCATCTTCACGAAATGGCCGGCTCCCGCGGGACCGCAATGGAGCCATTGCCCGGGCTGCGGGGCGAGCGCCTGGAGGACGCGCTCCAGGGCGGCGACGTCCTCGGGTGCGCCACCCAGCATCAGGCAGTAGCCGTTGGCGAGCCCCCAGATGCCGCCGGAGACGCCCGCGTCCACGAAGCCGATGCCGGCCGCCTCGAACCGCCGGGCTCGGGCCATCGCCTCCCGGTAATGGCCGTTAGCCCCGTCGACGACCCGGTCGCCGGGCGCGAGCTTCATGAACAGCTGGTCGAGGGTGCGCTGCGTGGCGTCGCCCGCCGGCAGCATGCACCAGACCGTGCGCGGAGCCTTCAGGGCGAGGAGGAGGGCGTCGAGGGAATAGGCCGCCTCGAAGCCCGGCTCGCCTGCCAACGCCTCGGCGGCGCCGGCGCCGGTGTCCAGGCCGACGACGCGGATGTCCGCCCGGCACAGCCGCCGCGCCATGCCGGCGCCCATCTTTCCGAGTCCGACGAGACCTGCTTGCATGGGATCAGAGTATCCGCTTGCGGATCTGGGTGACGACGATCTCGGCGATGACGACGACCGAGAAGATCGAGAAGAGGACCATGGAGACGCGGTCCCACTGGAAGAGGTTGAGCGCGGTGTCGAGCGCCATGCCGATGCCGCCCGCGCCCACCAGGCCCAGCACCGCGGATTCGCGCACGTTGATGTCCCAGCGGAAGAGCACGATCGACCAGAACGCGGGCAGCACCTGCGGCCAGTAGCCCTTGGCCATCACGGAGAGCCAGGGGGCGCCCGTGGCCTGGAGGGCCTCGATGGTGCCGCGGTTGGACTCCTCCAGCGCCTCGCCGAAGAGCTTGCCCACGAACCCGATCGAGCGGAAGGCGATGGCGAGGGTGCCCGCGAGCGCCCCGGGGCCGAAGACCGCGACGAAGAGCAGGGCCCACACCAGCGAATTCACCGACCGGCTGGAGACGAGGACCAGTTTCGCGAGGTAGTTCACCGGCGCGAAGGGCACCACGTTCCGGGCGGCCAGGACGCCCACCGGAAGGGCCATGACGATCGCGAGGATGGTGCCCAGGGACGCGATGTGCAGGGTGTCGACGAGCGCGTCGTGGACGCCGCCGCGGTAGTGCGGGAAGTCGATGGGCCACATGCGCCGCAGGAGGTCCTGCATCTGCTCGGGCGCGTCGTAGAGGAACTCGGGAATGACCTCCACCGTGCGCGCGGACCACACGAGGGCGGCCACCAGCACGAGGTAGACCGAGAAGCGCGCCATGCGCTGGGCAGGCGTGAACCGGCGCCACTCGCGCGCGGCCGCGCTCCCGCCTGCGGCGCTACTCGCCATCGACCTTGCCCCGCTCGAGGAAGACGCCCCGCACCCAGCCGGCGAGGACCTCGCCCACCATGATCATGGCGATGATGGAGAGCAGGATCGCGGCGACGAAGTCGTAGTCGAAGCGCTGGAACGCGGAAAAGAGCGTGCCGCCGATGCCGCCGGCGCCGACGATCCCCACCATGGTCGAGTTGCGGAGGTTGGAATCGAGCTGGTAGGTGGCGAACCCGATGAAGCGCGTGAACACCTGCGGTAGCACGCCGTAGGTGATGACGTTCAGGAACGAGGCGCCCGTGGCGCGGACGGCCTCGACCTGCTTGAGCGAGATTTCCTCGATGGCCTCGGCGAAGAGCTTCCCGATGAAGCCCACGGAAGCGACCATGAGGGCGAGGATCCCGGCCATGGCGCCGAAGCCCACCGCCTTCACGAATATGATCGCGACGATGACGGGATGGAAGGAGCGGCAGAGCGCGATCGCGGTCCGGGCGGGCCACGTGGCCCAGACGGGCATGAGGTTGCGCGAGGCCATGAGCCCCACGGGAAGCGAGATCACGATGCCCAGGAAGGAGGCGAGGAGCGCGATCTGCAGCGACTCCAGCAGGCCGTTGGCGAGCGAGTCGGGCTGCGCGATCACGGGCGGGATCATGCGGCCGATGAAGCGCGCCCCGTTTTCCAGGCCTACGACGAAGCGCTCCCAGGTGAAGTCGAGCCGGCCGGCGGCGTAGGCCACGTAGGCGGCGAGCGCCAGCCAGCCCGCGCGCGCCCACCAGTTCGCCGGAAAGGCCCTGGCGCCCGGGCCGCTCACTGCAGCCAGCCCTCGCCGCCGTAGATCTCCTTGAGGTGCCCGTCGGTGAGGTCGCCGGGCGGGCCGTCGAAGACGATCTTCCCGCCGGACATGCCGACGATGCGGTCGGCGAAGCGGCGGGCGAGCTCCACGTCGTGCATGTTGACCATCACCGGGATGGACTGGCGGCGCCCCAGGTCGCGCATGAGCTCCATGATCTCGACCGAGGTCTTGGGGTCGAGGGAGGAGGTTGGCTCGTCGGCGAGCAGCAGCTGGGGCCGCTGCATCACCGCGCGGGCGATGCCCACCCGCTGGCGCTGGCCGCCCGAGAGGCTGTCGGCGCGCTGGTTGGGGAAGGCGGAAAGCCCGACGAGATCCAGCAGCTCGAAGGCGCGGTCGACGTCCTCGCCCGGGTACTTGCGCATCCACGCCTTCCACGGCGAGACGTAGCCCAGCCGTCCCGAGAGCACGTTCTCCATCACCGAGAGGCGCTCCACGAGGTTGTATTCCTGGAAGACCATCCCGATGCGCCGGCGCGCGTGGCGCAGCGCCTCGCCCCGGAGCCGGGCGAGGTCCTGGCCGTGGAAGAGGATCTCGCCCGCGGTGGGATCGACCAGCCGGTTGATGCAGCGGATGAGCGTGGACTTGCCCGTGCCCGAGGGGCCGATGATGGCCGTGAGCCCCTCGTTGCCGACCGCGAGGTCGATGCCGCGCAGCACGGGCTTGCCGCGCGCGTACTCCATCACGAGGCCGCGGAGCTCCAGCGCAGGCGCCGCCATGGCTATTTCTTCTGCTCGGCCTTCTTCTTGCGGGCCTCTTCCTCGCGCTTCGATTCCTTCTCGTAGGCGGCCTTGTTGAACTTGTCCCCGCCGGCTTCCGCCACGTCCCGCACGACCGCCCAGTGCTCCTTGTAGTTGATCGGGTAGAAGCGGTCGGCGCCGTCGAAGGCCTTCTTCATCTCGTCCGTGTAGCGGTAGTCGTAGAAGCACTTGAGCATCTTGTCGCGGAAGGCGGGCTCGAGGTCGTGCGCGTACGCGAAGGAGGAGGTCGGGAACTTGGCGCTGCGGTAGATCACGCGGAAGTCGTCCTCCTTGATCTGCCCGCGCACCGCCATGCGGTGGAACACGTCGGATGCGACGGCGGCGGCGTCGTAGTCGCCCGAGCCCACGCCGAGCACGGACTGGTCGTGCTTGCCGGAGAAGATGATGTTGTAGTCCTTGCCCGGGGCGAGGCCCTCCTTGGGGAAGAGCGCCATGGGTGCCATGTGGCCCGAGTTGGAGGAAGGCGCGGTGTGGGCGAACTTCCTGCCCTTGAGGTCGCCGAGCTTCTGGAAGGGGCTCGACTTCTTCACGATGACGATGAGGTTGTAGCCCTGGAAGTCCTTCTCGTAGCCCTTGATCGCGAAGGGAACGGCGCCGGCGATGTTGACCGCGAAGGCAGTGGGGCCCGTGGAGAAGCCGCCCACGTGCAGGCGGCCGGAGCGCATGGCCTCGATCTCGGCGGCGTTGGACTGCACCTGGTAGAAGACCACGCGCTTGCCCGTGCACTGGGCGAGGTGGTCGGTGAAGGGCTTGAAGACCTTCTCGTAGACGGCGGGGTCCTCGACCGGGGTGTAGGTGAAGACGAGCGTGCCGGGCGTCCTCAGCTTCTTCGGGTCCTTCGGAGTGTCGGCGACCATGTCGCCGTTGTCGTCGCAGTACATCGGGTCGAGGTCGCCGTGGTTCTTGCAGTCCTGGGCGCCGGCGGCGAAGGCGAAGGCGGCGGAAAAGGCGAGCACGAGCCCGCGAGCGATGCGGAACATGGGTATGCACCTCCGGGTGTTTTTGTGCGGCGATTGTGACAGCTTTGCCGGGGGGCGGACAAGCCGCACTGGGCTAGAATCAGGCTCCCAGAAAGGCTTCCCTCCCATGCGAATCGCAATCCTCCTCCTTTCCGCCGGCCTCGGCCTTCCCGCGGCCGCCCAGAACACCGCCGCCCTCCCGTCGCCGCAGGCCGCCCCGCGCGAGTTCCTCTGGGAGGTCTCCTCGTTTACCAACAAGGTCTACCTCTACGGGACCGTCCACGCCGGCAAGGCGGGCTTCTACCCCCTGCCGGATTCCGTGGAGAAAGCCTTCGCGGACTCGAAGGTGCTCGCGGTCGAGGCGGACATCACCGACGCCGCGGCCATGCGCAAGGGAAGCTCGTCGATGACCTACGTGCCGCCCGACAGCCTCTCGAAGCACCTGCCCGCGCCCCTGCAGGCGCGGCTGCGCCGGCAGCTGCAGCGCTTCGACGTGCCCGAGGAGCAGGTCGAGCCGGTGAAGCCCTTCTTCGTGGCCTCGCTCCTGGTCTTCAACGAGTGGTTCCGCCAGGGCTACTCGCCCAATTACGGCGTGGACGTGCACCTCATCACCCGCGCGAAGAAGGCGAAGATGTCCCTCGTGGAGCTGGAGGGCGCGCAGGCGCAGTCCGACCTCATGGCGGGGCTTTCCGAGAAGGAGGGCCTGCAGGCCCTCGACGGGGCCGTCACCGCGCTGGAGAGCGGCCTCACGCGCGACCAGATCACCGGCGTCGTGAACGCCTGGCAGGCGGGCGATCCCGCGCTCCTGCTGGAGGTCACGCGCGCCTACAACGAGTCCGTTCCCGGCGCGAAGGAGCTCGAGGAGAAGTTCATCTGGTCGCGCCACGAGGCGATGGCGAACAAGATCGAGGCCCACCTCTTCTCGGGCCGCGACCGCGTGTTCGTGGCCGTGGGCGCCCTCCACCTGGCCGGTCCGCGCGGCCTCGTGGAGATCCTGAGGAGGCGCGGCCACTCCGTGAGGCAGCTATGAGCACCGAAAGGCAGGGCGGCCGGATCCTCGTCGAGCAGCTCCTCGTCCACGGGGCCGACACGGTCTTTTCCGTCCCCGGGGAGAGTTTCCTGCCGGTCCTCGACGGCCTGCACGAGCACCGCGCGAAGCTGAAGCTCGTCACCTGCCGCCACGAGTCCGCCGCCGCCAACATGGCCGAGGCGCACGCCAAGCTCTCCGGCCGCCCGGGCATCTGCTTCGTCACCCGCGGCCCCGGGGCCACGCAGGCGTCGGTGGGCGTGCACACCGCCTTCCAGGATTCCACCCCGATGATCCTCTTCGTGGGGGACGTGGGATCGGACTTCCGCGACCGCGAGGCCTTCCAGGAGGTCGATTTCGCCGCGATGTTCGCGCCGCTCGCCAAGTGGGCCGCGCGCATCGATTCCGTGGAGCGCATCCCCGAGTACCTGAACCGCGCCTTCACCGTGGCCATGTCGGGCCGGCGCGGCCCGGTGGTGCTCGCGCTCCCGGAGGACCTGCTCACGGCCCGCGCGAGCGTCGAGGACGCGCGCATGTACGCGCCGGCGCACGCCGAGCCCGGGGCGGGCGAGATGGAGCGCCTTCGCGAGCTGCTCGCGGCCGCCAAGCGCCCGCTGGTGGTGCTGGGCGGCAGCGGCTGGACGGCCGAGGCGTGCGCGGACATCCGCCATTTCGCGGAGGCGAACCACCTTCCGGTGGCCTGCGCCTTCCGCTTCCAGGACCTCTTCGACAACCGCCACCCGCACTACGTGGGCGACGTGGGCGTGGGCATCAACCCGATCCTCGCCGAGCGCGTGCGCACCGCCGACGTCCTGCTGGTGGTCGGTGCCCGCATGGGCGAGATGACGACGAGCGGGTACACGCTCATCGATTCGCCGGTGCCGCGGCAGAAGCTCGTGCACGTGATGACGGGCCCCGAGGAGCTGGGCCGCGTGTACCAGGCGGAGATTCCCATCCTCGCGGGCATGGGCCGCTTCGCGCGCGCGGCCAGGGCGATGGCGCCGGTCGACGCCTCGGCCTGGAAGGCGAGCGTGGCGGAGACGCGGGCGGATTACCTCGCCTGGACGGCGCGCCGCGAGATCCCGGGCAAGGTGCAGATGTGGGACATCGTGGACTGGCTGGACAAGCACGTGCCCGAGGACACGATCTTCACCAACGGCGCCGGCAACTACACCACGTGGCTGCACCGCTTCCACCGCTACACGGGCTTCCGCACGCAGCTCGCGCCCACCTCCGGCGCCATGGGCTACGGCGTGCCGGCCGCCATCGCCGCGAAGATCGCGGAGCCCCACCGGACCGTCGTCGCCTTTGCCGGCGACGGGTGCTTCCTCATGGCGGGGCAGGAGCTCGCCACCGCCGTGCAGCACGACGCGGCGATCATCGTCGTGGTCGTGAACAACGGCATGTACGGCACCATCCGGATGCACCAGGAGAAGCACTATCCCGGGCGCGTGCACGGCACCGACCTCGTGAACCCGCACTTCGCGGCCTATGCGCGCTCCTTCGGCGCGGCGGGCGAGATCGTGGAGGAGACGGCGCAGTTCGGTCCGGCCTTCGAGCGCTGCGTCGCCTCCGGCAAGCCCGCGGTCATCGAGGTGCGCATCGACCCGCAGGCGATCACGCCCAACACGACGCTGGACGCGATCCGGGCGGCGGCCTCCGGGAAGAAGTGACCCGCGGCCGGTCTCCTGCGGCGCTCAGTCCATCGGCTTGAGCTGCTGCAGAAGCGTCGGCACCAGCTCGGTCACGGTGGGATGGATGTGCACCGTGCGGGAGATCACGGTGTAGGGCTGCTTCGCCGCCATCACGTCCAGGAGGGAGTGCACGACCTCGTCGCCGTTGACGCCGAGGATCGCCGCGCCCAGCAGCAGCCGGCTTTCGGCGTCGACCAGGACTTTCATGAAGCCCTGGGTCTCGCCCATCTCGCGCGCCCGGCCCACGCGCTTCATCGGCATCTTCGCGTGCAGCACCGGGCGGCCGGACGCGCGCGCCTGCGCGTCGGTCATGCCGATGCGCCCGAGGGCCGGATCGATGAAGAGCGCGTAGCAGGGGATGCGGTCCGCGATGCGCCGCGGGTCGCCGTCGAAGAGGTTCGCCACGACGATCTCGTGGTCGTTCCAGGACGTGTGGGTGAAGGCGCCGCGGCCGTTGCAGTCGCCGACCGCCCAGACGCCCCCGGCGCTCGTGCGGCACTCGTCGTCCACGACGATGTAGCCGCGCTCGTCGGTGCGGATGCCGGCAGCCTCGAGCCCGAGGCCGTCGGTGTTGGGGCGCCGGCCGACCGCGAGCAGCACGTGGCTGCCCACGATGCGCGGCCGCTCGCCGCCGCACGCGGCGCCGACCGCGATGCCTTCGCCCTCCCGCGAGAGCGAGATGCATTCGGAGCCGAGCTCGAAGCGCACCCCTTCTGCCTCGAGGATCGCGCGCACGCCTTCGGAGACGTCCTCGTCCTCGCGCGGCAGCAGGCGCGGCGCGCGCTCCACGACCGTCACCTGCGCGCCGAAGCGCCGCATCATCTGGGCGAACTCGAGTCCGATGTAGCTGCCGCCGACGATCACCAGGTGCCGGGGAACCTCGGAGAGCTCCATCACTGACGCGTTGTCCAGGGTCGGCACGTCGTCGATGCCCGGAAGGTCGGGCCTCAGGCACCGGCCGCCGACATTGAGGAAGATGCGCGGCGCGGTGAGCCGCCGACCCGCCACTTCCAGTGTGGATGGCGCGACGAACCGCGCGTCGCCCGCGATGACCTCGGCCTTCGCGAGCCCGCGCATCCAGGCCTCGACCCCCTCGCGCGAGGCGCGGACGATCGCGTCCTTGCGCGCCTTCACCCGCGCCATGTCGACGCGGATGTCGCCGGTGGAGAAGCCGAACTCCCCGCCGCGGCGGGCCTGGTGGATCGTGCGCGCGCTGGCCACCAGCGTCTTGGTGGGCACGCAGCCGACGTTAACGCAGGTGCCGCCGAAATGCCCGCGCTCGACGATGGCGGTGCGCAGGCCCTCCTTGCTGCAGCGCGCGGCAATGGCCGGCCCGGCCTGGCCGGCGCCGACGACGATCGCATCGAAGGTTTCGCTGTCCATGCGGGGTCCTCCCTGCCCATGCCGGCTGGAAATGGCCGGCCGCGAGCGGCCAGAGGGTGCGGCAAGGGACCTAGCGTATCCCCAGCGCGCGGTCGACGGAAATCGCTCCGGCGCCGCGCCCCGCGAGGTAGAGCGCGAGCGTGGCCCAGGTGAGGTGCGTCGGCCAGGCGTCCGGATACACGAAGAGCTGGATCACCGCGGTCATCCCGAGCAGGCCCAGCGCCGACAGGCGGGTGAGGAACCCCGCCACCAGCAGCGCCGGCAGCAGGTGCTCGGCATAGGTGGCCAGGTGCGCGGCGATCTCCGGCGGCAGCAGCGGCACCTTGTATTCCTCGCGGAAGAGCGCGTAGGTGCCCTCGGTCAGGGTGAGGAATCCCTCGACCTTGGTGCGGCCCGAGAGAAAGAAGATGGCCCCCAGCGCGAGGCGGGCGCAGAAGGCGAGCAGGGAGTGGCCCACCCATCCGCTGGCGGAGTCCGCGATGCGGTTCCAGGCGGCGCGTGCGCCGGTTCCGGGCGCGGTGGCGAGTGCAATGGCGGTCTCGTTCATGCGGATGGTTCCTCGGGTGGGAGCGAAAGCCGGTCGAACGCACCGGCGTCGAGCAGGGTGTTCATGAGCCGGACCAGGTTCGCGTCCGGATCGGCTTCGAGCGCGGCATCGAGGGCCTGGTCGAGGGGAAGGGCGAGCGAGCACGCATCGAGGAACCGGCAGGCGGGGTGGCCGATCGCGATCCAGCGCACCGTGTCATCCGGGCGCGTGAGGAGGGCGCCTTCGCCCTGCCAGGGGATCTCGCCGAGCTCCGCGGGCTCCTCGCGGTTGTGGCGCCAGATCGTGAAGACGGGAGCGTCGCCGGACCACGACCAGCGCGCGGCCGGATGCGGGTGCAGCACGGCGGCGCCCAGCTTGTCCGGATCCGTGCCCGCGAGCGCCTCGCGGCCGATGGCCGGCGCATCCGCGGCCGCGTGCGCCTCGGTCCACAGGCGGTCGAGGCGGGCGACGTCCGCGAGGTAGCCCAGTTCCCCGGCGGGCGGGAAGCCCGAGAGGAACGAGGGAAAGGACTTCCCGTACGCAAGCAGCGACGGCTCCAGCGGCCGCTCGCGCGCGGCGAACTCCGCCGCGGCGGCGCGAAACCATTCCTCGCCCACGAGCTTTGCCACGGCGGGGAAGTTCGCCTGCAGGGCATCGACGCAGCCCTTCATGACCGTGTTCCGGTACACGGCGAAGGCCGGCTGGGCGACGAGATCCGCGACTGCCGGCTCCTCCCCGGCCACCAGAGCGCGCGCGAAGGCATCCTGGAAGTCCGCCAGGCGCAGGCAATGGGAGGCGCCCGTCATGCGGCCTCTGCCAACGGCGTCCCGAGTTGGGCGTGCGCGCGGTCCCGTTCGGCCAGCAGCTCCCCGAAGGAGGGGATGTTGCCGTCGCGCTCGACGAGCGTCGGCCGCGGGCCGATGCGGGCCACGAGCCTTTCGTGAAGCGCCCATACCGCCTCGCTCACCGGCGCGTCATGCGAGTCCACGAGGAGGCGATCGCCCAGCGCCGGATCGGGCGAGTGGCCGGCCACGTGGATCTCCATCACCGCCGCGCCGGGGAAGGCGTCCACGTAGGCCACCGGCGAGAAGTCGAGGTTCGCGGCGGACACGAAGACGTTGTTCAGGTCGAGAAGCAGCCCGCAGCCGGTGCGGCGCGAGAGCTCGGCGAGGAACTCGATCTCGCCCCACCCGTGGCCGTCTATGCGCAGGTAGTGCGACGGGTTCTCGATGGCGATGCGCCGGCCCAGCGCGTCCTGCGCGGCCGACACGTTCGCGGCGATGCGGGCGAGGGCCTCGCCCGTGCGCGGGAACGGAAGGAGGTCCGGATGGTACGCGCCCCGCCACGCCGACCAGGCCAGGTGCTCGGAGAGGAGCGCAGGCTCGATGCGCTCGGCGAGCGCGCGCAGGCGCTTCAGGTGGACCGGGTCCGGCGCCGCATCCGCCGCGAGCGAAAGCGCCACCCCGTGCAGGCTCACGGGATGGCGTTCGCGGATGGCCTCGAGCCAGGCGAGCCGGGGCCCGCCGTCGACGAGGTAGTTCTCCGGGTGCACCTCGAACCAGAGTCCCGCCGCCGGGCAGTCCCGCGCCTCGGCGTAATGCGGGGGCTTGAGCCCCAGCCCGGCGGTGAGAAAGGGATTCATGCCTCGAGGTTCCCGCGAGGTCTCAGGCCTTCAGCGGCGAGAGCGAGCCCATCCCGGTGGGGGTCTTGATGGCGGTGCAGGTCCCCTTGGGAACGTACTTCCAGGCGTTGCCCTGGTAGTCCTTCTTCGAGGTGCCGGCGCAGGACGTGCCCGGGCCGGCCGCGCAGTCGTTCTTGCCCGCCATCGAGACGCCGTAGCACCGTTCCTTGGCGTCCTTCGGCATGTCCTTCTTGTCCTGTGCGAGGGCGGTGCCGGAGGCGAGTGCGGCAAGCGCGAGTGCGGCGACGGCGAGGTTGCGTGACTTCATGGCGAGGCTCCTTGTGATGGGTTTCGGGAAGGCTCCGCGCCCGGTGCCGGAGGCATTCCGGAGCGATCGGTCCGAGGGCTAGTTCGACGGCGATTGGCGCCCGGTTACGCGCTCGGGCAGAATTTCACGCTTGCGCGGGGAATTCGCGCCTCCTGTAACCGAACGGGCGGGCGCCGCGAATACTGAAGGAGCCGGAGGCGCTTGAACGCGCGCGAAGCACACCTGAAGGACCTGCTCGTGCGCGGGCTCTCCGGCGAGGCGGCGTCGTATGAAGCCTTCCTGAGGGAGCTGAGCGCGTTCCTGCGCGCCTTCCTGCGGGGGCGGCTCATGCGCGTGCCCGACGAAGTGGAGGATCTCGTGCAGGAGACGCTGCTGGCCGTGCACAACCAGCGCCACACCTATGACGCCGCCCAGCCGCTCACCGCGTGGGTGCACGCCATCGCGCGCTACAAGCTGATCGACTTCCTGCGCCGCCGCGCCGGGCGCGAGGCGATGAACGACCCGCTGGGCGACGAGGACGACCTGCTCGCCACCTCCGACGAGGAGGCCCGCGAGGCCAGGCGCGACATGGCGGTGCTGCTCGCGAAGCTGCCCGACCGGCACCGGCTCCCGATCCAGCACGTGAAGATCGAGGGGCTGACGGTGGCCGAGGCCGCGATGCTCACGGGCATGTCGGAATCGGCCGTGAAGGTGGGAATCCACCGCGGCCTCAAGGCGCTCTCCGCGCTCATCCGGGAATAGGCGATGGAAACGGACAAGCTGATCGCGATGCTTTCGAGGGACGCCGGGCCGGTCGCGGCCGGGGTGGTGAGCCGGCGCTACGGCCTGGCGCTCGCGGCCGGCGCCGCGGGCGCATTGCTCCTGATGGTGGCCTTCCTGGGTGTGCGGGCGGACATCGCGCAGGCGGCCCGGGACCCGATGTTCTGGGTGAAGCTCGCGCTGCCGTGCGCTCTCCTGGCGGTCGCCCTCGTCGCGGCCGCGCGCCTCGCCCGCCCGGGCGTGCGCGTGGGCCATGCGGCCGAGGCGCTCGTCGTGCCCGTGGGCGCCATCTGGGCGCTGGCGGCCTTCTCGCTGTTCGCCGCCGCGCCGGGCGAGCGCGTGGCACTCGTCCTGGGCGAGACCTGGGCCGTGTGCCCGTTCAACATCGCCCTGCTCTCGCTGCCCGCGCTGGCCGCGGCGTTCTGGGCGATGCGGGGCCTCGCGCCCACGCGGCCGGCGCTCGCGGGCGCCTTCTCGGGCCTGCTGGCCGGCGCCGTGGGCGCCGCGGCCTACTGCCTGCACTGCCCGGAAATGGCGCCGCCGTTCCTCGGGACCTGGTACCTGCTCGGGATGGCGCTGCCGGCGGCGGCGGGCGCGGCGGCCGGCCCGCTGCTCCTTCGCTGGTAGTCCTCCCGCCGCGCGGGAACCGACCGGGGCGCCCGCTCAGGCCTTCCTGACGAACTCCGACTTGAGCTTCATGGGGCCGATGCCGTCGACCTTGCAGTCGATGTCGTGGTCGCCCTCCACCAGGCGGATGCCCTTCACCCGGGTGCCCACCTTGACCACGAGCGAGGAGCCCTTGACCTTGAGGTCCTTGATCACGGTGACCGCGTCGCCGTCGTGCAGTTCGTTGCCGTTCGAATCGCGCACGACGCGGGCGGACGGCGCGGCCTCCGCGGCCGCCTGGGCGTCCCACTCGTGGGCGCATTCCGGGCACACGAAGCGCGCCCCGTCCTCATAGGTGAATTCCGACCCGCACTGCGGGCACTTGGGCAGGCTGCTCATGGGGGGCTTTCGTTCCTCGAGCCCCGATTATCCCGCAGCGCAGGGCGGTCCGCGACCTAGTGCCGGTCGAACTTGACCGACAGCACGAGCGAGCTCTGCGTCTTGCCCACCCCGGGCAGCGTGCCGATGGCGTCCAGCACGCCGTCGATCTCCTCCGTGGTGTCGCCCTCGACGAACACCAGGCTGTCGAACGCGCCGCTGATGGCGTAGACGCCGCGCACCTGCGGGATGCCGCGCAGCGCCGCCACGACGGACTCGCCCTTCTTCGGATCGACGCTCAGCAGCACGTGCACGCGCAGCATCCGCCCCTGCACGCGCGCGTTGAGCCGCACGGTGTAGCCCGCCACGATGCCGTCCCGCTCCAGGCGCTTCATCCGCTCGACCACCGTCGTGCGCGCCACCCCGAGGCGGCGGGCGAGGGCGGCCGTGCTCAGGCGCGCGTCCTCGCGCAGGAGGGCGAGGAGGCGGCGGTCGGTATCGTCCCGCTGTGCAGTTCGTCGCATGATGTCGTCGTAATGTATTGCGAAAGGCACCAAACCGTCAACATGATGGCTTCATTCCGGCAACCGCCCCTGCTAAAGTCGCGCCCACTCATCCAGGGAGCAGGGCCATGCGCAAGTCGAAGGTGGTGCTGGCGGGGGCCGGCAAGATCGGGGAGGCCATCGTGGCGCTCCTCGCCCAGTCGGGCGACTACGAGGTCACGGTCGTCGAGCAGGACGGCGAGCGGCTGCGCGCCTTCGAGCGCGAGGGGCTTCGCACCCACACGTGCTCGCTCGACGAGCCCGGGGAGCTGGTCCCGGTGCTCCAGGGGCAGGATGCGGTCATCTCCGCGTGCCCGTACCACCTGACGCCGCTCGTGGCCCGCGCGGCGCGCGAGGCGGGCGTCAACTACTTCGACCTCACGGAGGACGTGGAGTCCACGCGCGTGGTGAAGCGCCTGGCGCAGGGCGCGGCGAGCGCGTTCGTCCCGCAGTGCGGCCTGGCGCCCGGCTTCATCTCCATCGCCGCGCACGACGCCACGCGGGGCTTCGACAGCCTGCGCGACGTGCGCATGCGCGTGGGTGCCCTGCCCATCTACCCGAGCAACGCCCTCAAGTACAACCTCACCTGGAGCACCGAGGGCCTCATCAACGAGTACTGCAACCCGTGCGAGGCCATCGTCGACGGGGCGGTGCGCGAGGTGGCGGCGCTCGAGGGGATGGAGGAGTTCTCGCTGGACGGCGTGGCCTACGAGGCCTTCAACACCTCCGGCGGCCTGGGGACGCTGTGCGAGACGCTCGCCGGGCGCGTCGAGAACCTCGACTACAAGACGGTGCGCTATCCCGGCCACCGCGAGATCGTGAAGATCCTCGTGCGCGACCTGCGGCTGGCCCGGCACCGCGAGGTGCTCAAGGACGTCTTCGAGGCCGCGATCCCCATGACGACGCAGGACCTCGTCATCGTCTTCGTGACGGTGACGGGCCACAAGCTGGGGCGCCTGGTGCAGGAGACCTTCGTGCGCAAGATCTACTCGAAGCGGGTGGGCGGGAAGCACCTGTCGGCGATCCAGCTCACGACCGCGGCCGGGATCTGCGCGATGGTGGACCTGCAGCGCGAGGGGCGGCTTCCGGCGCGGGGCTTCGTGCGCCAGGAGGAGGTACCGCTCGCGGATTTCCTGTCCAACCGCTTCGGCCGCCACTATGCCGAGGGCGGGTCGGCGCACGCGCAAGCCCGCATCGCCGCCTGAGGCGCCTCGCTCAGCCCTGCGGGGCCTTCAGCATCGCCAGCACCTCGCGGAAGCGCGGGTGCTCGCAGCTGCGCAGCCACTCGAAGACGATCATCTCCGCGCTCGCGACCACGGCCCCGGACTGCCTGAGGCGCCCGAGCGCGAGGTCGTGGTCCGCGGGATGGCGCGTCCCGCAGGCATTGGCCGCGACCCACACGTGGAAGCCCGCGCGCTGCAGGCCGTGGGCCGTCTGCATCAGGCACACGTGCGTTTCGCAGCCGGCCAGCACCACGTCGGTCGGCGCCGGGTGTCCCGGCGCGCGAAGCCACTGCACCAGCCCGTCCTCGCAGCCGTTGAAGTGCATCTTGGCGACGATGCGGTCGCATCTCTCGCGGATCGCCTCGGCGTTGGGCCCCAGTCCCGCGGGGTTCTGCTCCGTCCCCACCACGCGGATGCCCAGCGCCCGGGCGCAGTCCGCGAGGCGCGCGGCCTCGGACACGACCTCCATGCCGCGGTGGATCGCGGGTAGAAGGCGTTGCTGGTAGTCCACCAGCACGAGCGCGCACCTGCCCGGTTCGATCGCGACGTTCACGGGTCCTCCTCCCTCAGCCCAGCAGCACGTTCACGATGGCGTTGCCGATGCCCATGAGGGCGGCCCCGGAAATGAGGCCCGCGCAGATGGGCTCGCAGCCCTCGACCCAGAAAGTATGGCCCTTCGTGCCCGGCACGGGGTTTCGCCTGCCCGCCCACCAGAAGACGAGGGCGCCCACCCACATCGCGAAGGTCGCCTCGGGCGGCAGCACCACGCCCAGCCCGATGGAGACGGCGGAGAGCGGGAAGCGTCCCTTGGTCGCGATCTTGGCCACCTCGATCGCCGCCGCGCAGGCGGCCGCGACCACCATCGACACGATGGCGGAGGTCGCGAGCCCCGACAGGCCCTTGGTGATGAGGTCGGCCACGCCCTTCCACTGCAGCGCGGCGGGCATGGCGAACTGGTCGGAGACGATGGTGGCCGTGGAGCGCAGGCCGTTCGCGTCCGCCGGCAGGAAGAGCAGGAAGTAGAGCGGCACGCAGGCGAGCGCCCCGGCGAAGAGCCCGATCACGTGCCCGACGGCCTGCTGGCGCGGCTTCGCGCCCAGCATGTAGCCGGGCTTGATGTCGGAGAGCAGGTTCGCGGCGTTGGAGGCGATCTCGCCCGTCATGCCCGCAGGGATGAGGTTGCTCGCCGGGTTGGTGCGGTCGATGGCGCCCATCGTGAACTGGGTGATCTTGGCGAGAGAGCCCGTCGGCGTCCAGGAGGTGAGCGCCATGGAGTTCGTGCAGATCACCGTGAGCACGAAGATGAGCGGCAGCGACACCAGGGCGAGGAGCCAGGGCACGCCGAAGAACTCGTGCGAGACCCACGCGCCCAGGACGCTGAAGACCGGCACGCCGACCCAGGACATCCACAGCGGCAGCTCGATGCCCGCCAGCACGTCGGCGCCTTCCTCCTTCCTGCCGCCCTTCATGGAGCGGAAGGCGCTCCTGAAGAGCTCGGGCCGCCCGAAGAGGCTCACCAGCGAGCCCACCACCATCATCGTGACGCCCCACCACAGCGACCACTGGTTCACGATCTCGCCGCGGTTCAGGGGGATGACGGCACCCGTGGCCGACACCCGCGGCACGATGTCGCCCGCCTCGATCATGATGGGGGCGAGGATCACGAAGTTCACGAAGGCGCCCAGCAGGCAGCTCGTGGCCACGGCGATGCCCATGAGTCCGCCCACGCCCAGCATCGCCGCGTCCAGGGTGAGCCGCAGACCCAGCTGGCGGATGTCGGTGCCCAGGATCTTCGGGATCCACAGCGAGGACTTGGCGGCGATGGCGTAGTAGTAGGCGTCCAGGCGCTCCGAGAAATGCCAGGCCTCCTTCAGGCCCGCCCACTGGTCCATGCGCAGGATCTTGAACTGCAGGAGCTTCATCCAGCCGTCGCTCGCGAGCATCTGGTACAGGCCCGTGAGGAGCGCCGTCCAGCCCAGGAGCTTCGCCTTGAACATTCCCGCGCTGGCCGCGCCGGTGTAGAGGGCGTCGAGGACCACGCCGCAGGCGCGCCCCTCGGGGAAGGGCAGCTGCTCGTCGTTGATGAAGCGGCGCTTCATCGGGAAGGCGAGGAGCACGCCGATGATCGACACCACGATCATCCACACCACCATCTGCCACCAGGGGACGATGTGGCCCGTGACCAGCATGTAGGCGGCGAGGCTGGAGGTGAGCGGCGACACCACGTAGCCCGCGGCGGTGGCGATGGACTGCGTGCAGTTGTTCTCGAGGATCGTGTAGTCGGACGCGAGCCCGGCGCCGTGCATGATGCGGAACATCGCGAAGGCGAGGATCACGGAGGTGAGGCCCACGCCGATGGTGATGCCGGTCTTGCCGGAGATGTACAGGCCCGTGGCGGCCAGCGCGCCGCCGAGGAAGAATCCGGTGAGGCCCGAGCGGATCGTGAGCTGCGGCATGTCGCCGCGGAACACGTTCGCGAACCACCATTGGTCCTTCTGCGCCCGCGACCAGGTGCGGACCTGTTCCTCGTTCAGCTGGGTGAGCGCCATGCTTCCTCGCGTTCCCTTTGCCGGACGCGAGAATACCTTAACGCAGGCTCAGCCGGCGCTGCGTCTCGGCGGTGAACTCCTCCATTTCCGGGTCCAGCGCGCTCCTCGAGGAGACGATGCCGATGGGCTCGCCGTTCTCCACGACGGGCACGTGGCGGAAGCCGCCGTCGTGCATGGCCAGCAGGGCGCGCCCGAAGATCTCCTTCGGGTCCACGGTGACCGGATCGGGCGTCATCACCTCCCCGATCGTGGTGGTGCCCGGGTCGAGGCCGGCCGCGATCACGCGGAAGACGGCGTCGCGCTCGGTGAAGATGCCGGCCAGGCGCTTTTCGACGACGACCAGAACCGCGCCCACGTTCTTCTTCGCCATCAGCTTCGCGGCCTTGGCGACGCTCGTCCCGGGCGGCGCGACGAGGAGCTTCTTGCGCTCCATGACGCTCTTGACCCGCATGCTGTACATGGCATTCCTCCTCTGGCCGAGGCTAGTGGAGGGTGCGGGGGTCGGCTTGACCGGGATCAAGCTTCCTGCTGGCGCGGCGGGGTGCGGCGCATCCGGGAAAAGGCGCCGATCTCCCACTCGCGCGTCGCGAGGAAGAGGCCCGTGCCGTGCCGCTGCGCGAGCGGCTTCACCAGGCTTTCCCGGTGCAGTTCCTCGAACTGCTGGCGAAGGCGGCGCAGCTGCGCGTGAAGCTCCTCGGCGGCAGCCCGGGTGAGCATGCCGTGCACGAAGGTATGCATCTGCCCGGGCCCGTCGAACGCGCCGCCCAGGAACTCGCTCTCGCCGCGCTCCCGGAAGTAGCGGCGGATGGGGCCGTCCGGCAGCCAGTCGAAGTTCCGGGCGACGTTGAGGCGCACCCGGTTGCCCGGCAGCAGGTCGATCAGCCGCAGGCGATCCAGGCGCAGGAGGCGATGGGTGCACTCCGCCTCGGTGATTCGATAGGTCGCGAGCATGTCCGCCGGGGTCCAGTGGTTGAGCGCGCACACGCAGACCAGGAGCAGCCGGGGGTCGGAGACGAGCTCGGCCTCCTGTTCCGCCGTAAGCTGGCGCAACTGCGGTTCGGCTCCCGGCATGTCGCGGACGAGCTCGGCGAGGGTGAGGCCGAGAAGGCCCGTCAGCGCGGCCAGCCGGTCCAGGGTGAAACGGCCGCTGGAGAACAGTCGCTTGACGCTGGGCTCGGAGAGGCCAAGGGCCTTCGCGACGTCGCGGTAGGTCAGGTGCCGGACTCGCAGTTCGCGCTTGAGCGCCGCAAGAAGCTGTTGGGTCTCGGTCATGGCAAGAAAGTATCGAAAAATGATACCAAGCAGCTTACCAGAGGGTGCAACTCACGATATGGTTTCAATCGGCAATCCGTTTCGGCAACCTTGGCGCATCAACCAGCCAGGAGGCCTTGTCCCATGAAGCGAATGCTCGAGCCCGTCCCGTCGGTGCTGATCGGCGTGGCGGTGGTGGCGCTGCTGCTCCACGGCCCGATTGCGCAATGGCCCGGCTACCACGAGTTCGCGGACCGCAGCCCCTTGCTGGGCGTCGCGAACGGCGCCGACGTGCTCTCCAACCTGGGATTCGCGCTCGTGGGGCTGTGGGGCCTTCACCGGTTATGGCCCGCGCGGCAGCGGCCATCCGTGGCAAGGGGTTGGCCCGGCTACGCGCTGTTCCTGGCTTCGCTGGTGCTCACCGCGCTGGGGTCCGGCTTCTACCACCTGGACCCCGACAATGGCCGGCTCGTCTGGGATCGACTGCCCATCGCGCTGGCTTGCGCGGGCCTCCTGTCCGGAGCGTGCGCGGAGAACCGGCCGAACGTCGACGCTCGCCGCATGACGGCCCTGCTCGCGCTGGGCGCGGTCCTGAGCGTGGCCTGGTGGCATTTCACCGAGCAGGCGGGGCAGGGCGATCTCAGGCCCTACCTGCTGCTCCAGGGGGCGCCGCTCGTCCTGGTTCCGCTGTGGCAGGCGATCTCCGGCGCGCCTCGCGCGGAGCGGGCCGCCTTCGGCATCGCCATCGGCCTCTACGTGGCCGCAAAGGCGGCCGAACTCCACGATCGCGAGGTGCTGGGCGCCCTCGGGTGGATGAGCGGGCACACCCTGAAGCACGTGCTGGCTGCGGCGGGGGCCGCCGTGATCGCGGGACACCTGGCGTGGCGGGTCCGCGCAGCGCCGTCGTGGGGCGTGAAGCCCCTGCAATCGGGCGGACAGGCCGCGCAATGACGGTCCTCACCGGAAGCCAGGCCCAGCACCGCGCCGACGAGATCCGCGTCTTCCGGGCCGAGCTGGGCCGGTTGGAGGAAGACGGTGCGCTCGTCCTCACGGAGGAACAGCGGCGCGCCGTCGGCGAGTACCACGGCCGCCTGCTGGCGGAATTCGCCCGGCAATTCGACATCGACCGCGACTCGCAGTCCAGGCAGCTGTCGCTGGGAATGCGGATCGCGTCCTTCCTCGGCGCGCTGGCGCTTGCCGCGAGCGCCTTCTTCCTCTTCTACCGTTTCTGGGGCCTGTTCGGCGTGGCGGCCCAGGTCGCGATCCTCGTGGTCGCGGCCATCGGCTCGTTCGCCGCCGCCTTCTGGATCCAGGCGAAGGATCCGTCCGGCTACTTCGCCAAGCTGGCGGCGATGGTGGCTTTCGCGTGCTTCGTGCTGGACGTCACGATGCTGGGGCAGATATTCAACATCACGCCCTCCGACAAGGCGCTCGTGCCTTGGGCGGCGCTCGCGTTCCTGCTGGCCTACGCGTTCGACCTGCGGCTGCTCCTGGCCGCCGGCATCGCCTGCATCGTGGCCTTCGTCGCGGCGCGCACCGGCACCTGGAACGGGATGTACTGGCTGGACTTCGGCGAGCGCCCCGAGAACTTCCTCCTGCCGGGCGCATTGCTGTTCCTGGTTCCCCAGTGGATCCGCCACGACCGCTTCCCGGGGTTCGTCGCGATCTACCGGGTCCTGGGGATGCTGACGCTCTTCCTGCCGATGCTGGTTCTCGCGAACTGGGGCGGGCTCAGCTACCTCGACCTGGACCGCGACCTGCTGGAGGGGGCCTACCAGGTGGCCGGGTTCGCGGGCAGCGGCGCCGCGATCTGGCTCGGGACCCGGCGCCACTGGCCGGAGGTCGTGAACACCGGCGTGACGCTCTTCGTGATCTTCCTGTACACGAAGTTCTTCGACTGGTGGTGGGAGAGCATGCCCAAGCATCTCTTCTTCCTGGTGCTGGCCCTGGCTGCAGTCCTGCTGCTCCTGGTGTTCCGCCGGATCAGGGCCGCAGCCGGCGCGGCGACGAATGGAGGTGCCCGATGATGTCCCGGTCCCGCAAGGGCATTCTCCTGGCCGGCGTCGGCCTGATCCTGGCCGCCAACGCCGTGGCCCTCGGCGGCGCGGCCTTTAACCGGTCCGGCGATCCCGAGTGCACCCTTCGCCTGACCGAGCGCGAATTGCGTGTCGTCGGCGGACCGGACCTCGATCGGGAGAACAGCGCAATGTCACTGAGGCTCCGGTGGCGGACGCTCGGGCAGCGCGCCGGGCCGGCGGACGATTTCCCCGACGGGCGATACGCCTGGGGCGGGGCGCCGAAGTGGCTCGACGCAGCCAAGCTTGCCGAGCTCGGCTTCGGCACGGCGCGAAAGAGGGTGCGGGGAGGCCGCGAACACGACGCGATCCCGGCGAAGGAAGTCTTCCTGGTCCTCGAGCTGGACGGCCCGGCGTACCAGGCTGCGCTGGAACGGGCGCGCCAGGACAACCAGCGGGCGAAGGCCGCGCAGGCCGGCGCCCGGGATCCCGAGGGAGAGTCGAAGAGGGCCGCGCAGCGGCTGCGCCGCGAGGAAAGCACGAGCAGCAGGCTGTTCGTGATCGATGCCGGCCTCGATGCCGGGGCGTTGCGCGCCCGGTATCCGGACCGTGCCCGCCATGCCATCGTGCGCGGGCAGGTGCGACCGTACTGGGATACGCGGGCCGATGCGACCGGGGCGCTCGTCGGCCATGTGGTCGGCCCGAGCGTCGGCGAGATCCACGTGCCGCTCGAGTTCCAGCCGTCGCTTGCGAGCGCCGGCGAACGGGCCTCGCAGGGGGAGGATGCGCAGCAGCCCCGGCGCGAGATCACGGTGGCATTCGGGCGCCGCCTGGAGCCGTGGATCACCGCCGTCGCGAATCGGTAGGCCGCTCAGCGGCGCGACCAGGCGATGCGGTAGATCGCGTTGGCGTGGTCGTCGGAGACGAGCAGCGCCCCGTCGGGCATGACCTGCACGTCCACCGGGCGGCCCCAGGCCTGGTCGGCGCCCGCGTCGAGGAAGCCCTCGGCGAACACGCCGTAGTCCACGACCCGGCCTGCCTCCACCTTCGCGCGCATCACGCGGTAGCCGCTCTTGCGCGAGCGGTTCCAGGAGCCGTGCTCGGCGATGAATACCTGGTTCCGGTACTCGGGCGGGAACATGGCGCCCGTGTAGAAGCGCATGCCGAGGGACGCCACGTGCGCCCCGAACTTCTGCGCGGGCGGGGTGAACTCGCTGCATTTGCGGCCCGCCGCGAAGTCGGGGTCCGCGACGTCGCCGCCATGGCAATGCGGGAAGCCGAAGTGCATCCCGGCCCTGGGCGCGTGGTTCAGCTCGTCCGGCGGCACGTCGTCGCCCATCATGTCGCGGCCGTTGTCGGTGAACCAGAGCTCCTTCGTCTGCGGGTGCCAGTCGAAGCCCACGGTGTTGCGCACGCCGCGCGCCACCACTTCCATGGCCGACCCGTCGGGCTTCAGCCGCGTGATGCTGGCGTAGGGGTCGCCGCGGTCGCACACGTTGCAGGGCGCGCCCACCGGGACGTACAGCCAGCCGTCCGGGCCGAAGCGGATGAATTTCCAGCCGTGGTGCCTGTCCGTGGGGTACCTGTCGTGGACGAGGACGGGCTTCGGGACCTTCGGCAGGCCCGATTCGATCGCGTCGTAGCGCCAGATGCGGCTCACTTCGGCCACGAAGAGGGCGCCGTCCTTGAGGGCCACGCCGTTGGGCATGTTGAGGCCGGTGGCGATCGTCACCGTCTCGAGCGCCTTCTTCCCGTCGTGGCGGATGGCGTAGACGTTGCCGGCCCGGCGGGTGGAGACGAAGAGCCAGCCCTTTTCCCCCAGGGCCATCGAGCGGGCGTCCTGCACGCCGTCGGCGAAGACCGAGATCTCGAACCCGGGCGGCAGCTTCACGCGCTCGATGGGCGGCGCGGCGTGGGCCGCGGCGGCGAGCGCGGAGGCGAGGAGCAGGCTGGAGAAGGCGGCGATGCGCATGGCGGGTTCCTCAGGGCCTGGCGGAGGCGAGCAGGCGGTCCATGGCGCCGGCGTCGAAGCCGCGCATGCGCTGCTCGCCCACGATGATGAGCGGCACGCCGCTGCCGCCGTATACGGCGAACTCGCGCCGGCCGGCGTCGGAGGCCTCGATGTCCACCTCGCGGTAGCTCACGCCCTTCTGCGCGAAGTACGCCTTGGCGCGCTTGCAGTGCGGGCACCACGAAGTGGAGAACATCGTGACCGCGCTTGCGCGGGGCTTCGAGGTGTCGACGGCGGGCGGGCGCTTCAGGACCTGCGCCCAGGTGTCGACCTGCGCGGGGCCGCCGAAGGACTGCACGCCGATGCGCAGTTCCTCCTTCTTCGCGTCCCCGGGCGGGCGGTCGCCGTAGTGCGTTCGCCCGTCGGGCCCCGTCCACTTGAACACCTGGGCGCCCGCGGGCGGCGCCGCGAGGGCGGCCACGGCGAGAGTCAGCAGGGCGAGCGCGGGTGCATTCACGGCAAGGGCCTCCTGCCCGCGATTCTACGCATTCGTGGAGATCCTCCCCGGGTGGACTTGGGCGGCTTTTCGGCCGATTCTAGGAGCTGCTGCGCATCCTCCCGATACGACCATGACCGAACTGGTTTTCCGCGACGATGCCTACGCCCGGGCCTGCCGCGCGCGGGTGGTGGCCGTCACCCCGGCGGGGATCGAGCTGGACCGGACGGTCTTCTACCCGACCGGCGGCGGCCAGCCCGGCGACACGGGCCTGCTGCGGCGCGCGGACGGGACCGCGGTGCGCATCGCCGGCGCGGTGAAGGGGGAGGGGGCGCAGTCCGTGCTCCACCTGGGCGCCCCCGGCGAGCCGCTGCCTGCGCCGGGCGAGGAGGTCGAGGCGGCGCTCGACTGGGAGCGCCGCTACCGCCACATGCGCTTCCACACGGCGCTGCACCTGCTGTGCGCGGTGGTCCCCGCCCCGGTCACCGGGGGGCAGGTGGCCGAGGACAAGGCGAGGCTCGACTTCGACATCGAGATGGAGCGGCTGGTGAAGGAGGCGCTCGAGGAGAGCCTGAACCGGCTCGTCGCGGAAGGCCACGCCGTGCGGCCGCGCTGGATTCCCGACGCCGAGCTCGACGCCCGGCCGGAGCTCGTGCGCACGATGTCGGTGAAGCCGCCGCGCGGTCTGGGCGGCGTCCGGGTCCTCGAGATCGAGGGGGTGGACCTGCAGCCCTGCGGCGGAACCCACGTGGCCGACACGCGCGAGGTGGGGCGGCTCGCGGTGGTGAAGATCCGGAGCGAGGGGGCCCGCAACCGCCGGGTGGTCCTCGGTTTCGCCTGAAATGTGCCCGCAAGGCCTGGAAATGCTCCGGGAACGGGTGCGTGCTAGCCTCCCCGGAAAATAGCCCGCAGAGCGACCGCGCCCGATGGCCGTCACGCCCCACGATCCCAAGCTGAGCGGCACCGCCGAGGTCCTCGACGACCCGGTGGCGCGCGCGTCGCTCTTCAACGCCTTCCCGAGCCTCGTCTGGTGCGCGGACGGCGAGGGCGGCTGCAGCTTCGTGAACCAGGCCTGGGCCGACTACACCGGCCGCGGCCTGGAGCTCGCGCAGGGCGCCGGCTGGCTCGAGTCCGTGCACCCGGAGGATCGCGACGCCCTCGGCCGGCAATGGTCCGAGGCCTTCGGCCTGCGCCGGCGCCTGGAGTCGGAGTTCCGCCTGCGTCGCGCCGACGGGGAGTACGGCTGGGTGCACCATTCCGCGGAGCCCGTCACGGACTCGGTCGGGCGCCTGGCGGGCTACCTGGGCACCTGCCACGACATCAGCGAGCGGCGCGATGCCGAGCTCGCGGCGCGGGCGCGGGCCCAGGAGATCCGGCTCCTCGCCGACAACGTCCCGGTGCTCATCGCGCACTTCACGCCGGAGCTGCGCTGCCTCTTCGCGAACAAGGCCTACGCCACCACCTGGGGGTGGAGCGTGGACTCCGTCATCGGCCACACCGTCGAGGAGATCATCGGCGCCGAGGGCTACCGCGAGATCGAGCCGCACATCCGCCGCGTGCTCCAGGGCGAGACGGTCACCTACGAGCGCACGATCAAGGCCGCCGGGGGGGCGCAGCGCGTGCTCGAGGTGAACCTGCTGCCGCAGCTGGGGGAGGCGGGCGAGGTGCAGTCGGCGTTCGTCCTCATCACCGACATCACGCGCCACCGGCTCTCGGAGCTCGAGGTGCGCGAAAGCGAGGAGCGCCTGCGCAAGTTCTCCGACGCGACCCACGAGGGGATCGTCTTCCACGAGGACGGCGTCATCACCGACTGCAACGACGCCGGGCTTCGCCTCATCGGCTACCGCTACGACGAGCTCGTCGGCCGGCCGGTGCTCGATTTCGTGCCGCCGGATGCGCGGGACTCCGTCTTCAACAGCATCCGCCAGGGCTACGAGCGCCCGTACGAGGCCGCGATCCAGCACAAGGACGGCACCCGCATCGCGGTCGAGCTCACCGGCAAGGTGATGCCCTACAAGGGCAAGCACTACCGCATGACGGTGATCCGCGACATCCGCGACCGCAAGGCGGCGGAGGCGCGCATCCAGTTCCTCGCCCACCACGACACGCTCACGGGGCTGCCCAACCGCGTGCTCCTCATGGACCGGCTCGAGTTCATCCTCGCCTCGGCGCGCCGGCGCCAGTCGATGGTGGGCATCCTGTTCATCGACCTGGACAACTTCAAGACCGTGAACGACTCCCTCGGGCACGCGGCCGGCGACGCGCTCCTGCGCCTCACCGCCACGCGCATCGAGGGCTCGCTGCGGTCCGTGGACGTGGTCTCGCGCCTGGGCGGCGACGAGTTCCTCGTGGTGCTGCCCGACCTCGAGAACGAGCAGTCCCCGGTCCCGGTGGCCGAGAAGCTCCTCGAGGCCGTGAGCGAGCCCGTCACGCTCGAGGGGCAGAGCCTCTCGGTGAGCCCCTCGATCGGCATCACCGTCTTCCCGCGCGACGGCGCCAGCGCCGAGACGCTCATCCGCAACGCCGACGCCGCGATGTACCTCGCCAAGGACCGCGGCCGCAGCAACTTCCAGTTCTTCAGCGAGCGCCTGTCGCAGGCGGCCTTCAACACGCTCTCCCTCGAGACGCGCCTTCGGGAGGCGATCCGCGAGGAGGCCTTCGAGCTGCACTACCAGCCGCAGGTGCGCGTGGATACCGGCAAGCTGGTGGGCATGGAGGCGCTCATCCGCTGGCCGCAGCGGGAAGGCCCGCCGGTGATGCCCAACGACTTCATCCCCATCGCCGAGCAGCGCGGCCTCATCATGCCCATCGGGGCCTGGGTCCTGCGCCAGGCCTGCCGCCAGAACCGCATGTGGCAGCTGGCGGGCCTGCCCAGGATCCCGGTGGCGGTGAACCTGTCGGCCGTGCAGTTCAAGCAGAAGAACCTCGTCGGGGAAGTCGAGCGCGTGCTCGTCGAGACGGGGCTCGACGCCCCCTGCCTCGAGTTCGAGCTCACCGAGAGCATGCTGATGGAGGAGACGCCGGACCTCATGCGCACGCTCGACGGGCTGCGGGTGCTGGGCGTGCGGCTCGCCATCGACGACTTCGGCACCGGGCACTCGTCCCTCGCGCACCTGAAGCGCTTCCCCCTCGACAAGCTGAAGATCGACCGCTCGTTCGTGCGCGACATCGCGACGGACCCCGACGACCGCGCCATCACCGCGGCCATCGTGGACATCGCGCGCGCCATGGCCATCACCTCCATCGCCGAGGGCGTGGAAAGCGAGGCGCAGCTCGACTTCCTGCTCTCGCGCGGCTGCGACGAGATGCAGGGCTTCCTCGCGTCCCCGCCGATGCCCGCGGCCGAGGCGGCGGAATGGCTTGCCGCGCACCGCGACGATCCGCGGGCGCCGGGGGTCGTCGTTCCGCGGAGCGCCTGAGCGCCGCCCGGCCCGTTCAGCCTTCCTGCCGGCCGATGGCCCAGGCCACGTGCTCGCGCACGAGCGGGTCGGCGTCGTCCGCGCGCGCGCGGAGCGCGGCGAGGGCTTCCGGGCCGGCGGGCGCGTTGCCCAGGGCGACGGCGATGTTTCGCAGCCACCGGGCGTGCCCGATGCGGCGGATGGCCGAGCCCTCCAGGCGCGATTCGAACTCCTCGCGCGTCCAGGAAAAGAGCTCCACCAGCGTGGCCGCGTCCAGCCCGTTCCTCGCCGCGAAGTCGGGCACGCGGGCCTTGCGCGCGTACTTGTTCCAGGGGCAGGCGAGCTGGCAGTCGTCGCAGCCGTAGATTCGGTTGCCGATCGCGGGGCGCAGGTCCTCCGGGATGGGGCCGGGATTCTCGATCGTGAGGTAGGAGATGCAGCGGCGCGCGTCGAGCTGCCAGGGCGCCACGATGGCGCGCGTGGGACAGGCCTCCAGGCAGCGCTCGCAGGTGCCGCAATGCTCCGCCACGGGCGCGTCCTTCGCGAGGTCCATGCCCACGAAGAGCTCGCCCAGGAAGTAGGTCGAGCCGGCCTCGCGGGAAAGCAGCAGCGTGTGCTTGCCGGGCCAGCCCAGCCCCGCGCGCGCCGCGAGGGCCACCTCCATCACCGGGGCGCTGTCGGTGAAGGCGCGGTAGGCGAAGGGGCCCAGCTCGGCCGTCATCCGGTCCGCGAGCGCCTGCAGGCGCGCGCGCAGCACCTTGTGGTAGTCGCGGCCCACGGCGTAGCGGGAGACGTAGGCGAGTCCGGGGTCGGCGAGGACCTCTTCCGCCGCGCGCGCCTCGCCCGGCCAGTAGTCCAGGCGCACGCACACCACGCTCGCGGTCCCGGGCACGAGCTCGGCGGGACGCGCGCGGCGCGTGCCGTGGCGTGCCATATAATCCATCGCCCCGTGCCATCCGCGGCCGAGCCACTCGAGGAGCCGCGCCTCCTCCTGGGCGAGGTCGATGCCGGAGATAGCCACCGCGTCGAAGCCCGCCTCCAGGCCCCAGCGCTTGACGCGCGCGGACAGGGCGGCGGAAGAATGTCCCGTATCCATCACCTGGGATGGTAGCCCGAAGCGCTTCCCCGAACCCCGTGCCCACCCTCGCGCTCCCCGACGAAAACGCGACCCTCGCCCTGGGCGCGGCCCTCGCCCCGCACCTCGCGCCGGGCATGCTGGTCACCCTTCGCGGCGAGCTGGGAGCGGGCAAGACGACCCTGGTGCGGGGCCTGCTTCGGGCCCTGGGCCACGCCGGGCGGGTGAAAAGCCCCACCTACGCGCTGGTTGAAGTTTATGAAGTTTCGAGGTTAAACTTCTATCACTTTGATTTTTATCGGTTCCACGACCCATCCGAATGGATCGACGCGGGCTTCCGGGACGTGTTCAACGGGCGAAACATCTGCCTCGTGGAGTGGCCGGAACGGGCACGGGGACAACTGCCGCCCGCGGACCTGGAAATCGCCCTCGAAGTGACGGAGCCGGGTCGCTCGGCGACCCTCACGGCGTCGACCGCCCTTGGCGAGCGCTTGCTCGCCGCCTTGCGTCCTTCCTGATCCTCGCGCTCGTCGCGCCCGCGGCGCTGGCCGGCCAGGCCGTGATCGCCTCGCGCGTGTGGCCCGCGCAGGAATACACGCGCGTCACCTTCGAGACGGCCAGGCCCGTCCGCCACCAGTTCTTCGAGATTCCCGATCCCCCGCGCCTCGTGCTGGACCTGGAGGGCGTGGACCTCGACGCGGAGCTCAGGAGCATCGTCTCCAAGGTCCGCGAGGACGATCCCTACATCACGCAGGTGCGGGTGGCGATGAACCGCCCGAACGTGGCGCGCGTGGTCTTCGACCTGAAGAGCGCGGTGAAGCCCTACGTCTTCCCGCTCGCGCCGGCGGGCGACTACCGCCACCGCCTCGTGCTGGACCTCTACCCGGAAAAGCCCCGCGACCCGCTGCTCGCCCTCGTGCAGCCCGGCCCCGACCCCATCGGCGAGATCGCGAACGCGCCGGTCCTCGAGCCCGCCCCGGCGGCGCCGGCGATGGAGCCCGCAGTGCCGGACCTGCCGGTGGTGAAGCCCGATCCCGGCAAGCCCCCCGCGGCCAGGCCCGCGGACAAGGGGAAGGCGCCCAGGGTCGAGCAGCGCCTCGTCACGGTGGTGATCGACCCCGGGCACGGCGGCGAGGACCCGGGCGCGCGCGGCCGGCGGGGAACGCACGAGAAGGACGTGACGCTCGCGATCGCGCGCCGGCTCAAGGAGCGCATCGACCGCGAGCCCGGCATGCGCGCGGTGCTCACCCGCGACGGCGACTACTTCATCGGGCTTGCCCAGCGCGTGCAGAAGGCGCGGCGCGTGCAGGCGGACCTGTTCGTGTCGGTGCACGCGGACGCCTTCGTGCAGCCGCACGCCCGCGGCTCGTCCGTCTTCGCCCTCTCGGAGCGCGGCGCGACCTCGGCTGCGGCGCGCTGGCTGGCCAAGCGCGAGAACGAGTCCGACCTCATCGGCGGGGTGAACCTGGACGTGAAGGACCCGGTTCTCGCCAGGACGCTGCTCGACCTGTCGCAGACGGCGACCATCAACGACTCCCTCAAGCTCGGCAAGGCGGTGCTCGGCGAGCTGGGCGACATCAACCACCTGCACAAGGCCTCGGTCGAGCAGGCGGGCTTCGCCGTGCTCAAGGCCCCCGACATCCCCTCGATCCTGGTGGAGACGGCGTTCATCTCCAATCCCCAGGAGGAGCTGCGCCTGAAGGACTCCGCCTACCAGGAGAAGATGGCCGACGCCATCCTGCAGGGGTTGCGCAACTACCTGGCCAAGAACCCGCCGCTCGCGCGCGCCCGCCTCGCGCAGAACCCCTGAGGTGGGGCCGATCGCGCCTCAGGCCGCGGTGCGACCGCCCGCGCCGCCCGCCTGCGCGCGCAGCATCGCCGAGGCCTCGAGCGCCGTGAGGGGCTTCGAGAAGAGGTAGCCCTGGAAGGTGCCGCACCGGTGGCCGCGCAGGAAGTCGAGCTGCGCGCGCGTCTCCACCCCCTCGGCCACGACCCGCAGCCCCAGGCTCCTCGCCATGGCGATGATCGCCTCCACGATGGAGGCGCTCGAGGCGTCGTCCGGGACGTTGGCCACGAAGGAGCGGTCGATCTTGAGGGCGGTCGCCGGCAGCCGCCGCAGCTGCCCCAGCGACGAGTAGCCCACGCCGAAGTCGTCGATGGAAACCCCCATGCCGACCGATCGCAGCTGCCCCAGGATCTCGATGGACTGCTCGAGGTTCCTCATGACCATCGTCTCGGTGATCTCGACCTCCACGCGGTGCGGGTCCGCGCCGGCCTCGCGGACGATCGCCAGGAGCGAGGCGACGAGCCTTCGCGACATGAACTGGCGCGGCGAGATGTTCACGGCGACACTCACGTCCCGCACTCCCTCGTCCTCCCAGCCCTTGAGCTGCCGGCAGGCGGTGCGGAAGGCCCACTCGCCCAGCTGCACGATGAGGCCCAGCTCCTCGGCGACGAAGATGAAGTCCTTGGGGAAGATCTCCCCCTTGACCGGGTCGTTCCAGCGCATGAGCGCCTCCATCCCCACGATGCGGCCGGTGGCGACATCCACCTGCGGCTGGTAGCGCAGGAAGAACTCCTCGTTCTCGATGCCCTTCCTCAGCCGGCCCTCCACCTCGAGGCGGCGCGACAGCAGGTAGTTCAGGTCGCTGGTGAAGAAGCGCACGGTGTTGCGGCCCGAGTCCTTGGCCTGGTACATCGCGCTGTCGGCGTGCTTGAGGAGGTGGTTCACGTCGGTCGCGTCGTTCGGGTAGTGCGCGATCCCGATCGAGGTCGTGATGTGGATGTCCTGGCCGCCGATCTCCACGGGCCTGGCGAACTCGCGCAGGATCTTGTCGGCCACGATGCGCGCGTTCTCCGGACGCTCGAGGTCCGGCAGCACCACGACGAACTCGTCGCCGCCCTCGCGCGAGACGGTGTCCACCTCGCGCACGCAGGAGGTGAGGCGCCGCGCCACGTCCTTCAGGATGTAGTCGCCGGTGTCGTGGCCGAGCGTGTCGTTCAGGAGCTTGAAGCGGTCCAGGTCCAGGAAGAGGACCCCCACGTGGCGCTGCTTGCGCCGCGCCTGCATGATCGCCTGGTTCAGGCGGTCCTGCATGAGGCGCCGGTTGGGCAGCCCCGTGAGCGCGTCGTGGTGCGCCATGTAGTGGATCGTGCGCTCGGTGTTCAGGCGCTCGGTCACGTCCTGCACGAGGGAGGCGAAGCCCACGATCCGCCCGCCCGGGTCGACGAGCGGCGTGTTGTACCACTCGCACTGGATCGTGCGGCCGTTGCGCGTGATGTTCTCGAGGCTCACCTTGGTGCCGTCGCGCGTCTCGGCGAGCTCGAGCCACATCGACTCCACCGCCTCGGCGCTTCCCGGCGGCACGATGAACTCCGGGGCGCGCCGGCCCAGCGCCTCGCTGGCGGGGAAGCCGAAGATCGCCTCGGCCGCCGGGTTCCAGGCGGTCACCCGGTGCTCGCGGTCCCACTCGATCACGGCGAGCGGCGTGCGCTCGACGTGCATGCGCAGCTTCTGGGCGGCGATCAGCTCGGCCTGCTGGGCCTTCAGGCGCCCGACCATCTCCTCGGCGAGCGCGTCGTTCGCCTGCTGCAGCCGCGCGCGCTCGACCTCGAGCTCGCCCGCGAGCGTGTCCTTGTCCTGCCGCGCGGCGAGCGAGCCGACGAGGGCGCGGTTGAGCTGGTCGTGCACGTAGGGAAGCACTCCCGCGAGCAGGAGGATCGCCCCCGACAGGAACATCTGGATGCGGTCGCCCGAGAAGCCCAGCGTCAGCGCGAAGGGCACCAGGCCCACGAAGGCGCTGATCTTGAAGGCGTGCGGGTGCGGGGCGTAGTAGCCGACGGCGCCGGTCACCAGGAGCGTCACCAGCATCACCACCGTCAGGCGTTGCGCGAGGTGCGCCGAGTCCGGCAGCAGGAAGGTGGCGATCACGGCCCAGCACAGCGACGTGAGGACCGAGCCCACGAGGAAGCTGCGCTCCCAGGCGCGGAGCTCCGCCGGAGGGGGGTTGCGGTTGATGAAGAGCTTGTACAGCGCGTAGCGGCCGACGGTGATGGCCGAGATGGCCGCGAACCAGGCGAAGAGCGGGGGCCGCGCGAGGTCCTCCCACAGCACCGCGCCGAGGATGAAAACCACGAGAAGCGTGGCGAGGTAGCCCACGAGGGAGAAGCGGAAGAGGAGGCGGACCTGCTCCTCGCGGACCGCGCCGATCGGCGCGGGGCTCGGGCTGGCGGCTTCTCGGGGATTTCGAGGCGGGTCGTTGGGGCTCATGCCGCTCCGGCGCGCGTGCAGGCGCGCTCTTGCTCGGCGCGCTCGTTGTCGTGCTTTGAGTGTAACATTCGCCCTCGATCCCGGGACGAAAATCCCCTTGCCGCGCGCCGGTTCGAACGGCGCGCGCCGCCACGATGGGCCACATCCGCGAGCTCCCCGACCTGCTGGTCAACCAGATCGCCGCCGGCGAGGTGGTCGAGCGGCCGGCCTCCGCGCTCAAGGAGCTGGTGGAGAACAGCCTGGACGCCGGCGCACGCTCGGTGTCCGTGGACCTCGCCGAGGGAGGCATCCGCCGCATCCGGGTGGCCGACGATGGCGAGGGCATCGAGGCCGCGGACCTGCCCCTCGCCCTGGCCCGCTTCGCCACCAGCAAGATCGCCTCCCTCGAGGACCTCGAGCGGGCCGCCACGCTGGGCTTTCGCGGCGAGGCGCTCGCCTCCATCGGCGCCGTCTCGCGCCTGGCCATCACCAGCCGCCGGGCCGGCGACCGCCACGCCTGGCGCGTCGCCTGCGACGGGGGCGCGCTCGCCCCGGTGGAGCCCGCCGCCCTCGCGGGAGGCACCACCGTCGAGGTGGAGGAGCTCTACTTCAACACGCCGGCGCGGCGCAAGTTCCTGAAGAGCGAGACCACGGAGTTCGCCCGCTGCGAGGAGGCGTTCTCGCGCGTGGCGCTGTCGCGGCCCGCCGTCGCCTTCTCGCTCACGCACAACGGACGGCGCGTGGCCCACCTCGCCCCGGCATCGCCGCGCGGGCGCACGGCCGGCGTGGTGGGCGCGGACTTCGCGGACTCGGCCGTGGAGGTGGAGGCGAGCGGCGCCTCGGTGCGCATCTCCGGCCTGGTGGCGGCCCCCGGATTCACGCGTGCATCCCGCGACGCGCAGTACCTCTTCGTGAACGGCCGGTTCGTGCGCGACAAGGTCCTCTCGCACGCCATCCGCGAGGCCTACGCGGACGTGCTGCACCACGACCGCCATCCGGCGTACGTGCTCTTCCTCGACATCGACCCGCGGCTCGTGGACGTGAACGTGCACCCCGCGAAGACCGAGGTGCGCTTCCGCGACGCGGGCGCGCTGCACCAGTTCGTCTTCCACGCGCTCTCGCGCGCGCTCGCCGTCCCGCTCGCCGGCGCCGCGAGGCCCGCGACCGCCGCCCCGCCCGCCTTCGCCTATTCCCAGGGCTCGCTCGCCGTGGCGCAGCCGCCCTCCCGCTACGAGGCCTTCCTCGCGGCCGCCACGAACGACGAGCGCCGCCCGGCGGCGCAGGCGCCGGGCACCGAGCCGGGCGCCCCGCCCATGCTGGGCTACGCCCTGGCCCAGCTGCACGGCGTGTACGTGCTAGCGCAGAACGCCGCGGGGCTCGTGGTGGTGGACATGCACGCGGCCCACGAGCGGATCGTGTACGAGAAGCTCAAGGGCGCGCTCGACGTCTCCCGCCTGCCCGCGCAGCCGCTGCTCGTGCCCGTGGCGATGCCGGCCACGGCCGAGGAGGTCGAGGAAGCCGGCCGCTCGGCCGGGGCGCTCGCGAGCCTGGGGTTCGAGGTGGGCGCGGCCGGCCCGCGCGAGCTCGTGGTGCGGGCGGTCCCGGCGCTCCTGGCCGACCTGGACGCGCCCGCGATGCTGCGCTCGGTGCTCGCCGGGATGCGCGAGTTCGGGGCAAGCCGCGTGCTCCTCGAGCGGCGCAACGAGCTGCTCTCCACCATGGCCTGCCACGCGGCCGTGCGCGCCAACCGCAGCCTCACGGTGCCGGAGATGAACGCGCTCCTGCGCGAGATGGAGGAGACGGAGCGCGCGGGCAGCTGCAACCACGGCCGCCCCACCTGGGTGCAGTTCTCGATGGCGGACCTCGACCGCCTCTTCCTGCGCGGCCGCTAGGGCCGCCCGCGATGCAGGAGCTGCCCCCGGCGGTCTTCCTCCTCGGGCCCACCGCGAGCGGGAAGACGGCGCTCGCCCTCGAGCTCGCCGCCCGCTTCCCGCTGGAGATCGTGAGCGTGGACTCCGCGCTCGTCTATCGCGACATGGACATCGGCACGGCCAAGCCCGCGGCGGCCACGCTCGCCGCCGTGCCGCACCACCTCGTCGACATCGTGCCGCCCACCGAGGCGTACTCGGCGGGGCGCTTCCGCGACGACGCGCTTCGCGTGGCGGCGGGAATCGCCGCGCGCGGCAAGGTGCCGCTCTTCGCCGGCGGCACCATGCTCTACGAGCGCGCCCTGATGCGCGGGCTCGCCGCGCTGCCGGCGGCCGACCCGGGCCTGCGCGCCGAGCTCGACCGGGACGCGAGGGACCGCGGCTGGCCCGCGCTGCACGCCGAGCTCGCGAAGGTCGATCCCGCGAGCGCCGCGCGCCTCGATCCCAACGACGCCCAGCGCATCCAGCGGGCGCTGGAGGTCTGGCGCCTTTCCGGCCGCAGCCTCACCGCGCTCATCGCGGGAGAGGGCCGCGCGCGAGCGCCTTTCGCCGCGCTCACGCTGGTGCTCGAGCCCTCGGACCGGGCGGTGCTGCACCGGCGGATCGAGGAGCGCTTCCGCGCCATGCTCGCTGGCGGGCTCGTGGAGGAGGTGGTGGCGCTTCGCGCCCGGTACGCGCTGGAGGCGGGCCTGCCGTCGATGCGGGCCGTGGGCTACCGCCAGGCGTGGGAGACGCTCGAGGGGATCGAGCCCGCCTCGACGCTGGAAGCGCGGGGAAGCGCGGCCACGCGGCAGCTGGCCAAGCGCCAGCTCACGTGGCTGCGGGCGATGCGGGAAGTGGAGCGGCTGGACTGCCTGCGCCCCGGCCTCGCGGGCGAGGCGGCGGGGCGCGTGGAACGGTTCCTGGGTGCGTAGGGACGCCTCGCCAGGTGGACTGGCGGCCTAATCGTCCCCGTGGTACTTGAAGCTCAGCTTGAGCTTCGCGCGATAGATGAGCTTGCCGCTCTCGATCTTCACGTCGAGCCGGTCGACCTCGGCCACGCGCAGGTCGCGCAGGCTCTTCGAGGCGGCCTTGATGCCGTTGGCGGCGGCCTCGGCCCACGACGTGGGGCTCGTGCCGACGATCTCGGTGATCCGGTAGACGGCAGGCGTGGTTGCGCGGGGCTTCTTGGCTTTCGCTTTCTTGGCCATGCTCACTCCTCCTGGAAGTTGTTGGTGTCGCAAATCCACTATACCCCCGGCCGCTTCGGCGAGGAATCCGCCCGCGCCTCCTCGACGCTGACGCGCGCGCCTCCCTCGGCGAAGGTCACCTCGAGCGCGTCGCCGCGCGCAAGCGCGGCCCCGGAGCGCACGACTTCGCCGCCCGGCGAGCGCACGATGGCGTAGCCGCGCCGGAGCACCTGCGTGGGGTCGAGGTGGCCCAGCGAAGCGGAAAGCGCGGACAGCGCGGCCTGGCGATCGCGCTGCGCGCGCGCGGCCCCCGCGGCGAGGCGGCGCGCCTGGCGGCCCAGGTCCCGCGCGAGCGCGGGCAGCGCGGGCAACGCGCCGCGAAGCCGGGGCGCGATCCCGCGCAGTGCCGCGGCGCGCAGGTCCAGGGCCCCCCGCGCCTGCAGCGCGAGGCGCCTCGACATCGTGGCGAGCTCGGCCCGGGCGCGCTCGATGCGCTCGGCGGGCGTGAGGAGCCGGCGCGCCGCCAGGTCGAGCCGCTGGCCCGCGTCGTCGAGGGCGCGCGCGGCGCAGCGCGCCAGTCGGGCGCGGGCGCGGGCGAGCTGCGCGAGGAGAGCGTCGCGGTCCGGGCTCGCGGCGACGGCCGCGGCGGTGGGCGTGGCCGCCCGCAGGTCGGCCACGAAGTCGGCGATCGTGAAGTCGGTCTCGTGGCCAACGCCGCTCACCACCGGGATGGCGGAGGCGGCGATCGCGCGCGCGACGGCCTCCTCGTTGAAGGCCCACAGGTCCTCGAGGCTGCCGCCGCCGCGCGCCACGATGAGCACGTCGCACTCGCGCCGGGCGTTGGCGGCCGCGATGGCGCCTGCCACCTGCGCGGCCGCCCCCTCGCCCTGGACCGGCGTGGGATAGAGGATCACCGGCAGCATGGGCGCGCGGCGCGCGAGCGTGGTGAGGATGTCGCGCAGCGCCGCGGCCGCCGGCGAGGTGACCACGCCGATGGCGCGCGGGTAGGCGGGCAGCGGCTTCTTGCGCGAGGGCTCGAAGAGGCCCTCGGCGCCCAGCCGGGCCTTGAGCTTCTCGAAGGCCTCGAAGAGCGCGCCCAGCCCCGCGTGCCGCATCTGCTCGACGGCGAGCTGGTAGGCCCCGCGCGGCTCGTAGATGGTGACCCGGGCGCGCACCTCCACCTTCAGGCCGTTCTCGGGCCGGAAATCGAGGTGCTGCGCGCGGCCCTTGAACATGGCGCAGTCGATGGCCGCGCCCTCGTCCTTCAGGACGAAGTACCAGTGGCCGGAGGAGGCGAGGGTGGCCCGGGAGATCTCCCCCACCACCCAGACCAGCCCGAACTGGCCCTCCAGGAGCTGCCGGGAGCGGCGGTTGATTTCCGTGACGGTGAGGGGCGCCGAGGGGGGCAGGGAGGCCATGGGGGCGCATCCTAGACGCTTTCTCGGGGCGCCGCGACGGGGCCTCTATCCACCGTCACGGGACTGACGCACTGCGCAAACCCGTCGCGCGGCGAAACTCTCCACTTGACAGGGGAAAAAAACTCTAAGTGTTTGATTATTAGACGTGAACCCCGGACGCTCAAAAAATGAGCGGAGGAAAAAAAAGCCTTACCGGAACACGACTTGGAGAAGCCCCCCGGCAGGAACCCACAGGGTTATCCACAGGCTCTGTGGATGATTCGCGACACTGTGGCCTTGCCCCATCGCAAGCCCCTTGTCGCGCGAGAATCGACGCCGCTTTCCGGGCGATTTCGGCCGCAAAGGCGCGCCGTTGCTCGATTCGCGGCCGGCGCGCCGAAACCGGACTTCAAGTGATTTCTCAACGCGCTTGTGGAGTCCCGCGCCAAATGCCACTAGGGCTTGTGGAACGCGGGAGGGCAGGCGAAAATGCCGTGCGAAATTTCCCGGAAGGACAAGCACGCGTGCTGTCTATCATCGAAGCGGCCGGATGGCCGATCTGGTTCATCATCCTCACCTCCATCGTCGCGCTGGCCATCATCGGGGAACGCTTCTGGTCGCTGCGCGCCGCGGTGGTCGCCCCGCGCGAGCTCCTTCCCGCCACGATCCGCGAGTACCAGTCGAAGGGCGTGACGCAGGACCTCCTCAACCGCCTGCAGCAGGGGCCGCTCATCGGGCGCATCTTCGCCGCGGCGCTCGCCAACGAGAAGAGCCCGCGCGAGGTGATCAAGGACGCGGTGGAGGACGCCGGGCGCGCGGTCTCGCTCGATCTCGAGCGCTTCCTGAACACCCTGGGGACGATCGCCACCGTCTCCACGCTGCTGGGGCTCTTCGGCACGATCGTGGGCATGATCGAGATCTTCGGTTCGCAGTCCCCCACGGGAGGCGGCAACCCCGCGCAGCTCGCGCACGGCATCTCGGTGGCGCTCTACAACACGCTCTTCGGCATCGGCGTGGCCATCCCCGCGGTGATCTTCTACCGCCACTTCCGCAACCGCGTGGACGTGCTGGTGGTCGAGATGGAGAGCCAGGCCATCAAGCTGGTGGAGATCCTGCGGGGCGAACGGCGCGCATGAACTTCCGCCGCGGCAGGGCGCGGGAGGAGCCGGAGATCAACCTGATCCCGCTCATCGACATCCTCATCGTCGTCCTGATCTTCCTCTTCCTCACCACGACCTACAGCCGCTTCGCCGAGCTGCAGATCAACCTGCCGGACTCGGCCGCGGAAAAGTCGCCCGACCGCCCGCAGGTGCTCACCGTGGCGGTCGACGCGAACGGGCGCTACGCCGTCAACGGCGCCACGGTCGCCTACGACAACCCGGCCGGGCTCGCCACGCGGCTGCAGGAGGCGGCCAAGGGCGCGAAGGAGCCCGTCGTGGCGATCAGCGCGGACGCCGCCGCCACGCACCAGTCCGTGGTGAACGTGATGGAGGCGGCGCGGATCGCGGGCTACAACCACATCTCCTTCACCACGCAGTCGCGCAAGTAGGGGCGCGCACCCCGTCCATGGGCGCCTGGCTGGAACGGGAATGGCAGCGCCTCGGCGGCGGGGCGCTCGTCTTCCTGCCGCTCGCCCTCGTGTTCCGCGCCGCCTCCCTGCTGCGCCGCGCGCTCTATCGCGCCGGCATCCTGCGCTCCTGGAAGGCGCCCGTCCCGGTGATCGTGGTGGGCAACATCACCGCCGGCGGAACGGGAAAGACGCCGCTGGTCATCGCCGTGGTGGAACTGCTGCGCGCGGCCGGCCGCAGCCCCGGCGTGGTCTCGCGCGGCTACGGGCGCGTGCCGCCCACGGAAGCTGACCCCCGCGGCGTGGTGCGCGTGCTCCCCGGCGTGGCCACCCCGGAGCACTTCGGCGACGAGCCCGTCCTCATCGCCCGGCGCACCCGCGTGCCGGTCTATCTCTCCCCGGACCGCCCCGCCGCCGCGCGCGCGCTCCTCGCGGCGCACCCGGAGGTGGACGTGCTGGTGAGCGACGACGGCCTTCAGCACTACGCGCTCGGGCGGGACGTGGAGATCGCGGTGGTCGACGGCGAGCGGCTGTTCGGCAACGGGCTGCCGCTTCCCTCGGGGCCGCTGCGCGAGCCGGTGTCGCGCCTGCGGGAGGTGGATTGCGCGGTGGTGAACGGGGGCAACTCCGATTCGGTGCCGGCGCTGCGCCAGTTCGCGATGCACCTCGCGGGCGAGCGCTTCGTCAGCCTGGCCGGCCAGGACCTCGCGCCCGCGGAGTTCGCGCTGGCCGCGCGCGGCCACCGGGTCGCGGCCGTGGCCGGCATCGGCAGCCCCGCGCGCTTCTTCGCGCACCTGGAGCGCCTGGGCGTCACGGCCGAGCGCCACCCCTTTCCGGACCACCACCATTTCCAGCCCGGCGAGCTGCGCCTGCCGGGCGCGGACCTCGTCGTCATGACGGAGAAGGATGCCGTAAAATGCGCGGCATTCGCCGATGCGCGGATGTGGTTCCTTCGGGTCGAGGCGGCGCTGCCGCCGGAATTCGACGCCTTCCTCCTCGAACGCCTCGCCGACCGGAAAAGCCCCTGATGGACCCCAAGCTCCTCGAGATCCTCGTCTGCCCCATCTGCAAGGGCCCCCTCGTCCACCGCCGCGAGGCCGGGGAGCTTCTCTGCCGCGCCGACCGGCTCGCCTTCCCCGTGCGCGACGACATCCCCGTCATGCTCGAGGAGGAGGCGAGGAAGCTCGGCCCCGAAGAGGAAGCCTGAGGCGCCCCTCGCCTTGAAGACCTTCGCGTTCAAGGTGATCATCCCGGCGCGCCTGCGCTCGACGCGGCTGCCGGGCAAGATGCTCGCCGACATCGCGGGCAAGCCGATGGTCGCCTGGGTGGCCGAGCGGGCCGCGGAGAGCGGCGCCGGGGAGGTGGTGATCGCCACCGACCACGCCGACATCGCCGACGCCATGGCGGCGCTCGGCTGGCGGGTGTGCACGACCTCCCCGGCCCATCCCACGGGCACCGACCGGCTGGCCGAGGCGGTGGACCTGCTGCGGCTCGCCGACGACGAGATCGTGGTGAACGTGCAGGGCGACGAGCCGCTCATCGACCCGCTCCTCGTGCGCGCGGTGGCGCGCGAGCTGGCACTGCGCCCCAAGGCCTCCATCGCCACGGCCGTGCACCCCATCACGAGCGCCAAGGCCTTCTTCGACCCGAACGTGGTGAAGGTGGTCCACGACACCGACGGCTACGCGACCTACTTCTCGCGCGCGCCCATCCCGTACGCCCGCGACGCCTTCGCCGAGACCAAGGGCAAGCTCCCGCCCGGGTTCCCGGCGCTGCGGCACATCGGCATCTACGCCTACCGGGTGGGCTTCCTGCGCCGGTTCTCGGGCCTGTCGCAGACGCCGGCGGAGCGCTTCGAGGCGCTCGAGCAGCTTCGCGCCCTGGGCCACGGGCACCGGATCGCCGTGGCCTTCTGGAGCGAGCCCGTCGAGGCGGGCGTGGATACCCCCGAGGATCTTGCCCGGGTGCGGAAGATCCTCGGCCGGGGCGCGGCCTGATACCCCCCCGCTACCGGGTTTCCCCGGGTTTGACCCGGTTCCCCCGGGGCGGCGATAATTGAGCGCTTTTCCAAAAGAAACCCCTCTGAGGGAGGCAGGCCCATGCGCCTGATCTTGTTGGGTGGCCCGGGCGCAGGCAAGGGCACCCAGGCCGGCTTCATCACCCAGAAGTACGCGATTCCGCAGATTTCCACCGGGGACATGCTCCGTTCGGCCGTGAAGGCGGGAACGGCGCAGGGGCTCGCGGCCAAGGCGATCATGGACCGCGGAGAGCTCGTGTCGGACGGCATCATCGTCTCGCTGGTCAAGGAAAGGATCCAGGCGCCGGACTGCGCGCGCGGCTTCCTCTTCGACGGCTTCCCGCGCACGATTCCCCAGGCCGAGGCCCTGAAGGCCTCCGGCATCGACGTGGACCACGTGGTCGAGATCGCGGTCGAGGACGCGGCCATCATCGACCGCATGTCCGGCCGGCGCGTCCACCTGCCGTCCGGGCGCACCTACCACGTGAAGTACAACCCGCCGAAGGTCGCGGGCAAGGACGACGCGACCGGAGAGGACCTCATCCAGCGCGCCGACGACACGGAGGAGACGGTGCGCCACCGGCTGGAGATCTACCACCAGCAGACGATGCCCCTGGTCGAGTACTACGCCCGCTGGTCCGCGACGGGCGACCCGCACGCGCCCAAATGCCACCGCATTCCCGGCGACGGCACGGTCGAGCAGGTCCGCGACCGCATCTTCGCCGCCCTCGGCTGAGGAACGAGCCATGCCCCGCAATGCCTTCTATGCCCAGTCCGGCGGCGTCACCGCGGTGATCAACGCGAGCGCGGCGGGCGTGATCGAGACGGCGAGGAAGCACAGGTCGAAGATCGGCAAGGTCTACGCCGGGCGCAACGGGATCATCGGCGCGCTCACCGAGGACCTCATCGACACGAGCCGCGAGCCGGCCGCGAACATCCGCGCGCTCATGCACACGCCGGGCGGGGCCTTCGGCTCCTGCCGCTACAAGCTCAAGGGCGTGGAGAAGGGCGGCCACGAGTACGAGCGCCTCATCGAGGTGTTCAGGGCGCACGACATCGGCTACTTCTTCTACAACGGCGGAAACGATTCCGCCGACACCTGCCTCAAGGTCTCGCGCATCGCCGCGCAGATGGGCTACCCGCTCGTCGCGGTGCACGTGCCCAAGACGATCGACAACGACCTGCCGGTCACCGACAACTGCCCCGGCTTCGGGTCGGTCGCCAAGTACGTGGCCACCAGCATGCGCGAGGCCGGGCTCGACGTGGAGTCGATGGCCGAGACCTCGACCAAGGTGTTCGTCCTCGAGGTGATGGGACGGCACGCGGGCTGGATCACGGCCGCCGTGGGCCTGGCGCAGGCGAAGGCCGGCCAGGCCCCGCACGTGCTCCTCTTCCCCGAGATCGCCTTCGACGAGGCGGCCTTCCTCGCGAAGGTGGACGAGAGCGTGAAGCGCTTCGGCCACTGCTGCATCGGCGTCTCCGAGGGGCTGCAGGACAAGGAGGGCAAGTTCCTGTCCGAGTCGGGCCTCAAGGACGCCTTCGGGCACTCGCAGCTGGGCGGCGTGGCGCCGATGATCGCGGGCCTCGTGAAGTCGAAGCTCGGCTACAAGTACCACTGGGCGGTGGCGGACTACCTGCAGCGCGCGGCGCGCCACATCGCGTCGAGGACGGACCTCGAGCAGTCCTACGCCGTGGGCAGGGCCGCCGTCGAGCTCGCCGTGAAGGGCGTCTCCGGCGTCATGCCGACGATCGTGCGGGCCTCCAGCCGCCCCTACCGCTGGAAGACCGGCGTGGCCAGGCTCGAGGACGTGGCCAACGTCGAGAAGAAGATGCCGCGCGACTTCATCACGCCCGACGGCTTCCACATCACCGCGAAGTGCCGGCGCTACCTGGAGCCGCTCGTCGCCGGCGAGGCCTTCCCGCCTTTCGAGAAGGGCCTGCCGCGCTATGTCCGCCTGAAGAATCCGGCAGTTCGCAAGAAGACAAAGACCGCCTTCAAGCTGTAGCGGCGGCGCCTTCCGAAGTTTTTCCGACTCTCGTCATCGAACCAAAGGGAGAAGCACGATGTTGAACTCAGCAATAATCCTGGCGCTCGCCTGTGGCGCGCTCGCGCTGCTCTACGGCGCCGCGACGGCCAAGTGGATCCTGTCGAAGCCGGACGGCAACGACCGCATGCGCGAGATCGCCGCCGCCATCCAGGCCGGCGCCAAGGCCTACCTCAACCGCCAGTACACGACCATCGGCATGGTGGGCGTGGTGCTCTTCGTGGTGATCTGGCTCGTGCTGGGCTGGCTCACCGCCCTGGGCTTCGCCATCGGCGCGGTCGCCTCCGGCGCGGCGGGCTACATCGGCATGAACGTCTCCGTGCGGGCCAACGTGCGCACGGCGGAGGCCGCGCGCGGCGGCATCGCGCCCGCGCTCGACATCGCCTTCAAGGGCGGCGCCATCACCGGCATGCTGGTGGTGGGCCTGGGCCTGCTCTCGGTGACCGGGTTCTTCCTCCTGCTGCAGGGCTCGGCCGAGCACGGCGCGAAGATGAGCGACATCGCCAAGCCCCTCATCGGGCTCGCGTTCGGCTCCTCGCTCATCTCGATCTTCGCGCGGCTGGGCGGCGGCATCTTCACCAAGGGCGCCGACGTGGGCGCCGACCTCGTGGGCAAGGTGGAAGCCGGCATCCCCGAGGATGACCCGCGCAATCCCGCGGTGATCGCCGACAACGTGGGCGACAACGTGGGCGACTGCGCCGGCATGGCCGCGGACCTCTTCGAGACCTACGCGGTGACGATCATCGCGACGATGGTGCTGGGCGCGCTCCTCATGCCCAGCCCCGCGGTCGTCGGCAACGCGATCACCTACCCGCTCGTGCTGGGGGCCGTCTCCATCGTCGCCTCGATCATCGGCACCTACTTCGTGAAGACCTCCCAGGGCGGCAAGATCATGAACGCGCTCTACCTGGGCCTGGGCGTCGCGGGCGTCATCTCGCTCGCGGCCTTCTGGTTCGTCACCGGATGGATGATGAAGGACGTGGCGAGCGTCTACCCGAACGTCACGGTCAACGGCCTCTTCGGCGCCTGCGTCGTGGGCCTGGTGCTCACCGCGCTCATGGTGTACATCACCGAGTACTACACGGGGACCGAGTACGGGCCCGTGAAGCACGTCGCCGAGGCATCGACCAAGGGCCACGCCACCAACATCATCGCGGGCATCGGCGTGTCCATGCGCTCGACCGCGTGGCCGGTCCTGTCGGTCTGCCTGGCGATCTGGGCGGCCTACTGGTGCGCCGGCCTCTACGGCATCGCGATCGCCGCCACCTCCATGCTCTCCATGGCCGGCATCATCGTGGCCCTGGACGCCTACGGCCCGATCACGGACAACGCCGGCGGCATCGCCGAGATGGCGGAGCTCCCCAAGGAAGTGCGCAACGTGACCGACCCGCTGGACGCCGTGGGCAACACCACGAAGGCGGTGACCAAGGGCTACGCCATCGGCTCCGCCGGCCTCGCCGCGCTGGTGCTCTTCGCCGACTACACGCACAAGCTGGAGGAGATGGGCAGGCACATCTCCTTCGACCTCTCCAACCCCGCGGTCATCATCGGCCTGTTCGCCGGCGGCTTGATCCCCTACCTCTTCGGCGCCATGGCGATGGAGGCGGTCGGGCGCTGCGCGGGCTCGGTGGTGGAGGAGGTGCGCCGCCAGTTCCGCGAGATCAAGGGGATCATGGAAGGCACGGCCAAGCCGGACTACTCCCGGGCCGTCGACATGCTCACCAAGGGCGCCATCAAGGAGATGATGATCCCCTCGCTGCTGCCGGTGCTCTCGCCGGTGGCGGTCGCGCTCATCGTCGGCTTCCTGATGGGCAAGGACGCGGGCGTGCAGGCCCTGGGCGGCATGCTCATGGGCACGATCGTGACGGGCCTGTTCGTCGCCATCTCGATGTGCACGGGCGGCGGCGCGTGGGACAACGCCAAGAAGTACATCGAGGACGGCCACCACGGCGGCAAGGGCTCCGACGCCCACAAGGCCGCGGTGACGGGCGACACGGTGGGCGACCCCTACAAGGACACCGCCGGCCCGGCCGTGAACCCGCTCATCAAGATCATCAACATCGTGGCGCTGCTCATCGTGCCGCTGCTGTAACCGGCTTCCCGCCGACCGCAAGGGCCGCCCCCGGGCGGCCCTTTCGTTTTCTGTAGACTGCCACCCGGAACACGAACGACAAGGAACCCCTCATGGCACTCACCTTTTTCCACGGCCACGGCTCGCCCTATTCCTGGCGCGTCTGGCTCGCCCTGGAGCACCTCGGGCTTCCCTGCGAGCTGAAGGTCCTCTCGTTCTCGGAGAAAGACCAGCTGAAGCCGGAGTTCGTGGCCCTCAACCCGCGCCACCAGGTGCCCACGATCGTGCACGAGGGCTTCGCGCTGTGGGAGTCGCTCGCGATCCTCGAGTACCTGGACGAGATCGCGGGCGGGCACCGCCTGTTCCCGGGCACGGCGCAGGAGCGGGCGCGCCTCTGGCGCCTCGTGCGCGAGGACGAGGAGCACCTGGACGGCAAGGGACTCACCCCGATCTACGACGAGCTCTACAGGAAGGCCGAGGGCGTGGCGCCCGACGAGTCGCGGCTCGAGGCGGGCAGGAAGAAGCTGCGCGAGGAGCTCGACTACTTCGGTCGCGAGCTGCGCGGGGCGTTCCTCGCGGGAGAGGCGCCCTCGGCCGCCGACTTCGTGCTGTACCCCGACGTCGCCTACGTGAAGCGCATCGCCCTGAAGAAGCCGCAATCGAAGCTCGAAGGGATCCTCCCGCCGCCCATCGCGCAGTGGGCCGCGCGCATCGAGGCGCTGCCGTACTTCGGGAAGACGTTCCCGCCGCACTGGCGCTCGTGAAGTTCGACCTCCTCGCCACCGACGGCCCCGCCCGCCGCGGCACGCTCACGCTCGCCCACGGCAAGGTCGAGACGCCGGCCTTCATGCCCGTGGGCACCTACGGCACGGTGAAGGCGATGTCGCCCGCGGAGCTGGTGGAGGTCGGCGCCGACATCGTGCTGGGAAACACCTTCCACCTGTGGCTGCGCCCGGGGCTCGAGGTGATCGCCGCGCACGGCGGTCTGCACCGCTTCATGGGGTGGACGAGGCCGATCCTCACCGATTCCGGCGGCTTCCAGGTCTACAGCCTGGGCCCGCTGCGCAAGGTGAGCGAGGAGGGCGTGGCCTTCCAGTCGCCCGTCAACGGCGACAAGCTCTTCCTCACGCCGGAGGAGTCGATGCGCATCCAGCGCGTGCTCGACTCCGACATCGTGATGATCTTCGACGAGTGCACGGCCTACCCGGCCACGCGCGACGAGGCGGCGCAGTCGATGCGGCTGTCGCTGCGCTGGGCGGGGCGCTCGAAGGGCGCGCACGAGGCAAACGCCAACGCGCTCTTCGGCATCGTGCAGGGGGGCATGCACGAGGACCTGCGCGACGAGTCGCGGGAGGCGCTCGAGGCCATCGGCTTCGACGGCTACGCCATCGGCGGCCTTTCGGTGGGCGAGCCCAAGGAGGACATGGCGCGCATCCTCGCGCACACGGCCCCGAGGCTGCCCGCGGGCCGGCCGCGCTACCTCATGGGGGTGGGAACGCCCGAGGACCTGGTGGACGCCGTATCGAGCGGCATGGACATGTTTGACTGCGTGATGCCCACCCGGAACGCCCGCAACGGCTGGCTTTTCACCCGCTTCGGCGACGTGAAGATCAAGAACGCCCGCCACCGGGCCGACACGGGGCCCCTGGACGAGACCTGCGGCTGCCCGGCCTGCCGCCAATTCTCGCGCGCCTACCTGCACCACCTGCACCGGGCCAACGAGATCCTGGGCGCGCGCCTGAACACGATCCACAACCTGTTCTACTACCAGGCCCTCATGCGCGAGATGCGCGAGGCCATCGCGGCGGGCTCGTTTTCTGCCTTCAGGGAGCGCTTCCGGCGCGAGCGCGCGAGCCGGGCGCCCGAGCCCCCGGAGGGTTGATCGCCCGGAGGGACGCCCCCACGTGGGGTCGAATGCGCCTGCGTCCGCGTGCTAGAATCGCATGTTTTCCGGCAGGCTAACCCCTTGCCGCATCAAGATATTCCGCCCGGAGACCCCCAATGATCGGAACCGCCTACGCCCAAGCCGCCGGAGCCCCCGGCCAGGGCGACACCCTGATGGGCCTCCTGCCCATCGTCCTGATGTTCGTGATCCTGTACTTCCTCATGATCCGGCCGCAGATGAAGAAGGCGAAGGAGCACAAGGCCATGATCGACGCGCTGCAGAAGGGCGACGAGGTCGTCGCCGTCGGCATCGTCGGCAAGGTCGTGAAGATCGACGACAACTACGTGGGCCTCGAAGTGGCCAGCAACGTCGTGATCCAGGTCCAGAGGCAGGCGGTGAACGTTCTCCTCCCCAAGGGCACCATCAAGTAGTCCTTCCCGAGCCCTCCCACGCATGAACAAGTACCCGATCTGGAAGTACGTCGTCATCGCCGTCGCGCTGGTGGTGAGCCTCGTCTACGCCGCGCCGAACCTCTTCGGCGAGGTGCCGGTGGTGCAGGTCTCCGGCGCCCGCACGGCGACGAAGGTGGACGACGCGATGCGCGCCGACCTCGAGGCCGCCGTCAAGGGCGCGGGAATCGCGCTCGCCGGCGTCGAGGTCGCCGAGGGCCACGTGTCCTTCCGGTTCGCCGACACGGACACCCAGATCAAGGCGCGGGACATCATCCAGCCGAAGGTGCCCGCGGGCTACGTGGTGGCCCTCAACCTCCAGCCGGCCACGCCGCACTGGCTGCAGGCGCTGGGATCCAAGCCCATGTACCTGGGCCTGGACCTGCGCGGGGGCGTGCACTTCCTGCTGCAGGTGGACATGAAGGCCGCGGCCAACAAGTCCGTCGAGCGCTACGTGGGCGACATCCGCAGCCTCCTGCGCGAGAAGAAGGTGTACTACACCGGCCTCGCCCGCGAGGGCGAGCGCGTGGTGGTGCGCTTCCGCGAGGCCGACCAGCGCGCCGCGGCGCTCAAGCTGATCGAGAAGGAGATGCCCGACCTCACGATCCGCGAGCAGGCCGCGGGCGAGGAGGCCTCGATCGTCGCCTCCATCAAGCCGGAGGTGGTGAAGAAGGAGCAGGAGCTCGCCCTGCAGCAGAACATCCAGACCCTGCGCAACCGCGTGAACGAGCTGGGGGTGGCCGAGCCGATCATCCAGCAGCAGGGGGCGGACCGCATCGTGGTCCAGCTCGCGGGCGTGCAGGACCCCGGCCGCGCCAAGGAGATCCTCGGCCGCACCGCGACGCTCGAGGTGCGCATGGTCTCGGAGGAGCACGCGTCCGGGCCGGGGCAGAACGCCTTCGCGTCCTACAAGGACCAGCCGGCGCCCTTCGGCACCGACAAGTTCCTCGACTCCGACGGCAACACGGTGATCGTGAGGAAGGCCCTCGTCATCACGGGCGACCGCATCAAGGACGCCCAGCCCGGCTTCGACCAGCGCGACAACCGCCCGGTGGTCTCGATGGCGCTCGACGACACGGGCGGGCGCATCATGCGCCAGACCACGCGCGAGAACCTCAAGAAGCGCATGGGCATGATGCTCGTGGAGCGCAACTCGACGGTCGTCCTCACCTGGCCGGTCATCCAGGAGGAGTTCGGCAACCGCTTCCAGATCTCCGGCATCGGCGACGTGGAGGAGGCGAGGAACCTCGCGCTGCTGCTGCGCGCCGGAGCCCTCGCCGCGCCCATGGACATCATCGAGGAGCGCACCATCGGCCCCTCGCTCGGCGCGGAGAACATCGACAAGGGCTTCAAGTCGGTCGTGTACGGCTTCATCGCGATCTCCGCCTTCATGATCGCGTACTACGCGCTCTTCGGCCTGATCTCGGTCACGGCGCTGGCGGCCAACCTCCTGTTCCTCGTGGCGCTGCTGTCGATGCTGCAGGCCACGCTCACGCTGCCCGGCATCGCGGCCATCGCGCTCACGCTCGGCATGGCCATCGACGCCAACGTGCTGATCAACGAGAGGATCCGCGAGGAGCTGCGCGCCGGCATGAGCCCGCAGATGGCCATCCAGGTCGGCTACGAGCGCGCCTTCGGCACCATCTTCGACTCGAACATCACGACCCTCATCGCGGGGCTGTCGCTCCTCGCCTTCGGCTCCGGCCCCGTGCGCGGCTTCGCGGTGGTGCACTGCCTGGGCATCCTCACCTCGATCTTCAGCGCGGTGATGGTCTCGCGCGGCATCGTGAACCTCATCTACGGCGGCCGCAGGAAGGTCGCCAGCGTGTCGATCGGCAACACCGACTGGCACAAGAAGGGCGCGACGGCCTGAGGGCCGCCAGAGAACCCAACCGGGAACCCGAGACCATGGAATTCTTCAAGATCCGGCGCACGATCCCCTTCATGCGCCACGCACTGGTGTTCAACGTGATCTCGGCGATCACGTTCGTGCTGGCGGTGGGCTTCCTCGCCGTGAAGGGGCTGCACTTCTCGATCGAGTTCACGGGCGGCACGGTGATGGAGGTGACGCACGGCCAGGCCGCGCAGCCCGACCACATCCGCGAGGCCCTCGACAAGGCCGGCTTCAAGGACATCAACGTGCTCAAGTTCGGCACGTCGCAGGACGTGCTGATCCGACTGCCCCTCAAGGCGAACCCGGACCCCCGGATCCAGAACGAGGAAATGCAGAAGCAGAGCACGGCCGCCATGGAGGTGCTCAAGGCCGTGGATCCCTCGGCGCGCCTGGTGCGCACCGAGTTCGTCGGCGGGCAGGTGGGCAAGGAGCTCGCCACCGACGGGGCGCTCGCGCTCCTCGTCGTCTGCGTCGGCATCATGATCTACCTCGCCTTCCGCTTCGAGTGGCGCTTCGCGGTGGCCACGATCATCGCCAACCTGCACGACATCGTGATCATCCTGGGCTTCTTCGCGCTGTTCCAGTGGGAGTTCTCGCTGCCGGTTCTCGCGGCCGTCCTCGCGGTCCTGGGCTACTCGGTGAACGAGTCGGTGGTGGTCTTCGACCGGGTGCGCGAGAACTTCCGCAAGATGCGCCGCGCGAGCGTGGACGAGATCATGGACGCCTCGATCACGGGCACCATCTCGCGCACGATCATCACGCACGGCTCGACGCAGATGATGGTGCTGTCGATCTTCTTCTTCGGCGGGGCGAGCCTGCACTACTTCGCGCTCGCGCTCACGATCGGCATCCTCTTCGGCATCTACTCCTCGGTGCTGGTCGCGGCCCCGCTCGCCAAGTACCTCGGCGCCTCGCGGGAGGACTTCGTGAAGCCCGAGAAGAAGGCCGCCGAGCCGGCGATGCCCTGAGCGGCCGCGCGTGGAGATCCTGGCCGGGCTCCTGGACGTCGTCCTCCGGCTCGACGTCCACCTCGGGGCCCTGATCCGGGATTACGGGGCCTGGGTCTACGCGATCCTCTTCGCCGTGATCTTCGCGGAGACGGGGCTCGTCGTGACGCCCTTCCTGCCCGGGGACTCGCTCCTGTTCGTGGCGGGGGCGCTCGCCGCGCTCGGCGGCCTGGACGTGCACCTGCTCGTGGCCTCGCTCACGGCCGCGGCCATCCTGGGCAACACCACCAACTACGCGATCGGGCGCTGGCTCGGGCGCCGGTTCTTCGACGAGGGCCGCTCGCGCTGGGTGAAGCGCGAGCACCTCGAGCGCACGCACGCGTTCTACGAGCGCTACGGCGGGGCGGCGGTGGTCATCTCCCGCTTCCTCCCCATCATCCGCACCTACGTCCCCTTCGTGGCCGGGCTCGCGGAGATGGGCGCGGCGCGCTTCACGGCCTACAACGTGGGCGGCGCCGTGCTGTGGGTCGCCTCGCTGGGTTACGCGGGCTACTTCTTCGGCAACCTGCCCTGGGTGCGCGCCAACCTCACGCTCATCATCGTCGCGATCATCGCCGTGAGCCTGCTGCCGCTCGCCGTGGCAGCGTGGAAGGCGCGCCGCGCTTGACGCCCGGCACGGGCGCCGCCTAGATTGATCCCATGCCCGTCCTCGAATCCCACGTCTTCGACATCACGCGCGCCATCCAGCTCGCGGTGGCGCCGGTTTTCCTGCTCACCGCCATCGGCACCCTCATCAACGCGCTCACCGGGCGGCTCGGCCGCGCCGTGGACCGGCGCCGCAAGCTCGAGGAGCTTCTCTCGGCCTTCGAGGGCGAGACGCTCCTGTCCATGGAGCGCGAGCTCGCCGTCCTCGCCAAGCGCATCAAGCTCGTGCTCTGGGCGATGGCCTTCGCCGTGCTCTCGGCGCTCCTCGTGTGCCTGCTCATCGGAACGGCGTTCCTCGGCGCGTTCGTCTCGCTCGACCTCTCCCGGCCCGTCATCGGGATGTTCGTGCTGTCGATCGGGGCGCTCACGATCTGCCTTCTTTCGTTCCTGCGCGAGGTGTTCCTCGCCGCCACGACGGATCGCGCGCGGTCGGTGGGCTAGGCGGGCCTCAGGGGCGCGGGCCCGCGCGCGTCGCGCGCAGGTAGGCGACCGCGGCGGCGAAGAAGGCGGCGCCCAGCGCGAGCTCGAGGACCGCGAGCCGCGCGGAGGGGCCCGGGTCGGAGGCGGCCCGCATCGCGCCCTCCACCATGTAGGCCCACACCAGCAGCGAGCTCCACTTGAACGTGTAGCGCCGCCCGCGCAGCAGGCCCATCAGCGGCAGGAGCAGCGGCACCACCTTGAGGACGAGCCACGAGCCGCCGGGCCTGAGCGGCGCCAGGCGCAGCTCCCAAGCGAGGCCCAGGAGGACCAGCCCGATCCACGCCGCGCAGGCCGCGAGCCAGGCGGCGCGCGCGCTCACGCGGCGAGCTTCCTCGCGATGGCCGCCAGCCGCCTGCCCAGTGCGAGGGCGAGGCGCTTCTCCTCGTCGCTGACCGGCCGCTCGCCCAGCGGGCCGGCGACGTGCGAGGCGCCGTAGGGCGTGCCGCCGCCCGCGGTCGTGCTCAGGTCCGGCTCGGTGTAGGGGATGCCCACGAGCACCATGCCGTGGTGCAGCAGCGGCACCATCATCGTGAGGAGCGTGGCCTCCTGGCCGCCGTGCATCGTCGAGGTGGAGGTGAACACCGCCGCGGGCTTGCCGGAGAGCGTTCCGCGCGTCCACTCGCCGCCGAGCGTGTCGAGGAAATGCTTCACCGGCGCGGCCATGTTGCCGAAGCGCGTGGGCGAGCCGAGCGCGAGCCCCGCGCATTCCTCGAGGTCGCGGGCCTCGACGTAGGGCGGGCCGGCGGGCGGGACCGCGGGCGCGGCCACCTCGGTGACGGGCGAGACGCGCGGCACCGTGCGCACCCGGGCGCGCATGCCCTCGACGGTCTCGACGCCGCGCGCCACGCTCTCGGCGAGGGCGCGGACGCTGCCGTTGCTGCTGTAGTAGAGGACGAGGATGTCGGCCATCGCTGCGCTTCGCCAGGGTCCCGATTTCACGGTGCTATGATACCTGCCGCTTGAATTCCCTCACCGCCATCCTCCGCGACATCGCAGGATTCGTCGCGTTCGTGATCCGTCGCTGGCAGGAGGACCGCTGCCCGCAGATCGCGGGCGCGCTCACCTTCACCACGCTGCTCGCCATCGTGCCGCTCTTCACGGTCGCGGTGGCCGTCCTCTCGGCGCTGCCCTTCTTCGAGGGCGCGATGGTGCAGATCAAGATCTTCCTGCTGATGAACCTCGTCCCGGAGATTGCGGGGAGGATCATCACCGTCTACATGGGCCAGTTCGCCGAGGCCGCCGGGCGCCTCACCACGGTGTCCCTCGTCGCGCTCCTCGCGATGGCGCTCGCGACCCTCTTCACGGTGGACCGCTCGCTCAACGTGATCTGGCGCGTGGACCGGCATCGCCCCCTGTGGCTCTCGGTGAGCGGCTACCTGGCGCTCCTCGCGCTCGGGCCGGTCCTCCTCGGGCTGTCGCTCTGGGCGACCTCGTGGCTGGTGGCGGCCTCGCTCGACCGGCTGGCGATGCCCTCGGGGCTCGAGGCGGCGGTGCTGCGCGTCGTGCCCGTGGCCGTGAGCGCGGTGCTCTTCTTCCTGCTGTACCGCATCATCCCGAACCGGCACGTCCCGGCCAGCCACGCGCTCGCCGGCGGCATCCTCGCGGCGGCCGTCTTCGAGATGATGAAGTCGGTATTCGCGGCCTACATCCGCGCGGTGCCGACCTACCAGCTGGTCTACGGCGCCTTCGCCTCGATCCCGATCTTCCTGGTCTGGCTCTACCTCTCGTGGCTCGTCGTGCTCCTCGGGGCGGAATTCACGGCCTGCCTCACCTGGTGGCGTGGCCTTCGCGGGCTGCACGAGGACGCGCGCGCGGAGGAGGACCGGGCGGCGTTCTGCGTGGGGCGGGCCCTCGCGGCGGCCGGTGGCGCGCCGGTGGCGTTCGCGTCGCTTCGCGATGCCGCGGGATTGCCCGACGACCGGGTGGAGGACCTCCTCGAGCGCCTGGCGCGGACCGGCGCGCTGCGCCGCGAGGGGCAGGGCTGGGTCGCCCTACCGCCCGGCGAGCCGCCCGGCGCGTGAATCAGGACTGCGAGATGTGGAAGAGGTCGAAGCGCCCCGTGCGCTCGATGAGGCTGGTGGCGCGCACGCGCGAGATGAACCCCTCGTCGTCGATCTCGAACTCGCGCAGGTCGCTGTAGGTCGCCGGGCCGGTGAGCAGCGTGTCGGGCGAATCGAAGTCGTCGCTTTCGGACAGCAGCAGGCCCGGGCGCACCGTTCCGGCCGAGGTGATCGTGGGCTGCACGGCGACGTAGCGCGCCGCGGGGGCGAGGTACTGGATGCCGAACTCCATGCCGCCCTCGTCCAGAATCGTGAGCCAGCGCACCACGCCCACGGTCCAGCGGGTGTTGCCCATGAACTTGATGCCCAGGACCTCGCCCACGGTGACCGACTGCGCCGTGGTGCCGATGCGGCGCACCTTGAGGCCGCCGGCGCTCTGGTTCACGACGTCCCACTCGCCCACGTTCATGCCCCGGGAGACCTCGTCGTCCGGGATGAAGACGAGCGGGATCGTGTCCGCGCTCGCGATGGCTTCCGCCTCGATGCGCGGGTCCGTCCTGGGCTCGAGCGACACGAAGTGGGTGATGGCGCGCATGCCGGCGCACACCGCCACGGAGGCGTCCATCGGGTCGCGCCGGGAGGCGCGCTTGGGCGGATCCCCCCAGAGCGTGACCAGCTTGGCCAGCAGCGCGAGCATCTCCGGGCCCACGGCCTTGCTGGTGGTGGCCGAGACGTTGCCCGTCTCCACCGCCTGGCGGCGCGCCCGGAGCCGGTCGACGAGGGGGTTCGCGTCGAGCAGCCGCCAGTTGGGACCGCCGGGATCGTCGTTGGCGGAAAGCAGCGGCTTCGGGGGCCGGTCCTGGTCGCAGGGCACGAGGAAGTGCGCGCCCGGGCGCGTCTGCGGCCTTGCCTGCCCGAGCGTGAAGGCGCCGCGCTGGCCGCCGATCACCTGCAGGACGCGGTCGAGGTCGCCGGGGACGAGGCGGTAGGGGTCCGTGAGGGACACGAGCAGCGTCTCGGAGTACAGGTCCGAGATGCTCGCCTTGCTCTGCGGGTCCGCGGGCTCGCCCGCGAAGCCTTCCTTCTCCGCGTGCAGGTAGAGCAGGTGGATCTCGCGCCACGAGCCCTGCGGGATCGGCGTGTACGAGCGGTAGCTCGCGTGCAGCAGCCGCGCCAGGCTCTCCATCGCGCGATACGCGACGAAGGGCAGCTGCTTCTTCGAGCCGAAGGCGAGGAGCTTGCCCGTCTTCTCCAGCAGGAGCGTCTTGTAGCCATAGCCGAACTCGGTGGCCAGCTCGCGGGCGAGGGCGAGCGCCTCGCGCGCCTTGGGCGGCAGCGGCAGGAGCGACTTGCCGTACACCGCGTCGAGCTCGTCGAACACGACCTCGGCCACGGGCCGGTAGGCTTCGTAAAGCTGCAGCCGGTCGTCGAACTCGACCTTGGCGCGGTTGATCGCGCACAGGTTGCCGAGGATCTTCCGGCCCGCCTCCGCGCTCTGGCTGAGGGGAAGCGATTCCACCCAGGCCCGGGCCTGCTTCGGGCGCAGTTCCAGGTCCTTGGGCGGGGCGATGCGTTCGGAGGGGACGCGAAGATCGAGGGCCACTGCTGTGTTAATCTTTGATTTTCAAGGCTTAATCGTAGGCCCCGCCTTCCCGGGCGGGTGCGACACCGAGGATAGACGACCGCAATGCTTTTGAAAACGAATGCATTTGTTATCGCCGCCGCCCTTGCGCTGGCGTGCTGCCTGGCCGCCCCGGCGGCGCTCGCGTTCGAGGTCACCGACACGGACGGCAAGCGCCATCGCCTGGCCGACTACCGCGGCAAGTGGGTGGTGGTGAACTTCTGGGCGACGTGGTGCACGCCGTGCATCAAGGAGATCCCCGAGATCGCGGCCTTCCACGGCGCCCACGCGCCGCAGAGCGCGGTGGTGCTGGGCATCGCGCTCGACTCGGAGGACGAGGCGAAGACGCGGCAGTTCGCGAAGAAGTTCGGCCACGCCTACCCGCTCGTGCTCGAGGACGACGACACCGAGAAGGTGTTCGGGAAGGTGAAGGGCCTGCCCACGACCCTGCTCTACGATCCGTCCGGCAACCGCGCCTGGGTGCGCACGGGCACGGTGACCCGCAAGTCGCTCGAGGACGCGATCGCGAACGCGGGCCGGCCGAAGGGCTAGGCTCCCGCGATCGTCCAGCGCGCGTCCATCGCGCGCAGCACGCGCTGCGGATACTCGGGGCGCCCGAGGCTGCCGTTGTAGCGGCCGAGGGCGTTCGCGAGGTTCCCGTTCTCGACCTGCAGGTAGTGGCGCAGGATCACGCAGCCGTAGCGCAGGTTGGTGCGGGCGTGGAAGAGGTTCTGCCCCGGCATCCCGATCTCGCGCACCCAGAAGGGCATCACCTGCATGTACCCGCGGGCGCCCGCCGTCGAGACGGCGTACTTGCGGAAGCCGCTCTCCACGTCGATCACCGCGAGCACGAGGCGCGGCTCCAGCCCCGCCCGCAGGGCCTCGTAGCGGACCATCTCCAGGAGCTCCCGGGCGAGGCGCTCGTCGCGCACGCGCTCGTGCATGCGCCCGAGCATGGCGCGCACCCACGCGCGCGACTCGGGGTCCTCCAGGCGCGCGAACTGCCGGTCGGAAACCGCCTTCGCGAGCGAGGCGCGCACCGAGGCGGAGAGCGCCTCGTACTGCTGCGCGCCGGCGCGCGCCAGGCCGGGGGCGAAGCCCAGCATCGCCGCCGCGGCGAGGAACGCCGCCAGCGGCTTCGGGCTCATCGCGCGAGGCGCTCCCGGACGAACGCCGCCACCTGCGCGAGCGGCACCTTCGTCGCCTCGGCGTCGCGCCGGTGCTGGTACTCCACCACGCCTTCCTTGAGGCCGCGATCGCCGATCACGACGCGGTGCGGGATCCCGATGAGCTCCTGGTCGGCGAGCATCACGCCCGGGCGCTCGCCGCGGTCGTCCATCAGCACCTCGACGCCGGCCCCGGCGAGCTCCGCGTAGAGCTTCTCGGCCGCGTCCCGGACCGCCTCGCTCTTCTGCATGCCGAGCGGGATCAGCGCCACGGTGAAGGGCGCCATCGGGTCGGGCCAGATGATCCCCTTGTCGTCGTGGTTCTGCTCGATGGCCGCGCCCACGATGCGGGTGACGCCGATGCCGTAGCAGCCCATCTCGAAGGGCTTCGCGGTGCCGTCCTCGGCGGTGAAGGTGGCGCCCATCGCCTCGGAGTAGCGCCGGCCCAGCGCGAACACGTGGCCCACCTCGATGCCGCGCACGAGCGCGAGCGTGCCCTTGCCGTCGGGCGAGGGGTCGCCCGGGACGACGTTCCGGATGTCGGCGACGAGGTCCGGCTCGGGGCAGTCGCGGCCCCAGTTGACGCCGCGCAGGTGGAAGTCCTTCTCGTTCGCGCCGCAGATGAAGTCGGACATCGCCGCGACGGTGCGGTCGGCCACGACCGTTATCCTCGAGCGGTCGAGCCCCACCGGGCCGAGGTAGCCCGCGGGCCCGCCGCAGGCGGCGAGGATCTCCTCGTCGCTCGCCCAGCGCCATCCCTTGAGGCCGTGCACCTTGCCCGTCTTCACCTCGTTGAGCGAGTGGTCGCCGCGGATGAGCAGCATGTGCACGCGGTGGTTGGCGTACAGGAGGATCGCCTTCACGGTGCGCGAGAGGGGCTCGTTCCAGAGCCTGGCCACGCCTTCGCAGGTGGAGGTGCCCGGCGTCGGGTCCTTGCGCATCGGCCCGGCGGGCGCGGCGCGCGGGGCCGCGGGCGCGAGCGCCTCGGCCTTCTCGATGTTGGCGGCGTAGTCCGAGCCGTCCGAGTAGGCGATCTGGTCCTCGCCGGAATCGGCCAGCACCTGGAACTCGTGCGAGGCGCTGCCGCCGATCTCGCCGGAGTCGGCCGCGACGGGGCGGAACGTGAGGCCCAGGCGCGTGAAGATGCGCACGTACGCGTCGAACATCTTCTGGTAGGACCGGAGCATCCCGGCCTCGTCCGCGTCGAACGAGTAGGCGTCCTTCATCGAGAACTCGCGCGCCCGCAGCACGCCGAAGCGCGGCCGGATCTCGTCGCGGAACTTGGTCTGGATCTGGTAGAAGTTCACCGGCAGCTGGCGGTAGCTGCGCAGCTCCTTGCGCGCGATGTCGGTGACGACCTCCTCGGCCGTCGGCGCGTAGCAGAACTCGCGCTCGGCCCGGTCCTTGATGCGCAGCATCATGGGCCCGTACAGGTCCCAGCGCCCCGTCTCCTGCCAGAGCTCGGCCGGCTGCACCGGCGGCATGATGATCTCCAGGGCGCCCGCCCGGTCCATCTCCTCGCGCACGATCCGCTCGACCTTGTGCAGCACGCGCATGCCCATGGGGAGCCAGGAATAAAGGCCGCTGCCCAGCTTGCGGATGAGGCCCCCCCGCAGCATGAGCTTGTGGCTGGGAAGCTCCGCCTCCTGGGGGGCTTCCTTGAGGGTGGCGAGGAAGAACTGGCTGGCGCGCATGAACTCTCCGGGTGGGGCTGGGTCAGACGGACTGTTTTCGGAATCAAATCATCGGCTTGCGAAGCGCATTCTACACCGGCCCGGGCCCGGATCTAAGCTGGCGGGCACTCGCAAACTGTGGAAAAATGGCCACAACTCAACGAATCGGATGGTGACTGCCATGATCGATCGGGACGGATTCCGCCCGAACGTCGCCATCGTGCTCGTCAACCACAAGAACCAGGTCTTCTGGGGAAAGCGGATCAAGGAGCACGCCTGGCAGTTCCCCCAGGGCGGTATCAAGACGGGGGAGTCCCCCGAGCAAGCGATGTACCGCGAGCTCGAGGAGGAAACGGGCCTCAAGCCCGAGCACGTGGAGATTCTCGGCCGCACCCGCGACTGGCTGCACTACCACGTGCCCAGCCACTGGGTGAAGCGCGAGTGGCGCGGCACCTACAAGGGCCAGAAGCAGATCTGGTTCCTGCTGCGGCTCGTCGGCCGCGACACGGACGTGTCCCTGCGCGCGAGCGGCCATCCCGAGTTCGACGCGTGGCGCTGGCACGACTACTGGGTCCCGCTCGACACGGTCATCGACTTCAAGCGCGAGGTCTACCGGATGGCGCTTGAGCAGCTCGCCATGTTCCTCGACGTGAGGAAGGAGCGGCGACCCGTGGGCATGTCGCCCTACGGGCGCAGGCGCCGCACGAGGCCCCGCCCCGCGGCGGGCCTCTCGGACTAGGCCCGCGCGAAGCGCCCTTCGGGCTAGAGCCCGCCCGGCCGGCCCGGCAGCATGAAGGCCGAGATTGCCCCGATCACCACGGAAATGACGATCCCCACGAGGATCACCACCGCCGTATAGGGGAGCGCCTTCTCCTGGGGCGTCTTCATGAGGCGCGGCAGGCCCACGTAGAGCAGGTACAGGCTGTACAGGCCCAGGAGGCCGAGGATGGAGAGCGCCGGCAGGATGGCGAACACGCCCGCGAGCCAGGAGGCCACCGGTGCGAAGGCGGCGACCTTGAAGGCCTGGGCGAAGTTCTTCTCGCCGCCGAAGGTGGGCGAGAGCGCGTCGATGACCAGGGCGAACACGTAGACGCTCGCGAGCGTGAGCAGGTAGGAGGCGATCGCGTTCGAGATGCCTGCCACCACCGGCACGCGGTAGGAGAAGCCGAAGGCGCCGGCGCCCACGATCGAGAAGCCGATGAAGGTGGCAATGGCCGGGATGGCGGCGAGGATCATGATCCAGCCGGTGTACAGCCCCTGCACGGTGTGCGTCTCGGCCGAGATCTTGTCCCACTCCGAGGCCGGCGTGAGGATGAGGTTCTTCGCGCGATCGACGATGTTCAAGGGTGGCCTCCCAGGCTGGTTGTTGTGGGGGCAGTATAGCCGCGACCGCGCAGTCCTACAGGACGACCAGATTGTGGTTCCGGCCCGCTCCCTCCGGTCGCTTAACCTGCCAAGGGCGGCAGGTTAGCCTCCACCGCAATTTGGCCGTACTAAAGTACGACCAAATTGTCCCTGTGGATGAGCTCGGGCTCGGCGACGTAGCCGAGCGTGGGCTCGATCTCGCTGCTGGGCTTCCCGAGGATGCGCCGCGTCTCGGCCGCGCCGTAGTTCACGAGCCCGCGCGCGATCTCGCGGCCGTCGGGGGAGACGACGCTCACGACGTCGCCGCGCTCGAACTCGCCTTCCACCGCCGTCGCGCCGATGGCGAGCAGGCTCTTGCGGTCCGTGGTGAGCGCCTTCACGGCGCCCGGGTCGAGCGTGATGCGGCCGGCGGGCTTCAGGTGGTCGGCGAGCCACTGCTTGCGGGCCGCCACCGCCGGGGTGGCGGCCACGAGGAGCGAGCCGATGGGCTCCCCGGCGAACAGGCGCGTGAGCAGCTCCGGCTCGCGCCCCCAGGCGATGACGGTGTGGGCGCCGCTGCGCGCGGCCCGGCGCGCCGCGAGCACCTTGGTGATCATGCCGCCGCTGCCGATCTCGGAGCCGGCGCCGCCGGCCATGGCCTCGAGGGCCGGGTCGCCCGCCGTGGCCCGCGCGACGAGCGTGGCGGAGGGGTCCTTGCGCGGGTCGGCCGAGTAGAGGCCCTTCTGGTCGGTGAGGATCGCGAGGGTGTCGGCCTCGATGAGGTTCGTCACGAGGGAGGCGAGGGTGTCGTTGTCCCCGAAGCGGATCTCGTCCACCACCACCGTGTCGTTCTCGTTGATGACGGGAACCACGCCCAGCCCGACCAGCGTCTTCAGCGTGGTCCGCGCATTGAGGTAGCGGCGCCGGTCGCCGAGGTCCTCGTGGGTGAGGAGCACCTGCGCGGTCCGCAGCCCGCGCTCGGCGAAGCACGACTCCCACATCTGCACCAGGCCCATCTGGCCCACGGCCGCCGCCGCCTGCAGCTCGTTCACCGCGCTGGGCCGCTTCGTCCACGCGAGGCGCTTCATCCCCTCGGCGATGGCGCCGGAGGAGACGACGAGCACCTCCACGCCGCGCGCGCGCAGGGCGGCGATCTGCCCCGCCCAGTCGGCCACCGCCTCGCGGTCCAGGCCCGCGCCCGCGTTGGTGAGCAGGCTGGAGCCGATCTTCACGACGACGCGCTTCGCGCCGGCGAGCTCCTCACGCACGGCGGTTCGCCTCGAGGAACTCCATGATCGCGAAGCACAGCTCGCGCGTGCCCTCGCCGTTGACGGCGGAGACCATGTACCACGGGCCTTTCCAGCCGAGCTTCTTCACGAAGGCCTTCGCGCGCTTCTCGCGCTCGCCGGCGTCGATGAGGTCGGCCTTGTTGAGCACCAGCCAGCGCGGCTTCGCGAAGAGGCCGGGGTCGTACTTCTTCAGCTCCAGCGCGATCGACCTGGCCTCCTTCACCGGGTCCACGGCTTCGTCGAAGGGCGCGAGGTCCACCACGTGCAGGATGAGCTGCGTGCGCTGCAGGTGGCGCAGGAACTGGTGCCCGAGCCCGGCGCCCTCGGCCGCCCCCTCGATGAGGCCCGGGATGTCGGCGATCACGAACGAGCGGTTCATGTCGACGCGCACGACGCCCAGGCTCGGGTTGAGCGTGGTGAACGGGTAGTCGGCCACCTTGGGGCGCGCGGCCGAGACGGCGCGCACGAAGGTCGACTTGCCGGCGTTGGGCATTCCCGCGAGGCCCACGTCGGCGAGCACGCGCAGCTCCATCTCGAGGTTCCTGCGCTCGCCCGTCCCGCCGGGCGTGAACTGCCGCGGCGCGCGGTTCGTGCTCGACTTGAAGTTGAGGTTGCCCAGCCCGCCCTTGCCGCCCTTGGCGAGCACGGCCCGGTCGCCGGCCTTCGCGAGGTCGGCGATCGTCTCGCCCGTGTCGGCGTCGCGGATCACCGTGCCCACGGGCACGCGCAGGATCACGTCCTCGGCGCCATGGCCGTTGCGGTCGCGGCCGCTGCCGTTCTCGCCGTGCTTGCCGCGGAAGATGCGCGTGTAGCGGTAGTCGATGAGCGTGTTGAGGTTGAAGTCGGCCACCGCGATGATGGAGCCGCCGCGGCCGCCGTCGCCGCCGTCGGGGCCGCCGCGCGGGACGAACTTCTCGCGCCGGAAGTGCGCGGAGCCGTCCCCGCCGTCGCCGGCGATCACCTCGATCCGGGCTTCGTCGAAGAACTTCATGCCCTGCCCATGTCGGGCATCGCCACCCGGATCCCGAGCGCGATGAAGGTGAGGCCGGCGACGGCGCCCAGCCGCTCCCCCGCGGCCGGATGGGCGCGCAGCCTCTCGCCGATCCAGCCCGAGAAGAGCGCCACGGCGCCGAAGATGACCACCGTCTGCGCCATGAAGACGAGCCCCAGGACCGCCATCTGCCACTCGAGGCCGCCGGCGCGCGCGTCCACGAACTGCGGCAGGAACGACAGGAAGAAGAGCGTCACCTTGGGGTTCAGGGCGTTGCCGATCACGCTCTGCCGGTACACCGCGAGGAGCGCCTTTGCGTCGCCGCCGCCCGCGAGCGAGAACGAGGCGCGGTGGCGCAGCGCCTGGATGCCGATCCACACGAGGTAGGCCGCGCCCGCCCAGCGCACCGCGTTGAACGCGAGGTCGGAGGAGCGGATGAGGGCGGCCACGCCCAGCACCGCGAGGGCCGTGTGGAAGACGCAGCCGGTGGCGAAGCCGAGCGCGGCCGCGATTCCCGCCTTGCGCCCCTGGCTCACGCCGCGCGCGAGCACGTAGACGATGTCGGGCCCGGGCGCGATGGTGAGCACCGCGGCGGCGACGAGGAAGAGGGCGATGTCGGGCATGTTCTTGTCGACCGGCCCCGGAAACGAAAAAGCCCCGTGCGATGACGGGGCTCTTTCCGGGAGAAAGGAGCCTTTAGGCCTGGGCCGGCTCGATGCTCACGGTGTTCTTCTGCTTGGGGCCGTGCTGGGCGAACTTCACCCTGCCGGGCACCATCGCGAAGAGGGTGTGGTCCTTTCCCATGCCGACGTGCTGCCCGGCGTGGAACTGGGTGCCGCGCTGGCGGACGATGATGGAGCCGGCCGTGACCAGCTCGCCGCCGTAGGCCTTGACGCCCAGGCGCTTGCTCTCGGAATCGCGGCCGTTGCGGGATGATCCGCCTGCTTTTTTGTGTGCCATGTTCGCTACCCGTTACTGGTTGATGGCGTCCACACGGATTTCCGTGTAGTTCTGCCGGTGGCCCTGCGTCTTCTGGTAGTGCTTGCGCCGGCGCATCTTGAAGATGCGCACCTTCGGGCCCCGGCCGTGGGAGACCACGGTGGCCGAGACCTTGGCGCCGGCGAGGATGGGCGTGCCGACCTTCACGGCCTCGCCATCCGCCACCATCAGCACCTGGTCGAGCACGATGGTGGCGCCGACGTCCGCCTCCAGCGACTCGATCTTGATGTTTTCGCCCGGGGCAACGCGATACTGCTTGCCGCCGGTCTTGATGACCGCGTACATGTTGGTACTCCTGTTTTGATTTGATAATTCACGGCCTTTTGCACCGCGAACCGGCTATAATACGCGAAATCCCAAGCAACGTCAAAGACTTGTCTGCGCGCCCGTCCGGGCCGCGGCACCCCGAACGCCGTGAACCAACCCCTCGTCCCCGTGAGCCTCGAGTCGATCCGGGCCCCGATCGCCGCCGACCTCGCCGCCCTGGACGAGGTCATCCGCCGCCGGCTCGATTCCGAGGTGGTGCTCGTCCACACGATCGCCGACTACATCATCGCCGCCGGGGGCAAGCGCCTGCGGCCGGCCCTGCTGCTGCTCACCGCCAACGCGCTGGGCGCGCAGGGGCCCTCGCGCCACGAGCTGGCCGCGGTCATCGAGTTCATCCACACGGCGACCCTGCTCCACGACGACGTGGTGGACGAGTCCAGCCTGCGCCGGGGCCGGCGCACGGCCAACGCCGAGTTCGGCAACGCCGCCGCGGTCCTGGTGGGCGATTTCCTGCACTCGCGCGCCTTCCAGATGATGGTCGCGGAGGGGAACCTGCGCGTGATGCAGGTGATCTCCAACGCGACCAACGTGATCGCCGAGGGCGAGGTGCTCCAGCTCCTCAACGTGAAGGACCCGGACACCGACGAGGAGACCTACCTGCGCGTCATCCGCTACAAGACCGCCAAGCTCTTCGAGGCCGCCACCCAGGTGGGCGCCATCCTGGCCGGGGCGCCGCCGGAGATCGAGCGGGCGCTGGCCGAGTACGGCATGCACCTGGGCACCGCCTTCCAGGTGATCGACGACGTGCTCGACTACTCGGGCGACCTGGCCGAGACCGGCAAGAACCTGGGCGACGACCTCGCCGAAGGCAAGCCCACGCTGCCGCTCATCCGCGCGATGCAGGTGGGCAGCGGCGACGAGAAGGCCCTCGTGCGCCGCGCCATCGAGGAGGGCGGCAAGGCGGACCTGGGCGCCGTGGTCCAGGCCATCAACCGCACGGGCGCCCTGGACTACGCGCGCGACTGCGCGCGCAAGGAAGCGGCCATCGCCACCGCGAGGCTGGATGCCCTGCCGGGTTCCGCCTGCAAGGACAGTCTGCTACAATTGGCGCACTTTTCCGTCGAGCGCAAGTTCTAGCCCGGCGGAAGATCCAACGGGCGCTGCTGAGGCGCCCGTTTCGGCCTCGGGGTGTAGCTTAGCCTGGTAGAGCGCTACGTTCGGGACGTAGAGGCCGGAGGTTCGAATCCTCTCACCCCGACCATTCCTTCCCGCGCCCGGTCCCGATCCCTCCCCGGAGGGGAGGCCGTGCGGCCTTACTCGAGGCCGTAGCGCTTGATCTTCCTCCAGAGCGTGGACTTGTCGATGCCGAGGATCTCCGCGGCCGTCGCCCGGTTGCCCTGGGTCTCGCGCAGGGTCTTCGCGATGAAGTAGGCCTCGATTTCCTCCAGGCTCTGCGGCTCGATCATCTCCATGGCGCGCCCCGGCGCGGCCGGCTCGGCGGCGAGCCCGGGCGGCAGGACGTCCACGTCCAGCATGTCCGACTCGGTGAGGATGATCATCGACTGGATCGCGTTCTCGAGCTCGCGGGCGTTTCCGGGCCAGTCGTGGCGCATGAGCGCCCCCAGCGACCTCGTCGTGATCCCCTTCACCGCCTTCTTGAGGCGGGCGCTCTGGCGCGCGAGGAAGTAGTTGGCGAGCAGGGGAATGTCGCTGCGCCGGTCGCGAAGCGGCGGCAGCACGATCTCCACGATCCGCAGGCGGTAGTAGAGGTCCATGCGGAAGGCGCCGCTCTCGACGAGCGCGGGCAGGGGGCGGTTGGTCGCGGCGATGAGTCGAACGTCGGCATGCCGGGGCTCGGTGTCGCCCATGCGGTAGTAGGTCCCGTCCTGCAGCACGCGTAGCAGCTTCGCCTGGAACGCGGGAGAAGCGTTGTTGATCTCGTCGAGGAAGAGCGTGCCGCGGTCGGCGGTCTCGAACAGGCCCGCCTTGGCGCGGTCGGCCCCGGTGAAGGCGCCGCGCTGGTAGCCGAAGACCTCGCTCTCGATCACGTTCTCCGGGATGGCGGCGCAGTTGAGCGCCACGAAGCGCCCGTCGCGGCGCCCGCTCGACAGGTGGATCTGGTGCGCGACCACTTCCTTGCCCGTGCCCGACTCGCCGGTGATGAGCACGCCGCAGTCGTAGCCCGCGGCCGCCCGCACCATGCGCCGCACCTGCTCGATGGCGGGGTTCTTGCCCACCAGGCCGTCGAACTCGGCGTAGGCGCGGTTGGTCTCGCGAAGGCGCACGTTCTCGCTGTTGAGCCGCCAGTACTCGAGCGCGTGCTCCACGATCCGGCGCAGGTCGTCGGGCTCGAAGGGCTTCTTGAGGTAGTCGTAGGCGCCGTTCTTCAGCGCATCGACCGCCGACTCCACGGTGGCGTGCCCGGTAAGCAGGATCACCTGCGTCATGGCGCTGCGGCGCCTGGCGAAGCGCAGCACCTCGAGGCCGCTCACGCGCGGCATGCGCAGGTCGGTCACCACGACGGACACGTCGTGGGCCTCCAGGTAGTCGAGGGCCGCCTGCGAGCTCTCGACCGGAACCACGTCGGCGTCGGCGCCGGAGAGCACCTCCCGGATCATGCGCCGCATGGCCGCGTCGTCCTCGACGACGAGCAGCGTCGGCCGCGCGGGCTGCTGCGCCTTGGCCTCGGGGCTGCCCTCGACCGTGTCCATGGCGCTAGGCCGCAAGGGGCAGCGTCACCAGGAAGCGGGCGCCTCCCGGATGCTCGGGATCGCAGTGGATGCTGCCGCCGATGCGCGTGACGATCTGCTGGCTGATGGGCAGCCCCAGGCCCGTGCCCGCCGACTCCCCCTTGGTGGTGAAGAAGGGCTCGAAGAGCCGGGGGCGGACTTCGGGCGGGACGCCGGGCCCGTTGTCCGTCACGCTGACCACCGCGTTGCCACCCGTGACCTCGCAGGTTACGCGCACCCGGGGCTCGGCGACCTCCGAGGCCGCCTGGACCGCGTTCACCAGCAGGTTCACGAGGACGATGTCGAGCTGCCCGGCGCCGCCGCGGACGACGACCTCGCCCGCCACGTCGGCCTCGATCGCCACGCACTGGGGCCGCCCCTGGCAGTTGCTCACCGCCTCGACGGCCTCGCGGATGAGGGCGTTCACCTCGCAGCTCTCGGTCGGGCAGACGTCGCGCCGGGCGTAGGCGAGGAGGTTGTCGATGATGCGCGCGCAGCGCTTGGTCTCGCCGTGGATGATGCGCGCGTACTCGGCGCGCTTGTCCTCGTCCGCCTTCCCCTCGTTCAGGAGCTGCGCGTAGCCGAGGATCGTGCCCAGCGGGGTGTTGAGCTCGTGGGCCACGCCGGCGGCGAGCTGTCCCATCGCCACCAGCTTCTCGGCCTGCGTCGCCATGTCCTCGAGGCGCTTCCAGTCCGTGACGTCCTGCAGGATGATCGCCGCGCTCGCCTGGGCCGCCCGGGGGGACTTGCCGAAGAAGGTGAGGTTCAGCGAGACCTGCCTCACGGCATCCCCGACGCGCAGGGCGAGGAGCTTGTTGCTCACCTGCTGCTCGTAGAGGAAGGCCTCGCGCAGGAGCTCGCGCCCCGCCTCGTCGGGAAGCAGGAGGTCGAAGACGTTGGCGCCGGCGAGCGAGGGCGCCGGGACCCCGAAGAGCGCTTCCGCCTGGCGGTTCGACAGCGTGACGCGGAAGTCGCCGTCGACCACGAGGAGCGCGCCGGGCAGCCCCTGCAGGATCGCCTCGTGGCGGTTTCTCTCCGCGATGATCGCAAGCTGCGCCTGCTCCATCTCCCCGAAGAGGGAGCCCAGGTTGCGCGCGAGGGCGTTGTACTCCGCGGCGAGCGGCCCCACCAGGGCGCGGGCGGCGCCCGGAAGCGCCACCGGCTCGAGGGCGCCGTCGTTGGCGCGCTGGAGGGCGCCGTGCACGGCGGAAAGCCCGCGCCAGTAGCCGTAGAGACCGAGCCCTGCGGCGACGGCCAGGGCCGTCGCGGCCCAGGCGACGCCCGAGGGCGCGAGCCACGCGATGGCCGCGAGGGCGCCGATGCCGGCAAGCGCGAACGTGAGGGCGCCGCGGTGCGCGGTGCCGTTCGTGTCAGGGGTCCTGTCGCGGGAACTCGCCGCGAGGTCGACGCTTCCCAATCGCTCCTCCGGGGTGCGCCATCGAGGGCGCGCTGAGAGAACGATGATGCCACGGGGCCGGCCGGGACGGTTGATCCCGGTCAGCCCCGCGCAGGCGTCAGAAGATGAACTGCAGGCCGAACGTGTACTGGTTGTAGTCGCGCTGCGAGGCGTCGGTGGGGTTCTGCACGTCGAACTTCACCTTGGCCGCCTCGAAGCTCAGCTTGAGCAGCTGGCCGTTGAGGAAGTAGTGGAAGCCGATGCCGTCCCACTTCTGGTCGCGGTATCCCGTCGGCAGGTTGTAGTCGGAGACCTCGTGGCGGCCGAAGATCTGCAGGCGCCCCGGGCCGACCTTCTGCGGGAAGAGGTAGCCGGCCTTCACGTACCAGCCTTCCAGGTCCGTCGTCGCCGGGAGGTTCGGGTCGGGCGAGAGCCCCCATTGGACGTCGCCGGTGTCGTAGCGCATCACGGCCGCCGAGCCGGTGAACGTGCCCGCGGAGGTGGGCTGCTCGTAGAAGATGTCGGCCGTCCACGCCTTGTAGTCCTTCGGGTCCGTCTTGCCGATGTAGTCCCCGTAGGCGACGTCCTTCTGGAAGTCGTAGGAGGCGCCGATGGTGAGGACGCTGCGCGTGCCGAGGTAGGTGCCGCGGTAGCCGTACTCGTACTCCGGATCCAGCAGCGTGAGGTGCACGCGGCCCGTGAAGCGCGGCGTGTCCTTCACGACCGCGTCGCCCTCGCGGCCGTCGGAGACCATGACCTTGTACTGGAACTTGCCGTCGGCGAAGTTGCCCCACATCGCGGCGCCCGTGTCGCGGCTGCCGCCCCAGGGGGTGTAGGCGAGCACCTCCGCCCGGTCCATCGTGAGGGGGTCGAAGCAGGCCTCGAGGTTCTCGCGCGAGAAGGCGTTCTTGAAGCGCCCGACGATGAAGCGCATGCCGTCGCTCTGGTCGATCGTGACGTAGGAGTCGCGGAAGAAGATGCTCTTGTCGTCCTCGCCGTACTTGCTGTCCGAGGGCGCGTCGATGTTGGCGTAGAAGCCGACCAGGTCGTTGAACTGGCCCGAGAAGGTGAGCCGGTTGCGGCGCAGGAAGAAGTCGGTGGACTTGCCGTCGTCCGTCGCCGAGCTGAAGTCCCGCGTCTGTCCCCAGGCCTGCAGCGAGTAGTTGAACGTGAGGTTGCCTTCCTTGCCGAAGGCGATCGTGGGGCCGGCCATGGCGCTTCCCGCCCAGGGCAGGAGCGCGAGCGCGCACGCGCCCGCCAGCTTCTTCGTCGTGGTCGTCCTGCGGATCGAGTCCCTGCTGGAACGCTTCATGTGCTTCCCCTCCTTGGGATCACTTCTTGTTGTAGGCCTTCACCAGGTCCGCGGAATTGCCCGTCTTGTGGCAGCTCGCGCACATCTCGGCCGGCTTCGCGCGCGGGTCCTTCACCATCTCGGTGTGGGCGAGCTCCTTCTTGATGAGGCGGGGGTTGCCCTTGTGGCAGCCGACGCAGGAGTTGTCCACGCTCTTGTGGTCGGTGTGCCATTTCTGCTCGCCGGGCGCGGCGGCGCGCGTGCCGTTGTGGCACTTGAAGCAGGAGGAGGCGCCCATCCCGCAGGCGTTCGCCTCGGCGATCGGCGACACCGCGCGCATCATGTCGCGCACGTCGGCGAGGGCTTCCGCGCCCCAGCCCGCGGGCCCGGCGGCCGGCGCTGCGGCGGAGTCGGCGCGCTCCGGCGTGGAGCTCGCGAGCGACCATGCAACCGCCACCGCCACCACGGCGGCCGTTCCCGCCGCGGTCCGGATGACCCCGCGCGCGGCCGCGCGCAACCTGTCCACGATCGTCTTGCTCTGCTTCATTTCTCGCTCCTCCTCGTTTGTGGTTCCTTGTCCTGCTTCTGCTCGGCGGCCTTGATGTCGTCCTCGCCCAGCGCGCTGACGCAGGTGCAGGCGGGCCGTTCGCCCTTGAACTTGAGCCGGCGCTTGGGCGCCGGCGGCTCCCCGGTCCCGTCCTTCGCTTCTGCGGCGGCCGTGGCTTCCTTCGCAGGCGCCGTCGCGGCCGGCGGCGAGACCTGCGCGTGGGCGCAGGGCACGACGACCATCGCGACGACAAGCCAGCGGCGCAAGCTCATGGCAACTCCCGGTGACAGGACCCGATGGCGACACCCAGCAGATTGCGTGCCATGGGGCGACGACTGAAAAAACAGGGGGTTAGGGATTCGCCGCACGGGGGCGACATTGCATTACCCCTTGCGCGCCGTGGGGCCTTTCAATTTGCAACCGCGCGGGCCGTGCCCGGAGCCTGCGGAACGGCGACCCGTACCTCGTCCAGGTAGTAGCGCGCGGAAACCGCATTGGCGAGCGCCTCGTCGAGGAGCGCGCGCGTGGCCTCGTCCAGGGCGGGATTGCGCCGGCGCATGTCGGCGAACATGCGCTCGTAGTGCTCCCCCGGCGCGACCTCCGTGGAGAGGATCGCCTCCCAGCGGCCGGGCCCCACCGCGACCTCGAAGGAGACCTCCTTGCGGCCGTCGGGCGGGAGGCGCGTGTCGGCGATCTCGCGGTCGAGGGCGACGTTGAGCGTGCGGCCCACGACGTGCTGGCCCACGAGCATGTGCGTGCCCGGGCCGCGCAGGTGGACGTTCACGAACAGCTTGGGCACGACGTAGGTCGGGAGGTAGTGCCCCGCGTCGCGGTTGGCGAGCACGGCGCTCACGCGGACGCGCCCGGCGTCGACGCGCGTGACGGAGACCTCGCGGTGCAGTGCGCGCCGCACCATCTCCTTGTCGTGGACGCCGCGCCAGAGATGGCGACGGCCGGGCATGTGGCAGGACTGGCAGTGCCGGCCCTCGCGGGCATGGCGGCTCGCGCGCCACTCCTCGAAGGTGTTCTCGAGGAGCTTGCCGTTCACCTGGCGCCCGTTCGGCGCGAACTGGTGGCAGGTCGAGCAGAAGCGGCTGTCGGAGAAGGCCGCCTGTTCCGTGGCGCCGCCGTGCGGCAGCCGCGTGCCGGCCGCGGGGGGCGGCGTGCGGGCCTGCGGGCCGAAACGCTCATGCCGGCGCACGTGGCAGGCGGCGCAGACGAGCCCCTGGCGATGCAGGTCCGGCGGTACCCAGGCCGGGGGCGGGGAAGCGGGCGCGTTGGGCCAGGCGCGCTCCATCGCCATCAGGGCCTTCTGCTCGGCGAGCGGCGCGTGGCAGCGCAGGCAGTCGTTGCCCTCGTGCTGCGGCATCGTGCGCAGCTGCCAGAGGATGCCCGGGCCGATCGCGCGGGAGTGCAGGCTCGTCTTCCAGTCCGCGAGCTGCGCCGCGTGGCAGGCGCCGCAGCCCTCGGGACCGAGGGCTGCCTCCGGCGGCGTGAATCGCGAGGGGGGATCTCCCTGGGGGGCGAGAGGCTGCGCCCAGTGCCGGGCGAGGAAGGCCTCGATCGCTTCGTCGGCGCGCCGCTCGGATAGGTGGCGCCAGCCGGCCCAAAGGGCGAGGCCGGCTAGGGCGGCCAGGAGGGCCGCCCCGCCGGCACCGCGGTTCGTCAGCCGCAGGGGTTGCCTCCGCCGCTGCCGCTTCCACCCGAGTCGGCCGGGTTGATGCCGCGCTTGTAGGCCTGGTCCTCGAGGATGATCTTGTTGGCGTGGATGGCGTATGCGTTCGTGATGGTGCGCCTCGCCACCAGGGACGCGCTGGCCGCGGGCCGGAAGAAGGACTTCACGTCCGTGCGCCACGGCGAGTCGGCCGGCAGGATCGTCGCGCCGGTCTGGTCCGGGAGGTTCGACAGCGAGTTCCACTCCACCATGGCGCCATCGTAGAACCGCACCGGCACGCCGAGGATGCCGGCGGAAGCGAAGCCGGTGATCATGGCGCGGAAGGTCGTCTCGCAGTAGTTGTAGATCACGTCGCCAGGCTGGTAGCCCCGGCCTTCGCCCACGCCCGCGTAGGTCGCGTCGACGAAGCGGGTACCGGCGGCGTTGGCCCCGCCGTTCAGGAAGTTCTGCAGGTCGGCCTTGGGGCGGTAGGAGAAGCCCTTGGTCGGGTCGAGCAGGTTGGTGTACTGCAGCTGCAGCGTGCCCCGGGGGTGGCCCTGGCGCGAGCCGCCGTTCTGGAACGTCACCATGTAGTTGTGCCCCGCGGGCGGCGGGCAGTTGGCGGCGCCGCAGGCCGTGAAGCCGCCGTCGCCCGGCTCCAGGCGCTCGCCGGCGCTGTATTGGCCGATGCTGCGGGCGTCCCAGACGAGGACGCCGTCGTCGACCTTGTTCGCGTCGGAAGCGGGCAGCACCGCGAGGAGGTCCTCGAAGGTGGCCTGGAGCGCGGTGTTGTCGACCGGGATGCTCCTCACGCTGGCCGTGCCCGTGCCGGGAGCCGTGCTCGCGGTGGTGGCGAAGTCGGTGGCGTCCAGGCCGTTGCCGTTGATCCACTGGTTGCCGCCGTTGAGGACCGCGACGTTCTTCTTGTCCACGCCCCAGTAGCGCAGGGCGTACCAGCAGCGCCCCTGGCCCATGGCGTTGGGGTTGCTGCCGGTGCCCTGGGCGCAGACGATCATGTCGTTCACCGGGTCGACGTTGTACTTCCTGAAGAGCGCGTCGATGGAAGGCCCGTCGAGCACCATGCTCTGGGTCTCGATGACGCCGTTGGTGCGCGTCTGGATCCACTCGGACGACGGCGACAGGTAGGTGAAGACGGTCGCGCCGTTGGGCTTGATGTACTCGGCGCCGGCCGGGCCCACCGTGGACTGGAAGATGACGAGCTTGCCGGTGATGCCCGCCGGGCGGTTGGCCGCCCAGTTCGACATCCAGCGCTTGAGCGTGGCGGCGGTGACGAGGCCGTTCACGTTGTCGTTGTAGTTGTCCGCGGAGGCCTGCGCGATGGTCTGCGGCGTGTTGACAACGATCTTCACGACGTTGCCCGAGGACGTGTCCTCGCCGCCGCCCCCGCACGAGGCGAGCGCGAGGCAGGCCGTGACGGCCAACCCCGCACGCCGGTTCAGGATCGCACCCACGGTCGCGCCCAGCTGTTGCGTGTTCATCTTGTTCTCCTCCTTCGCGTTGGCCATTGCCGATTGCGGGTCCAGCCCGTCCGGACCGTTTTTCTAGCACATTGCATGCCGCATGCCTTCCGCGAGGAAAAACAACGGTTTGGCGCGCCGCGCCCGGTGCCTGGCGTTGCACATTCCACCGGAGGGTCGGGCGGCCTCTCAAATTGCAAGGCAGCCCGGACGCCGCCCCGCGACGGCGGCCGCGATTGCATAATCCAATCCCGGAAGTTCGTGGCTGGCCGCGATTGCGACATGCACGGTGGCGGCGCGCACGCCGGCGCTGCCCGCAAGGGGGAAGGCGCGCGCGACCCGGCGCGGCACGCTACTTGCTATCTTCACACCCGACGAACCGACCGAGGTCCCGCAAGGCCGTGTACCGAATGCTCGATACCATCGCCTGGATGTTTCCCGCCCTTCGCCGGGCCGGGGACGATGCGCGCGCGGGCGCCGCGAGGGCGGTGGACGTGCCGGGCCACGGGACGATGGTCGCCGACCGGTGCGTCGACCTCACGGGCGAGAACTGCCTCAGGACCAACCTCGTGACCAAGCGCGCGCTCGATGCCGCGGCCCCGGGGTCGGTCATCGAGATCGTCTCCGACAACCTGAGCTCGGTGGAGACGATCCCGTTCATGCTGGCGGGGCACGGGTGCGCGCACCTGGGCACGCTGCACCTGGAAGGCACCTGGAAGATCTACGCGCGCAAGCAGGGCGCGGACGACGGAGGAAGCACGAAATGACGGAAGGCGTATTGGACACGACGGAAGGGGTGGGCCAGGCGGCGAGCCGGGCGAACGCATTGAGGGCCGCGGCGGTGGTGGGATTCTTCCTGCTCGTGTCGGCGGGCACCTTCGCGGTGGATTCGCGTTACCTCTATTTCTCGGCCTATCTCTGGTTCGGCTTCATCTACGGCGCGAGCCTGCAGTACGGGCGCTTCTGCATGGCCTCGGCGATCCGCGACCTCTTCGCCGTCGGCGTGCCGCGCATGGCGGTCGGGATCATGATCGCCGTGGTCCTGTTCAGCCTGGTGTCCGCCGCCGTCACCGTCGCCGGCAAGAGCACGTTCCACGCCTCCCCCATCGGCCTCTACTCGGTGGTCGGCGGGGCGATCTTCGGCTTCGGCATGGTGTTCACCGGGGGCTGCGCCACGGGCTCGCTCTACAAGACGGGCGAGGGCAGCGTCTCGGCCCTGCTCGTGGTGCTCTCCTTGAGCTTCGCGCAGGCCCTCTTCGTGGACATCGGCGGCGTGCTCGATGTCCTGGTGCCGGCCTCCTGGACGGCCTCGGCCGCGGCCAAGTCGATGCCGGCCGAGCTCTCCGCCACGACCGGGTGGTACGACCAGTTCCTCGCGGGCTACATCTGGGACCTCAAGGCGATCACGGTAGGCGAGGCGCTCGGCTTCGCGAGCCCGGCCGCCAAGGCCTTCATCGGCAACTCGCTTATCAACGCGGTCCTGCCGGCGGTGGTGATCCTCGTGGTCATCTACGCGATCTGGTACCGCAAGGGGTGGCTGCGCAAGAACAAGGACGCCGCGCCGGGCCCGGGCCGCGAGGTCGCCGGATGGTGGAGCATGGTCACCGCCTCGAAGCGCACCGCCATCGCCGGCCTCGTGCTGGGCGTGGCCGCGGGCCTGCAGATGTGGGTGATGCAGTCGCTGCAGCAGAAGTTCGGCATCGCGAACGCCGGCGAGCTCCTCCAGGCGCTGGGCCACACCTCGGGGCTGAGCCTCCAGGAGACGGTCTTCGATCCCGGCTACTTCTACGTGACCACGCAGGAGGCCCAGGGCGCGGCCTGGGTGCTGGCGCAGCTCGGCATGAACCTCACCGACAACATCTTCTTCGGGATGGAGAACGGCATTCCCAGCCCGCTCGCCAACCCCGTTCTGTGGATGAGCTTCTCGGTGATCGGCGGCTCCATGGTGATGGCGCTCCTCGCCAACGAGTTCAAGCTCAAGATGCCCACGCGCGAGATCGCCGTCTGGGCCATCGGCGGGGGCATCCTGATGGGCGTGGGCTCGCGCATCGGCATGGGCTGCAACATCGGCGCGTTCTTCGCGACCGTGACCAACGGCGACCCCTCCGGGTGGCTCTTCGCCCTGGGGATGACGGGCGGGGGCTGGATCGGCGTCAAGTTCTTCAACTGGTGGATCGAGCGCAAGATGGCGAAGGAGTCGCCGCTCGGCTTCTGATCCCCGGCATCCGTTTCAACCAACGCAAGGAGCAGCGAATTCCATGGCCGCGAAGTTCGAGAAGGTGAGCGAAGGGAAGTACCAGCTGGACGTGCAGGGCTACGTCTGCCCGCATCCCCAGATCTACACGAAGAAGGCCCTGGAGAAGCTCCAGGCCGGCGAGACGCTGGAGCTCGTGTTCGACAACCCGTCCTCGGGCGAGTCGATCAACGCGATGTGCGATTCCCAGGGCGACCAGATCGTCTCGCAGGCGCAGGACGCCGGCAAGACGATGCGCTGGACGATCCGCAAGCACTGACGGGCGGACGACGCATGCAACTGGGAATCGTCGCCTCGCACGAATCGGCGGGGCCGCACCTCGAGGGCCTTGCCGCGGCCGCCGCGGGAAGGGGCTGGTCGTGCCGCTGCTTCCTCACCGACTCCGGCGTGAGGCTCGCGGGCTCGGCGCGGCTTCTCGAGCTGGCGCGCTCGGGCGCCGTCCGCCTCGACGTCTGCGAGCACAGCTGGGAGCACTTCGGCGGCGGCGACGCCCCCGAGGGCGCGCGGATGGGCACGCAGTTCCAGAACGCGGAACTGGTGCGCGAGTGCGATCGCGTCATCGTCCTGCCGGGGGTGCGATGAAGAACATCCTCGTCATCGCGCGCCACAACAAGGCCGAGGCGCTGCGCGTGGCCGCCGGGCTCACGCTGCTGAGCGACCCGGTGCGCGTGGCGGTCATGGGCACCCTCGAGGACACGCCCGCGGTGGCCGAGCAGCGCGAGTTGCTCGATTTCGCGGAGGTGCCCTGCGAGGAATTCGCGGACCCCGCCGCCGGGCGCAGCGCCCTCGCGGGCGCGCTGCGCCAGGCCGACGTCGTGTACGTGATCTGACCATGGCGAACAACATCCTCCTGCTTCACGAGGCGGGGAGCCCCCCCGCCGGCCTCGAGGAACTCGCGGCCGAGGCGCGCGCCCAGGGCGCCGGCGTGGTGGTGCGGCCCTGCGCCGAGCCCTACGATGCGGTCCTGGACGCCATCGAGAAAGCCGACACGGTCGTCTTCTGGTCGTAGAGGCGCCGGCCGGCTTTCTTGAACCGGTTCAAGGCCGTCCGGCCCCCGGGGGGCGCATCATTCCCCGGATGACGATCCCCATTTCGCAGGGCGGGTCCGGCCCCGCCGGGCGCCGTTCCCGTTGGGCCGTGTGGACCTGCGCGCCGCACCGCGTCCTTTTCCTCCCCGGGGTCCTGCAGCTCGTAGCGGCGATGCTCTTCATGGCCTGGGACATCGGGGGCCGCAACCTCGGGCTGTGGGCCGTGCCCGCCTGGCCCGTTCCGCCGGCCTGGGCCCACGCCTGGCTGATGCTCTACGGCCTCTTCCCCTGGTTCATCTTCGGCTTCGGCCTCACCGCCGTTCCCAACTGGACGGGCGTGAGGCCGCGGCGCGCCGAGTGGCTCGCGGCGGGGCTGCCCATGATCGCGGGGCTGGTGCTCTTCTACGCCGGCCTCTTCGGCTCGCGCGCGGTCCTCGTGGCCGGGGGCCTCGTGCACCTCGCGGGCTGGCTTGCGGGCACGGTCGCGCTCACGCGCATCGTGTTCACCGCCGAGGCGCGCGATCCCCAGGGCGTGGCGATCGTGGTCCTGCTGTACGTGGGCGCCATCGGCTCCGGGGGCAGCATCCTCGCCATCGCGCTGCTGCAGGCCGACTGGCTGGCGCTCGCGCGCGACGCCGGGCTGTGGCTGTTCCTGCTGCCCGTCTTCCTGGTGGTGAACCACCGCATGATCCCGTTCTTCTCCAGCCGCGTGCTGTCGGGCTATGCCCTGTACCGCCCGGCCTTCTCCCTGCCGTTCCTCGGGGCGGCATGCACGGCGCACTACCTCCTCGAGGGCGCCTCCCTCGGGGAGTGGACCTGGGTGGCCGATGCGCCGATGGCGGCGTGGGTGGGATGGCTCGCGTTGAAGTGGGGGCTCACGCAAAGCCTTCGCGCGCGGCTCCTCGCGATGCTGCACATCTCCCTCTCGGTGCTCGCGGTCGCGCTCGCCTTTTCCGCCGTCGCGAGCCTCGCCGCGCTCGCCGGCCACCCGGGGCTCTTCGGGCGCGGGCCGATGCACCTGCTCACCGTGGGCTACCTCGCGGCGATGACCTTCGGCATGGTCTCGCGCGTCTCCCTCGGGCACTCGGGACGGGCGCTCGAGGCCGACTCGATGACCTGGTACGGTTTCCTCGCGCTCATCGCGGTGGGCGTCGCCCGCGCGGCGGCCGATTTCGCGCCCCTGGGCGGCACGGCCCGTTCCGCTCTCCTGGGCCTCGCGGCGCTCGCCTGGATCGCGATCGTCGCCGGCTGGGCCGCGCGCTTCGTGCCGGTCTACCTCGCGCCGCGATCGGACGGCCGCGAGGGCTAGGCCGGGTAGGCGACGCCACGCCGCGACGCCATCGAGCGCCCCAACGCTTCCAGGTCCGCCGGCGTGAGGTAGCGCTTGGCGAGGTCCGGGATCGCCCCGTCCTCGGCCGGGATGTGGGTCGCGTAGATCGAGCGGAAGGCCTCCACGTCGCCTGCGTCGAGCGACTTGGGGATCCCCTCGGCGATGCCCTGCAGGGGCTTCCTCAGCTTCGCCCAGCAGGCCGCCATGCGCGCGTGGTCCGCCTCGAGCTGCGCGCGCAGCTCGCGGAAGCGGGCGGACTCGGACGCGTCCGAAATCCGCTTCTCGATCAGGGGGAAGAGGTCGCGGTCCTCGTCCTCGTGGTGGTGCCCGGCGGACTTCTCGAAGTAGCGCAGGATCGCCTGCGCCGCGTTCGTCGCATCCGCGTCGACGCCCTTGTCGGCCAGGTGCGCGGGGAGCTTCGCGAGGGTCTTCAGCTGCTTCTCGATGCGGCGGTGACAACCCAGCCACATGCCGATGGGATCGTCGAATCCCGCGGGAGTGTCGAACAGGTTCATGGGCGCGCAGTCTACCCCCGACTTCGTGACAATTGGGTTGCGGTGCAGCATCGCCGGCGGCGCGTAATCAGATTACTTTTCCTAATCAGATTACTTTTCGAGACAGGCAGTTCTTGCGAATCGGGAAAGTAATCTGATTAGGAAAAGTAATCTGATTACGCGCGGTCGGCGATGACGACGTAGCGCTGCGCCGTGCCCGGCTGCACGGCGTCGAAGGGCCAGCAGGTGATGAGCGTGAGCTGCGGAGAATCGGCCGGGTCGAGGAGGCGGGTCTGGGACTTGTCGACCACCGCCACCTCGCGCACGCGGTAGCGCGTGAGGCGGCCCCGGGTGTCTTCCACCGTGATCTCCTCGTCCTCGCGCAGGTTGCGCAGGAAGGCGAAGTGCGTGTCGCGGTGCGCGACGATCACGCTGTTGCCGGAGGAGCCGGGAAGGGCCGTGCCGTCCACGTGCCCGGGGCCGAAGGCGAGCGAGCGCCCGCTCGTTCCCGCGAGCACGTAGAGGGAGATGCCGCGCGAGGGCACCGTGAGCCGCGCCACCGGGCGCGTGTCCGCCCAGGGCCACGGCCGCCGCGCGCCGTCCTTCTTCGTGCCTTCCCACGCCGAGGCGATGAGGTGCTGCGCGAGCGTGGCCTTGGCGTGGATCCAGGCCGCGCCCCCGAGCTGCCAGGCCGCCAGCGCGAGGAGGACGAGGACCGCGGCGGCGAGCGGCCAGCGCCGCCGGCTGCGCGCCGGCGGCGAGGCGTCCTCGAATGCCTCCGCCTGGTAGGCGCGCCCGCGCAGGGCGAAGCTCGACGGCCCGTTCACGGGGAAGGCGCTCATTGCACGGCCTCCACGGGAGCCGCCCCTCCTGCCGGGATGAGTCGCCCGATGAGGGCGACCATCCCGGCGGCTGCCAGCGCAAGGAGTCCCAGCAGGATCTGCAGCGTCGCTTCGGTGTCGGTCTGCGGGAGCTGGCCGGCGACCATCCCGTGCGGGGCCGATGCCTTCACTAGCGCCGTGCGCGCCTCGCCAGCGGGAGCGGTGGGCGTCACGTCGACCGCGACGAGGCTCGTGTAGCGCGAGACCAGGTGGTGCTCGAGGGCGACCTTCACCACGGCCGGGCGGATCACCGCCTCCTCGGCGCCCAGGCGAAGCTCGTCCATGAGGCTCGCGATCTTGGCCCTGGCCCAGAGGGCGCCCACGCCGGTCGGTTCACTGCCCGTCGACGGCGTGAGCGCCACGCTCCAGGGTTCGTTGCCGCGCAGGCCGGAGACCACGATGGTCCCGGTCCCGCTCGGGTGGGCGGCGGCGACCACGATGGGCTCGCCCAGGTAGAGGTCGGGCACGCGCGGGGGAAAGGTCTCCACGGCCGTGCCGTCGGGCCAGCGGATCGCCACGTCCTTGAGCACCGGGGACTCGATGCGCGCGAAGAGCCCGGCCATCTTCTCCTGCACCTCGCGCAGGTCGCCGACGTAGGTGAAGGTGCCGCGGCCGAACTGGGCGGCCTTGGTCATGAAGTGGCTGTTGGGCGCCGAGCCGATGCCCACGGTGAACAGGCGCGTGCTTCCGAGGCGCTTCGCGATGAGGCGGAAGAGCTGGTCCTCGTTGCCCACGGAGCCGTCGGTCATGAAGATCACCTGGCGCAGGTAGCCGGGCGTGTCGCGGCCGTCGAGCGCGAACTCGAGCGCCCCCGCCATCTCCGTGCCGCCGTCGGCGCGCAGCTTCGCCACCCAGGCCTGGGCGTGGCGGACGTTCTCGGCGGTGGCGGGCAGCGCCGCGGGCCACATAGGGCGGGTCGAGGAGTTGAACTCGACGACGTTGAACCGGTCGCGCGTCGTGAGCGTGGAAAGCCCGGTGGCGAGGGCCTGCTTCGCCTGCTGGATGGAGGTGCCCTGCATCGAGCCCGAGGTGTCGATGACGAAGACCGTCTCGCGCGGGATCGTGGCGAGCGCGGCCCTCTGCTCGGCGCTGGGCTGCGGGGGCGTCACCATGAGGAGCGTGTAGTCGGTCCCGCCCTTCGTCTCGGTGAACACGGCGGCCTGCGGCGCGCTGCCGGCAAGCGGCGCCCACACGAGCTCGAAGTCGCGGTCCGCCTCCTCCTGCTCCTTCTGCAGGTAGAGAACGGTGCGCGTGCCGGAATCCTTCTCGACGATGGCCTCGTGGTAGGAGCTCGACACGCGGGCGAGCGGGGTGCCGAAGTCGATCTCGACGGCGATGGCCACCGGGTTCGCGCCGCCGCGTCCGGCAGGCGCGTAGTCCGGGTGCAGCACGGCATCGGCGAGCGCGCCGCCGGCATAGGGGCCCTGGTGGGCGACCCGCAGGGGCTCGAGGGTCTTGGGCTCGTCGGGAAGCGGGCTGCCCGCCGGCTCGTAGCGCGGCGTCACGGCGAGCGGGAAGCGCAGGCGGTACTCGCCGCCGACCAGCGAGAGCGTCTGCTGGTACTCGATCAGCACGCGCACGTACTCGCCGGGCCCGATGTGGGCCACCGCGTTGGTGAAGAGGTTGGGGCGCTGCTGCTCGACGAGTGCCGCCTTCTTGCCTTCGCTCTTCGCCTGGGCGTAGACGCGGCGGGCCTCTTCCTTCTCCTTGACCTGCCCCTCGATCACGCGGCTGCCGATGCGAAGCCACAGGCGGTCCACCGCGGCGTTCTCGGGCAGGGGAAAGACGTACAGGCCCTCGACGAAGTCGCCGCCCGGGTTGTGGAAGGTCTGCGTGACGCGGGTGCGGGCGACGATGCCGGTCACGTGGATCATGACCTCCGTCTCCACCTTGGGGGCGGGCAGGAAGGCGCCGTCGGCGCCGGCGCGGAAGAGGAGGGTGCCCGTCTTCGCGTCGCCCGGCTTCGCCTGCGCCTGCGCGGTCGTGGAAAGGCCCAGCGCCACGAGGGCCAGTGCGAGGCTCACCGCGATGCCCGACAGGATCGCCTTGCCCAGCAGCTGCAGGAAGTCCACCGCCGCGGCATCCACGCCGCCCCGATACCCGCCCGACCCGTTCGCCATCTTCTTTCCCCTTGTTCTCGCGCCGACCCATTCGGCAGGGCCATTACGCGCGGGCGCTGGGGCGCGCTCCTTGGCGAAAAGGGGAAGGGCGGCGACGAATTGGGGCAGAAAAATGACGAATGGAAAGGGGGACTGCTCCGGGAACCGTCCCCCTTTCCCTTTTCCGGGATAATTCGGCCGATGCCCAGAAGAATCGCGCTCGTCGAGGACGACGCCACCATCCGCCAGAACTACGCCGATGCGCTCCAGCGCGCGGGCTACGAGGTGCAGGCCTTCGCCGACCGGCCGCAGGCGATGCGCTCGCTGGCCACGCGGCTGCCGGACCTGGCCATCATCGACATCGGCCTGGGCGCCGAGATCGACGGCGGCTTCGCGCTGTGCCGAGAGCTTCGCGCACTGTCGGCGACGCTGCCCATCATCTTCCTGTCGGCGCGCGACTCCGACTTCGACATCGTCTCGGGGCTGCGCCTGGGCGCCGACGACTACCTCACCAAGGACGCGAGCCTGCCGCACCTGCTGGCGCGCATCGCGGCGCTCTTCCGCCGGGTCGAGGTGGCGGGGGATCCCTCGCCCAAGGAAGACGAGCGCATCGTGCGGGGCGCCCTGGAGCTCGACGCCGCGCGCATGACGGCGCTCTGGCGCGGCTCGCCCGTGGACCTCACGGTCACCGAGTTCTGGATGGTGCGCTCGCTCGCCCGCCACCCCGGGCACGTGAAGGGCCGCGACACCCTCATGCGCGACGCCGAGATGGTCGTGGACGACGGGACGATCACCTCGCACGTGAAGCGCATCCGGAAGAAGTTCCTCGCCGTCGATCCGGCCTTCGACGCGATCGAGACGGTCTACGGCATGGGCTACCGCTGGACGGAAAGGGCGTGAGGCGCGCCGCGGCGGCCGCGGCCGCAGCCCTCCTGCCTCTCGCCTGCGCCGCGCAGCCGCCCGTCCTTTGGCACCTGCAGGTCGACAACGACGTCGCGTTCCACAAGGACCGCTGGTACACGAGCGGCATCCGGCTGTTCCGCTCCGCGCCACTCGAGGCGGGCTCGCCGGCCGCTTCGATCCTGCGCCTTCCCGCCACCACGGCGCAGCGCCTCGACCTCGGCGTCATCCAGGACGTGTACACGAGCGATCCCTACGCGGCTTCCGGCGATCCCGACCGGCCCAACGCCGCGCGCCTGATGTTTTCCGTGGCCCGGCACGACATTTCGGCCGACACGCTCGCCACCCTGGAGCTCGACGCGGGGGTCTCCGGCCCCGCCGCCGGGGGCGAGGAGGCGCAGCGCCTCATCCACCGCATCGTCCCCGCCCCGAAGACCGACTGGACGGTGCAGGTGGACGACCGCGCCGACGTTCAGGTCGCGGGCGCGTGGTCGCACCGGCTCGCGCAGCAGGTCCTCCCGGGGGCTCTCGTGGTGCACGGGGGCGCCGTGGCCGGAACCCTGGTCGCCTTCGGCCACGCCGGCCTCGAATGGCGGAGCGACGCCCCGGCGGTGGCCGCGAACCCGCTGCTTCGCTTCGCGGCCACGCCGCCGATGCCGCGCGAGGGCGGGGGGCTCTCGTACTTCGCGGGCGCAAGCATCCGCGCCGTCGGCCGCAACCGGCTGCTCGAGCGCCGCGCCGACGACCCGAAGCCGCAGGCCGCGGCCGAGCGCCGCGTGAGCCGCCTGGCCGCCGGGGCCGCCTGGTCGGCCTCCTGGGGCACGGTCACGCTGGGCCTGGCGCAGGACTCGGCCGAGTTCGAGGGCCAGTCGGAGCCGCAACGCTTCGGCTCGCTCACCGTCTCCATTCCCCTCGACTGAGCGCCGCGATGCGCGCGTCCTTCGTGCACGGCATCCGCTTCCGGCTCCTCGTGGCCTCGCTGGTGCTGCTCGCCATCCCCGCCCTGGCGGCGCAGTTCATCAGCCGCATGGAGGCGTTCCTGCGCAGCGCGCAGGAGCAGGACATCGCCGTCACCGCGCGCGCGGTGGCCTCGGCGCTCTCCGACCGCCCGGCGCTTTTTCCGCCCGCGGGCGGCGAGCCCGGCGATCCGGAGGACGAGGAGCGCCGGCGCATCGTCGGGCTGTTCGCCGCCGCCGACCCCGTGGCGGCCGCGAGCCTGGGCAGGGCCTACGCGCCCTCGGAGGAGATCGAGCGCTTCCTCGAGATCATGGGGCGGCGCGCCTCGCGCCTGTGGGTGGTGGACACGCGCTCGCAGGTGCGCGGTCTCTCCGGGTCCCTGCGAGAGCCGCCCCCGGCCCGCGGCGAGGCGCCGCGCGCGGGCGTCGCCTCGTGGCTCAAGCCCGTGGTCTCCCTCGTGGTCTCCGCGCCCCAGGTTCCCGCGGGCGACGAGTCCAAGCCCGTGCGCGCCCAGATCGACCGCGCCCTCATCGGCATGTCCTCGACCTACTGGCGCGGCACGCGCGACCGAGAGGTGGCCATCGTCTCGGCGGCGCAGCCGGTCTTCGTCGGCGACGACATCGTGGGCGCCGTGGTGGTCGAGGAGACCACGGCCCCGATCCTGCTGCTGCGCCAATCCGCGCTCGAGAACCTCATCGCGTTGACGCTCGCCGTGTGCCTGGCGGCGTTCGCGATCCTCCTCGTCTTCGCCAGCCGCCTCGCCACGCGCATCCGCCGCCTGCACGCTCAAGCCGACGCGGCGATCGACGCGCAGGGCCGCATCCGCGGGGACATCACGCTCACGGGCGCGAAGGACGAGATCGGAGACCTCGAGCGCACGATCGCCGCGGTGCTGGGCCGTCTTCGCGACTACAACGCCTACCTCGAGCAGATGGCCTCGCGCCTGTCGCACGAGCTGCGCACGCCCGTGGCGGTGGTGCGCTCCTCGCTCGACAACCTGAGGAGCCAGTCGCCGGAAGGCGAAGGGCGCGTCTACCTCGACCGCGCGGAGGAGGGCGTGGAGCGCCTCTCGCGCCTGGTCTCGCGGCTCTCCGAGGGCACGCGCCTGGAGAAGATGCTGGAGAGCGCCGAGCGCGAGAGCTTCGACCTCGCGGCGGTGGTGCGCGGCTGCGTGGAGGGCTACCGAGGCGCCTACCCGGGCCGCGAGTTCGCCACCGACATCCCGGCCCGGCCCGTCCCGATGGCGGGCGTGCCGGATGCGATCGCGCAGCTGCTGGACAAGCTGGCGGAGAACGCGCTCGACTTCGCCCCGCCGGGAAGCGCCATCCGCGTCACGCTCTCGGCCGACGACCGCGTCGCGCGGCTCTGCGTGGCCAACGAGGGCCCGCCCATTCCCGCCGAGGTCCTGCCGCGGCTCTTCGACGCCATGGTCTCGGCGCGGGGCGAGGGCCAGGGACGCGGCGGCCACCTGGGCCTGGGGCTCGCCATCGTGCGCCTGGTGGCCCTCCACCACGGCGGCGGCGCGCGCGCCGTGAACCTTCCGGGCGGGCGGGGCGTCCTCTTCGAGGTGGAGCTCGCGCGGGCGTGAGCTAAACTGGCGGGAAGGACTTCCGACGGAACCGCGAACTTGGCCCGAATCCTCATCCTGCTGGCGATCGGCTTCGTCATCTACCTCGTCTTCCGGGGCTTCTTCCGCTCGCAGGTGAAGGGCGACGCCGAGCCCTCCGTGCCCAGGGAAGCGGAGGACATGGTCGCCTGCTCCCTCTGCGGCGTGAACATGCCCCGCAGCGAGTCGAAGGAGGAGGGCGGCAAGGTCACCTGCCGCGACCCGTCCTCCTGCCGGCACGCGAAATGACCCCCGCCGCGTTCGCCCCCGCCATCGCCGACCGGCTGCGCGCCGGCGGCCGCCTGCCGATGAGCGCGGCGGGCGACGACACGGCCTGGCGCACGCTCGTCGTCTTCTCGGCCTACCGGGTCGTGCTGGCCCTGGGCCTGTCCGGCGCCTACGCCTTCCTCAACGCGTTCTTCCAGCTCGGCACCCTCCAGCCGGGGCTCGCCGTCACCACGCTCGTCACCTACGCCGTGGCCGCGGTGCTGCTCGTGGTGCCGGCCCTCATCCGCGAGCCGCGCATCTCCCTGCAGGTGACGGCGGCGGTGCTGGTGGACGTGCTGGCGATCGTCGTGCTGATGCACACGAGCGGCGGCATACGCTCCGGCATCGGCGTGTCGCTGCTCATCTCGCTCGCGGCCGCCGGCCTCATCACGCGCGGCCGGCTCGTCTTCTTCCACTCGGCGGTCGCGGCCATCGCGATCCTGGTCGAGCAGGCCTTCCAGATGTGGCGCTTCGACGCGCCGGCGAGCGACTTCGTGCAGTCCGGGCTCACCAGCATGGCGCTCTTCGCCACCGCGGGCCTGGGCTGGACTCTCGCGCGCTACGCGCGCACCAGCGAGACCATCGCGCAGCAGCGCACCATCGACCTCGCCAACATGTCGCAGATCAACGAGCTCGTGATCCGCGACATGCAGGACGGCTTCCTCGTGGTGGACCCGGAGGGCACCATCCGGCAGAGCAACCCCCGCGCCGTGCAGCTGCTGGGCCCGCTGCCCCAGGGGCGGCGCCCGCTCCTCGCGGAGTACTCGCCCGAGATCGCGCGCCTGATGGAATCGTGGCGCCGCGGGCCGGAGGTGACCTACGCCCCGTTCCGCACGCCGCGCTCGGCCTCCGAGCTCGCGGTGCACTTCGTCCCCATCGGAGGCGGCGAGACGCCGCCCACGGTGGTGTTCGTCGAGGACGTGGGCCGGCTGCGCGCGCAGGCGCAGCAGATGAAGCTCGTCGCCCTGGGGCGCCTCACGGCCTCAATCGCCCACGAGATCAGGAACCCGCTTTCCTCCATCAACCACGCGGCCGAGCTCCTGGCCGAGACCGAGCACGCCCAGGCCGGCGACGACCGCCTGGTCACGATCATCCGCGACAACGTCCACCGCCTGGACCGCATCGTGCAGGAGGTGCTCTACCTCAACCGCCGCGACCGCGCCCAGCCCGAGACGATCGAGGCGCGCCCCTTCCTCGAGCAGTTCACGGCCGACTTCTGCGCCAACGAGGGCGTGCCCGCCGACGGCGTGCAGCTGGAGATCCGCACCACGCAGCGCTTGAGCTTCGACCGCCAGCACCTGCACCAGGTGCTCTGGAACCTGCTGCGCAACGCCTGGCGCCACGGGCTGAAGCTCCGGGGCTCGGTGCGCGTGACGCTCCTGCCCGCCGAGGCGCCGGGGATGCTCGCCCTGGAGGTGGCCGACGACGGCAAGGGCGTGGCCCCCGACCTGCAGCCGCACCTCTTCGAGCCGTTCTTCACCACCGAGGCGCAGGGGACGGGCCTGGGGCTGTACATCGCGCGCGAGCTCTGCGAGGGCAACGGCGCGAGGATCGAGTACTGCGAGGGCGGCCCCGGCTGCCGCTTCCGCATCACGCTGAAAGGGACCTGATGGCGAACAAGGCCGTGCTCATCGTCGACGACGAGGCCGACATCCGCGAGCTGCTGGTGGTCACGCTCTCGCGCATGGGCGTCGACGCCGACAGCGCCGCGAGCGTGGCCGAGGCGAAGGCCGCCCTCGAGCACCGCACCTACGACCTCGCCCTCACCGACATGCGGCTGCCGGACGGGGAGGGGCTGGACGTCCTGCGCCACATCGCCGAGCACTACGGCAACACGCCCGTCGCCGTGATCACCGCCTACGGGTCCACCGAGAACGCCGTCGCCGCGCTCAAGGCCGGCGCCTTCGACTACCTCGCCAAGCCCATCAAGCTCGACCAGCTGCGCCCGCTCGTGATGAGCGCGCTCAAGCTCCCGAAGCACCCGCAGTCGCGGCGCGCCGCCACCGGCGAGGCGACGCAGCCGGGCATCCCGAGGCTCATCGGGGAGTCCGCGCCCATCCAGCGCGCGCGAGAGATGATCGCGCGGCTTGCGCGCTCCCAGGCCCCCGTCTACATCACCGGCGAGTCCGGCAGCGGCAAGGAGGTGGCCGCGCGCCTCATCCACGCGGGCTCGTCGCGGGCCGACGCGCCGTTCGTCGCGGTGAACTGCGGCGCCATTCCCGAGAACCTCATGGAAAGCGAGTTCTTCGGCTACCGGAAGGGCGCCTTCACCGGGGCGGACACCGACCGCGCGGGCTACCTTCACGCCGCGCAGAAGGGCACGCTCTTCCTGGACGAGGTGGGCGACCTCCCGCTCGCCATGCAGGTGAAGCTCCTGCGCGTGATCCAGGAGAAGAAGTTCCGGCGCCTGGGCGACACGGCGGAGGAGGTGATCGACGTGCGCATCATCTCCGCCACGCACCGCTCGCTCTCCGAGCAGGTCGAGGCCGGCGAGTTCCGCCAGGACCTCTTCTACCGCCTCAACGTGATCGAGATGAAGATGCCGAGCCTGCGCGAGATCCCCGAGGACATCCCCCTCATGGTCTCGCAGGTGGTCGAGCGCCTGGCGCGGCAGAGCGGCGCGGAGCCGCCCGTCGTGTCGGAGGAGGCGCTCCTCGCGCTGCGGCGCTACGACTTCCCGGGCAACGTGCGCGAGCTGGAGAACATCCTCGAGCGCTCGCTCGCGCTGTGCAGCGACAACACCGTGCGGGAGAGCGACCTCTACCTCGCCCAGGCCACGCCCCGGGAGAAGGCCGCGGCCCTCGACGGCGCGCTGGGAACGCGGGGGCTGCCGCTGCACGACTTCCTCGACCAGGTCGAGCGCGAGGCCATCCAGAAGGCGCTCGAGGCCACGCGCTTCAACAAGACGGCGGCGGCGAAGCTCCTGGGCATCACCTTCCGGAGCCTGCGCTACCGCCTCGACCGGCTGGGCATCGAGTAAAGGCAAGACCATGGCCGCGCGCATCCGCACCGTGAACCTGGACCAGTTCGCCGAATGCCTGACGGGGCTCGCCGGACTCCTCGTCGACGCCGTGAACTCCGGGGCCTCGGTGGGCTTCTGGGCGCCCATGGACGAGGCCCGGGCCATCCTCTACTGGCGCGAGGTGATGCAGGGCATGGTGCAGGAGGCCCGCGTCCTCGTGGTGGCCGAGGACGCCGGCAGGGTCGTGGGAAGCGTGCAGCTCGTGCTGAGCGACCGCCAGAACGGCCACCACCGCGCCGAGATCACCAAGCTCATGGTCCACACCTCCCACCGCGGCCACGGCCTGGGCCGGGCGCTCCTCGCGGCCGCCCACGTGGAGGCGCGGTTCCGCGGCCGCACCCTCCTCATCCTGGACACGCGGACCGGCGACGCGGGCGAGAGGCTCTACGAGTCGATGGGCTACACCCGCGCCGGGGAGATCCCCTGCTACACGATCCAGCCCGACGGGGCGCGGCACGGCACGACGCTCTTCTACCACGTGCTGCCGTGAGCGCGTTTCCGACGGACCCCGGCGCCGAGGCGCCCGCGCCGCGCTTCCTCGTGGACATCGGCGGGATGTGCTCGGGGGCCGAGTGGGCGCCCTCGCCCAACTGCGACGAGCGGCCGGAGGACGCGGCCATCGACCTCGTCGTGATCCACAACATCTCGCTGCCGCCCGGCGAGTTCGGCGGGCCCCACATCACGGAGCTCTTCCAGAACCGCCTTCATCCGGGCGCGCACCCCTACTTCGCCGGCGTGTCGCCCCTGCGGGTGTCGTCGCACTTCCTCGTGCGCCGCGAAGGCGAGGTGATCCAGTACGTGCCGTGCGAGCTTCGCGCCTGGCACGCCGGGGTCTCGAGCTGGCAGGGCCGAAGCGGCTGCAACGACTTCTCCATCGGCATAGAGCTCGAGGGCACCGACGAGCTGCCCTTCACGGACGCGCAGTACGCCTCGCTCGCGCAGCTCACGCGCGCCATCTTCGAGCGCTACGGGCGCCTCGCGCTCGCGGGGCACGCCGACATCGCGCCGGGGCGCAAGACCGACCCGGGGCCGCATTTCGACTGGGCGCGCTGCCGGCGGTCGGTCGGGCTCGACTGAGGCGCGCCGGATATAATCGGCCCGCTTCACTCCACGATCCCGACTTTCCGACAAGAAAGAGAGCGCAATGAAAGCAATCGCACCCGTGGCGGCCGCGGCCGTCCTCGCCTTGACGCTCGCCGCCTGCGGCAGCACCGAAGTGGTGAAGGCTCCCGTCAACGTGTCGGTCGGCCAGCAGCTCATCGACCTCAAGAAGGCCCGCGACTCGGGGGCGCTCAGCGCGCGCGAGTACGAGCAGCAGAAGTCCCGGCTCATCAAGAGCGTCGATTGAACCCGGCCCGGAGACCATGACCATGAAAAGAATCTTCATCCTCCCGGCCGCGATTGCCTGCCTCGCCTTTCTCGCCGGTTGCGGGGGCGACACCAACGTCCGCGTCGAGGGCTCCACGTCGATCTCCAAGGGCCAGGAGCTCACCGACCTGCAGCGCGCCCTGAACGAGGGGGCGATCACGCAGTCGGAATACGACACCCTGCGCGCGCGGATTCTCAAGCGGCCGAACTGACGCCCCGGGCGAACCCGGCGCCGCCCTACTCCGGCATCGCGTTGAGCAGGTAGAGCGCCACGAGCGCCGGGGAGGGCTTGCCCAGGGGCAGCAGCCACTGCGCGTAGAGCGCGTCGATGTCGTCGGAGCGGTACAGGCGCGCGAGCACCGAGTCGACCAGCAGCCGGAAGCGGTCGTCGCCCTTGCGCACCACCAGCGAGTACGGTTCGTAGGAAAGGTCCTCGGCGAACACCGAGAAGCCCTCGCCGCCGCCGCCGATCAGGAAGGTGCCCACGAGCGCGGTGCGGTCGCCCGCGATCGCGTCCACCTCGCCGGCCTTCAGCATCCCGAAGGCCTGCGCGAGGGTGCGGGCCTTCACGATCTCAGCGCCGACCTGCCGGGCGCGCAGGCCGCGCTCGAGGGCCGCGACGGTGGTCGTGTTCTCGGCGACCGCGATCCGCCGGCCGCGCAACTCGGGAATCGCGATCGCCTTGTCGGACCGACCCATCAGCGTGGCGGCGTCCGCGAAGAAGGGGATGCTGAAGTCGACACGCTCCCGGCGCGACAGGGTCGGGGTCGTGGTCGAGCACTCGATATCGACCTTGCCGTCGGCGACGGCGTCGATCCGCGTGGAAGGGTCCAGGGCGACCCACTCGAGCTTCACCGACGGCACCCTGAGTGCCTGGACCGCCGCCAGGGCCACGCGCTTGCACAGTTCCACGGCGAACCCGGCCGGCTGGCCGTCGTCCTTCGCCTTGAACGAGAAGGGGGCCTTGGTCTCGGAATAGCCCAGGCGGATCGCACCGCGCTTGCCGATGTCCTCCAGGGTGCCGGCGTGGGCCGGGGGCAGGGCGATGGAGGCGGCAAGGCCCAACAGGGTTGCGGCGAGGAGCTTCATGGGTTCTCCGGAGGTGAAGTGGCCGATGGCGGCGGGGATGCTACCGATCCCCGGCCCGGGAGTCCCGGCGGGGCTGCCCAAAGCGGGTAACATCGCCGGCCATGGGCAAGATCGATCCGGCGCAGTTCGACCGCCACTACCCGCAGCTCACCTACGAGGCGGGCCTGTTCATGGTGGCGTACCTGCGCCGGATCCACGCGGAGTTCGGGGGCGACATCACGGCCGCGATCGTGCTGGGCGAGATCGCCCAGCACAACGTGCGGCCCTTCATGAAGGAGCTCCTTCCGCAATCCGGGAAGGACTCCGCCGCGCTCGCCACGGACGAGGTGATCGCCGCCAGCATCCGCCGCTGCAACATGCTGTCGATCGCGGAGGCCTCCGGCATCCCGCGCGAGACGGTCCGCCGCAAGGTGGCCAAGCTCGAGAAGCTGGGGTTCGTCTCGCGCGACGCGAAGGGCGGCCTCGCCGTGACCCGGAAGGTCGGGCGGCACTTCCGGGAGTTCGACCGCGAGACCCTTGCGGGACTGGTCGAGCTCGCCGAACGCCTGCGGGGAGTGCTGGGGAGGCGCTGAGACCCCCGGGCGGCCTGCCCGGAATGGGTATCCGGGACCAAGGTCCCATGGTTCCGGGGGCGATTCGCGGGGGCGCTTCTGGTAGCATCGCCGGCCAAACGCGCCCTTTCCCGAGGCGCGCACGAGCCATCTCCTCCTTCACGCGGAGCTTCCATGCGCATCGATTCCCGCGTCGCCGTCCTGTTCCTTGCCGCCGCGACCGTCTCGGCCTGCTCCGACAAGGCCCCGCCCCCCAAGGCGCAGGCCCCGGAAGTGACCGTGGTGACGGTGCAGCCGAGGAACATCCGCTACTTCTACGAGCAGGTCGGCCAGGCGGCCGGCTTCCGCGAGACGGAAGTGCGCTCCCGTGTGTCCGGCATCCTCCTGAAGCGCCTGTACCGGGAGGGGCAGGAGGTGAAGGAGGGCGATCCCCTTTTCCAGGTCGACCCCGAGCCCTACAAGGCGGCGCTCGACCAGGCCAGGGGCGCGCTCCGGCAGCAGGAGGCGGCGGTCGCGCGCACGAAGAACGACCTCGAGCGCATCGAGCCGCTCTTCAAGGAAAACGCCGTAAGCCGCAAGGACTTCGACGACGCGCGCTCGGCGTTCGAGTCGGCGAGCGCGGCCGTCGATTCCGCCAGCGCCAAGGTGAAGGAAGCGGAGCTGAACCTCGGCTACACGCTGGTCCGGGCGCCGATCGCGGGCATCGCGAGCAAGGAGACGCGCAGTGAAGGCAGCCTCGTGGCCACCTCGGGGGATGCGAGCCTGCTCACCACCATCGCCCAGCTCGATCCCCTGTACGTGAACTTTTCCTACTCGGAGTCCGAGAAGCTCTCCTACGAGGACGCGATAAAGGCGGGGCGCATGGCCGCCCCGACCACGAAACGGGTCGAGGCGCGCGCCAAGCTCGCCGACGGCCGGGAATTCGGCGGCATCGGGCACGTCGACTTCGCCGACAGCCGCGTGGATCCCAAGACCGGCACCATCCGCGCCCGGGCCGAGTTCCCCAACCCGAAAGGCGAGATCCTGCCGGGCCAGTTCGTGCGCGTCGCGATCGACGTGGGCACCTTCACGAACGCGCTCGCCGTGCCCGAGCGCGCCATCACGCAGCAGCAGGCCACGCGCCTGGTGCTGGTGGTGAACGACAGGAACGTCGTCGAGCCCCGCCCGGTGACGCTGGGCCTTCGCCTGGGCGGGGAGGTGCTGGTCTACTCCGGCGTGAAGCCGGGCGACCGCGTGATCGTCGACGGCCTCTTCAAGGCGAGGCCCGGTTCCGAGGTGAAGCCGGTGCCGCTCCAGGAAGGCGCGCCGCGGGGCCCGGCCCCGGAGGCGCCGAAGGAAGCCGCCAAGCCCGCCAGCGCGAAGAAGTAGGGCAGGCGCGCCCATGTTCTCGAAAATCTTCATCGACCGGCCGATCTTCGCGAGCGTCATCTCGATCGTGATCCTGCTCGCCGGCGCGGCCGCCATCCGCGCCCTGCCGATCGAGCAGTACCCGAACCTGCTGCCGCCCGTGGTCTCCGTGTCGGCCCGCTACCCGGGCGCCTCTCCCGACGTCATCTCGCAGACGGTCGCCACGCCCATCGAGCAGCAGGTGAACGGCGTGGAGGGGATGATCTACGTCCAGTCGTCCGGCTCCTCCGACGGCTCGATGGTCATGAACGTGTACTTCGCCATCGGCACCGACCCGGACCAGGCGACGATCAACGTGAACAACCGCGTGCAGGCGGCGCTGCCCATCCTGCCCGAGGAGGTGAAGCGCCAGGGCGTGACGGTGAAGAAGAAGTCCACCTCGATCCTGGTCTTCGCCGCGGTCACCTCGACCAATCCCGCGCACGACCCGGTGTTCATGTCCAACTACGTGGACCTGAACGTCCTCGACGAGATGAAGCGCATCCCCGGCGTGGGCGAGGCCTCCATCATGGGCGCCAAGGACTACGCGATGCGCGTGTGGCTGCGCCCTGACCGCCTCGCGCAGCTGGGCCTCGTGCCCGGCGACGTGGTGGGCGCCATCCGCGAGCAGAACGCGCAGTTCGCCGCGGGCCAGATCGGCGCCGAGCCCCTGGGAAATCCCGTGGACTTCACCTACACGGTCACCACCAGGGGGCGCCTCGAGGAGCCCGAGGAGTTCGCCGAGATCATCATCCGCTCCAACCCCGACGGCTCGAGGATCCGGGTGAAGGACGTGGCGCGGGTGGAGATCGCCGCGCGCGACTACTCGATCGAGCCGCGCGTGAACGGCCGCCCCGCCACGCTGGTCGCGATCTACCAGCAGCCGGGGGCCAACGCCATCGCCGTGGCCGACCAGGTGTACGCGACGCTCGACCGTCTCAAGGCGAACTTCCCCGAGGGCATGACCTACTCGGTGCCCTACGACACGACGAAGTTCGTGCGCATCTCCATCGAGGAGGTCGTGCACACGCTCGTCGAGGCGGTGCTCCTCGTCTTCCTCGTGGTGTACCTCTTCCTGCAGAACTTCCGCGCGACCCTCATCCCCTCTCTCGCGGTGCCGGTGTCCCTGGTGGGCACCTTCGCCGGGATGTACCTGCTCGGGTTCTCGATCAACCTGCTGACCCTCTTCGGCATGGTGCTCGCCATCGGCATCGTGGTGGACGACGCGATCGTGGTGCTGGAGAACGTCGAGCGCATCATGGCCGAGGAGAAGCTGGGGCCCCGCGAGGCCTCCATCAAGGCGATGGAGGAGGTCTCCGGCGCGCTGGTCGCCATCGTGCTGGTGCTGTGCGCGGTGTTCGTCCCGGTGGCGTTCATGGGCGGCTTCACCGGCCAGATGTACAAGCAGTTCGCGGTGACGATCGCGATCTCGGTCACGATCTCGGGCGTGGTGGCGCTCACGCTCACGCCGGCCATGTGCGCGCTCATCCTGAAGCCCGGCCACCACGAGCCCAACGCGTTCTTCCGCGCCTTCAACCGCGGCTTCGACCGGCTCACGGGCGGCTTCACCGCCGGCGTGCGCTTCCTCATCCGGCGCGCGGCGCTCGCCTTCGCGATCTTCGCCGTGCTCATGATCGCCATGGGCGCTCTCCTGAAGGTCGTGCCGACCGCCCTCGTGCCCGACGAGGACCAGGGCTACATCCTGGAGGCCGCGATCATGCCGGACGCCGCCTCCTTCAGCCGCGCCGACGCGACGATGCGGGCCGCCGAGGGCGTGCTGCAGAAATTCCCGGAGAGCGAGTTCGTGCTCGCCATCCCCGGCTACGACCTCCTCTCGGGCTCCGTCCGGCCCAACGCGGGCTCCGTGTTCCACACGCTCAAGGACTGGGGCGAGCGCAAGGGCGAGGGGCAGGACTCGTTCTCGATCGCCAAGCGCGCGCTCGCCGCCAACGCGGCGGTGAAGGAGGGCGTCATCGTCGCCTTCAACCCGCCGCCCATCACCGGCCTTTCCACCACGGGCGGCGTCGAGGCCTACCTGCAAAGCAGGAGCGGCGCCGGCTCGCAGGCGCTCGGCGCGCAGGTGGCGGCCGTCATCGAGGCGGCGGGCAAGCGCCCGGAGTTCGCCTCCGTGCAGACGACCTTCAAGCCCACGGTGCCGCAGATCTTCCTCGAGGTGGACCGGGCCAAGGCGAAGGCGATCGGCGTGCCGATCAACTCCGTCTTCGACGCGCTGCAGGCCACCTTCGGCTCGCTCTACGTGAACGACTTCAACAAGTTCGGCCGCACCTACAAGGTGCAGATCCAGAGCGAGAGCGACTACCGCGCGCGGCCCGACGATATCCGCAACGTCTTCGTGCGCTCGCAGGCGGGCGACATGATCCCGCTCAACGTCCTGGTGAAGGCCGTCCCGACCACGGGGCCGGAGCTCGTGGAGCGCTTCAACGTTTTCCCGGCGGCCAAGCTCCTCGCGAACCCGGCGCCGGGCGTCTCGTCGGGGCAGGTGATCGCCGCGCTCGAGGAGGTGGTGGCCGAGGCGACCACGCCCGAGTACACCCTGGCGTGGACGGGCAGCGCCTACCAGGAGAAGGCCGCGGGCGGCACCGCGGCGATGGCCTTCGGGTTCGGCATCCTCATGGTGTTCCTCATCCTCGCGGCGCAGTACGAGCGCTGGTCGCTGCCCTTCGCCGTGATCACGGCGGTGCCCTTCGCGCTCTTCGGCGCCATCCTCACCGTGTGGATCGTGGGGCTCACGAACAACGTCTACTTCCAGGTGGGGCTGGTGACGCTGGTGGGCCTGGCGGCCAAGAACGCGATCCTCATCGTGGAATTCGCCGTGCTCAAGATGGAGGAGGGCCTCTCGCCGGCGGAAGCGGCCATCGAGTCCGCGCGGCAGCGCTTCCGCCCGATCGTGATGACCTCGCTCGCCTTCATCCTGGGCTGCGTGCCGCTCGTGCTCTCCTCGGGCGCCGGCGCCGCGAGCCGCCACGCGCTGGGCTGGCCGGTGATCGGGGGAATGCTCGCGGCCACCTTCATCGCCATCTTCTTCGTGCCGCTCTTCTTCAAGCTGATCATCGGTTCTTCCGGCGGCAAGAAGGGCGGCGCGGCGGAGGTGCCCCATGCGTAGGCTCCTCGCCCTGGCGGCCCTCGCCGCCGCCGGCTGCGCGCCGAACTACACGCTGCCGCCCACGCACCTGCCGGACGCCGTGCGGCCCGGCGACCAGGTCGCCATCGCGCGCGACTGGTGGAAGTCCTTCGACGACCCTGTGCTCGACCGGCTGGTGGAGGACGCCTTCGCCTCGAGCCCGACGCTGGAGGCCGCCGTGGCCCGCGTGGACGCCGCGAAGGCCCGCCTGGGCATCAGCGGCTCGCAGCAGCTTCCCGCCGTGAACGCGGCGCTCGCCGGGCAGCGGCAGCAGTTCTCCGAGCTCACGAACCCGCCGGGCGGAGAGGACACCGCCTACAGCGCGAACCTGCAAGCCTCGTGGGAGATCGACCTCTGGGGCCGCATCCGCAACGAGGTGGCGGCTTCCGAATCCGACCTGCTTTCGGCCTCATATGGCCGCGACGCGGTGCAGCTCGCCCTCGCGGCGCAGGTGGCGCAGGGATACTTCCAGCTGCGCGCCTTCGACGCGGAGCTCGAGACCACGCGCCGCACCGTGAAGACGCGCGAGGAATCCTATGCCCTGCGCGAGAAGCGCTTCGCGGGCGGCATCACCTCGGAGCTGGACCTGCGGCAGGCCGAGGCGGAGCTCGCCAACGCGCGCGCCCAGGTGCCGGACCTCACGGACGCGGTCTCCCGGGCCGAGGGCACGCTCGCGATCCTGGCCGGCGCCTCGCCCAACGCGCTCTTCGGGAGCGGCGTCCCGCGCGGCCGGTCCATCGACGCCATCCCCGTGCCGCCCGCGGTGCCCGAGGGCCTGCCCTCCGACCTGCTCCTGCGGCGCCCCGACATCGGCGAGGCGGAGGAGAACCTGCGCGCCGCGCAGGCCCGCGTGGCGGCAGCCCGCACGGCGTGGTTCCCGCGCATCGCGCTCACCGGCGCCTTCGGCGGCGAGAGCCTCGCCTTCGGCGACCTCTTCACCGGCCCGGCGCGTGCGTGGACTTTCGCCGGGTCCCTCGTCGCGCCGGTGTTCAACTCGGGCCTCACCGCGGCGCAGGTCGACCTCGCCACCGCCACCGAGCGCGCAGCCGCGGCTGCCTACCGCGACACCGTGATCCGCGCCTTCGCCGACGCGCGCAGCGCGATCACGGCGAAGAAGCAGGCCGCCGACCGGGTCGGCGCGCGGGCGCAGTCGGTGGATGCGCTGCGCCGCCAGGTGCGCCTCGCGACGCTGCGCTACGACAACGGCTTTTCCAACTACCTCGAGGTGCTCGACGCCGAGCGCACGCTCTTTTCCGCCGAACTCTCCCTGGCGGAAGCACGCCGCGCGCACCTCGCGGCCTCGGTCGACCTCTACCGCGCCCTGGGCGGCGGCTGGACGGTGCCGGCCCGGTAAGCGGGCCCCCCTGAAACGCGGGCCCCCACCGGTCCGCAAGCCAGCATCCACGGGGCTTGCGGGCCCTTTTCCGAGGGGCGCTTCCCGCGAACCCGCGTGGATGCTGGCCCCGCGCGGATATTGCTCAATCGTTACGCAGCAATGCCCGCCAAGGGGCTGATTTCCCACAGTAAAAAAATGTCTTTCGAAGCGCTTGCGCGGCGGATTCCCATTTACTAGACTTTGTGGCCACGTTCGCTCCCGCCCACTAGATCTTGTGGATTGGGCCGTGAACAAGTTGTGGGCAAGCCCGGGGATTCTTCCCGGATATCCACAAATAATCAGGGCCTTGGGAGATACCCCGGGGCCCGGCAGCGAACAGCCGCCCGCGGTGTCCCAAGCGTCCCGCCGGCCCCAAAACAGCATCAGCAAACAAGGAGAGGACCATGCGCTTGGCTTCCGACATCAATCCGGCAGCTCCGCTTCCCAACCCCGCCCTGCCCGAGGATGTCGGCTCTCCGGAGAGATACGCGGACTACAAGGTCATCCGCCGCAACGGCGCGGTCGTGGGCTTCGAGCCCGACAAGATCGCGGTGGCGGTGACCAAGGCCTTCCTCGCGGTGGCCGGCGGCACGGCCGCGGCGAGCGCGGGCGTGCGCGAGAAGGTGCAGGGCGTGACGCAGGCGGTGGTGAACGCGCTGGTGCGCCGCCACCCGACGGGCGGCACGTACCACATCGAGGACATCCAGGACCAGGTAGAGCTCGCCCTCATGCGCGCCGGCGAGCACCAGGTCGCCCGCTCCTACGTGCTCTACCGCGAGGAGCGCGCCCGCGAGCGCGCGGCGCGCGCCCAGGAGGCGGCCGAGTCCCGCCAGCCGAAGCTGCACGTGATGGTGAACGGCGCCAAGGTGCCGCTCGAGCTCGGCGTCCTGGAGGCCCTCATCGCCTCCGCCTGCCAGAACCTCGGCGACGCGGTGGAGCCGCGCAAGATCCTCGACGCGACGCTGCGCGACCTTTACGACGGCGTGCCCATCGAGGAGGTGCACAAGTGCGCCATCCTGGCCGCGCGCATGCTGATCGAGCAGGACCCGGCCTACACCTACGCCTCCGCGCGGTTGCTGCTGCACACGATCCGCCGCGAGGTCCTGGGCGAGGAGGTGCCGCACGAGCAGATGGCCGGCCGCTACGCCGAGTACTTCCCCTCGTTCATCCAGCAGGGCATCAAGGCCCAGCTCCTCGACGAGAAGCTCGGCACCTACGACCTGAGGCGCCTGGGCGAGGCGATCGACGCCTCGCGCGACCTCAAGTTCGACTACCTGGGCCTGCAGACGCTCTACGACCGCTACTTCCTGCACATCCACGACCACCACATCGAGCTGCCGCAGGCGTTCTTCATGCGGGTGGCGATGGGACTGGCCATCAACGAGGTGAGCCGCGAGGAGCGCGCGATCGAGTTCTACAACGTGCTCTCGACGTTCGACTTCATGTCGTCGACGCCGACGCTGTTCAACTCCGGCACGCAGCGCTCGCAGCTCTCGTCGTGCTACCTCACCACCGTCTCCGACGACCTCGACGGCATCTACGAGGCCATCAAGGAGAACGCGCTGCTGTCGAAGTTCGCGGGCGGCCTCGGCAACGACTGGACGCCGGTGCGGGCGCTGGGCGCGTACATCAAGGGGACCAACGGGAAGAGCCAGGGGATCATTCCTTTCCTGAAGGTTGTCTCGGATACCGCCGTTGCCGTGAACCAGTGCTTCGCGCCGGAGACGGGCGTCTACACGGCCGACGGCCTCAAAACCATCAAGGACGTGCAGCCCGGCGACCTCGTGCTCGGCAAGTCCGGACAGTACCGCGAGGTCGAACGCCGCTTCGCCTACAACCAGAAGGACGCGATGGTCGCGGTGAAGGTCAAGCACGCGATCGACCCGCTGCTGGTCACGGCCGGCCACCCCTTCTATGCGATTCGCGGCGTGCCCATGGAGCAGGCCAACCACCGCACCCTCGACTGGCTCGCCAAGGGCAAGGTGAAGGCCGAATGGGTAGAGGCCGGGCAGCTGCAGCCTGGCGACTACGTCGCGCAAGTCATCCCGACCGAGGTGGTGCACGCGGCAGGGCTCACGGAGGACGACGCGCGCTTTTACGGCATCCTGCTGGGCGACGGGCACCTCTCGAAGGATGGGATGGAGTGGGGCGTCTCGGGCAATCCGCTGAAGGACGAGCACCTCGCCTTCGCGCGCGCCTACCTTGCCGAGCGCGGCATCCATTTCTGGGAGACGGCGCGCGGGGAGAACTATGCCCAGGTCCGTTGGGCCTCGGGACGCGGCGTGGTGCGCGACGGCACGACGGGCCGGATTGTCGGCGCCGGTGCTCCCACGATGCCTTTCGGCCACGAGGACCTTTACGACGAGGCCGGAAGCAAGCGAATCGCCCGCCGCTTCGCGCACCTGCCCAGGCAGCACACGCTCGCCATGATCCGCGGGCTGCTGGAGACGGACGGCGGTGTTTCCCGGGGCAAGGAGATCTACTTCACCAACACCTCGAAGCCCCTCGTGGACGGGCTGCGCTACCAGCTCCTTCGCATGGGCGTGCCGACCGCAGGCCAGTACCGCGAACGCGAGAACGGCCACACGGCCACACGCTCGGACGGCTCCAAGGCGACCTTCACGGGCACGACGAAGGCTTACGACCTGCGAATTCCCGCGGTGCCGGAAGTCGCCGCGCTCGTGGGTTGCAAGCCCATCGTGAAGAAGAACTGGCTGGAGATCGAGGGCAAGCTCTTCTCGCGCATCACCGAGATCCGCGACATCGCGCCCAAGCCCTTCGTCTTCGACCTCAAGGTCGAGACGGACGAGTCCTACATGACCGAGGCCGGCCTCGCCCACAACGGCGGCAAGAGGAAGGGCGCGGTGTGCTGCTACCTCGAGACCTGGCACCTCGACATCGAGGAGTTCCTCGAGCTGCGCAAGAACACCGGCGACGACCGCCGCCGCACGCACGACATGAACACGGCGAACTGGGTCCCGGACCTCTTCATGAAGCGCGTGATGGAAGGCGGCGAGTGGACTCTCTTCTCGCCCTCCGACTGCCCGGACCTGCACGACAGGTTCGGAAGGGCCTTCGAGGAGGCGTACGTGCGCTACGAGGAGAAGGCCGCGCGCGGCGAGCTGAAGCTCTTCCGCAGGGTTCCGGCCCTCACCCTGTGGCGCAAGATGCTCTCGATGCTCTTCGAGACCGGCCACCCCTGGATCACCTTCAAGGATCCGTGCAACGTTCGCAGCCCGCAGCAGCACGTGGGCGTGGTGCACTCGTCCAACCTGTGCACCGAGATAACCCTGAACACGAACGCCTCCGAGATCGCCGTGTGCAACCTCGGCAGCGTGAACCTGGTCGCGCACCTGAAGGACGACGGGCAGGGCGGCAAGACCCTCGACCACGAGAAGCTCAAGCGCACGATCCGCACCGCGATGCGCATGCTCGACAACGTGATCGACATCAACTACTACGCGGTGAAGAAGGCGCGCGACTCCAACTTCCGCCACCGCCCCGTGGGCCTGGGGATCATGGGCTTCCAGGACGCGCTGCAGGACCTGCGCGTGCCCTACGCCTCGGACGCCGCGATCGAGTTCGCCGACCGCTCCATGGAGGCGGTGTGCTACTACGCCTACTGGGCCTCCACCGAGCTTGCCGAGGAGCGCGGGCGCTACTCCAGCTACGCCGGGTCCCTGTGGGACAAGGGGATCCTCCCGCAGGACACGCTCAAGCTCCTCCTGGAGCAGCGCGGCGGCTACGTCGAGGTGGACGGCTCCGAGTCGATGGACTGGGCCAGCCTGCGCTCGCGCATCGCGAAGCACGGTATGAGGAACTCCAACTGCGTGGCCATCGCGCCCACGGCCACCATCTCCAACATCATCGGCGTGTCGGCCTCCATCGAGCCCAACTACCAGAACCTCTACGTGAAGTCGAACCTCTCGGGAGAGTTCACGGTGGTCAACGAGCACATGGTGCGGGACCTGAAGAAGCTGGGCCTGTGGGACAGCGTGATGGTCGCCGACCTCAAGCACTTCGACGGCTCCATCGGCAAGATCGACCGCGTCCCGCAGGAGCTGCGCAACCTCTACGCCACCGCCTTCGAGGTGGAGACGCGCTGGATCGTCGAGGCGGCCGCGCGCCGGCAGAAGTGGATCGACCAGGCGCAGTCGCTCAACATCTACATGGCCGGCGCCTCGGGCAAGAAGCTCGACGACACCTACAAGCTCGCGTGGCTGCGCGGCCTGAAGACGACCTACTACCTGCGCACCCTCGCGGCGACCTCCGCCGAGAAGTCCACGGGCAAGGGCGGCGAGCTGAACGCCGTGCCGGCCCACGGCGGGCTGGGCGGCGGCCTGGGCGCGCTGGGCGAGGGCGCGGGCGACGGGGCGTCTGAATCGGCGGGGAAGTTCTGCTCGATCGACAACCCGGAGTGCGAGGCCTGCCAGTAGGCTGACCCTCACGTTCACCCTCACCCCGGCCCTCTCCCAAGGGAGAGGGAGATTTCTGCTCCCCTCTCCCTTGGGAGAGGGAGATTTCTGCTCCCCTCTCCCTTGGGAGAGGGGCCGGGGGTGAGGGTCGATGTCGCATCCGTCAGCCCCTCATCCCCAACCCTTCTCCTGGAGGGAGAAGGGAGAAACGCGCTCCGCGGCTAGGTGGTAGGCTTTCGCTGCGATGGCCGCAGCCACCACCACGACGAGCTGGATCGAGCGCAGCGCAGAGGCGGGGAGCGACGTCCTCTACCTGACCGGCGTCTGGCGCCTTCCCAACGTGCCGGCGATCGCCGCCCGGCTGCGCGAGCTGGGGCTGCGCGAGGGGACGCCCATCGTCCTGGACGGCAGCCGGCTCGAGACGCTCGACACGGCCGCCGGCTTCATCCTGCTCAGGCACCTGGCGAGCGTGGGCTTCACGCGGGCGACGGTGAGCGGGCGCGGCTTCGACCCGCGCTACGAGCGGCTCCTCCTGCTGGTCTACGAGCGGATGGCGACGCCGCCCGCGGCGGCGCACACCGAGCACCTGGGCCTCGTGCAAGGCGTCGGCGAGGCCGTGCTCTCGATGTTCCAGCAGCTGAAGACGCACCTGGACTTCCTCGGCATCGTGACGCTCGAGCTCCTGAGCCTCGTGCGCAGGCCCGGCCGCTTCCGGACCAAGGAGACGGTGTCCCAGTTCGAGGCCGTGTGCATCGACGCGGTGCCGATCGTCGCGCTGGTGAACTTCCTCATCGGCGTGGTGATCGCCTACGTGCTGGGCGTGCAGGCGCAGCGCTACGGCGCGACCCTGTTCGTCGCCGACGGCATCGCGCTGGGCATCTGCCGGGAGCTCTCGCCGATCCTGAGCTCCGTCCTCGTCGCCGGCCGCTCCGGCGCGGCCTTCACGGCCCAGATCGGCACGATGAAGGTGGAGGACGAGATCGACGCGATCAGCACCCTGGGCCTGTCCCCGATCCAGGTGCTGGTCATCCCCAGGCTCGTCGCGCTCGTCGTGGCGCTCCCGCTCCTGGTCTTCGTGGGGGACGTGGCGGGCATCGCGGGGGGCCTGCTGGTAGGCACCTGGCAGCTGGACATCGCGCCCCAGGTCTTCATGGACCGGGTGCACGCCGCGCTGGAACTGCGCCACTTCGTGATCGGCGTCGGCAAGGCGCCCGTGTTTGCCGCCGTCGTGGCCGTGATCGCCTGCGGAATGGGCCTGAAGGTGAGCCGCGACGCGCGCAGCCTGGGGCAGAACACCACCTCCACGGTCGTGCAGTGCATCGTGTGGGTCATCATCCTGGACGCCGTCTTCGCCGTCGCCTTCCAGCACCTGGAGGTCTGAATGGAGCGCGTGCTGAGCGTCGAGTCCATCGTCACCCGGTTCGGCAGCCAGGTCGTGCACGACGGCGTGTCCTTCACGGTGCAGCGCGGGGAGGTCGTGGCGCTCATCGGCGGCAGCGGCAGCGGCAAGTCCGTGCTGCTGCGGGAGATCATCGGGCTGGTCCGGCCCACCGCCGGCCGCATCGAGCTGCTGGGCACGGACGTCTGGAAGTCCGACACGTACGCGATGGACGAGCTGCGGGGGCGCTTCGGGGTGCTCTTCCAGGACGGCGCGCTCTTCTCCTCGCTCACCGTCGCCGAGAACGTCGCGGTGCCGTTCGTGGAGCACACCGCCCTCGCGAAGGACCTCATCGCGCCGCTGGTCGGGTTCAAGCTGGCCCTGGTCGGGCTCCCCCCGGATGCCGCGGAGAAATTCCCGGCGCAGCTCTCCGGGGGCATGCGCAAGCGCGCGGCGCTCGCCCGCGCGCTCGCCCTGGAGCCGGACCTGCTTTTCCTTGACGAGCCGACCTCGGGCCTCGATCCTGTGGGGGCGCGCGAGTTCTACCAGCTCCTGCGCGCGCTGGCCGACAGCCTGGGGCTCACCGTGTTCTTCCTGACCCACGACCTCGACATGCTCGTCTCGATCTCCGACCGGGTCATCGCGCTCTCCGCCGGCCGGGTGATCGCCGACGGCACCGTGGGCGCGGTCCGGAAGAGCGAGCATCCCTGGCTGCAGGATTACTTCGCGAGCCGCGCCTGACCATGGAACCCGAAGCCAAGTACACCCTCGTCGGCGCCGCCGCCCTCATCCTGGTCGCCCTCCTGGCCACCGCCCTCATGTGGCTCAAGAGCAGCGGGGAGGGCGCGAACGCCCACCGCTTCAAGATCTACTTCGAGAAGCACTCGCTCGAGGGCCTGGAGCCGCGAAGCTACGTGACGATGCAGGGGATGAAGGTGGGGTCGGTCACGGGCTTTCGCTTCTCCTCGAGCAGGAAGGGCGCAGTCGAGGTCTTCATTTCCCTCGATCCGGGCACCCCGGTGCGCAAAAGCACGAGCGCGACCACGGAGCGGCACCTGGTGACGGGCCTTGCCACCGTGCGCCTGGCGAACGCCACGGAGGACAGCCCGCTCCTCGAGGAGGCGCCGGACGGCGAGCCGTACCCGGTGATCAGCGAGGGGGGTTCGCCCATGCAGCAGATGTCGGACACGGTGACGCAGCTGGCGCAGCGCGCCGACGACACCATGCGCCGGCTCAACACCATGCTCACGCCCGAGAACGTCGCCGCCTTCACCGAGATCCTGGACAACCTGCGCAAGGTGTCCCGCCGCGTGGACGGCCTGCTGGTGAAGGCCGATGCCACGATCGTCTCCGTGGGAGGCGCCGCCGACGAGTTGCGGGCCCTCTCGGGCGCCATCCGGGCCGATGCCGACACGCTCACGCAGCGCTACGCGACGCTGGGCGCGGACGCCACGGCCTCGATCGGCGAGATCCGCGAGGCCGTCCGCAAGATGGGCGCGGACGTCGACCGGCTCTCGAAGCGGACCGACGCGCTCCTCGCCACCGGGGACGAGGAGTTGCGCGACACCGCGCGGGCGGTGCGCTCCGCGGCCGATTCCCTCGGCGCCGCCGCCGGCCGCCTGCGGGATCCGCGCCAGGTGATCTACGGGCCGCCCGAAGGCGGGCTCGGCCCCGGGGAGAAGACGCGATGAAGGCCGTACTCGGTTTCCTGCTGGCCGTTGGCGTGGCCGCGTGCTCCTTGCCGGGGCCGCGCGAGCCGGACCGCTATTTCCTCCTGGACGCGGGCCTCGCCCTGGACGCGAAAGCGCGCGCCGGCGCGTCCGTGACCGTGACGCCGACGTCCGCCTCGAGTTTCTACGACACCCAGGAAATCGCGTACAGCCGCGCACCCGGCACACGCGCCTACTACCAGTTCAACCGCTGGACCGACCGGCCGCAGCGCCGGATCCACGCCCTGCTCGCGTCGCGGCTGGATGGCGGCGGCGCGAAGGAAGCGCTTCGCCTGAACACGCACCTCGAGGAGATCTACCACGACGCCTCGCAGGAACCGGGGACGGCGCAAATCACGGTCGCCGCCGAGCTCGTGGATTCCGCGAGCCGCGCCGTGCTCGCGCGCCGCACGTTCACCCGGTCCGCGCCCGCCGCCTCCTACGACGCGCCCGGCGCCGTGCGCGGGTTCAACGAGGCGCTCGCGGCGCTCCTGGGCGACATCGAGGGCTGGGTAGACACGCAGGCGCGGCGCCCGCGCTGAGAGGCGGCCGGCGCGGGTCAGAACGCGACGGAGACGGCGACCGCGCCGAAATCGGAGCTCGGTCCCTGGGTCTCGAACTCCCGGGTGCGCCGCACGTGCGTGTAGGTGAAGCGCATGCCTTTCCAGGTGACCGCGGCGCCCCACTGGAGGTCCCCGACCAGGGTCTCCTTGTCCACGCTGCGGCTCTCGCGCCAGGTGTTGCCGTCCAGGAAGACGTTGCGGGCCACGGCACGGCCGTCCACGCCGACGAACACGTACCACGAGAAGGTGTCCGCCGGGACGAAGAAGCCCGAGCCGGGAGGGCTGGGCCGGATGCGCATGGGGCCCAGGTCGCTGGTGAGCCTCTTGCCGTAGCGCACGGTGAAGCCGGCGTTCGCGTAGGTGTAGACGTTGCCGAGCGCGCCGCCCGCGTGCGGCGTCAGGTCCAGCTCAAGGCCGGCGAAGGATCCCGTGAGCACGTCCCGCCAGCGGCGCTGGTAGGCCAGCTCGAAGCCGGGCTCGTTCTTCAGCTGCGTGTCCCAGCCCTGCGGGTGGGGCGATCCCGTGATCTCGTGGATGGCCTTCTGGCTCTGCTCGGCCAGGGACGCCGGCCCGACCACGCCGACCGTCAGCGCGAAGAAGTCGGTCTGCCCCACGGACTCGATGCCGAGCCCGATCGTCGCGTACAGCCATCCGGCATAGGGCCGGTCGTCGAGGGGCGGATCGGGAAGGGAGATGTCCCTCGGCGTGTACATGTTCTGCCCCACGATGTAGCCGTGCCGGATCTCGCCGATCTCGGGGAACCAGGGGACGCTGCGTGCCAGCTTCTCGGCCCATTCCGGCGGGGGCTTCGGGCTCGCCACCCAGGCGAGGCCCACGCCGCTCGTGTAGTTGCGGTCCGAGCCGTAGAAGAGGTCGTTCTCGATGAGCAGGTTCCATACGCCGTTCTTCGCCTCCGTCGCGGCGGCGGCCGGGAGCGCGGCCGCGAGGAGTGCAGCCATGGCGAATGCGGTGCCGGGTCTCATGCGGCAGCGATGATGCCACGGAGCGCGGCCGCGCAGGGCCGGCACGCCTGCGTGGAGGAGCGACGGTTGACCGGCGTCAAGGAGGAGTAGAGTCGGTGGCATAGGGTGAAAGTGTGGCTGTATCCCGTAGTACGAACCATCAGCGGGAGGTCAGAACGCCATGCAAGGCACAGTTCAAGTCGTCTTCAGGGACATGCCGCCTTCGGAGGCCCTCGAGGCCAGGATCCGCGAGAAGGTGGCGAAACTCGAGCAGTTCCACCCCAACATCACCGCGTGCCGCGTCACCATCGAGGAAGCGCACCGGCACCAGCAGAAGGGGCGGCACTTCGGCGTGCGAATCGAGGTGCGCGTGCCCGGGCACGATGCCATCGTGTCGAGGTTCCACCACCACGAGGACCCGTACGTCGCCGTGCGCGACGCCATCGGCGCCGTCCGGCGCCGGGTCGAGGAGACCTGGCGCGAGACCCGCGGCGAGGTGAAGGTCCACGCCACGCCGCAGCACGGCAAGGTGGCGCGCCTCATGGCCGAGGAGGGCTTCGGGTTCATCGAGGCGTCCGACGGCCGCGAGTTCTACTTCAGCCGCGAGAACGTCGTCCACCCCAGCTTCGAGAAGCTCGGGCCCGGCGTCGAGGTCCAGTTCTTCGAGGAACTGGCCGGCGAAGGGTCGCAGGCCCGGCGCGTGAGCGCGGGCAGGCACCACTTCTAGCCCGTATTCCCACCCTCACCCCCGGCCCCTCTCCCAAGGGAGAGGGGAGAAACGGTGTGTCCTCTCCCAAGGGAGAGGGGAGAAACGGTGTGTCCTCTCCCAAGGGAGAGGAACAAAGGGCTCCCTCTCCCTTGGGAGAGGGCCGGGGTGAGGGTGGGGTGAGGGTCACGGAGAGGGCGAAGTTGATACGGGTCAAACCTCCCCCACCCCCCGGGGGTAGGTTGGAATGACCAGGAGGTGAATGCCGTGGCCGCCAAGCAAATCGTATTCGGTGACGCGGCCCGGGCGAAGATCGTCGCGGGCGTGAACCTCCTGGCGCGCGCGGTACGCGGCACGCTGGGACCGAAGGCCCGCACGGTGGTCCTGCAGCGCTCCTTCGGGCCGCCCGTCATCATCAATTCCGGCGTCGTCGTCGCGCGCGAGATCGAGCTGCCGGACGCGCTCGAGAACATGGGCGCGCAGATGGTGCGCGAGGTCGCCAGCAAGACCTCCGACGTGGCCGGCGACGGCACCACCACCGCCACGCTCCTCACGCAGGGGATCGTGGTCGAGGGCATGAAGCACGTCGCCGCCGGCATGAATCCCATGGACCTGAAGCGCGGCATCGACCTCGCCGTCGGGGCGGTGGTCGAGGAATTGAAGCGCATGGCCAAGCCCTGCGGCTCGCGCACGGAAATCGCGCAGGTGGCCACCATCTCCGCCAACAACGACCGCGTCATCGGCGACATCGTGGCCAACGCGATGGAGAAGGTGGGCCGGGAGGGCGTCATCACCGTCGAGGACGGCTCCGGGCTCACGAGCGAGCTCGAGGTGGTCGAGGGCATGCAGTTCGACCGCGGCTACCTCTCGCCGTACTTCATCAACGTCGCGGAGAAGCCGCGCGCGGTGCTGGAGGACGTCCTCGTCCTCCTGTGCGACCGCAAGGTCTCGAACCTCCAGGAGCTGCTGCCGGTGCTCGAGCTCGTGGCGAAGGCCGGCAAGCCGCTCCTCCTCGTGGTCGAGGACGTCGAGGGCGAGGCCCTCGCGACGCTGGTGGTCAACACGCTGCGCGGCGTGATCAAGGCCTGCGCCGTGAAGTCGCCCGGCTTCGGCGACCGCAGGAAGGCCATGCTGGAGGACATCGCGATCCTCACCGGCGGGCGCGTCATCTCGGAAGAAACCGGGCTCAAGCTCGACCACGCGGGGCTCGAGGACCTGGGGCACGCGCGCCGCGTCGAGGTAGACAAGGACGACACCACGATCATCGGCGGCGGCGGCGACCCGGAGAAGGTGAAGGCGCGCGTGGCGGAGATCAAGCAGCAGGAGAAGGACGCCACCAGCGACTACGACAAGGAGAAGCTGCGCGAGCGCGCGGCCAAGCTCGCGGGCGGCGTCGCGGTCGTGAAGGTGGGCGCGGCCACGGAAACGGAAATGAAGGAGCGCAAGGCTCGCGTCGAGGATGCGCTGCACGCCACGCGCGCGGCGGTCGAGGAGGGCGTCCTGCCCGGAGGCGGCGTGGCGCTGCTGCGCGCGCGCTCGCGGGTGGGCGGGGTGCGTGGCGAGAACGCCGACCAGGACTGCGGCGTCTCGATCGTGATGCGCGCGCTCGAGGAGCCGCTGCGCCAGATCGTGGCCAACGCGGGGGACGAGCCCTCCGTGGTGCTCGACCGCGTGCTCGCCGGCGCCGAGACCTTCGGCTACAACGCCCTCACCGGGGAGTACGGCGACCTGGTGGCCATGGGGATCCTGGATCCCTGCAAGGTCACGCGCACGGCGCTGCAGAACGCCGCATCGATAGCCGGCCTCATCCTCACCACCGACGTGATGGTCGCCGAGTTGCCCAAGGAAGCACCCGAGGAAATGCCAAGCATGGAGGGAATGTGAACCGCCACAGGAGCCAGCCGTTACCCCATCCGCCGAGGATCGTGCCCGAGATCGCCGCGGAACTCGAGGACGTGCGCGTCATCGAGCGTCCCGACGGGTTCTGGGTGCAGCCCCTCGCGGGAGGCCCGGAGTCCGGCCCGTATGCGAGCCTCATCGAGGCGATCGAGGACCAGCGGGCGCCTGACGAGGAGGAACCGCAATCGGCCCAGGCGCTCGCCGAGGTCGAGCGCGAGCTCGGCGTGTGCGACTGGATCGACCCGGAGACGAGCGCGCCGGCCGAGGACAGCGTGCCGCACCTCGAGGAACACTGAGGAGGCGGCCATGCCCGAGGGGAGCCAGCCCGCGAGGACCGCCAGCTTCGTCGAGCGCCTGCTCGCGCCCGGCGCCTACCCGCATCCCGCGGGCAGGATCGAGCTCCTCGAGACGCACATCTCCTGGGTGCTGCTCGCCGGGGACTACGCCTACAAGATCAAGAAGCCCGTGAGCCTGGGCTTCGTGGACTTCTCCACCCTGGAGTCGCGCCGCTTCTACTGCGGGGAGGAACTGCGGCTCAACCGCCGCACCGCGCCGGAGCTCTATCTCGCGGTCGTGCCGGTGACCGGGACGCCCGAGAACCCGTCGATGGACGGCAAGGGCGAGGCGTTCGAATATGCGGTCAAGATGCGGCGCTTCCCGCAGGAGGCGCTCCTCGACCGCGTGGCGAAGGCCGGGCAGCTCACTTCGGCGCAGGTGGAGGCGTTCGCGCGCACGGTCGCGCGCTTCCACGGCGAAGTGGGGCGTGCGGGCGCGGAGGGCGCGTTCGGCTCGCCTTCGGCAATCCTCGCCGACGCCGTGGACAACTTCGCCCAGCTCGAGCTCCTGGACGGCCCCGCGGACACGCGCGAGGCGCGCCAGGCGCTCGCCTCGTGGACGCTCAGGGAGTTCAACCGCCTCGAGCCTGTCTTCGCGCGCCGCAAGCAGGGCGGCTTCGTGCGCGAATGCCACGGAGACCTGCACCTGGGCAACGTGGCGCTCCGGGAGGGCCGCCCCGTGGCCTTCGACGCCATCGAGTTCAACGAGGCGTTCCGCTGGGTGGACGTGATGAACGAGGTGGCCTTCCCGGTGATGGACCTCGTGCACCACGGGCTGGATGCCCTCGCGCACCGCTTCCTCGATGCCTATCTCGACGCGACCGGCGACTACGCGGGGCTCAGGCTGCTTCGCTTCTACCTCGCGTACCGCGCCATGGTCCGCGCCAAGGTGTCGTGCATCCGCGCGCACCAGGGCGGCATCTCGGAGGCCGACCGCGAGCGCTCGGCGAACGCCTGCCGCGGGCACCTCGAGCTCGCGCAGCGCCTTGCGCGGCGGCCCCCGGGCGTCCTCGTGGCGATGCACGGGGTTTCCGGGTCGGGCAAGACCACGATCTCCGGCCACCTGGTGGAAGCGCTCGGCGCGGTGCGGCTTCGCTCCGACGTCGAGAGGAAGCGCCTGCGCGGCCTCGACGCCCTCGCGCGCACCGACAGCGCGCCCGGCGCCGGGCTCTACGCGCCCGAGGCGGACCGCATCACCTACGGGCGCCTCGCGGCGCTCGCGGGCGAGGTGCTCGACGCGGGCTACCCCGTCGTGGTGGACGCGGCGTTCCTCAAGCACTCCTGGCGCGAGATGTTCCGCGAGTTCGCGCGCGAGCGCGGCGTGCCCTTCGTCCTCGTGGCCTGCGCGGCGCCGGTGGAGATGCTGCGCGAGAGGGTGGTTCGGCGCGAGCGCGAGGGCACCGACCCGTCGGAGGCCGGCCTCGCCGTCCTCGAGCGGCAGGCCGGCAAGCTCGAGCCCTTGCTTGCCGAGGAGCTCGACACCGCCGTCATCGTCGACGCGCAGGACGCCTCCGAGGCGATGCGCCTGGCTGCAACCAGCGTCGCCGCACGGCTTGTCACGTAATCAGATTACTTTTCCCTCGAGCCTACCCTCACCCCCGACCCCTCTCCCAAGGGAGAGGGGAGAAAAGCGCTCCCTTCTCCCTTGGGAGAAGGGCTGGGGATGAGGGTGAAGCGCAGCACAGGCTTGACCATGCGCAAGCCGGCGCACGCGAACGATGGGGAAAATGTCCTTGGAGCCATCTCCCGAGGAGGGGCCATGAAGACTGGCGAAGTGTGCAACCGCACCGTAGTCGTCGTGGGGCGCGAGACGCTGCTCGGCGATGCCGCGAGGCTCATGCGCGAGCACCACGTGGGGAGCCTCGTGGTCGCGAAGAACACCTACGGCCGCAAGCCCGTGGGCATCATCACCGACCGCGACATGGTCGTGGAAGTCATGGCCGCGGACCTCGACTACCGCACCGTGACGGTGGGCGAGATCATGGGCGACAAGCTGGTCGTCGCGCGCGAAGGCGACGACACCCTCGACACGCTCAAGCAGATGCGCGCGAGCGGCGTGCGGCGGATCCCGGTGGTCACCGAGAAGGGCGACCTCGCGGGAATCGTGACTGTCGACGACCTGCTCGAGATCGTGGCCGAGGAGCTGGAGGACGTCGTCCACGCCATCGGCAACGAGCAGACGCGCGAGTCCAAGCGCCGCCACTAGCCCGCGCGCGTGTCGGAAACCCGCGGCACCTTCGAGCACGGCGCCGACTTCGGCGTATTCGGCCGCGGTCCCACCATCACGGCGGCCTTCTGCGCCGCAGCCGAGGAGATGTTCGCGCTCGTCACGGACCTCGCGGGCGTGAAGCCGGGCCTCACGGTCTTCTTCGACTTCGAGGAGGCGGACGTGGAGATGGCCCTCGTGCGCTGGCTCAACCTCCTGCTCTTCCACGCGGCCGACCAGGGCGCGGTGTTCGCGCGCTTTTCCCTCGTGCGCGAGGGCGACCTCTGGAAGGGTTCCGCCTCGGGCGAAGCGTGGCGCGAAGGGCTCGAGCGCGGCACCGACGTGAAGGGCGCCACGCTCACCATGCTCTCCGTGAAGCAGGACGGCGGCACCTGGGACGCGCGCTGCGTCGTGGACGTCTAGGGCCGCCATGGACCTCTCGCGCCTGAAGGAAGTCGACCCAGGCACCTGGTCCTTCGCGGCCGACCCGCGCGAAGGCCGCCGCGAGGCGCGCCTCTACGGCACGCGCGAGCTCGTCGCCGCCATGGACGACAAGGTGCTCGAGCAGATCGGCAACGTGGCCAGGCTCCCGGGCCTCGTGGGCCCCGCGATGGCGATGCCGGACGCGCACTGGGGCTACGGATTCCCCATCGGCGGCGTCGCGGCCTTCGATCCGGAACAGGGCGGCATCATCTCCGCCGGCGGCGTGGGCTTCGACATCTCCTGCGGCATCCGCTGCCTGCGCACCGACCTCTCGAAGGGCGACATCCTGCAGGTGGCGAGGAAGCTCTCCGACGGCCTCTTCCGCGACATCCCCGCGGGCGTGGGCGAGGGCGGGAACCTCCGGATCACCGTGCAGGAGCTCGACCGCGTGCTCAAGCACGGCGCGCGCTGGGCCGTGCAGGAGGGCTTCGGCGAGGAGGCGGACCTCGAGTTCATCGAGGACCACGGCTGCGCGAAGGGCGCGGACCCGACCTGCGTGTCGCCGCTCGCGAAGTCGCGCCAGCTGGGCGAGATGGGAACGCTCGGCTCCGGCAACCATTACCTCGAGGTGCAGTGGGTCGACCGCGTGCTCGATGCCGAGGCGGCCGCGGCCTTCGGCGTGGCCGAGGGGCAGGTGGTGGTTTCCATTCACTGCGGCTCGCGCGGGCTGGGCCACCAGATCGGCACCGACTTCCTGGTGAGCCTCGCGAAGGCCGCCTCGCGCCTGGGGATCGCGCTGCCGGACCGCGAGCTCGCCTGCGCCCCCATCCGCTCCCCCGAGGGCGAGCAGTACTTCGGCGCCATGAACGCGGCCACCAACTGCGCGCTCGCCAACCGCCAGATCCTCGCGCACATCACGCGCGGCGTCTTCCGGCACTTCTTCCCGAAGGCGCGCGTGGAGACGCTCTTCGACGTCTCGCACAACACCTGCAAGCCGGAGGAGCACGAGGTGGGCGGGCGCAAGCGCCTGCTCTACGTGCACCGCAAGGGCGCCACGCGCGCCTTCGGCCCGCGCAATCCCACGCTGCCCGCACGCTACCGCGCCGTGGGCCAGCCCGTGGTCATCGGCGGGAGCATGGGCACCGGCTCGTGGATCCTCGCGGGAAGCGACACGAGCGAGGCTCGCGCGTACAGCTCCGCGAGCCACGGCGCTGGGCGAGCCATGAGCCGCAACGCGGCGCTCAGGCGCTGGCAGGGCCGCGAGCTCGTCGACCAGCTCGGCGAGCAGGGCATCATCATCCGCACGCGCTCCATGCGCGGCGCGGCCGAGGAGGCGCCGGGCGCGTACAAGGACGTCGAGGCCGTCGCGGAGGCGACGGAGAAAGCAGGCCTCGCCCGCCGCGTCGCCTCCCTGCGCCCCCTCATCTGCGTCAAAGGCTAGAAATCTCCCCTCTCCCGCTTGCGGGAGAGGGGCTGGGGGTGAGGGTCGCGAGTACGAAACGATTGCCCTCATCCCCGACCCTTCCCCCGGGGGAGAAGGGAGAACAGCGCCTCAGGCGTGGCGGAGAAAGTAGGGCGGAAGGGGTGCGAGGCGATGCTCGTCCGGCGAATGCCCGGGGACCCACGCGTAGGCGTTCCCGCTCGGATGTATCGAGGGCGGCAGCACGATGACGCCGCCGTCGCCGCGAAGGTCGATGCCCGGAAGGATCCCCGCGCGATTGCCCACGTGCCCGCCGGGATGCGCGAAGTAGAGGTGCCTTCCGCCGCCGCCCGTGCGCGATTCCACCGTCGCGGGAAGCGGGCCGATCTCGCGCTCGATCAGCGCCAGGCTCTCGTCGCCGCCGTGCCTGGGATCCACGTCCACCACGACGATGCCGGAGATCGCCCCTGTCACCGCGGCGATGTTGGCGCGCGGCATGTGGTGCAGCCACACGTCCATCTCGGCCGGACGCTGGCAGCGCGCCTGGAACTCCCGCCACGCGATGGCCGGGCGCTTGGCGCGCTCCAGCACCGGGATCACGGACCAGCCGCGCGCGAGTGCGGTCAGCGCCGCCTCGCGGATGGCCGCGTGGACGCCTACGCCATCGCGGGCGCCAGATGTCGCGTGAACCATTCCGCGGCGTGGCTCGCGGCCACCTCCAGCGTGCCCGGCTCCTCGAAGAGGTGCGTGGCGCCGGGCACGATGAAGAGCGACTTCGGGCAGCGCAGGTGCCCGTACGCCCCCTCGTTCAACGCGAGCACCTCCGTGTCGTCTCCGCCCACCACCAGGAGCGTGGGCGCCTTCACGCGCTCGAGCGAGACCGTGCCCGCGAGGTCCGGCCGCCCGCCGCGCGAGACGACCGCCGCCACCTTCGAGGGCACCGCCGCCGCGAGCTGCAGCGCCGCCGCCGCCCCCGTGCTGGCCCCGAAGAGCCCCACGCGAAGCCCCTGTGTCGAGGGTTCCGCCGCGAGCCATCGCACCGCGTCGTGCAGGCGCTCCACGAGGAGGGCGATGTCGAAGCGGCGCTCGTAGTCGCGGTCCTCCTCGGGCGTGAGGAGGTCGATGAGGAGGGTGGCGAGCCCGGCCTCGCGCAGCTCCGCGGCCACGAAGTTGTTGCGCGGGCTGTGCCGGCTGGAACCGCTGCCATGCGCGAAGAGCACCACGCCCTGCGCGGAGGCAGGCAACTCCAGCATGCCTTCCAGGAACACCGATCCCGACGGGATCTGCACCAGTCGCTCGTTTCCGGCCTTCATGGGATCACCTCCCGGCCAGCGCCGCGACGACTTCCCGGTCCTCCACCTGCCCGAAGGTGCGGTAGAACTGCCCCACGGCATGGAAGAACGGGGGCGCGTCGAGGCACACGACCTCATCGGCGTGCGGACGGATCTTCTCGAGGCTCTCGGGCGAGGCCACGGGCACGGCGCACACCAGCCGTGCGGGATGCCTCGCGCGCACCGAGTGCAGCGCGGCCATCATGGTGGCGCCCGTGGCGAGCCCGTCGTCGATGACGATGACGATGCGCCCGGCCGGGTCGATGGGCAGGCGCGCCGGCGTGTACATCGCGCGCCGCGCCCGCATGGTGGCCAGTTGCGTGGCGGTTTCCTCGGCGAGGTAGCCGTTGCTGGCGCCGACCTCCGCGGCCCATTCCGCGATGTAGGTCCAGCCCGCCTCGTCCACCGCGCCCACCGCGAACTCCGGGTTGCCGGGGGCGCCCAGCTTCCTCACCAGGACCACGTCCAGCTCGCCTTCCAGCTCCCTGGCGAGGAGGCGCCCCATCGGCACCGCCCCGCGCGGGATGGCGAGCACCAGCGGGTTCTTCCCGCGGAACCTGGCCAGTGCGGCGACAAGCTGCCTCGCCGCGTCGATGCGGTCCTCGAAAACCATGGGACCATCGTCGCCCGATGAATCGATGGCGCGTTGACCGTCATCAACGGGGGGGCAATCGGGGGGCGCATGATGGAATCGCGCCCGGCGTACGGGCACCCGCCCGCGGCCCGTGGTGCGAGGAGTAGGCCATGAGAGTCGATAGGGTGTTCACGCGCTCCATCGTCGGCGTGCCCGAATCCTGCGACCTCCGGGACGCCGCCGCGATGATGCACAAGTACCACGTCGGTTCGCTCCTGGTCACGGGCGACGAGCCGCACGACAACACGGTGGTCGGGTTCGTGACAGACCGCGACATCGTGGTGCAGGCCGTGGCGCAGGACATCTCGCCGCGCGAGATCACCGTGGGCGACGTCATGACGCCCGTGGTGGCCACGATCCAGGCTTCCGCCGACCTGCACGAGGCCCTCGAGTTGATGCGCAGCGCCGGCATCCGCCGC
>JBGARD010000069.1:0-1723 GCA_044230355.1 Usitatibacteraceae bacterium | reverse complement strand
GGCGCGATGACCGGCGGCCACGCGCAGGCCGTTCGCGACTTCCGCTGGCAGGTACCGGCGCGCTTCAACATCGCGCGGTCCGCCTGCCGCCGCTGGGCCGCCGACCGCGCCCGTTTCGCCCTGTACTGGGAGGATGAGTCGGGCGCCACGGCCGCCTTCACCTACTGGGACCTGGAGCAGGCCGCCAACCGCCTGTCGAACGCGCTCTCGGCGCTGGGCGTCCTCCGCGGCGAGCGCGTCGCGATCCTCCTGCCCCAGCGCATGGAGACGGTGGTGGCCTACCTCGCGTGCTTCCAGATGGGCGCGATCGCGGTCCCGCTCTCGCACCTGTTCGGCCCCGATGCGCTCGAGCACCGGCTGGCCGACAGCGGCGCGAAGGTGGCGATCGCCGACCCGGACACACTGCCCAACCTGTGGCCGCTGCGGGAGAGGCTGCCGGCGCTCGCGCACGTGATCGGCGTGGCGGGAGCACGCGAGGCGGGTGTGCACGCGTGGGAGGCGCTCCTCGCGAAGGCCTCGCGCCGCTTCGAGTGCGCCGACACGGCCCCGGGCGAGCCGGCCGTCATCATCTACACGAGCGGCACCACGGGCCCGCCCAAGGGCGCGCTCATGCCGCAGTCGGTCCTCCTGGGCAACCTGCCGGGCTTCGAGTACTCGCACGACGGCTTCCCGAAGCCGGGCGACCTCTTCTGGTCGCCGGCGGACTGGGCGTGGACGGGCGGGCTCTGGGACGCGCTCATGCCCACGCTGCACCACGGGCAGGCCATCGTCGGGTACCGGGGCCGCTTCGACCCGGAGCGCGCCTTCCACCTGCTGGACAAGTACGCGGTGAGGAACGCGTTCCTCTTCCCCACGGCGCTCAAGATGATGAGGAAGGCCGTCGAGCGCCCGCGCGCGCGCTTCGACCTGGGCCTGCGCTCGCTGATGAGCGGCGGCGAGGCCCTGGGGCCGGCGCTGCTCGAGTGGTGCCGCGAGGAGCTGGGCGTCACGGTGAACGAGATCTTCGGGCAGACGGAGATCAACTACATCGTGGGCAACTCGCACGGCGCGTGGCCGGTGAAGCCCGGCTCCATGGGCAAGCCCTACCCGGGGCACCGCATCGCGGTCCTCGACGCCGAGGGCCGCGAGGTCCCGGCCGGCACCGTGGGCGACGTGTCCGTGCACCGCCTGGGCTCCGACGGCACGCCCGACCCCGTGTTCTTCCTCGGGTACTGGGGCAACGAGGAGGCGACCGCGAGGAAATACAGCGGCGACTGGTGCCGCACCGGCGACCAGGCCTACGCCGACGCCGACGGCTACCTCTGGTACCAGGGCCGCGACGACGACATGTTCAAGAGCGCCGGCTACCGCATCGGCCCGGCGGAGATCGAGAACTGCCTGGTGAGGCACGAGGCCGTGGCCAACGCCGCCGTGGTGCCCAGCCCCGACGACATGCGCGGGGCGGTGGTGAAGGCGTTCATCCTGCTGGCACCCGGCGTCGCGCCCTCGGCGCAGCTCGAGGATTCGATCCGCGCGCACGTGAAGTCGCACCTCGCGGCGTACCAGCAGCCGCGCCTGATCGAGTTCGTCGATGCCTTCCCCATGACCACCACGGGCAAGGTGCAGCGCGGCGTCCTTCGCCGGCGCGAGGAGGAGCGGGTCAGGGCTGGGGGGCGGGCGGCGCCGAGGTGAAGGCGTCGCAGTAGAACTCGTCCTCGGGCAGGCCGCGCTCTTCCACGAAGGT
>JBGARD010000068.1:0-1817 GCA_044230355.1 Usitatibacteraceae bacterium | reverse complement strand
TCTCGTACGAACAGGCCATCTCGCACTGCAGGCACCCGGTGCACTTCGCCGGGTCGATGTGAAGCGATTTCTGCACGAGCCCCTCCTCCTGGTGAGTGGACGTCGGACGGCGGAACGTCCCGCCGGGCCTCGTGACGGGCCCTGGGTGGCTGCGCGGGTCGGGTTTGCCGCTTGCGGGCGCCGTGGTGGGCGCCGGGGCCATTATATGCACCGCCGTTCATACCCCCGCAAGGGCCGCTGCGGCTGCACGGCCGGCGGTCCGTACTAGGCGACGATGAGGGCCGCGACGACGCGCCTGCCTTCGGAGAGCAGGATGTTGTAGGTGCGGCAGGCGGCCCGGGTGTCCATCACCTCCACGCCGACGCGCGCTGCTTGCAGCGGGGCGAGGAGGGCGGGCTGGGGGAAGCGGAAGGTCCGGCCCGTGCCCAGCAGGACGATTTCCGGGGCAAGGCTCGCGATGGCTTCCACGTGGGAGGCCTCCAGGAGGTCGATGGAGGCAGGGCCCCAGCCGGATACGAGGTCGCCGGCGGCCACGAGTGCCCCGGCGGTCAGGCGCGCGCCGTTCACCTCGACCCAGCCGTCGCCGTAGGCCGTGAAGACGTTCTGCCCGGCGACAGTTTCCCTTTCGAATTTCAAGGATTCATCCTCGATTGCCCTGGCAAGGTTCGGACGGAAGCGAATCATACAATCTTGCGCCGCGGCGTCCGGGCCCGAGTCGCCCGGGCTCCCGGAACGGGGACATGTTCCCGGGGTTCTCCCGCAGAGGTATGCTGCCGTCGCGCGCGTTCGACCCGCGCGCCTTGTCGAGGAGGAACCGTCCCCGATGCACCCCTTCGCCGTCGAGGAAGTCCGTTGTCCGTCCTGCGGCCATCCCAATTTCCCGCCGGCGCAGGCCTGGCTGAGGACGCGGGCGAGCCGATACTGCGGGCAGTGCGGCGCGAACCTGTTCACCGGCGAGCGCGACGCCGGGACCCTGGTCCATCACCACGGGGCGCTCGCTGCCGCGTTCGTGTTGAGCGCGCTCATCGGTGCATTCGCGGGATCGCTCGCGCTCCAGTTCGTCGCCTGGGCGCTCTTCGCCGGCACCTACCTCGCGCCCCACGCCTGGCTGGCCGGGATGGTCCTGGGCGCGGCCGCGGGCATCGCCCTGGTGGAGAGGAACCGCCGCCGGGGAGGCTTCTCCGGCCCGAGGACGGCGCAGGCGGCCCGGAGGGAGTCCGGCGCCGCGCTGGTGTTCATGGCCGCCTGGTTTGGCAGCATGCTGATCTTCGAGATCTCGGATCGCCTGCGGAGCTCGCAGGGTTTCGGCGGGCTCGCCGGGCTGGTCGGGCTCGCCGGCCTGGCCTGGCTCCTGGGCGGATTGGTCTACGCCTTCCATCGGTCGAGGCGGGCACGCAAGGCGCCTCCCGAAGCCTGAGGTGGCGGACCTGGGCGGCGCCCCGAGGGGCAGGCTGCCACGCTCCCGTTTGCCCCGGAGGCGACGGGGCCGCTAAAATCAGTCTTTTTGCAGCGCAGCAACCCCGCATCGCGCGCAAGTGCCTCAGCCGGAAAGAGAAAATGGTCCCGGAGTTCTCCCGCATCAAGCGCCTTCCCCCGTACGTCTTCAACATCACCAACGAGCTGAAGATGGCTGCCCGCCGGGCGGGGGAGGACATCATCGACCTGTCCATGGGCAACCCCGACGGTCCCACGCCCCGGCACATCGTCGACAAGCTCGTCGAAGTGGCCCAGCGCGAGGACACCCACGGCTACTCGGTCTCCAAGGGCATCCCGCGGCTTCGCCGCGCGATCTGCCAGTGGTACAAGCGGCGCTGGGA
>JBGARD010000067.1:0-1954 GCA_044230355.1 Usitatibacteraceae bacterium | reverse complement strand
CGACTACATCCTCGACGACAAGAAGGTCACGCTCAGCCTCGTCGGCGAGTTCGACAAGACGGACAAGAAGAAGTTCGTCTCGAAGGAGCTCGGCTTCGACATCACGATGCCGCAGTTCCGCATGGTCACCGTGAAGGCGGGCACCGATCCCGAGAAGGTCAAGCTGCTCTCGGACGAGCTCGCGAAGGTCGCGAAGTCAGCGGACTATGCGCGATATCTCGAGGACCAGCTCGCGGACTCGGACAGCTACATCCCGGCGAACGAAGCGTTGGCGTTCCTGCGTGGCGAGCTCGAGGCGATGAAGAAGCACGCGAGCGCCAGATGAGGGTGTTTGGGGGTGGGAGCGATCTGCGATGACCCACCGCATGAGACGGGTGCTGCCGCACCTGGTGATGCTGCTGATCTCGGTGCTGCTTTACTGGGCGGCGATGCAGATCGACACGCGAGGCGCAGAGGGCGGGCGGCGCATCGGCCCGGAGTTCTGGCCGAAGCTGGTGATCGTCATCATGGGTGCGCTGTGCGTCTACGAGATCATCAAGCGGCTGGTCATCCGGACGACGTTCACCGCCGAGGGGCTCACCGGCGACGTCGACCACAACCCGGCCGAGCCGGCGCCGCCCGAGCCGGCGCCGGAGGCCGAGGCGGCGCCGCCCGCGCAGCGCGAACACCCGGGGCGACTGCTCGCCGGGATCGTCCTGATCGCGGCGTTCGCCCTCGGCGTCGACTGGCTGGGCTTCTTCGTGGCCACGGCGGTGTTCCTCGCGTCCTTCATGCTGATCGGGGGATTGAGGCGGCCGCTGCTGGCGACGGGAATCGGCATCGCCGGCAGCTTCGTGCTGATCGTGATCTTCATGCGCGTGGCCTACATCTCGCTGCCGCTGGGCGCGGGGCCGTTTCGCGAGCTGTCGCTCGCGCTGTTGCGCCTGCTGGGCGTGAGCTGAAGGGGCGAGCGCGATGGACGTGTTGACTCACCTGTTCGGCGGCATTCTCACGGTGCTTTCGCCGGTTCACTTCCTGGTGCTGCTGATCGGGCTGGTGCTGGGCATGCTGGTGGCGGTGCTGCCCGGGCTGACGCTGGTGATGGGTGTCGTGCTCGCGCTGCCGTTCACCTACAAGATGGGGGTGGGTCCGGGGCTGATCCTGCTCACGGCGATGTACGCGTCGGGCACGTACGCCGGCGCGATCACGTCGATCCTGTTCCGGATCCCCGGCGAGCCGATGGACGTGCCGCTGCTGTGGGACGGCTACGAGATGACGCGCAAGGGGCAGGCTGCCAAGGCGCTCGGGTGGTCGCTGATGGCCTCGTTCATCGGCGGGATCGCCTCGGCGGTGATGATGGTGGCGATGGCCGAGCCGGTGGCGCGCATGGCGCTGAGCTTCTCGTCGCCCGAGTTCTTCGCGATCGTGTTCTTCGGCCTGGTGAGCGTGGTCGCGCTGTCGGGCGACTCGGTGGTGAACTCGCTGATCAGCCTGTGCATGGGACTGCTGATCGCGACGGTCGGCGTCGATTCGATCTACGGCGCCGAGCGCTTCGCGTTCGGCCAGCCGTTCCTGCTCGACGGCATCGAGTTCCTGCTGGTGATGGTGGGCGCCTACGGGATCGGCGAGGTGCTCACGCGCATGAGCACCGGGTTCGCCGCGGAGGACGGCGGGGCGGGGGCGGGGGCGAACCGGTTCAAGACCTCGTTCCGCGGCTCTCCGCCATGCTCGGGATGAAGGCCACCTTCGCGCGCGGCACCGCGACGGGGATCGTGGTCGGCGTGGTGCCCGGCGCGGGCGCCACCGTGTCGGCCTTCGTCGCCTACGGGCTGGAGAGCCAGTACGGAAAGAACCGAGCGGCGCTGGGTTCGGGGGCGGCGGAAGGGATCGTCGCGGCGAAGTCCGCCGCCACCGCCTCCGTCGGGGGGGCGCTCGTTCCGCTGCTCGCGATGGGCATCCCCGGCAGCGGCGCCAC
>JBGARD010000066.1:0-2783 GCA_044230355.1 Usitatibacteraceae bacterium | reverse complement strand
TCGTTGGGAAGGATTCAAACGAGCGTTTGAATTCTAGCAGATCCCCCGCCCCGGAGTCTGGCGCCCGGGCGACTATTCCCGTTGAACGAGAATGAAACCGGAGGCGGGGAGCCGGGAAGCGAGGGATTTCAACAAGAAGGACACGGAGGAAGGCCCAGGGATTCGGAGCGGGGGCAGTGGATGCGCGGGCCTGAACCCAGAGGACACTGAGGCAACACAGAGGGAAACCCTCGAGTGCGGTGCCTTCCTGGTGGGGCACTGACTCCTCCAAAAAAAGCCCGCTTATGACCCCCGTCGTGGGACAAACGTACGTGAAGTACGCACAGCCGCAGTCCATCAAGTGGTCCAAATGTCCCACTCTTGCCCCATCCAGTGGGCCACCAAAATCGCGGTGACAGCCCGCCGGGCGAGCGCGAGTCGCGTTGACCCACGACCTCCGAGAGCCCAGAATCTCTGCGCTACCGGACGTTTCGTGTCCGCTCACCTTTTGTCGCCGAGATCAGAATCGTGTTTGCGCAACGAAATTCTTGGTCGCGCCTGGCTTGATGACTAACAACACGCTGCAGCCGACCAGCGGTCATCGGGAGAGACCGCGTTTGCTTGATCTAGGCCTTGCTGCTCTGATAGCAGCGGCCGGCATCATTGCAACGGGATGCGCATCGGTCGCGCCGTCGCCGGGGGACGAGGCACGCCGCTTCGATGACTTCGCTTCCGGATCGTTTGCGTTCTCGTCTTCTGCATCCGGCGGTGAAACCTTTGATGGCATGAGGCCGATACTGAATTCGCACTTCCATAGTGAGAACTGGCTGGCTCTGGCAAGGGGGCTTCTGGCGATTGGATACGATCAGGATCTCGCGTACTTCTACCTCGCGCAAGCCGCCGAGGGGCTTGGCTTTCCCGATGCAGCAGTTCATTACTACCAGGCGGCGATCTCGACGCGTAGCAAATGCGCATCAATTGAGAATCGATGTGACGGGATAGATTTGCCAGACGCAGCCTTGACGCAAATCCGACAATTGCGACGTGGCGGCAGTCCAAACGCGGCAAGAGCAAGACCTACCAACGTTCTACAGTCACTTCTATCTTCTGGATCAACGCATAGACCGGTGGGGAAACCCGCAACTCAATCAACGCACGAAACGACGCAAGCATACGTGGCGCCACTGCCGGCGAGCATGGAGGCTCCTAGCAGTCTGCCAAAACTAAGCGCCTATGCGCTTGTCATCGGGAATAGCAGCTACTCGAGCTTCGGCACTTTGCCAAATCCTCGAAACGACGCGCGAGCCATTGCGACGGAGTTGAGTAGATTCGGCATTGGAGTGGATCTCGTCTTGGACGGAGACCGCAATAGGCTTATCAAGGCACTCAATGAATACTCGCAGAGGGCTGCAGGACACGATGTAAACATCTTGTTCTACGCTGGACATGGAATTCAAGTTGAAGGCGTGAATTACGTTGTTCCAACGGACATGCGCGCAGACGGCATTTCAGCAGGCTACGTAAAGCTTGCAGGAATTTCGCTGCAGGCAGCCCTCGACTATCTACCCGCCAGGACCCGCATCGTGTTTCTGGATGCGTGTCGAGACAATCCGGCCGCACGTTCGCTAGCGTTGACGCGTGGTGCGGCTGGCGTTGGATTGGCGCCAGTAGCTGTACCGGGTGGAACGCTGATTGCTTTTGCGACGAGGGATGGTTCAACTGCTGAGGATGGGACCGGCGCAAATAGCCCGTACACGTCAGCCCTGTTGCAGCACCTCCAGAGCCCAGAGGACATCGGAATTGTCCTGCGCAGAGTTAGGGAGTCCGTACTAAAGGCGACCAGAAATCGTCAAGAGCCATGGGAATATGGCTCCTTAGTTGGGGGACAACTCGTAATCTCAAGGATGGCCCGCTAATGCGCTAACCACGACGGCGAGCCAACGCATGCCAGAACAGGATACTCAGTTGAGTTCCCAGTCCCCGAGGAGAGGCTTTCGATCCTGCGGACCGACGATTATGCGATTGGGTCCCGCCCGAAGCACTGCCTTCTTAATAGAATAGACGTGTTCAAATGAGTTGCCGGTTTCCCATTTGATTTCCGTGTAAACGACCCAGGTCCCAGTTGGAACATTGGTAAATGCAAACTTGCCCTGAGAATCGCAGGTCGCCTCACGCCAATACGGCAACGCGGGGCCGGCCAACTGTCTGGCAGTGGGAATCCCAAACGCAAATTTGTTAAGAACCATGAGGCTGAACTTGTTGGCGGGTATCAAGAACACCGTCTCCCCGATACACGTCCGAGATTGTCCTCCTTTGGTCTTCGTGAACGCCTCGCCGTCGAGCGAAGCCGGGCCATCTCCAGCGTATGACGCGAAGTCTTCTACAGAGAATGGAACATCGTCCGCCATCGTGGGCAAGGACACGGGCAACAGGGCCAGAGCGAGCAGTACGAATCGCGTGCGCATTTGCAAAGCATCCATGTTGGGGTGAAGGTTTGGAAATGCTAGCAGAAATGGCTGGCAGCGCGGGCTACCTCGGGTGAGATCAAGACGCCCTTGCGGTCGGCTTGGCGCGTGCGAAGCGCCGCAGCCAGGAGAAATCTGGACTCAAAAGTCTTCCTCGATGATTCCTCTGTGTCCTCCGCGTTCGAAACGGTGGTCGTTCCTGGAGGTGATTCGTGCCCATTCCTGTTTTTCTCCGTGTCCTCCGTGTCCTCCGTGTTGAAATTCTCCGCCAGCCTTACACGCCCCTTTCGGCCTCACTCCCCCCACCCGCGAGCCCCCTCGCCCGCTCCCGGAGGACGA
>JBGARD010000065.1:2148-2972 GCA_044230355.1 Usitatibacteraceae bacterium | reverse complement strand
AGGTACGACGCCGTCATTGCATGCACTGCGCGTCCAGCCCTCGAGAATTATCCGTGTTCATCCGTGTTCATCCGTGTTCCAAGGTTTGCGCCCGCATCACTCCCTACCGCCCGAACACCGCGATACTCTCCACATGCCCCGTGTGCGGGAACATGTTGACCACCCCCGCCGCGAGGAGCCGGTAGCCCTTCACGTTCACGAGCAAGCCCGCGTCGCGCGCGAGGGTCGAGGGGCTGCAGGAGACGTAGACGATGCGCGAGGGGGCGCCCGCGTCGGGCAGCGCCTTGCACAGTTCCATCGCGCCGTCCCGCGGGGGGTCGATGAGGAGCTTGTCCACCCGGCCCAGGCGCGCGATCGCGCCCGGCGCATCCTTGTACAGGTCGTAGGTAATGAAGCTCGCCAGGGCCTCGAGCCCGTTGGCGCGCGCGTTCTCCTCGCCGCGGGCCGTGAGCGTCGCCGCCCCTTCCATTCCCACGACCGTGGCGCCGCGCGCGGCGATGGCGAGGGTGAAGTTGCCCAGGCCGCAAAACAGGTCGCCGACCCGCTCGCCGGGCCTGGGGTCGAGGAGGTCCACGGCGCGCTTCACGAGCACGCGGTTCACCGCCGCGTTCACCTGCGTGAACTCCGTGGGCCGGAAGCCGATAGACAGGCCGAACTCGGGAAGGCGGTAGTCGAGCGCGGGCGCGTCCTCCGGGTAGAACGGGTGCGCGGTCTCCGGCCCCTTGGGCTGGAACCACCACTGGATGCCGTGGCGGTCCGCGAAGGTCCTGAGCTTCGCCCGGTCCTCCTCCCCCACGGGCTCCAGGTGGCGCAGCACGAGCACG
>JBGARD010000065.1:0-2138 GCA_044230355.1 Usitatibacteraceae bacterium | reverse complement strand
CGTGGCGGTCCGCGAAGGTCCTGAGCTTCGCCCGGTCCTCCTCCCCCACGGGCTCCAGGTGGCGCAGCACGAGCACGGTGACGGCCTCGCCCACGGCGAGCTCCACCTGGGGCAGGCGCTCGCGCAGCGCCATCGTCGTGAACATCTCGCGCAGCGGCACGATGAGCCGCGAGACCGCGGGAGGGAGCACCTCGCAGGAGCGCACGTCGGCCACGAAGCTGGACTTGCGCTCGTGGAAGCCCACCAGCACCCCGCCCTTCTTCGCGACGTAGTGAACCGACAGCCGCGCGCGGTGGCGGTAGCCCCATGCCGGGCCCTGGATGGGCGGCAGCACGGACTCGGGCACGACCTTCCCGAGGCGCGCCAGGTTGTCCTCCAGCACGCGCTGCTTGGCAGCCACCTGGGCGGAGGCCTCCACGTGCTGCATGGCGCACCCGCCGCAGGTGCCGAACCAGGGGCAGCGGGGCGTCACGCGCTGGCTGGACTCGGCGAGCACCTCGGTCACGGTGCCCAGGTCGAAGTTCCCCCGGCTGCGGCGCCGCACGAAGGCCACGCGCTCGCCGGTGATGCCGCCCTCGATGAAGGTGACCTTGCCGTCCACGTGGGCCACCCCCACGCCCTCGTGGTCGATGGACTCGATCGTCGCCACCCCCGTGGATGCCGCGCGCGGCGCCTCAGTCATCGCTGTCGCATTCCGGGAAGGGGACCGCGAAGACCTGGCGGACGATTTGCTTCCGCACCTCGATGCCGCCCACCGAGTAGGCGAGCGTGGCCGACTTCCCGTCGGTGAACGCGACCTGCATCCTGCCCACCTCCCGGTACGTGATGGGGCGCCAGGGCGTCGCGTCGAAGGGCGGGCCCGCGGTGCGGTACAGCGTCCCCTCGAAGATCCGCGTTCCCGGCACGCGGTCGCCGCGCGACATGACGAACCAGAGCGGGCGCCCGTCCGCGGCATAGGTGAAGAGGGTGGCGAAGACGATGTCGCCCTGGTGGGTGAAGTTGATGCCCCAGCCGGACTCCTCCGGGTTCCACCACAGGTCGGTGTAGTTCTCCGTGACCGGCGAGAGCTCCACGGAGAGCGCGTACGGCCCGGTGCCGGCCGACTCCCAGCGCGTCACCGCGAGGTAGTGCATGCCCGGCCCCACCCGCTGCGTGAGGCCGAAGTCCACGCCGGAGGTCTGGGCGTCGTCGTTGGAGGCGATGCGCTCCCCGCCCGCGTCCAGGAGCAGGCCCACGGTGTCCGTCCCGCCCGAGGAGCGCACGATGAGCGTGCCGGCGGCGGGCACGGAAATGCCGAAGACGTCCGTATCGCCCGCGTAGTCGATGCGGCCCGCGACGGCCGCCGGCGCCACGCCGAGCGAAACCGGCGTGGCCTCTGCCGGGCGGTCGCCGTGGTCGTCGGCGACGGGCGGCGGGGCCGCCATGAGGCGGCGGGCGACCTGCGGGTAGAAGACGTCGAGCCGGCTGTAGACGCCGCGCTCGTCGAGGTTGGTGCAGGACAGGCCGCCTTCCGCGTCCGTGGTCGAGGCCGAGAGGACCCCGCGCAGCTGCAGCGTGCCGCCGGAGAGCGTGAAGAGCCCCGATCCGCTCGAGCCGCCCTGGATGATCCCGCGCGTGTAGGCCACGAGCCAGGCCGGCTGCTCCCAGTCGTCGAAGCGGGCCTTGCCGTCCACCCGCCCCAGCGCGAGCTTCAGCACGTCGCCGGCCGGATGCGACAGGCTCGTGACGGTCGCGCCGTTCGCGAGCGGCGCGGCATTCCATCCGGAGAACTTCGCGCCCGAAGGCGGGCTCGCGTTCATCACGAGCAGCGTGTGGTCGGTGTTGGGATCGGCGAACTCGATCGCCATGCCGCCGGCCACCTGCCGGGAGTCCGGCCTGGCGGTGCCCGATCCGCAGGCAGCGGCCTCGTGGAACCAGAAGCTCGTGATGCTCGCGGCCACCTCCGCCCGGCCCACGCAGTGGTTGGCGGTGAGGAAGTACGGCGCCGGGAACTTCTGCGTGTTGATGAGCGTGCCCGTGCACAGGTACGCCCGGTCGCCGTCCACGAAGCTGATGCGCGCGACGCTCGCCTTGCGCTGCGCGATGGCGGAATCGAGGAGCGTGTTGCCCGTGCCGCAGGAGGCATCGACCGTGCACTC
>JBGARD010000064.1:0-3192 GCA_044230355.1 Usitatibacteraceae bacterium | reverse complement strand
GGCGCGGCGGTGATGGTCACCTCGCACCTCGGCCGCCCGAAGGAGGGCGAGTTCTCCGAGGCCGACTCGCTCGCGCCCGTGGCCCGGCGCCTGGCCGAGTTGCTCGGGCGCGACGTGCCGCTCGCGCGCGACTGGGTCGACGGCGTCGACGTGAAGCCGGGACAGGTCGTGCTCCTCGAGAACTGCCGCTTCAACAAGGGCGAGAAGAAGAACGACGAGGCGCTCGCGCGGAAGATGGCGGCGCTGTGCGACGTGTACGCCAACGACGCCTTCGGCACCGCGCACCGGGCGGAAGCCACGACGCACGGCATCGCGAAGTTCGCCAGGGTCGCGTGCGCCGGGCCGCTGCTGGCCGCCGAGCTCGACGCCCTGGGCCGCGCGCTCGCGAGCCCCAGGCGCCCGCTGGTGGCCATCGTGGCCGGCTCCAAGGTCTCCACCAAGCTCACGATCCTCAAGACCCTGTCGGCCCGGGTCGACCAGCTCATCGTGGGCGGCGGCATCGCCAACACATTCATGCTGGCGGCGGGACTGCCCATCGGCAAGTCGCTGTGCGAACCGGACCTCGCGCCGGAGGCCAAGGAGATCGCCGTGATGATGCAGGCGCGCGGCGCCGCGGTGCCCGTTCCCGTCGACGCCGTCTGCGGCAAGGCCTTCGCGGCGGATGCCGCCGCCACGACCAAGGACGCCAAGGCGGTGGACGACGACGACATGATCTTCGACATCGGCCCGCAGACCGCGAAGCGCTACGCCGAGATCCTGAAGTCGGCCGGCACCATCGTCTGGAACGGCCCGGTGGGCGTCTTCGAGTTCGACCAGTTCGGCGCCGGCACGAAGGCCGTGGCCGAGGCGATCGCCGCCTCGCCCGCCTTTTCCATCGCCGGTGGCGGCGACACGCTGGCGGCCATCGCGAAGTACGGTGTCACCGACAGGATCGGCTACATTTCGACGGGCGGCGGCGCGTTCCTCGAGTTCCTCGAGGGCAAGGTGCTCCCGGCCGTGGAAGTGCTGGAATCGCGGGCGGCAGGCTAGCCCGGCGGCGCCGCGGGGAAGCGGCGCGGACGAACGACAACAAGGGGGGAGCCCCGGGAAATGCGAAGCACCAAGATCGTGGCCACGCTCGGCCCCGCCTCGAGCGATCCCGCCGTCCTCGAGCGCATGATGCGCGCCGGGGTGGACGTCGTGCGCCTGAACTTCTCGCACGGCACGACGGCCGACCACGAGGCCCGCGCGGAGCTCGTGCGAGAGACCTGCCGCAAGGTCGGGCGCACCGTCGGCATCATGGCCGACCTGCAGGGCCCCAAGATCCGCGTCGGCAAGTTCAAGGAGGGCAAGATCCCGCTCAAGCCCGGCGACCCCTTCATCCTCGACGCCGCCTGCGAGCTGGGCGACGGCTCGCGCGTGGGCCTGGACTACAAGGAGCTGCCGCGCGACGTGAAGGCGGGCGACGTGCTGCTCCTGGACGACGGCAAGATCGTGCTGGACGTGAAGGACGTGCGCGGCCACGAGATCCACACCGTCACCCGCCACGGCGGCACGCTCTCCAACAACAAGGGCATCAACCGCCAGGGCGGCGGCCTCACCGCGCCCGCCCTCACGCCCAAGGACATCGAGGACATCCGCACGGCCGCGCGCCTGAAGGTGGACTACCTCGCCGTGTCGTTCCCGAAGAGCGGCGCCGACATGTACATGGCGAGGGAGCTGCTGCGCGCCGGCGGCGGACACGCGCTCCTCATCGCCAAGATCGAGCGCGCCGAGGCGATCCCCGCCCTCGAGGAGATCATGGTGGCCTGCGACGGCATCATGGTGGCCCGGGGCGACCTCGCGGTGGAGGTGGGTGACGCGGCGGTGCCCTCGCTCCAGAAGAGGATGATCCGGCAGGCCCGGGAGCTCAACAAGCTCACCATCACCGCCACGCAGATGATGGAGTCGATGATCTCCTCGCCCGTGCCCACGCGCGCGGAGGTCTCCGACGTCGCCAACGCCGTGCTCGACGGCACCGACGCCGTCATGCTCTCCGCCGAGAGCGCCTCGGGCCAGTACCCGGTGGAGGCCATCGAGGCCATGGCCCGCGTCTGCATCGAGGCCGAGAAGTCCCAGCCCGTGACGCTGGACAGGGAGTTCCTCGACCGCGTCTTCCAGCGCGTGGACCAGTCCATCGCGATGGCCGCGCTCTTCACCGCCTTCCACCTCAAGGTGAAGGCCATCGCCTCGCTCACGGAGTCCGGCTCGACCGCGCTGTGGATGAGCCGCCTGGAGTTCGGCGTGCCGATCTACGCGCTCACCTCGCAGACCTCCACGCGCTACCGCACCACGCTCTTCCGCGGCGTCTTCCCGCTGATCGTGCGCTACATCGGCCACGACCGCGAGGAGCTGCTGCACGAGGCCGAGTCGGTGCTGGTGAAGAACGGCGCCGCGAAGGAGGGCGACCTGATCGTCGTCACCATCGGCGAGCCCATCGGCAAGTCCGGCGGCACCAACACCATGAAGATCGTGCGCGTCGGCGAACACCGGCTCGCCTGAGAGACACCCCCAGGACCACCATCGGCCCGCCCCAGGGCCCCCGACAAAGACCGGAGGAAACATGGCACTCGTATCGATGCGGCAACTGCTGGACCACGCGGCCGAGCACGGCTACGGACTACCCGCCTTCAACGTGAACAACCTGGAGCAGGTGCAGGCCATCATGGAGGCCGCGGCCGAGACCGACAGCCCGGTGATCATGCAGGCCTCCGCCGGGGCCCGGAAGTACGCCGGCGAGACCTTCCTCAAGTACCTCATCGAGGCGGCGGTGCAGACCTACCCCAACACGCCGGTGGCCATGCACCAGGACCACGGCCAGTCGCCGGCGGTGTGCGAGGGCGCCATCAAGCTGGGCTTCTCCAGCGTGATGATGGACGGCTCGCTCGAGGCCGACGGCAAGACCATCTCCAGCTACGAGTACAACGTGAACGTCACCAAGCAGGTGGTGGACATGGCGCACCGCCTCGGCGTCTCCGTCGAGGGCGAGCTGGGCTGCCTGGGGTCGCTCGAGACCATGAAGGGCGACAAGGAGGACGGCCACGGCACCGACGCCACGATGACCCGCGAGATGCTCCTCACCGACCCCGAGCAGGCCGCCGACTTCGTGAAGAAGACGGGCGTGGACGCGCTCGCCATCGCCATCGGCACCTCCCACGGCGCCTACAAGTTCAC
>JBGARD010000063.1:0-3765 GCA_044230355.1 Usitatibacteraceae bacterium | reverse complement strand
GCGCGCAATTTCGCCGGCCTCAACTTCGACGACCGCAGCCTGCGCGAGGGCATCGACTACGCGCACCGCAAGGGCGCGAACGTCCTGGTGGCCCTCAACACCTATCCGCAGCCCGGGAGCTGGCGCAAGTGGCAGGCGGCGGTGGACCGCGCCGCGGGGCTCGGCGTGGACGCGATCATCGTGGCTGACGCGGGCCTGCTCGCCTACGCGGCGAAGACGCACCCGCAGCTTCGCCTGCACCTGTCCGTGCAGGGCTCGGCCACGAGCCACGAGGCCATCAACTTCTACCACGAGCGCTTCGGCATCCGGCGCGCGGTGCTGCCGCGCGTGCTCTCGGTGGAGCAGGCCGAGAAGGTGATCGGGCGCACGCCCGTGGAGATCGAGGTCTTCGGCTTCGGCAGCCTGTCGATCATGGTCGAGGGGCGCTGCGCGCTCTCGTCCTATGCCACCGGCGAGTCTCCCAACACGCACGGCGGATGCTCGCCGGCCAAGAGCGTGCGCTGGGTGCAGCAGCCCGCCGCGCTCGAGTCGCGCCTGGGCGGCGTGCTCATCGACCGCTTCGGTCCCGAGGACCACCCGGGCTATCCCACCCTCTGCCGCGGCCGCTTCGTGGTGAACGGCGACACCTACTACCCATTCGAGGAGCCCACGAGCCTCAACACGCTCGAGCTCCTGCCGCGCCTCGCGGCGATGGGGGTGGCCGCCATCAAGATCGAGGGGCGGCAGCGAAGCCCCGTGTACGTGGAGACCGTCACGCGAGTCTGGCGCGAGGCCCTGGACACGTGCGCCCGCGACCGCGAGCGCTTCCGCGTGAAGCCCGCGTGGCAGGACGCGCTCGCCGCGATCTCCGAGGGCCACCAGTGCACGCTGGGCGCCTACCACCGGCCCTGGAAATGAAGGCTGCGCCATGAAGCTCTCCCTCGGTCCTCTCCTCTACTACTGGCCGCGCGAGGACGTCCTCGCGTTCTACCGCGATGCCGCGGCCTGGCCCGTGGACACCGTGTACCTCGGCGAGACCGTGTGCTCGCGCCGCCGCGAGCTCAAGCTCGCCGACTATATCGGCGTCGGCGAGGCGCTCGCGGCCGCCGGCAAGGAGGTGGTGCTCTCCACCTTCGAACTGATCGAGAGCGACGCCGATCTGCGCACGATGCACGCGGTCGCGGAAAACGGTGCCTTCCGCGTCGAGGCCAACGACATGGCCGCTGTGCGCGCCCTGGCCGGCAAGGCGCCCTTCGTCGCGGGCCCCTTCCTCAACGTCTACAACGCCGCGACGCTCTCGCTCCTCGCGAACCTGGGAGCGACGCGCTGGGTGGCGCCCGTGGAGCTCTCGCGCGAGGGAATCGCCGCGGTGGTGGCCGAGGGTCCCGCCGGGATCGAGACGGAGGTCTTCGCTTACGGACGCCTTCCGCTCGCGGTGTCGGCCCGCTGCTTCACCGCGCGCTACAACAACCTCACCAAGGACCACTGCGAGTTCCGCTGCATCGAGCATCCCGACGGGCTCGCGCTCGACACGCAGGAGGGCCAGCACTTCCTCGTGCTGAACGGCGTGCAGACGCAGTCGGCCAGCGTGCAGAGCCTGGCGCCCGAGATCGACTCCGCCCGCGCCGCGGGCGTGGGGATGCTGCGCCTCTCGCCGCAATCGACGAGGATGGGCGAGGTGGTGGCCGTCTTCCGCGAGGCGGCCGATGGAGCCCTCGCCCCGCGCGAGGCCGCCGCGCGTCTTGCCCCGCTGATGCCCGCGGCCGCGTGCGACGGCTACTGGCACGGAAAGCCGGGCATCATTTCGGAATGGGAGCGCGTTCGCGAGCGTCTCCCCGGATAGGAGATGCGCCCATGAACGCCGCCGCCAATGCCGCCCGCCGCCTTCCGGCACCCGTCCGCGCCGTGGGCCGGCGCCTGCCGCGGATGCCGGCCTCGATCGCCTTCGCCACGGCGCTGAACCTCACGCTCAGGCGCAAGTTCCCGGACGACGTCCTCGAGCGCCTGGAGGGCCACACCTTCGCGATCGTCGTGGAGGACGCGGGCGTGGAGATCCTGTTCCGCGTCCGCGGGCGGCGCTTCGTGCCGGTGGCGCAGGCGGCCGAGCCCGTGCTGCGTTTCCGTGCCGTGGCCTGGGACTACGCCGGGCTCGTCGCGCGCGAGGCCGACCCGGACACGCTCTTCTTCAACCGCCGCCTCGTCGTCGAGGGCGACACGGAGATCGCGCTCCTGGTGAAGAACACGCTCGACACGATCGACATCCCGCGCACCCGGGGGATCCTGAAGCGCGTGCTGCGCGCTGCCGCCGCGGGGAATCGCTGAAGCGCGGGCGCGGGCCGGCGTGAAGAACACCGTCGCCACGGCGCTCATCGATGCCCTTGCCGAGGCAGGAGCCCGGGAAGTCTTCGGCATCCCCGGCGATTTCGCGCTGCCATTCTTCGACGCGCTCGAGGCGAGCGGGCGGCTGCCCCTGTACACGCTCTCGCACGAGCCCTCGGCGGGATTCGCGGCCGACGCGGCCGCGCGCATGCGCTGCGCTCCCTCGGTGGTCGCCGTCACCTACGGCGCCGGCGCATTCAATGTCGTGAACGCCGTGGCTTCCGCCTACGCGGAGAAGTCGCCCCTGGTCGTCGTCTCCGGCGCCCCCGGGACGGGCGAGCGCGGCTCGGGCCTGCTGCTGCACCACCAGGCGAAGACGCTGGAGTCGCAGTACGAGATGTTCGGCCAGGTGACGTGCGACCAGGCCCGCCTCGACGACCCCGCGACCGCCGGCGAGCGCATCGCGCGCGTGCTGGGAAGCGCGAAGCGCTACTCCCGGCCCGTCTACCTCGAGTTGCCGCGCGACACCGTGGACGCGCCCTGCGCGCCGGCGTGGGCCGCAACGCCGCCGCCCGTGGATCGCGAGGCGCTCGCGGCGTGCGCCGGCGAGATCCTCGCGCGGCTCGCGGCCGCGAGCTCGCCGGTGCTCCTGGTGGACGTCGAGGTGCGCCGCTTCGGCCTGGAGGCGCAGGTCGCCTCGCTCGCCCGGCGCCTGCGCATCCCGGTCGTCACCACGCTCATGGGCCGGGGCCTGCTGGACAATGCCGACGCGCCGCTCGTGGGCACCTACCTCGGGCTCGCCGGCACCCCGGAGGTCTCCGCGCTGGTGGAGGATTCCGACGCGCTGCTGATGCTGGGCGTGATCCTCTCCGACACCAACTTCGGCGTCTCCGCCCGGCGCGTGGACCTGCGCCGCGCCATCCAGGCGCTGGGCGGCCGCGTGACGCTCGGCTTCCACACCTACCCGGACATCCCGCTCGCCGCGCTCGTCGAGGCGCTCCTCGAGCGCGCCACGCCGCTCGCCTCGGCCCAGGCCGTGGCCCCCGTCGAGGCGCCGCGCGGGCTGGCCCGGGACACTTCCGCCGTGGAGCCCCTCGACATCGCGCGCGCGGTGAACGACCTCATGGACGCGCACGGACGCATGCCCGTCGCCACCGACGTCGGCGACTGCCTCTTCACCGCCCTCGACTTCGTGCAGACCGACCACGTGGCGCCCGGCTACTACGCCAGCATGGGCTTCGGCGTGCCGGCGGGCCTGGGCGTGCAGGCCGCGAGCGGCCGGCGGCCGATCGTGCTGGTGGGCGACGGCGCCTTCCAGATGACGGGGCTCGAGCTCGGCCACTGCGCGCGCCACAAGTGGGACCCCATCGTGATCGTCATGAACAACGGCGGCTGGGGCATGCTCTCGGCCTTCCGGCCCGGCGCCGCCTACAACGCGCTGGGCACCTGGAACCTCGCCCGCGTGGC
>JBGARD010000062.1:0-4044 GCA_044230355.1 Usitatibacteraceae bacterium | reverse complement strand
GGCACTCCGGCCGCGAGCGTGAACGAGGCTGGTCCGAGCGGACCGCTCTCGCCCCTCACCGATGCACTGCTAGTCTCTTCGCACGCAGTCCTCGTCGCGGCCGCCCCCGGGCCTCCGGCGCCGGCCGCCCGCGCGAGAAGACCTCCACCGCCTGGGTCGCGCCCCCGGTCCAGGGGCCCCAGGCCTCCTGCGCGCCCGCCGCCACCGCCATGGCCTCCACGCGGCCGTCGTCGCCGCGAACGCGCACCTCGAGCGGGCCGGCCGCGGAAAGGAGGAGCCTGACGCGCAGCCCCTGCGCTCCCGAAGAGGCCACGTCGAAGCGGGCGACGAATCCACCCGCCACCGCACGCCATCCGGGCGGGGAAAAGCTCTTCGGGGAAGCGAGCACGAAGCCCACGCGCGTGCGGCGATCCCCGGCGCCGGTGGCCGCCTTGGGAAGCTCGCCCGCGAAGCGGTAGGTGGCGGCCGGCGACTCGAGCCGGACGAGGGCCGGGGGGCTCTCCGCGGCCGTCCACTCCCGGCCGTGCATCTCCGGCGCGGCCGCGGCCGCCAGAGGCAGCCCGAGGAGTGCGAGGAGCGCGCGCGCGGCGTGCCTCATGCGCGGCCCGCCAGGCGCTTGAGCCCCAGCCATTGCTGCCGCCAGAAGCCCTCGCCGTAATCGCGCCCGTGCAGCTGGTCGCGGATGCCGGTGGCCGGAAACTCGCGAACCGGGTTGGCCGTGCCGAACAGGTGGTCCCACGCCGGGAAGAGGACCGCGAAATTGCAGCCGCGGCTCTGCCCCTCGTGGCCCAGGCCGATGGCGTGGTGGACGCGGTGGAAGCGCGGGCTCACCAGCAGCCACTCGCCCACCCGCCCGAACGACAGGCGCACGTTGGCGTGGGCGAGGCTCTCGAGCGCGCGCGACACCGCGACGATCGCGACGAACTGCCCCGGCGCGACGCCTATCGCCAGGGCCACGACGGCCAGGACGAGGTCGGTGAGGACCATGTCGAGCAGGTGGTTGCGGTCGTCGGTCCAGAAGGTCATCTCGCGCTGGCTGTGGTGCAGCGCGTGCAGCGCCCACCAGAAGCCCAGGCCATGCTGCGCCCGGTGCACCCAGTAGAGGACGAAGTCGAGGATCACGAGGTACGCGAGGAACGACACGAACGGGTGCGCGAAGAGCGCGGGGAAGGCGTCCTCGATCTTCGGCGGGATGAAGCCCTTCAGGCGCAGCCAGCCGTCCAGGCCGTCCACCACCGGCAGCAGCAGGAAGAAGATCGCGAGCGGCAGCACGCCCAGGCGCACGAGGAGCGTGTAGACCACGTCCACGCGCACGGGGCGGCGGTCGGCCCAAACCTCCACGGGCCGCCACTTCTCGAGCGCGCCCAGGACGAGGGCGAGCGCCACGACCTCCAGCGCGCCGACCATGAACACCTCCGTGGCGTCGAAGGCCGCCTCCAGCCAGGTCACCATGCCGAGGTGGAAGACGAGCGGCTGCACCGCCGACTCGAAGAGCGCGGCGTGCAGCTTCGCCCACAGCAGCACTAGCGCATCCACCGCCTGTCGTCCGTGATGCGCGCGAAGCACAGTCCCTTGGCCTTGAGGCCCGCGATGAGGCGGTCCAGGTGCGGCCAGAGCGGCTCCTGGCGCGACCAGATGCCCAGGTGCCACAGCAGCACGTCGCCGTCCTTGATGTCGCGAAGCTGCCGCTCGATGAGCTGCTCGCTCGGGAAGCGGTCGGAGGGCAGCTCGTCGCCGCTGAATCCCGCCGGCGTCCAGCCCACGTGCGTGAAGCCGCAGCCCTTCGCGTACTCGACGGCCTTGGCCGTGATGCGCCCGCCGGGCGCGCGCCAGATCCTGTCGAAGCCGCGGCCCGTCATCGCGCGGAAGGCCTCCTCGGGCTTCTTCAGCTCGGCGCAGAAGGCGGCCTCGTCCAGGAGCTCGCCCTGCGTGCCGCCCATCGGCGCGTAGCGGATCTTGCCGCGCGCGGTGTCGCCGGCGAGGTACCAGTGGCGCCAGGTGTGCGAGCCGAACGCGTGCCCGGCTTCCGCCATGCGCTTCCAGAACGGGGCCCACGACGGGTCCAGGGAGGTGTCGCCGCGCTTCGTCTTCTCGTTGGCGAGGAAGAACGTCGCCTTCACCTGGTGCTTGTCGAGGATCGCGGCGATGCCCTCGGCGGGCTCCATGTTGCCCGTGTCGAGGGTGAGGTAGACCGTGCCCGAGCACGGGGCCGCGACGGCGGTGGCGGCCGCCAGCGTCGCCAGCGCGAAAAGTGCGCGGATCCTCATCGGCGCGGCGCGTGCGACTGGAAGTAGAGCCCGTGCGGCGACTTGCCCACGGGGATCTGGTGCAGGATCTTCTTCGTCTCGAGGTCCACCACCGTCAGCATGCGGATCCAGCGCGTGGTCGTCCAGAGCTGCTTGCCGTCCTTCGTGATCTCCATGCAGTCGGGGCCGCCGGGGACGCTGAACGTCTCCTTCACCTCGAGCGTCTGCTGGTCGACCATCGAGATGCTGTTGGCCATGCGGTTGGAGAGGAACACGTGCCGGCCGTCGCCCCGGGCGACGAAGTTGTGCGCGCCCAGGCCGGTCAGGATGCGCTTCACGAGCTTCCTCGCGCGCCAGTCGTAGATCTCGAGGTGGCTCTCGCCGGTGATGCCGATGAGCAGGTGCCTGTCGTCGGGCGTCATCCAGATGCCGGCGGGCTGCTTGCCCGTGGCCATCGTCCAGAGGATCTCCTGCTTCTCCAGGTCGATGGCGATGAACTCGTTCGCCTCCTGCAGCGTGACGAACGCGAGCTTGCTGTCGGCCGAGAACGCGATGTGGCTGGGCACCTTGCCGGTGGGCAGGCGCTTGGCGAGCTTGAAGGTGTCGCCGTGGTAGATGTCCACGCGGTCCAGGCGGTTGGAGGCGGCGAGGAACCACTTCCTGTCCGGCGAGTAGCCGATCTGGTACGGGTCGCTGATGCCGGGCACGCGGCGCAGGATCTCGCCCGTCTTCGGGTCCAGGAATACGAGGTCGTTGCTCGCGGCGTTGGCGACGATGAGCTCCTTGTTGTCGGGGGTGGCCATGAGGTGGTGCGGCTCCTTGCCGACGGGCACGCGCTTCTCTTCCAATCTCGTGACCGGGTCGACGATGGAGATGCTGCCGTCGCCGGAATTGAGGACGATGACCTTCTCGCCGGGGGCGAACACCGCGTGTGCCGCGAAGGCCCAGGCGAGCGCCCCGAAGAGGATGGTTTTTCCGAGATATTTCATAGGCTTATGATAACATGGCCGGCATGTCTTCGATGCCCCGCCGAGTGGCCGCATGACGCTCCACGTCGTCCCCATCAACCACTGCAACGCCTGCGGCGCGAAGGTGGACTACAAGGTGCCGAAGGGGGACACGCATCCGCGCGCCGTCTGTCCCGCCTGCGGGCACATCCAGTACCAGAACCCCAAGGTCGTCGTGGGCTCCGTTCCCGTCTGGGAGGACCGCATCCTGCTGTGCCGGCGCGCCATCGAGCCGCGCCACGGCAAGTGGACGCTGCCCGCGGGCTACATGGAGAACAACGAGACAGCGCCCGAGGGCGCGGCGCGCGAGGCGATGGAGGAGGCGAACGCTCGCATCGACGTGGAGCAGCTCTACACGCTCTTTTCCGTGCCGCACATCAGCCAGGTGTACGTGCTCTTCCGCGCGCGCCTGCTGGACCTGGACTTCTCCCCGGGCGAGGAAAGCCTGGAGGTGAAGCTCGTGCGCGAGGACGAGATCCCCTGGGACGAGCTCGCCTTCGCCTGCGTGCGCCGGACGCTGGCGCACTTCTTCGAGGACCGCCGCACCGGCATGTACCTGCCGCGCTTCGGCGAGATCCGCCCCCCCGAGCGCTAGCGGTGCCGCGCCCGGGATCGATGACCCGCAACATGACAGCCCCCGCCATGACCGCCCGTCTTCTCGCCTGCCTCGCCTTGGCGCTCGCCGCCGGAACCGCGGCGGCCGACCCCATTCCGGCCGAGGACCTCTTCCGCCAGCCCGCATTCTCGAGCCCGCAGCTGTCGGCCTCGGGACGCTACATCGCGGTGATCAT
>JBGARD010000061.1:0-4355 GCA_044230355.1 Usitatibacteraceae bacterium | reverse complement strand
GTTGGCGAGCGTGTTGAAGAGGAAGTGCGGCTCGATCTGCGCCTGCAGCGCGCGGACGTTGGCGGCCAGGGCCTCGCGCTCGATGTCGGCGTTGCGGCGCTGCTCGCGCTCCAGCGCGGCTTCCGCGAGGGCGCTCTTCTCGCGCCAGAAGTACATGACACCGATCACCACGGAGATCACGAGGCTCGTGAACGCGACGGCGAGGATCCAGCGGTGGTCGCCCAGCTTGCCGAGGAAGTTTCCGCCGACCAGCTGCCCCGCGAGCCAGAAGCCGGCGATCACGCCGAAGGTGCTTCCCACCGCGTAGTAGAGGGTGATGACGACCCGCCCGGACTGCAGGATCGCGCGCTCGACGGTGAGGTGGCCCAGGAGGAAGAGCAGGTGCAGCGTGTAGCCGACGCAGTTGGCGACGACGAAGTTGATCCAGAGCCAGGTCGGGGAGGGCAGCCGCCAGCTCCCCACGATCGCGAACAGCGCGAACAGGGCGGCGAAGCCGAGGTTCCAGAGGAAGGTGTAGACCAGGTCGCGCGCAAGGCTGCGGGGCCAGCGGCGGAACGCCGGGAACATCTCCAGCGGATGGCTGGCGGCCGCGTGGTCGATGACCTTCGTTCTCTCCTCGGGCGTGAAGGCGGGGCTGTAGTGGGCCATGGCGCGAATCCTAGCGCGACCGGGAGCGGCGGGGGCGGAATGCGACGGATGGTCATCCCTGGGCGCCGGTGGCATCCCCGGGGGGCCGGCGGCGCCTGCCCCGCAGGCGACGCCCTCGGGTAAAATGGCGCCTCGCCGCGGGTGTAGCTCAATGGTAGAGCAGAAGCTTCCCAAGCTTACGACGAGGGTTCGATTCCCTTCACCCGCTCCACCCCCTTCCCCGGGGTCACGAGGCCCGCGGCCGCAATCCGGCTAGCGCGGTGACCGGGACGACGAATCCTTCCGCAGCGCGACCAGAACCGCCTCGGTCCTCGACCGGACCTGGAGCTTCTGGAGGATGTTCGTCATGTGGTGCTTGACGGTCTTTTCCGCCAGGTGCATGCGCTCCCCGATCTCCCGGTTCGTATGCCCCCGCCCCAGGTGCTCGAGGACCGCCGACTCCTTCGGCGACAGCTGCGCGAGGGTGTCGGGAGCCCGGGGCTTCGCGAACTCCGCCAGCATGCGGGCGGCAAGCGTGGGCGTCACGTAGGCCTCGCCCGCGGCGACGCGGCGCACGATGGACCGGAACTCGCCCGCCGCCACGCCCTTCAGGACGTAGCCGTGCGCGCCCGCCTTGAGCGCGGCGAGCAGGCTGTCCTCGTTCTCGGCGACCGTCAGCATCAGGATGCGGATGCCCGGCACGAGCACGCTGATCGCGGCCGCGGCCTCGATGCCGCCGCCGTCGTCCATGTTGAGGTCCATGATGACCAGGTCCGGGCCCAGCCGGGTCGCCAGCGCCTGGGCCTCCTTCCCGCTCGCAGCCTCGGCCACCACCTCGAGATCCGGCTCCACGGCCAGGGAGTGGGCGACGCCCTCGCGGAAGAGCGGGTGATCGTCGACCAGGAGAATGCGGATGGGGCTAGGCATCCGGCGCCACCCCTTCGCCCGCGGGAATCGTGGCCCGGATGAGCGTTCCCCGCCCGGGTGCGGAATCGACCTCGAAGGCCCCGCCGAGAAGGCGAACGCGCTCGCGCATGAGCGCAAGCCCGAGCCGCCCGTTGCCGAGGCAGGATCCGGGGTCGAAACCGGGGCCGTCGTCCGACACTTCCACCTCGATGCCGGCGAGCCCGCGGCCGACCCGGACCCGCAGGGCCGCCCCCGGCGCGTGGCGCGAGCTGTTGGCGATGGATTCCTGCAGGAGCCGGAAGAGCGTGATCCTCGCCGCGAGCGACGCCTCCCCCGGGGATTCGTCGATGCGTGCCTCGATGGCGCTCCCGCGCTTGCGCTCGCCCTCGCGCAGCGCCCGTCGCGCGGTATCCGCCACCGACAGGTCCGATATGCCGGGCGTGCCCAGCCCCGAGGCGATCGAGCGCAGCTCGCCCAGCGACGAGGCAAGGGCCGTGGGGATGGTCTTCAGGTCGTGCTCGATGACCGAGCCCACGCGCTCGCATCCGCTGCAGGACCGTGCCATGTCGTCGAAGCGCAGGAGGGCGACGGAAAGATCCTGCGCCGGCCCGTCGTGTATGTCTGCCGCGATCCGCTGCAGGAACCGCTCGTTCAGCGCGGTGGTGCGGGCGCCGGCCTGGCTCAACCGCTCGCGCATGCGCTCGTTGTCGGCCAGCGAGGCGCGCAGCTGCGCGAGCTGCTCCCGCAGGTCCCGTTGCTGCTCGACGATGGTGCGGTTCGCGCGCCGCACGCGGTTGTATAGCAGCGCGTAGAGCGCGGCCCCGCCCGCCGCCACCAGCAGCCAGCTGCGCCACTTGGCGGCGACGATCTCGCCGTCGATGGCGTCCATCGAGTGGTAGAACTCGGCCACTGCCGTGACGCGCTCGCCGGGCCCCGTGCGCACGGGCACATAGACCTCGAGCAGGCGGTTCCCGTGCTGCTGCTCCCGGAGGTTGTCCGCCCTGGCGGGGTACGTGATGTGGGACTGGACGCGGCCCTCGAAGGCGGCCGCCAGGGAGGCCTCGACGGCGTACTGGCGTCCGATCTGGGCGTGGTCCTCGCTGTAGATGATGCGGCCGCTCGGGTCCCAGAGCTTGAACCGCACGACGCTCTCGTGCAGCGGGCCGTCCAGGAAGACGCGGTCCAGCGCGTCATGGGTCGCCTCGGCCAGCGCCCCGGCCGCGGGCCATTCGCCCAGGAAAGCCGTGACGATGCTCTCGACGTACGCGGACGAGACCTGCGCGGCGCGGTTGATCGCGCTGCCCTCGATCTGCCGCCCGAGCCAGGCGCCGATACCCGCCGTGGCCACGAGGAAGACGGCTGCCACGACGAGCATGAACTGTCGCGAGAAGCTTACGTGCTCGAACGGCCATTTGCCTGCAGTGGACATCAGGCTGGCTCCTTCGGGTGTAGCGGCGCGATTCGATGCTAGCACGACGATCCGGCCGGCTGCGACCAAAGTCGCAAAAAAAATGCGCCTTTCGTCCATCCGCACTCCGGCCCGCGGGCCGTGGTGGATTGGCGACGGCTGTAGAGAATCGAAATGGCTGGATCACATCGACGCCGGGACGCGCCCCGGGCGACCCAACGACTTGCTAGGAGGAGAAGAAAATGCAAGGGCGACTTATCCGTTTCCTGTGGGTGGGCCTCACGACCCTGGCAGCCCTCGTGGCCTCCACCCAGAGCCACGCCATCCCCGCCTGGGCCCGCCAGACGGACAAGGCGTGCACGACCTGCCATTTCCAGCACTACCCGGCGCTCAACGACTACGGGCAGGAGTTCAAGGCGGCGGGCTATACCGCCATGGGCAAGCAGCAGGTCCTGAAGGGCAAGGACTTCAGCCTCCCCGCCTTCCTCAACGCGAGCCTCTTCATGAAGATCCGCTACCAGGATTCCAGCGGCACGGATCATCCCGACGAGCCGACGGTCGCCAGCGGGGAGTGGCAGTTTCCCGACGAGTTCGCGCTGCTCTTCGGCGGGCGCGTGACCGAGAACGTGGGGTTCATGCTCGAGGGGCAGCTTGCCAACGGCGCCGCGCCATTCCTCGCCGGGTTCAAGATGCCGTTCGTGTTCAAGGTGGGCAAGGAGGCGAAGTGGGGCGTGGTCCCGTACACCACCGACGCCCTGGGAGCCTCGTACGGCTTCGAGCTGCTGAACACCGGCGCGGTTCGCAACGTGCGCATGATGGAGCACCGCAACGAGAGCTCCGCGCAGCAGTACATCGGCACGGCGACGCCGGCGATGGGCGTCGCGCTCACCGCCTGGCATCCGCAGTTCTTCGCCAACTTCTCCAAGTGGTCGCCCAATCACGCCGCCGTCTCGGAGGAGCTCGCCAGCGGCGACCCGTCCTCCAACTATTTCCGCGCGGCGTGGACGCCCACGGTGGGCGACTGGAGCCTCGGGCTCGGAGGGCAGGTGTGGAGCGGCAAGTCCAAGCGCGACGACGGATCCGAAAGCGGCATCGTCGAGACGGTCAGGACGGAGGCCATGGCGGTCGACTTCCAGGCGCAGGGGGAGGTGGGCGGGATGCCGCTCGGGATCTACGTGACCTACGCCAAGGCGGACGGCACGTCGGCGGACGACCAGCACGTGAACATCTACAACTCCAACCGCAACGACAAGAAGGCGACCGCGATCGCGGTCGAGCTCGGGATCATTCCCCAGAAGGCGACGCTGATGTTCGCCTACCGCAAGGCCAACACCGGCAGCACCGCCGCCAACAGCGACGACGACGCGGTCACCTTCGGGGGAACCTACCAGTACGCCCAGAACGTGCAGCTGCA
>JBGARD010000060.1:0-5196 GCA_044230355.1 Usitatibacteraceae bacterium | reverse complement strand
CTACCTCATCGCCTTCTACCAGCGCGTGGCCCCGGCGGTGCTGGTGCAGGAGCTCACGCGCGAGTTCGCGCTCACGGGCGCCGCGCTCGGCAACCTGTCGGCGTTCTACTTCTACAGCTACGTGGCGATGCAGATCCCCACGGGGCTCATCGCCGACCGCTGGGGGCCGCGCAAGCTCCTCACCGCCGGAGCGGCGCTCACGGCCGTGGGGACCCTCGTCTTCGCGCTCGCGCCCACCGAGTACGTGGCCAACGCGGGGCGGCTCGCGATCGGCGCGGCAGCGGGCGTGGCCTTCGTCGCGATGCTCAAGCTCGCGAGCCACTGGATGCCCTCGCGCCAGTTCGCGCTGGCGAGCGGCGTGGCGCTCTTCGTGGGCGTGATGGGCGCCACTCTCGCCGGCGCGCCGCTGCGCCTGCTGGTGGACGCGATGGGTTGGCGCAATGTGATGATTGCGAGCGCGGTCGCCACGGCGGGCGTGGCCGTGGCCATCTGGCTCATCGCGCGCGACGACCCCTCCGAGCGCGGCTACGAGTCGTACTTCGCGCACGGCACGGGCGGGGCAAAGGACGGCTCCGTGCGCGCGGACCTGAAGACGGTGTTCGCCTACCGCAACACGTGGCTCCTGTGCGTGGTGCCGGGCGCCTTCTCGGGCATCGTGCTCATGTTCGCGGGCCTGTGGGGCGTGCCGTTCCTCACGACGCACTACGGGTACTCGACGACCGAGGCCGCCTCGCTGTGCTCGCTGCTGCTCGTGTCCTGGAGCGTGGCCAGCATCGCCTACGGGCCGCTCTCGCACCGGCTTCGCAGCCGCAAGATTCCCTTCATCGCCGGGCTCCTGGCCGCCATGGCGCTGTGGGCGGCGCTCGTGTGGGTGCCCGGGTGGAGCCGCCCGGTGCTCGTGACGATCCTCGTGGCGCTCGGCTTCGCCTCCGGCGCCTTCATCCTCATCTTCCCGTTCGGCAAGGAATCCGTCCCGGCGCGCCTGGCGGGCACGGTGTCCGGGATCACGAACATGGGCGTGATGATGGGCGGGCTCGTGATGCAGCCGCTCGTGGGCTGGGTGCTCGACCGCCACTGGACAGGCGCGCTCACGCCTGGCGGCGCGCGCCTGTACGACCTCGCAGCCTACCAGTCCGCCTTCTCGATGCTCTTCGCCTGGGGGGCGGTCGCCCTCGTGGCGCTGGCGCTCACGCACGATACGAAGTGCAAGCAGGCTGCGTAGGCCGGTTCCGGGCGATGGGGTGAGGTGGTCGGCCTTTTTTCTTTCCGGGCCGAGTGAACTTGCGGACGGGATCCCTGCAAACGGGCCGTGTCGACATAGGCCAGGACAACGCGCCCGGGACCACCGTGAGTCGGCCCGGAAAGAAAAAGAGACCGACGCACCTCACCCCATCGCGGCCGCTACACCGCCTCTGCGCGATCAGCGTTGCCTTGCGGAGGCGTAGTAAAAGCGCCAGCAGGTGAAGCCGGTGAGCATCATCGCCGCCATCGCAACGGCCATCCAGCGCGGGTCGTGGAAGACGGCCGGGGCGACGAGGCCCGCGGTGATGGTGTTGATCATCCCCGAGACGAACCCCTGCAGCGAGGCCGCCATGCCGCGCCGCGTCGGGAAGAGGTCGAGCGTGGTGAGCGAGATCGTGGGCATGGCCATGGCCGAGCCGATCGCGTAGAAGAAGATCGGCATCACGGCCCACGGGAGCGACGGCGGCAGGGCGAGCGCGTAGACGAGGTTCGCCAGGGCCGAGGCACCCATGAAGGTGTAGGCGCGGCGCATCACCTGCGGCCGAGAGAGCCTGCCGGCCGCCCGCCCCGAGAGCTGCGACCCCACGAGGATTCCGGCGATGGACGGGATGAAGAGCCACGAGTACTGCGTCGGCGCGAGCCCCAGGTGCATTCCAAGGAACATCGGCGCCGAGAGGATGTAGAGGAAGAACGCGTTGAAGTTGAAGCCGACCGCGAGCGACAGCAGCAGGAACGGCGGGCTGGCCGCCACCTCCCGGTAGCCGTGCATAAGCGCCCGCGGGTGGAAGGAGTGCCGCTTTTCCTCCGGCAGCGTCTCGACGAGAAACCTCGCGCCAGCGACCACGAGGAGGAGCCCCACCGCGGCGAGGAACCAGAAGATCGACCGCCAGCCGAAGGCGTCGAAGAGCAGGCCCCCGACGATGGGCGCGACCGCGGGCGCGAGCGCGAAGAAGAGCGTCACCATGGACATGAGGCGCTGCGCGTCCTCCTCCTGGTAGAGGTCGCGGATCATCGCGCGCCCCACCACGACGCCCGCTCCCGTCGAGATGCCTTGCAGCATCCGCCAGAGAATCAGCGTGTGGACGTTGTCGGCGAGCGCCGCGCCCACGGAAGCGAAGGTGAAGACGGCGAGCGATATCACGATGACGGGCTTGCGGCCAAAGCTGTCGGAGAGCGCGCCGTGGAAGAGGAACATCACGCCGAAGGCGAGGAGGTACGCCGAGAGCGTCTGCTGCATCTCGAGCGGCGTCGCGCCCAGCGCCTTCTGCATGCCGCCGAATGCCGGCAGGTAGGTGTCCACCGCGAACGGGCCCAACGTGGCGAGCGCGCCCAGCAGGGCCGCGAAAGCGATTCGGAAGGAGCGCGAATGGCGGTCGGGGGCGATCATCGCGGGCCCGGCTGCGGCCACGAAGGCAGCGCGCAGCGCGCGCTTTTGCGCGAAAGAGTTCCCTCGAAGTCCTCCAGGGCTCGCTTCATCACCGGCGAGTCGCCCGCGTGGCACGCGAGGCACGCGCCCACCGTGAGGATGCGCCGCTGCTCCGCCACGGAGAAGGGCCGCGCGCCCTCGCGGGTGGAGACCATGCCTTCCCTCGCCTTCAGGAATCCGGTCCACGCGTCCTCGGGCAGGCCGTCGTGCGGCGATGCCTTCTTCTCCGGCGTGAATTGCCATCTGCCCGTCGTGCCGGACACCGCGTAGCGAAGCTTCCCCTTCCCGAATCCGAGGGCCAGGGAGTCGGCGTGGCACGACTCGCACGAGCGCGCCTCGCGCCGCGTGGTGTGGGAGTGCAGCTTGGCGTAAAGGCGGCGGAAGACGATGTCGCGGGGCTTGCCCTCCTCCTTGTTGCGGTCGAAGGTCATGATCATCCCCGGGACGAACGTATCGATCGCCCCGCGCGCGTCGCCATCGCGCAGCACCCCCAGCGTGGGAAGCGTGGGCTCGAACGGGCCCGCCGTCTCGTTCCAGGTGCCCTTCACCCATTTCTGCGCCGCGTGGTCGAATCCTTCGTCCTTCGGGTCGAACTCGGTATGGCACGTATTGCATCGGGGCGCCCAGGCGGTGTGGCAGCTCGCGCAGGAGAGGCGCCCGTGGCCCTTGCCCTGCGTGCACGCGCTAGCGGGCGCCTTGAGCGCGAGCGCCTGGCCCGTGCGCTTGCGCAGGAGCCTCGCGCCCTTGCCTTCCTCGACCACCACGTTCACGAGCGGCTCGCCGTCGCGGGTCGTGCCCATCTTCTGGCCGGGCGCGAGCGTCCACCCGCGCAGCTTGTGGAGCAGCTTCGACTCGGCATCGATGAATTCCGGCGCCACGGAGACGAGCTTGGCCGCGTGGCAGTCCTCGCAGCCAACGCGCTGCTGCTGGCTCTTCCTCAGGACCTCGCCTCCCGCGCCCATCAGCTCGTTGGCGGTGTGGCAGTCGATGCACTCCATGCCGCGCTCGTGGTGCACGTCCGCGACGATCTTCTCGACGAAGCGGCCGTCGTCGAGCTTGCGCAGCTTCTCCCCCTCGACCCTCTTCCCGGCGGTGGGCGCGGCGTTGTCGCCTGTCTCCTCGCGCAGCTCGTTCCAGCCCTCGTAGGAGAGCGCGATGCGCCCCGAGCGGCTGTGGCAGCCGAAGCAGTGGCCGTTGCGGGGATTCACGGTGAGCGTGGGGTGGAGATTCGGAATCTCCTTGCGCTCGGCCTTCGGAAGCTTTGCGTACGCGGCCACGGCCTTCGCAGCGTCGGGCGCGTACTCGAGGTGGCAGGCGTTGCAGCCGCCGCCCTGCGACTCCTGGCCGATGGGGCCCCACTCGGGCTTCACCTGGCCGAGGTGGCAGCCCACGCACAGCTCGCGCAGGTGGCTGTCGGCGACGCCGTGGCCCAGTCGGTTTGCGTGCGGAATGCGGCCGTCCGGCATGGCCGGCTCTCCCAGCGCCTCGCGGTCGACGGCGATCACGCCCGCCATCGTGGCCATGATGGAGCGCTCCACGCGCGGCACGATCGAGTCGTGGCAGCCGGCCTGGCCGCAGGTCTTCGCGGCATCAGCGAGGTTGCCGGGGATGAGGACCATGCCCGCGTGCGCCGCCTCCTTGTCGGTGGCGCGCTTGACGCCGGCGTGGCACGAGGCGCACCCGATGGCGGCGGGTGCGTGCGCTCCCTCGAGCCCCTTCACCCTTCCGTGGCAAGCGAGGCAGCCCTCCCCCGGTCCGGGCACGGCGCGGATGCGGCCCCCATCGACCGCGTAGAACAGCGCGCCGCCCAGGACGAGGGCGGCTATCGCGGCAAGAAGAAGGGAGGTTCTTGAGCGCACGGATCAGCGAGGGACCCTGCAGCCCGGCGTCTCGCTGTAGATCCACTCGCCCCGCACCTGGCCCTGGAAGGCAGGCGTCGAATACAGGGCGTAGGCGCGGTACATGGTCATGAAGTCGGCGAACGAACCGCAGAACTCCGCGTAAAGGAGCAGGAGGGACGGCGATGCGCGGAGCAGGTCGGCGATGCGGACATAGGCTGTCGGGTCGATCGTGCCCGGCCCTTCGAGGTAGATCATCGCCACCTGCGAGAAATCCGGGTTCGCGAACTGCGGCGGCACGTCCCCCGGGGGAATCTTCGCCAGGATCTCGTTCCACTGCGCCGCATTGGTCGCCACGCGAACGCCGTGCTCGTGAGGCGACATCGCCACGGGGGCCCCGGTCGCGATCCGCGTCGTGGCGACCCGAGACCGTCCCTCGCAGGTCGGCAGCTGCGAGAGCGATTGCGAGAAGGTCACGGCTCCCGCCAGCGGCGGCACGGCGTAGAGGCCGAAGGTGCGGTGCGTCCCGGCCGGCGCCGCCATGCCGCAGTACTCCACCCGAATCGCATGGGATCCGTCGGCATTCCGCATCGCGCTCGCGATGCTGAGGCCGGAAAGCGGATCGTCGTCGCCGGCGCCCTCGAGGTAGAGCAGGTTCACGAGGCTGAAGTTCGGCGCCCGATATTCCGG
>JBGARD010000005.1:0-125447 GCA_044230355.1 Usitatibacteraceae bacterium | reverse complement strand
GGAAGGACGAGGGACATGCGGGCTCCGGGAAGGCGGTCAGGCGCCCGATGATACCTCCGCGGCCGGCGCGGGATGCTCCGCGGGGTCGGCACGCAGGGCCTCGCGGCGTTCTCCGAAACGCTCGACCGAGTCGAAGACCTCCTCGCAGAGCAGGAGGAGTTCGCGTCCCAGGGGAGTCGGCTCCATGCGCCGGCCCCGGGCTTCCAGGAGGGGCCCGCCCACGGTCTCGGAGAGCTTGCGGATGAGGCAGGAGACGGTCGGCTGGGCGAGCGAAAGCTCCTGCGCGGCGCGCGTCACGCTGCCGTGGCGAACGCAGGCCTCGAAGGCGACCAGCTGGGGGAAGAAGCCGTGGCGGAAGTAGCGGCGAAGCGGGTTGCGGGTCATCGATTTCTGTCTCCGGAAAGTTGAAAGGCCTTTGCCCCGGTCGGGACAAAGGCCTTCGGAAGACGAATGGACCTTTGCCACGATCTGGCAAAGGTCTCGCTAACAAACCCGCGTGGCGAACGCGCTGCTTGCCGACGGAACCGGGGCGGATGCCCGTATTGACGACGCCGTCGTAAAAGCTACTCCCCTTTGGTAGGGCTGCCCCCCGGGTGAACGGCGGGACGGCCGATTTATAAACGCAATGCGGCGCCCGCGCAACCCGCGGGAGAGCCCGTACGGGTGGCCCCCTGCCGGAAATCATGGAGGGGCATCAATCTTAATGCATTGATTTTAATTGATATTAATTGAAAAACGGGGCCGGTATGCCCCGGGATCGCCCGCGCGGGGACGGGTTTGACCTTCGTCGAATGGCGGTGGCCGGAACCTGTGGGAAAATTGCACGTCCAAAAATCCTATGGTCGCCATGCTGAACCGCCTGCCTTCGCGCTTCGTTTTCGCCGCAGTCTTCATCGCCTGCGTCTCGCTCACCGGCTTCGGCCTCGTGCTGCAGCACGTCAAGGAGCTCGAGCCCTGCCCGATGTGCATCCTGCAGCGCTACGCCTTCGTGTCCATCGCGATGGTGGCGCTCATCGCCGCCATCCACGGGCCGGTGGGCATCGGCGTGAAGGTCTACTCCTTCCTGATCGGCGCGCTGGCCGTAGCCGGCGGCAGCGTCTCGGTGCGCCAGTCGCTGCTGCAGCGCTTCCCGGCGCCGGAGCCCGCCAACTGCATGGCCGGCGACCTCGACTTCCTGCTGGGCAACTTCCCGCTCGCGCAGGCCCTGCCCAAGATCTTCGCGGGCACGGGCGATTGCGCCAAGGTGGAGTGGAGCCTGCTCGGGCTCTCGATCGCCGAGTGGGCGCTCGTCTGGTTCCTGCTTTTCGTCGCGACCGCGGCCTGGCTCGCGGTCTTCCGCAAGCGCACGGCTCCGGCCGTTGCCTGACCGCCGCGAGGCGCTTCGCCGCTCGCTCGCGCTCGCCGCGGCGGGCTTCCTCTCGCCGGGCTTCGCCCGGGCGAAATCGCCGGCCGGATTCTCCTCCTATCCGTTCACGCTAGGCGTAGCCGCGGGATCGCCCACGGCGACGGGCTTCGTGATCTGGACCCGGCTCGCTCCGCTGCCGCTCGAGGGCGGCGGCCTCGGCGCCGAGGGCCACGAGGTGCGCTGGGAAGTGGCCCACGACGAGAAGTTCGCGCGCATCGCCAAGCGCGGCACGGTCACCGCCGAGGCCTCGCGGGCGCACGCGGTGCACGTGGAGGTGGAGGGGCTCGAGCCCGGGCGCTGGTACCACTACCGCTTCCTGGCCGGAGGCGAGGCGAGCGCCACGGGCCGGTCGCGAACCGCGCCCGCCGCAGGCTCCGGCGACGGGCGGCTCCTGCTCGCCCTCGCCTCCTGCCAGCATTACGAGCAGGGCTGGTTCGCGGCGCACCGCCACCTCGCCGGCGAGTCGCCCGACCTCGTGGCCTTCGTCGGCGACTACATCTACGAATCGAGCCGGAAGGCGGGGACCGTGCGCGCCCACCACGGCCCCGAGCCGCGCACGCTCGCCGCGTACCGCGACCGCTACGCGCAGTACAAGACGGACGAGGACCTGCAGGCGGCCCACGCCTGCGCGCCGTGGATCGTGACCTGGGACGACCACGAGGTGGACAACGACTACGCGAACGACCGCGGCCAGGACCTGGACCCGGATTTCCTCGCGCGCCGCGCGGCCGGCTACCGCGCCTTCTTCGAGCACCTGCCGGTCAGGCCGTCGGTGCTGCGCGAAGGCGGCGAATACCGCCTCTACGGCACGCACGCGTGGGGAGCGCTCGCCAGCCTCTTCGTCCTCGACGACCGCCAGTACCGCGACCACCAGGCCTGCGCGCGGCCCGGGCGAGGCGGTAGCGCCGTGGTGGGGCCCGAATGCGAGGAACGCACGCGCGAGGACCGCACTCTCTTGGGCAGGGCGCAGGAACGCTGGCTCGCGCAGGCGCTGGCGGACTCGAAGGCGCGCTGGAACCTGCTGGTGCAGCAGACCCTCTTCGTGCCCGCGGGCCGCCCGACGGAAAGGGGCATGCAGTACTGGACGGACGGCTGGGACGGCTACCCCGCGGCGCGCGAGCGGCTCCTCGCGGCCCTCGCGAAGAGCGGCGCCGCGAACCCGGTCGTGCTGGGAGGCGACGTGCACACGAACTACGTGGCCGACGTGCACGCGCGGCCCGGCGATCCCGGCTCGCCTGTCGTCGCCGCGGAGTTCTGCGGGACCTCCATCACCTCCCAGGGCGGCGGCAGGAAGCTCGTGCAATCCATCCGCGAGGCGAACCCGCACATCCGCTACGCCGACGGCTCCCGGCGCGGCTACGCGATGCTCGACATCGGCCGCGAGCGCCTCGAGGCGCGCCTTCGCGTGCTGGACACGGTGGCGCGCCGGGACGCCGAGGTCTCCACCGCCGCCCGCTTCACGGTGCTCGCCGGCCGCCCGGGGATCGCGAAGGACTAGCGCAAACGAAGACGCCGCGGGATCCCCGCGGCGTCTCGCCCTCGTAATCAGATTAAAAAAAGTAATCTGATTACTTGATGTCGAGGATCTTCATGGCCTTGGCCAGGGTGTCCACGGACTCCTGGTGCTTGCCGGCCTTGTGCAGGGTCTCGCCCTCGGCGCGGTACTTCTTCACGTCCTTCATCTGCGCTTCGCTGAGCTTCGGGTTCTTCGCGAGCGCCTCGTCGATGGCCTTCATGTCCTTCGGGCAGTGGAAGGCCAGGGCGGATCCGGCGAACAGCAGGGTGGCGATGGCGGCGACGGTACGTTTCATGGGTGGATGCTCCTTCTGGTGGTTGTTGGTCTGGAAGCGGGCACGGCATGGCGCGGGACCGGCGGCAGGGCATGATGGAGGCTGCGATGCCCGGACACCGACTTCCCCCGCCCGACGCGCCCGTCGGCCCGTACTTCCCCGCCGGGTTACGGCTGGCTACGGGCGCGACGGCCGGTGAGACACTGCACCCGGCCGCCCGGTTCCTTTTCGCGGGCGAGACGATCGCCGTCCCGTCAACACCGCCGCAGGCGGAATATTCCCGGGGGGCGGAGCCCTTCGCCGATGTCGCCGCCTGGGCCGCGAACCCCGGACCGCTCACCTGGCCGCCGCTGGTGTGGATCGCAGCCCCGGAGCGGCTCACCGGCGTACGAATCGCTTCCGACGGCCGGTCTTTCCGGACCGGCAGCGCCACCTTGCCGCTGGCCCTGGCTCCCCGCGATGCGCTCAACCGATCCTGGGCCGACGCCTCGACCTTCGAGTACCTCGCCGCACGGACGGTGACCGCGCGGGGCGAGACGGGGCCCGGCGGCGAGTTCGTCGCGCGCACGCTCTGGCCGGAGGACTGGCGCGTGGACGAGCGGGCGCCGGCTGTCCCCGTTTCGGCATCGCGCACACCCCGGCTCGCCATCCGCGGGCTCTTCCGGAGCGCACCCCGCGGCGGCGCCGCCTCGCCGCCCGAGACTCACCCGGTATGGGAACGCGTGCGCGGGGACCGCGACTGGGCCGGCCGCCCGGTGCTCGCCTTCATGCTCAACGGGGCCCAGGGCGACGACGACGAAGCCTGGGCCGGGCACTTCGCGATCGCCACCGGGCGGCTGCCCGAGGACGGCCGCCTCTCCGACCTGCTGGTCTCCAACTTCTACACGCTCGACAGCGTGAGCGAGAAGGGGATCCTTCCCGCGCCGGTGCCGCTCGACAACTACCTGGCGGACGTGAACAGCGGGCAGGCCTGGTACCGGCCCTCCTACGTGATGCTCGCGATCCTGCGCGACGCGCGCGCTGCCGACCTGGTGCAGGGCGCGCTGAACCGCCTGTACCTGCAGTTCTGGCGCCACCAGCTCGAATACCGGCATTCCTCGATGAACTGCGCTTCCATCAGCGTAGACCTGCTTCGCGCGCTGGGCTGGGAACTGCCCTCGCGCGGGCCCTCCGACACGCTTCGCGCCTGGCTCGCGATACCCGCGAAGGTGTTCACCGACGGGCGCCTCGCCCCCGCGCGCACGGCGTACGAGTACCTCACGGAAGACCGCACGCGGCTCATGCCCGCGGCGGCGTTCGAGGAAGCCGTCTTCTCGCTTATTCAGCTCGCAAGCGGCGCGGAGCCTGCCCGGGGAAAGCTCGCCGGCATGCTCGCCGAGGACGTGGTTGCGCTCGCGGGCGTGCGCATTCCGCAAATCCCCTCGTCGCGAGCGCTCGGCACCTGGCCCGCGGCCAGCCCGCGCGAGTACCTGAACGCGCTTCCCGCGGACCCCACCGACCTGAAGGTGGTCCCGGTGCCGCCGCGCCCCTTTCCGCCGGAGCTGCGAGACCCGGACCTGCGGCCCGCGCCGCCGAGGCGATCCACCCTGCCCATCCTGCTCTGGGCCGCGACGGGGATCCTGCCGCTGGCGTGGCTCGCGGGCGCGATCTGGCGGGCGCTTCGCCCCACCCGCGGCAAGTAGTCAGGCCGCCAGACCCCGCGCGCCGTCCCAGAGGAGCTTGGCGCCCACGATCAAGAGCATCGCATAGGCGATGCGATAGAAGAGCTCCTGCGAGAGCCTGCGCATGAGCCACACGCCCAGCCAGATGCCGAAGGGCGCGAGCGGCGCGAGGGCGAGCGAGGTGAGCAGGTTCCGCGAGTCGAAGAGCCCGAGCCAGAGGTAGGGCACGAGCTTCACCGCGTTGATCACCGCGAAGAAGACGACCGTCGTGCCCACGAGGACCGCCTTGTCGAGCTTCTGCGGCAGGAGGTAGACGCTGAGCGGCGGGCCGCCCGCGTGCGCGATCGTGCTGGTGAGCCCGGAGACGGTGGACCAGAAGAGCCCCTTCGCCTTCGAAGGCACCACCGCCGGCGCGTCGGTGCCGCCCTGGTACATGCGATGCGCGACGAAAGTGATCGCCATCACGCCCAGCAGCACGCGGATCAGCGCCTCGCTGAAGAAGCGGAAGGTGAGCGCGCCCAGGACGATCCCCATGACGCCCCCGGCGAGGAGCAGCCCCAGGTTCCTGCGATGGAAGGTGCCGCGGTAGGCCGCGAGCCCGGTCACGTCCATCACGAGGAGGATGGGCAGCATGATGGCGGCGGCCTGCGGCGTGGGAACGGCGAGCGCCACGAGGGGGGTGGCCATGATGCCGAGGCCGCTGCCGAACCCGCCCTTGGAAACCCCCATGATCAGCACCGCCGGGACCGCGACGGCGAAGAAGAAGGGGTCGGTGATCACGCGCCGAGCGTGCGCAGGTCGGCGATGGGTTCCGCGAAGAGCTTGCCGCTTCGCTCGTGGCGCAGGATGTCGGCCGCGACGTCCGCGGGATCGCGCAGCTCGCCCTGGGCCTTCATCTGGCGGAAGCGCTCGACGTCCACGAACTCCTCGGGGCTGGCGCTCCTCACGACGCCCTGCATGGGCGTGTCGATCACGCCGGGGGCGAGGCTCACCACCTCGACGCCCGTCATCGCCGTTTGCGCTTCCAGGGCCGCGACGCGCGAGACCATGTCCAGGCCCGCCTTGGCCGCGCAATAGGCGCCCCAGCCGAAGATGGGGCGGCGGCCGGCGCCGGAGGAGATGTTGATCACGCGCCGGACCTTGGCGATGGTGGCCGTGGCGATGAGGAAGCGGCGCATCAGGAGGATGGGCCCGGTGAAGTTGACCGCGAGGCTCTTCTCCAGCTCCTCCGCATCGACACGGTCCAGCATGCCCACGGGCGAGATGACGCCCGCGTTGTTGATGAGGACGGCCTTCGCGAAGCGCTTGCCGCGCAGGCGCTCCTCGATGCGGTCGCACACGGCGTCGACCGCGCGCGGCATGCCGAGGTCCACATGGAGCTGCGCCCCGCCCGGGATGGGCCCATCGGCCGCACGCCCTAGGGCGATCAGCTCGACGTCCTGCTCAACGCCCAGCTGCTGGACCAGCGCCTGGCCCAGCCCCTTGGTGTGCCCCGTGACGATGTAGAGATCCATGCGCCTTATTGTCACATGCCGGCGATGACGTTCGCCATCGTCGCGCCGTCGTCGTCGAAGCCGCCGTGGGTGGTGCTGGCGGTCTGATCGCCCGGGGCGGTGAAGACCTTCACGCTGCGAAGGCGCGCAAGGTCGGCGGGGAAATGCTTCTCCATGCCGAGGATGGGCACCTCGCGCCCGCCCTCGAAGGAATGCGACACGAGGTAGAGCAGCGAGCGGCCGTAGCCCAGGATCGGGCGGCAGGTGGGATCCTGCTTCTCCGCCGAGTCCGTGAGGTGGAATTCCCGCAGGCGCTTCACGTGCCGGCTCTCGACCCACGGCCGCACGCGCTCGTCGAAAGTGTCCACGCGCAGGGCCGGCGCCATGAAGCTCACGCTCTCGAACTCCCATTCCTGCGCCGCCAGCCGGTCGATGAGGTAGGCGTGCACGATGGACCCCGCCGAATGCCCGACCAGGTGCAGGCGGAACCCGGCCCCGTTGGCGGTCTTCGAGTCGTTCAGGTGCTTGAAGAGGAGCTTGAGCCCCGAGTCCGGCTCGCCCGAGAGCGCCTGCGCGTTCTGCTTCATCTCGCCCCAGAGCGCGCCGCCCGCCGGAGCCAGCATCGATTCCAGCCGCTCGTTCCACCACTTGTTCAGCGCTTCGAGCGGGCCCGCCGTGGGCCGCGGCGCCTTCTTCACCGCGTCCTCGAGCCGCCCCTTGATCGTGGACCACAGGTCCGACTCCCACATCACGAAGACGGGGAAGCGCCTGGCCTTGTAGAGCGCCGGCCACCACTTGGCGAAGGTCTTCGCGGCGTCGTCCTCGCCCACGAGCCCGCCGTGCGCATAGAGGCAGATGTCGATGGGCTCGTTCTTCGCGAGGCCCCAATCCTTGCGCGCGCCCTCGAGGTAATCGCAGACGAGCGCGCGCACGTCATCCTCGCCAGTGCGGAAGGAGCCCGAGGTCGAGAGCCGGCCGTTGTTCTCCATGTTGATGACGTACGGCGCGATCTGATGGCGAACGAGAGTGCGGTCCGAGGAGAGCGCCGCGCCTTTCTTCATGCCGATGGGAGAGGACGACACGCGCCGGTGCTCCTCGGTGACAACGCCCAGCTGCACCACCCAGCAGTCCATGGCGTGCTCGAGCCAGTCGGCGTAGGTGAGCGTGGCGAAGCCGCCATCGCCCCAGTCCTTGCCCCAGGAGTTGTGCACGAGGAAGCCGTGCTCGTCGTAGCCCACGATGGCGAACGCGTGCCCGCCGTCCGAGGGCTTCGCCTTGCGGAACGGGATCACCCAGTTCTTGCGCGAGGCGGCCTTGCGGTCCTCGAGCCAGCCGTCGTGGCAGATGGCGCTCGTAGAGGACGCCCACCTCGTTGAGCGCCACGTGCATGTCCGTGACCGAGCGGGTGTCGAGGCGGTAGTAGGCGCCGAGCGGGCGGTTCACCGCGTCGAGCCACCAGTCCTTGCCGGGGAGGTTGGTCGCGACCGGCATGTCCATCGCCTCCCAGAGTCCTAGAGCGCAGGCGCCGTGCTTGTGCCAACCCTTGAGGGCGCCGCGCAGGCTGGAGCCCGCGTCCTCCGCGCCGGGGAACTCGTCGTAGCGGCGGGCCATGGAGTAGAGCATCCAGGGCGAGACGGCCGCATCGGTCGCGCGGCCCGATTGCTTCAGCAGTTGCCCGACGACGGTGGCGAGCGAGAAGCCTGTGCAGGCGCTCGTGTTCTCCTGGTCGAGGACGGGGAGCTTCGTCTTCGCGCGGAAGACGGGCGGCGGGACAATGGCGACCGAGGGATGGTACGGGCGGTCGCGGATGTCGACCTTGTCGGGGGTGACGTTGCGGAGGGGGCGCTTCGAGGGGGCGGAGCGCGTGGTGGTGGGGCGGGTGCGGCGGGATTTTGAAGGCACGGGAGGTCTCCTTCTACTGGGCGCCGGGGTGGCGGGACTTGGCTCAGCGGGGTGCCGGGTTCGTCCTTGTCGCTTTGAATTGAGGGCGATGACTCGACGGCGTTTCAGGGCATTGAGATTGACCCGACATTGCCAGACGGACAGAATACAGGCGTTATCCGTCAACAGGTCAAGGCATAGCATCCGTACTTACATCATATTGCGCGTCGCCCAAGCCACCAGCCAATTCTCGGACTATCCGCAATTCCCCACATGAGGAGGGCAATTGACTCACATCAGCATTCCTGTCGCAGTGCGACTGACTTCCGAGAATAGTTGGCACAAGCTGGACAACCGAAACACCATATTTGGGATCACCCGATTTCACTTCTTCCTGGAAGACATCGCGCATGATGAAAAAATAGTCTATGGCGAACCATTCGGTGTCTACAAAAAGCCCAAGGGCGTCAAGGTAAAGAGAACGGATTCAGAGACCACAACGCTGGAACGAATCATCTCCCACAAGAGCATCGAAAACTACCTCGCTCAGCGTGAGGAGCTTCAGGAACTTGCGGAAGAAGTACTTGCGAAATCTACGGTCTTCGATGTCTTCAAGTTCGGCGGCTCAATTCGCGACAAGGTATCGCGAAAGCTGGCTGAAAGCTTCAGTCTGGGCGAGGAGATTAGCAGCTCCCTAAAGAGCACTACTACCGAAACGGTGACAATTGAGAACGAACTACCTCCGGAGTTTGAGGATACGATGGTCTCAGTTCCCGCGTACATGCGGCGAGAGGTTCACATACATCTCACTCACATTGACTATTTGCGTGTCCATTATCGCCGCTCGCCCTTTAGTCTACGAAAGAGAGCCAAGAGCGAACCGCCTGTCATTGACTTTCAACGCCACCCAAATCAGATTGTTGTGGGCGCGCACTTTGCTACTGCCTTGTACTGGAAGCTCCTCCCACGAAGCTGTTGCTTCCTATTGGCGCGGGAGCATCATTCTCTCGTAAGGTCGCCGACGGAAATTGCTCTCTGCCCACCACAAGGCCAGAGAACGAAATACATCGATTTTCCAAAAGTCCCAACGCTTTATCAGATTGCTCGCGCTGCGTTCCCGAAAAAGTGGGTTTGGCGCAAGTCGGAGACTCGCGAGTGGACCGAGGAAGGCCTGATGGCAATTGAGCTTGACGAGGTTCGCCACAAACCTGGCTGGTGGCGTAGGCACGGTCCCGGAGCCTAGCGATGCGTGCGGCGAAATAGCCATTGGAGAATGCATCGATGCCAAGCAAGATTGGCGTTGTCACTGTACCAACTCGCTATGAAGGATTGCTTGACGCAGTTGGGCAGCAGCAAATTGGCCAAGTCTTGCTGGAGTCTGAAGCTGACTTGGCAGCTATTAAGGAAGCACTAGTAGAGGTAACTGGTTCAGGCCAAGGCAAATTGCTATTCCTGCTTGGTGACACTGGCGTCGGAAAGACAACTCTTGCTGCGTCGTGCCAGCTATACCTCGCAAATCACGTGACGAAGGTAGTCACACCTCCACCTGATTACGAGCTGCCCCTCGGTGAACTTCCCGGTTGGCTAAATAAGGGGGTCCAATCAGGTGATCGGGAGCGAGGAATTGTGGTTGTAAACCTAGACGGCCGGGAGCTTCCTGCAGTCGACGCAGCAGCAAGGCAAGCCGCCATGGTCAATCTGAACGCCTACCTTCGGCGCACCAAGAACCTATTGGCTGTATGGCCAGTGATCAATCGATCTTTCGCCGAGGAACTCGTACGCCTCCTAAGCGAGGTAGGAGGAAAGAGCGCGTTGTCGCGCCGGTTGATCTATGAAGTCGCTGGAGTTCCCAAAAAAAGGTACTTCGACGCTCTGCTGCTTGTGCTATCGGCGACCGGCACGAGACTTGAAGATGCGGCAGTCACGCGCCAAGAAGCAGAAGACCTCGTTGAGCCGGCACACTCCATCGGCGACTACATGCGTTCGATCCACGATCTTGTTGTCTCTCGCTATGATATTGGAGAATTGGGCACGCGCCTGCCTCGCCTGAGCATTGTTGTATCGTCCAACGGCGACTCTGCAGAAGCCTGTCGCATGCTTAGACGGGGCAGCAAGTATCTGGCTGACCCTGAGCGTTTGCTGCAGTTCAGCCGCGCAAACGTAGCAGATGACTGGCGCAAGTACGGAAAGCGAAACGCTCGGCACAGTCTCCCATTTATATCCAGTCTTTTCGAGGTTCGCCTCTTAAACCTAACCGGAAGCATGGTCGTAAACGCGTGTGCTTTTGCAGCAGACGCGAGGTTGCGCGAAGCAGTTCGGAAGCACTACCCCAATCCCGTGAAGACCAATGCCGCCAACACGATTAGCAAGAGTTCTCTTGTTCGCTCACTTACCGATCAAGAGGACGTCGGCCCAGCTGGTGGGACAGCTTCTGTCGAAGTTGCCAAGGCTTACCTTGCAATCCAGCGGCTGTCGAGGGAGTCGCACCGAGAAATAAATCAAGCAATTGTGGCTGTTCTTTCTGATCAACTCCAGATTGACCTTCCCAATCTCCAATTCGAATATCAGCCCCATTCGCACGAGGCACTTCAAGTTGATTGCTGGTATCAGCGAGGCGATCGACCCGATACACTTGAATTTACGCATCGTCAGGCTGACGAACTTACGCCGGCTGCAATCTCTTCATACTGTCTTGGAAAACTGCGCGACTACGCACGTGACTACGGATTGCTGTGATGATTGGCGTGACCCATTGGCTCCTAGCAGCCGCGTTTCTGCGACAGTGACCCGGGGGTGGGGCTCAAGCGATAGTGGTCCGTCCATCTAATGCGCACCCAGTACTACACCGCCTCCACCCTCGACGGCTTCATCGCCACGGTCGACGATTCCCTCGAGTGGCTCTTCCCCCTGGGCGACGTCGGCGCGACGAGCTACCCCCAGTTCATCGAGGACGTCGGCGCCCTCGCCATGGGCTCCCACACCTACGAGTGGATGCTCCGCCACGCCATCAAGCCCGGCACCGCCGAGGGAGAGCCCTGGCCCTACGAGCAGCCCACCTGGGTGTTCACCAGCCGCAACCTCCCGACCATCCCAGACGCCGACATCCGCTTCGTAAAGGGCGACGTCCGTCCCGTGCATGAAGAAATGAAAACAGCCGCCGGCGGCAAGAACCTCTGGATCGTGGGCGGCGGCGACCTCGTGGGCCAGTTCCACGACGCCGGGCTCCTCGACGAATTGATCATTCAGGTCGCCTCCGTCACCCTCGGCGCGGGCAAGCCCCTCCTCCCCCGCAACATCACCACCCCGCCCCTTCGCCTCACCTCCGTCCAGATGTTTGGCCCGGGATTCGCGGAGCTGCGCTACGAGGTGCCGCGCGGGCGTTGACCGCCTAAAGGCCCGGTCACCTTTCGCAACGCTTGGCCGTCCCCCCGCCGCTAGACTCGGCCATCGGCTGCCCGAGCCGCGCGAAGGAAGGGAGCCCCCGATGTCCTCATCCCGCACGTACCTGCGCTTTGCCCCGAATCTCGCGGGCCTCGCCCTCGCCGCCCTGCCCATCCTCGCCGCGGCCGCGGGACCCTGCGACTCGCCCGCCCACCGCCAGTTCGACTTCTGGCTGGGGGAGTGGAATGTGCACGCCAAGGACAAGCTCGCCGGCGTGAACCGCATCGAGAAGGAATACGGCGGCTGCGTCCTGCACGAGCGCTACGACACCTCGCGCGGCTACAAGGGCGAGAGCCTCAACGCCTGGGATCCCGGCCGCAAGATGTGGCACCAGACCTGGGTGGACAACGCCGGCACCCTCCTCCTCCTGGAAGGCGGCCTGAAGGACGGCAGCATGGTGATGGAGGGCGCCACTACCGGGAAGGACGGGCGCGTCACGAAACACCGCATCACCTGGACGCCCAACGCCGACGGGAGCGTCCGCCAGCACTGGGAATCGACGGACGCAGCGGACAAGTGGGTCACCGCGTTCGACGGCCGCTACACGAGGAAGTGACCTACTGCGGCATCACATCAGGGTCAGCACGAAACCGATCGCGCAGACGATCACGCCCGCCCATTGGAGCGGCAGCCCGAAGGCGAGGTGAAGGGCCTTTCCATCCTCGTCGGGCTCTTCGCCATTGAGCTGCGTGCCGACGAACCACACCACGACCGCCGCGATCACGAAGGCGAACCGGAACGCCTTGAAGTTCGAGTGACCGAACATCACCGCCGCCAGGCCCCAGAGGGCGAGCGGAATCATGAAGCCCAGGAATCCCAGGCGACGCCAGGTGATCGTCATGCGCTTGCGCTCCTTGTCGTGAGTTTGGCCGCGGCATACTACCTCGACCGCGAAGGCCCCGGGCGCAGGATTCGCCGGGCTCAGGTACGCTGTGCCATCCAAGGCTCGGGATCCCCATAGGACCCGACGAAAAACAGGGATGACATCGATGACGCGCGCAACCACCTGGCTTGCCCTTCCCATCGCAGCCCTCGCCTCCGCCTGCGCCGTCGACTACAAGCCGCCTCCGGAAGGCGTCCCCACGACGGCGCTGACCCTCTCGACCACGACCTACGGCGGCGCGGAGTTCAGCAGCATGGTGGGTTGCCCCTCCCAGGAGAGGACCATCCTGGCCCGCCTTCCCTTCACGCTCTCCGGCGCCTCGCTGGACGAGTCCGCCAAGCGAAGCGCTCCGGCGATACCGGTCGCCGCGAACAAGCCGATGACGCTCGTCGCCGCCATCGCAGGCACGACCTGCAACTGGACCGCCGCGTTCACCCCGAAGTCGGGCACGGATTACGAGGCCATCCTCCACGCCACCAACAACACTTGCCGGCTTGCGGTGTACCGGCTGAAGCCCGTTGCGGGAGGCGCACCGAAGCTGGAGCCGGAAAGTGGCGCGAGCTACAAGCGCTACAACTCGATCGGCAACCTGTGCAGTTAGTGGAGTCCGCCGGGCATCCTCGCCGAATGACGACACGCCCCGATATCGCCATCTCCACACACGACGACTGCCCGCGCGAGGAAGCCAGCATCGTCGACCACGGCCTGGGCGAGTTCAATGACGCCGCCGCGCCCCTGAACGAGGTGATGCCGCTTTCCTGCTTCGCCCGCCTGCCCGGTGGCGAAGTGATCGGCGGCGCGGTCGGCCGAAGCTGGGGTGGCTGCGCGGAGATCCAGCAGCTCTGGGTGGCCGAGGCGCACCGCAAGTCGGGCATCGGCACCCGGCTCGTGTACGCGTTCGAGAACCACGCCCGGGGCCGCGGCTGCACCATCTTCTACCTGGAGACCCTTTCCTTCCAGGCGCCGCGCTTCTACGAGTCGCTGGGTTACCGCGTCACCTACGAGCACGCCGTCTACCCGCGCGGCATCGTCCGCTACACCATGGTGAAGCGCACGGGCTGAAATGGGTAACATGGGCAAAACCGGGAGAAAAAATGACAACCGCCGACACCGAGAAGTCCGTCTCCGACAAGAACCTGACCACGATCATCTACGCCCTGTACGCCGTCTCCCTGCTCTTCGGGGTGACGTGCCTCATCGCGATCATCATGAACTACGTGAAGCGCGACGATGTGCAGGGCACCTGGCTCGAGAGCCACTTCCGCTGGCAGATCCGCACCTTCTGGTTCAGCCTGCTGTGGGGCCTCATCGGGTTCGCGCTGACCTTCGTGGTCGTGGGCATCTTCGTGCTCCTCGCCGACCTCCTCTGGTACATCTACCGCATCGTCAAGGGGTGGATCCGCCTGAACGAAGGCAAGCCCATGTACGCGGAGTAGGCACGGTGTTTCCGCTGGAGGGCGGCTGCGACTGCCGCTTCGTCCGCTACCGGCTTCAGACGCGCCCGCTCTTCGTCCACTGCTGCCACTGCCGCTGGTGCCAGCGCGAGAGCGGCGCCTCCTTCGCGCTCAACGCCATGATCGAGGCCGACCGCGTGACGAACCTGGGCGGAGAGCTGGAGATCGTCGACACGCCCTCCGCGAGCGGGAAGGGCCAGCTGATCGCCCGCTGCCCGCGCTGCAAGGTCGCCGGGTGGAGCAACTACGCCGGCGCCGGCCCCGTGGTGAAGTTCGTGCGCGTGGGCACCCTCGACAATCCGGACGCCCTGCCGCCCGACATCCACATCTTCACCGCCTCCAGGCAGCCCTGGGTGGTGATTCCGCCCGGGCAGGCCGCAGTGCCGGAGTACTACGACCGCAACGAGTACTGGCCCGCGGAAAGCCTGGAGCGACGCAAGGCACTGCTGCCGCTCATCGAGGCGTGGAAGGCCGGCTCGAAGTGAAGGACGCCGAGCTCATCCGCTCGATCATCCGCCTGCGCAACGCCGACCGGCCGTCGGATGACGTGATCGCCCGGCTCGGCAAGGCGGAGCTCGCCACGCAGCCGGAGGCCACCATCGTCGCCATCGTTCGCGGCTTCTACGAGTTCAAGTCCAACGGCTATTCGGACGCGGACATCTACCGGGAGATCGAGGGCCGCCGCGAGCAGGCCTACGGCCAGGAGCCCCTGCCCGCGGACCTGAACCTCGACAATTACACGCGCTACCGCATGAGGCTGGAATTCCCGAACCAGTCCGCGCTGCACGATCCGGTCTTCGTCATGCAGGCGGTGCACAGTGTCCGGGAAACGCTCGAGAAGGAGTACGGCCCCGGGGGCATGCCGGTCACCTTCCGGACGATGCCGTGGGTAGACAACGCGGTTCTCGCCTATGCCCTGCTAGTGGGATTCATCCAAGGGGGGCTCCTCGGATTCGCGATCGCCTCTGGCAAGGGGCCGCCGATTTCGGTGCCTTTCGCCCTGGTGCTCGTCGTCGTGGCCGCGGCCATCCTGGCTGGCGCGATCGGCAGTGCCGGGAAGGTGGCCTGGGGACGCACGCTGCTGGTTGCCGCGCTCGCGGCCCAGTTCATTGCCCACGCGTCTCTCTACGCTCTCGGATTCCTGGAGCACTCCGAAGCGCAGGGGCAGTCGGCCGACGCGTACGTTGTGGCATTCATGGCAGGGCACCTTGCCACGATTGCCGGGTTCCTGGTCTTCCTTCATCGTCCAGCGCGCCCGGAACCCGCACCAGCCTGACCATGCCCGGCCGCAACCTGCAGAGTTTCTGGCTCTTCGCCTTCGCGGCCGGGGGTTAGCCGGGGCGCCGGTTGGACCCCGCCCCGTCCGGGCATAGAATGCGCTCTTCCTCCACGAACCGAAGAAACCCATGAGGGCTCTCGCGCTCCTGCTGCTCGCCGCCACCACTTCCGCGCTCGCCGACGACGCCGGCATCCTGCGCTGCCGCGCCATCAAGGATTCCGCGGCCCGCCTCGCCTGCTACGACGCGATCGCCGTGCCCTCAGCCGCCCCCGTAGCCCCCGCCGCCACCGGGCAGCCCAAGGCCGGCGCGGCTGCGCCAGCAGCGGCGCCCAAGGCCGCCGCAGCGCCTCCCACGCCGGCCCAGCAGTTCGGCATGGAGGCCAAGACGCCCGCCGCGCAGCTGGAAGCCATCGAGAGCACCATCCCGGGCATGTTCCAGGGCTGGGGGCCCAACACGGTCATCGCGCTCGCCAACGGGCAGTCCTGGCAGATCAGCGACGGCAGCACGGGCTACATCCAGAGCGAGAACGTGAAGGTGAAGATCCGCCGCGCCTTCATGGGCTCGTTCGTCATGGAATTCGAAGGCAGCAACCGCGTGGCGAAGGTCAGGCGCGTGAAATAGCCGCAAGGCAGCCAGGAGGTTCACGATGGAAAGCACACCGGGCAACTGGACCTGCATCGCGCTCGCTGTCCTCCTGGCATCCGCGCCCCCGGTGACCTTCGCGCAGGTGCCGGACCGTGGCGATGCGCGGCATTGCCTCGACCTGGGATCCAACCAGGCGATCATCCAGTGCGCCGAGCAATATCGGCCCGGGGGATCAAGATCCGCGGGGAAGGCACGACGCGAAGCGGCCCCGGCGGCGGCACCCGCTCCGGCGCCCCGGCCTGCGGCGAGTACGCCTAAGGCATCTCCGGATCCGGCGCCCTCGCCGGCACCCAGGCGCAAGTCGCGCAAGCGCGAGGCCGACGCGCGGCACTGCCTCGACCTGGGCGACATCCTGGCCATCGCGCGCTGCGCGGAAAAATACCGCTGACGGCGCATGGCGGATTCCGCGAAGCTCGACCGCATCGTCGCCGAGGCCCGCCGCGCGGCCGACCAGCGCGCCCTCACCTACCGCGACCAGGCGCTCAAGATCTACCCCTGGGTCTGCGGGCGCTGCGCGCGCACGTTCACGCGCGCCAACGTGCGAGAGCTCACGGTGCATCACCGCGACCACAACCACGACAACAACCCGCCCGACGGCAGCAACTGGGAGCTGCTGTGCGTGTATTGCCACGACAACGAGCACCAGAAGCAACTCGAGCTCGCGGGGGGCGGCACGGGCGAGGCGAAGCCCGCGGTCGCGACCCACTCTCCCTTCGCCGACCTGAAGGCGATGCTGGAACGCAGGAAGTAGCCCGGCCGCGCCCGACCCCGGACCGCCCATGGCCCGCATCCTTCGCCCCCTCGCGATCGCGGCCGCCGTGGGGGCGTTGGTCGCGCTGGGGCTCTGGGGCTGGAAGTCGTTCGCCGATCGCGGCATCGCGGGCGGCCCGCACGTGGCGCTCTGCCCGGGCAAGGAGGGCTGCCGGCGCGTTCACGACATCGCGGGCGTGCTGCCCCCGGGCGACGTGCCCCGCTTCGAGCAGTATATGGAGCTCATCCACCGCGAGTCGGACATCGACGTGCGGTTCGTCTTCTTGCGCGACACAGGCGGAAAGCCCCTGGAGGAGCTTGCGGTGGCCCTCGTCGAGGAGCTGCGCATCGGCGGCCGCACGCGCGAGGAGCGCGGCATCCTCCTGCTCCACGACATGGCGAGCCGGCGCCTCAGGGTCGAGGTGGGCTACGGGCTGGAGGGCATCTTCCCCGATGCCTTCGTGAACTACCTCGTCGACCACCACGCGCGGCTCTTCTTCGCCTCGGGCAACCTCTCGGTCGGCCTGCGGCTCATGCTCAGGCTCGTCCAGCACCGCATCCGCGAGGCGGTGCTCGGCGAAGCCTTCGATCCGGCCGTGCTGAAAGGGCTCCCGGAAGCCGCGCACCTGTCGGGCGGCGCGGGTGTCACCTCCCCGGTGCCGCGCGTGGCGGGCGCCCCGGCGGTTCCCGCCGCGCGGCTGGAGCCCGCACTTCGCGAGCGCTTCGCGGCCCAGGACTCGCCAGACGGGACCTTCTCCCGCTACCTCGAGTGGCTCGCGCTGCCCGTGTACGACCCGGACGTCGACTTCTTCACGGCCGAATCGCGCCGCTACCTGGCGGGGTTCCCCCTGAGCCGGGCCTACGCGGAATTCATCCTCCTGGGCGAGCGCGGCAAGCTATTCCGGGTGGTCGAGCGCGGCGACCTCGCCATCCTCTACTTCACCAGCACGCCGTTCACCTCGCCCCATTTCTTCGTGCGCGTGTCCGGCAAGTGGCGCATGGACATGGCGGCCGAGGTCCGCAACACACGCGAGTACGCGGGCGGGCGATTCAACTGGGGCTACACCGGCAAGGACGATGCCCACTCCCGCGCCTTCGCGGACCTGCTGGTGAACCTGCGCGGCGTGCACCGCTTCCGCGACGGCGACAATCGCGAGCTCCCCATCCGCGGCTCGCAGGGGCTCTGATCCCGTCATAATGGGCGCCGTCGCCCACTGCAGGACTCGAAAGGAGCCGACGTGAACCAGCCGCCGTCCCCCAAGCCTCCGCCCGCCGCGCTGGCCATGAATGTCATCGGCTCCGTCCTGCTCCTGGCGGGAGTGGCGAAGGCTTTCGGCCACGCCTTGCCCACGGACGCCTACTTCCCGGCGGGGTACCACATCGGCCTCATCGTCGTGGGCCTGCTGATGGACATCCCGCTCGTCAGGCACTACCTGGGCCAGTCCCGCAGCCGCGGCGGCAAGAGCCCGGGCGAGGCCTGACGGCCGGATGTTCCTCGGCCACTTCGGCGCCGGGTTCGGCGCAAAGGCGATCGCGCCGCAGGCGTCCCTGGGCTGGCTCTTCGTGGCGGCGCAGTTCATCGACCTGCTCTGGCCCACGCTCCTGCTCCTGGGCGTGGAGAGCGTGCGCATCGTCCCGGGCACCACCGCCGTCACGCCGCTCGCCTTCGACCACTACCCGGTGTCGCACAGCCTCGCCGCGGTGCTCGGATGGGCGCTCGCCCTGGGCGCCGTCTACCTCGTGATCCGGCGGCACCTGCGCAACGCGCTCGTGCTCGCCGCGCTGGTGGTGAGCCACTGGCTCCTGGATGCCATCGTGCACGCCCCCGACCTGCCGCTGTATCCGGGGTCGGCAACCCTCGTCGGCCTGGGCGCGTGGTCGTCGCTTCCGCTCACGGTCGCGATCGAGGTTCCCCTCTTCGCCCTGGGCGTCTGGCTGTATGCGCGCACCACCCGGCCCATCGACCGGTCCGGCCGATGGGGGTTCGTGGGCCTGGTCGCCTTCCTCCTCGCCATCCAGGCCGGGAACCTCTTCGGCGCCCCGCCGCCCAGCGTGGAGGCCATCGCGTGGGTCGGGCAGGCGCAGTGGCTGCTGGTGCTATGGGGCTTCTGGATCGATAATCACCGCCGCCTCCAGATCCGTTCCTGAACGACCCCCATGCGATCGCTATCCCGCCTCTTCGACAACAACCGTGCCTGGGCCGAGCGCGTCCTGCGCAGCGATCCCGATTTCTTCACGAGCCTGGCGAAGCAGCAGTCGCCCGAATACCTGTGGATCGGCTGCGCCGACAGCCGCGTGCCCGCCAACCAGATCGTGGGCCTGCCGCCTGGCGAGGTCTTCGTGCACCGCAACGTCGCCAACGTCGTCGCGCACACGGACCTGAACTGCCTTTCCGTGATCCAGTTCGCCGTCGAGGTCCTCAAGGTGCGCCACATCATGGTCGTCGGCCACTACGGCTGCGGCGGCGTGCGCGCGGCGCTGGGCCGCGACCGCCTGGGGCTCGTGGAGAACTGGCTTCGCCACGTGCAGGACGTTCGCAACAAGTACCCCGACATCCTCTCGGTGCTGGCCGATGCGGCGGCGCAGGCCGACCGGCTGTGCGAGCTGAACGTGATCGAGCAGGTGGTCAACGTGTGCGAGACGTCGATCCTGCGTGATGCCTGGGAGCGCGGCCAGGATGTCGCGGTGCACGGCTGGATCTACGGGATCGCCGACGGCCTCCTGAGGGACCTCGGCGTGACCGTGGGCTCGCTGGCCGAGGTGGAGCCGCGGCGCGCGGAGGCTATCGCCGCCCTCGGGAAGGCGCGGCGGGACTGAATCGCAATCAGGAAGGGGGACGCGGCCATGGCGGAACCGAAGACGAAGGCCACGAAGGCGAGCGTCGCCGCCTTCCTCGCGGCCATTCCCGACGAGCAGCGGCGCAAGGACTGCAAGGCGGTCGCGAAGCTCATGCAGGAGGCCACGGGCGAGAAGCCGGTGCTCTGGGGCGCCAACATCGTGGGCTTCGGCGCCTACCGCTACGAGTATGCGAGCGGCGGCGCGGGCGACTGGCCCCTGGTCGGCTTCTCGCCCCGGAAGAACGACCTGACGCTCTACATGATGGCGGGTTTCGAGCGCCACGCCGACCTCCTCGCGAAGCTGGGCAGGCACAAGACGGGCAAGTCCTGCCTGTACCTGAAGAAGCTCGCCGACGCCGATCCGGCGGTGCTGAAGGAGCTCGTCGGCCGCTCGGTCGCGGCGATGGAGAAGAAGCGCGTCCGGTAGTGATAGTCTTGGCGTCATGAGCCAGGACACTTGGAGCGCCGTCGACACCTACCTCACCGACACCCTCGTCAAGCCGGATCCGGTTCTCGAGGCGGCCCTGCGCGCGAGCGACGCGGCGGGCCTTCCCGCGATCAGCGTCTCGGCGCCGCAGGGCAAGTTCCTGCAGCTCCTGGCGCGCATCCACGGCGCGAGGAGCATCCTGGAGATCGGCACGCTCGGCGGCTACAGCGCGATCTGGCTCGCCCGGGCGCTGCCGCCGGGCGGACGCCTCATCACGCTGGAGATCGACCCGAAGCACGCCGCGGTGGCGAGGGAGAACCTGGCGCGCGCCGGGTTCGCCAACATCGCCCGGGTGCGCGTGGGCCGGGCGCTCGACACGCTGGAGGAGCTCTACCACGAGGCCGCGGGCCCGTTCGACTTCGTGTTCATCGACGCGGACAAGCCCTCCAATCCCGACTACTTTTCCTGGGCGCTCAGGATGTCGCGTCCCGGGACGGTCATCGTCGTGGACAACGTCGTACGCAATGGCGCCGTCGCCGACGCCGCGAGCGCCGATGCCGCCGTGCGCGGGGTCCGGCGCCTCAACCTCCTGATGGCGAGCGAGCCGCGCGTGGCCGCCACCGCCATCCAGACCGTGGGCACGAAGGGCTACGACGGCTTCGCGGTGGCGCTCGTCCTCTCCTGATGGACCGCGTCTTCATCGCCGGGGCGGGCTATGTGGGCACGGTGGCCGCGCGCCTGCTCGCGCAGGCGGGCCACGCGGTCGACATCGGCCGGCGCACGCCCGGGGACGAGCCCGGCACCCATGCCATGGACGTGCTTCGCCCGGCCACCTACCCCGGGGCCCTGGGCGAGGCCGGTTGCATCGTCTACTGCGTGTCCGCGGACGGCTTCACCGAGGAGTCCTACCGCGACGCGTACGTGACGGGCCTCGCGAACGTGATCGCGGCGGCGGCGAAGGGCCGCGCGCGCCGCCTCGTCTTCGTCTCCTCCACGGGCGTCTTCGGCCAGGACGATGGCAGCGTCGTGGACGAGTCCTCGCCGGCATTGCCGAAGGGGTTCTCGGGAAGGACCCTCCTCGAAGGCGAGGCGCTGCTCGCTGGCGCGCCCTTCGAGGCCACGGCCATCCGCTTCTCCGGCATCTACGGCCCGGGTCGCGACCGGCTCATCCGGATGGTGCGCTCGGGGTCGCCGGTATCGGCGAAGTCGCGCGCGGCCATCACCAACCGCATCCACCGCGACGACTGCGCGCGCGCCATCGTCCACCTGGCCGGGCAGCCCGCCGTGCAGCCGCTCTACCTGGGCAGCGACGAGGCGCCCACGCCGATGGGCGAGATCCTCGACTGGATCGCCGCGCGGCTCGGCCTCCCGCCGCCCCCGGTGGGGGAGGACAACGCCCAAGTGCTCCAGCGCGGGGGCAACAAGCGCATCTCCAGCGCGCGGCTGCGGGGCGAGGGCTTCCGGTTCCTCCACCCCACGTACCGGGAGGGCTTCGGGGCCATTCTCGCCGCCGAAAGCGGGGCCTGAAAGGCCGTTGACGCGCCTCATGCGCCCGGGCGCCCGCCGTGGGACAATGGCCCCACCTTACCCCCTGGAAGGAGCGCACGATCTTGGCCAAACCCAATTACGCATTCGAAAAGCGCAAGCGCGAACTCGAGCAGAAGCGCAAGAAGGAAGAAAAGCTCCAGCGCAAGATGCAGAACAAGCAGGCCAAGGAGGGCGACCCCTCCGACGCCGCCCCCGCACCCGATTCCGAAGCCCCGCCCGCCTGAGGCACCGCGACGAGGCCTTCCCGAGGCCACCCTGATGTACCGCGGCGAAAGATTCAACGGCATCACCCACCTCTCCGGGGCGCTCCTCGCGCTCGCCGGAGCGGTGGTGCTCATCGTGCTCGGCGCGCTGAAGGCCGACCCGTGGAAGATCGTGAGCTTCTCGATCTACGGGGCCACCCTCGTCTTCCTCTACCTGAGCTCGACGCTGTACCACTCCACGCGCGGTCGCGCGAAGGAGGTGTTCCGCAAGTTCGACCACGCGGCGATCTACCTGCTCATCGCCGGCACCTACACGCCGTTCGCCCTGGTGACCCTCAACGGTCCGTGGGGCTGGTCGCTCTTCGGCGTGGTGTGGGGGCTCGCGATCCTGGGCATCGTCCAGGAGATCTGGCTGGCGAAGGGCGCGAGAATCGTCTCGCTCGTGCTCTACCTGCTGATGGGCTGGTGCGCCGTCGTCGCGGTGGTGCCCCTCATCGACGCCCTTTCATGGTCGGGCTTCGCCTGGGTCGTGGGCGGCGGCGTCATCTACACCGCGGGCGTCGTGTTCTACCTCTTCGACGAGCGCTTCCGGCACTTCCACGGCATCTGGCACCTCTTCGTGCTGGCCGGGAGCGTGTGCCACTACGCGGCCATCGTCGCGTATGTCCTCTAGGTCCTCGTACCTCGGCCGCATCGCCACCGCCGCGTTCGGCATCGCCCTTGGAGTGCAGGCCGCGAACGCCGGGGACGTCGCGCCACCCGTCGAGACCCGTGGCGATCTCGCGTGGGTGAAGCAGGCCCGGACGATCGTCGGCCTCACTGCGAAGGGGCAACTCGTCGAGATCCGTTTCGATCCGCCACAGGTCCGCACCCTGAGCGAGCCGGGACTCGATCCCGCGGGCTTCGCGATGTCAGCGGATGGACAGGTGGTCCGCTATTCGTACTTCGCCCGCGGCACGGGTCCCGGAGGGCCCACGCACTTCGTCCTCGACCGGCGATCCGGCAAGGCGAGCCCGGTCCCCGCGTCGCCGAATGACTTCACGCTACTGCTCTCTCCCGACGGCCGGCGCATCGCCTGGACGGGCGGGTTTCTGCCCGCGAGCGACCTCGAGGTGATGCAGGTGGGGACCGGCGCCATCAGGAAGCTCCCTTTCCCGGTCGCGCCGCGTTCGGGGACGGCCGATCGCTACGTGAACCTCCACTGGGCCCAGGATGGCTCGCGCCTGTACGTGATGTTCATGAACGCGGAGCAGCAGCAACGCTACTACGAGGTCGACCCCGACTCCGGGAAGTTCACGCAGATCGAGGGCAGGCTCTCAGCCAGGCCGCTGGAGCCCCATGCCTACCTGAAGGGCGGCTCGGAGGTGGCCCTGCACAGGCCGCCGCCTCCGCGCTCCCATTGGTCCGAGGGGAGCAAGCTGCGCGCGCGCCACGGTGGGGTTGAGGTGGCGTTCGAGGATCCCGTGCTGCTGATGCGGGTACCCGGCGGGACCGGGCGCGAGATCGACCGCGCCGCAACCCGCGGGGGCCGGCACATGCTGCCACTCCAGATCTCCGGTTGGCTGGAAGACGGCCGCTACCTCGTCTATTCGAATAGTCAAACCGGCGCCACCTACCTGGTCGGCATCCGGGAGGCGGCGCGCGCCGCGCTTCCGGAACTCAAGTACTTCGACTGGCGCTAGCCCCCATCTCCCGCACGGACGGCTGCGCGAAGTCCGAGGGTCCCGGTGGTTGTGCACCGCAACATTGCGGCGTATAGTCCCGCCCCACTTGCGCCGGACAACCCCGTTTCCGGCGCGGGAGCTTGCATGAGTTCCCCCGCGGCACCCGTCGCCCCGGCGACACACGCCCCGCATGCGCCGATGCCGGTGCTCGTGCTGGGCGCCCTTGGCGTCGTCTTCGGCGACATCGGCACCAGCCCCCTCTACGCCCTCAAGGAGTGCTTCAACCCCGAGCACGGCATCGCCCTCACGCCGGCGAACGTGCACGGGATCCTTTCGCTGCTCTTCTGGACGATGACCCTCGTCGTCTCGCTCAAGTACGTGATGTTCGTGCTGCGCGCGGACAACGACGGCGAGGGGGGCATCCTGTCGCTGGTGGCGCTCGCCATCCGCGGCGTCACGGACAGCCGCCGGCGCTGGGCGCTGATGGTCCTGGGCGTGTTCGGCGCGGCCATGTTCTACGGCGACGCGATGATCACGCCGGCGATTTCCGTGCTCTCGGCGGTGGAGGGGCTGGAGGTCGCCACGCCGGTCTTCTCGCACGCGATCATCCCGGTGACGATCGTCATCCTCACGGCGCTCTTCGTCATCCAGTACCGCGGGACCGGCAGCGTCGGCAGCCTGTTCGGCCCGGTGATCATCGCCTGGTTCCTGGCGCTGGCCGCGTCCGGCCTGCACCGCATCGCGGACAACCCCTCCATCCTCCAGGCCCTCGACCCCCTGAAGTCGATCGCGTTCCTCGCCGACAACCCCGTGGCCGGCTTCCTGGTGCTGGGGTCCGTCTTCCTCGTGATCACGGGTGGCGAGGCGCTCTACGCGGACATGGGGCACTTCGGGGCGAAGCCGATCCGGCTCGCGTGGTTCGGGCTGGTCATGCCGGCGCTGCTCCTCAACTATTTCGGCCAGGGCGCCTTCGTGCTGGCCGATCCCTCCGGCATCCGCAATCCGTTCTACCTGATGCTGCCGCCCTGGGCGGTGCTGCCGATGGTCGTCCTCGCCACGGCGGCGACGGTGATCGCCTCGCAGGCGGTCATTTCGGGCGCCTACTCGCTCACGCGCCAGGCGATCCAGCTGGGCTACATCCCGCGCATGAAGATCGAGCACACGTCTGCACGCGCGATGGGGCAGATCTACCTCCCGTTCGTGAACTGGGCCCTCTACGTCGCGGTCGTGCTGCTCGTGCTGGGCTTCAGGACGTCGAGCGCCCTCGCCTCGGCCTACGGCATCGCCGTGGCGAGCACGATGGTGATCACCACCGTGCTCATGGTCGTGGTGTCGCGCCGGGTCTGGGGATGGAGCCGGGGGACGGCCGTCTCGGTGTTCGGCGCCTTCGCGGTGATCGACCTCGCCTTCCTCGTGGCCAACGGCTTCAAGATCGCCGACGGAGGCTGGTTCCCGCTCCTCGTGGGCGGCGCCCTCTTCACGCTGCTGGTCACCTGGAACCGCGGACGGATCCTCCTCAATCGCCGCCTGGCCGAGCAAGGCATCCCGCTCGAGCCCTTCCTCGAGAGCCTCGCCCTCGGCCCGCCGCAGCGCGTTCCGGGCACCGCGATCTTCATGACGGGATCGACGAGCACCGTGCCGCCGGCGCTGCTGCACAACCTCAAGCACAACAAGGTGCTTCACGAGCGCGTCATGTTCCTCACGGTGGTCGCGCACGACGTGCCCTTCGTCCCGGTCGAGGACCGCATCCAGCTGAAGGACCTCGGCAACGGCTTCTGGCGCGCCGAGGCCTGGTACGGATTCAAGGAGCAGCCCGACGTCCAGGACATCCTGGACAGCTGCAAGGCGCGCTACGGCCTGGCGTTCGACCCGATGGAGACGTCCTACTTCCTGTCGCGCGAGACCATCGTGTGCGCCGGCGAGCGCCCGGGCATGGCCACCTGGCGCGACCACCTCTTCGCGTGGATGAGCCGCAACGCCACCCGCGCCACCGACTTCTTCAACATCCCCATCAACCGCGTGGTCGAGCTGGGCACGCACGTGGACATCTAACCGCCGTCAACGCGGAGCGCCCCGAAGGCGTTAGCATTTGCGGAAGCGACGCGCGCCGCGCGTCGCCGATCAACGACAGGAGTCATCGATGAACACCACCGCCCCGGGCACCCCCGCGAAGTCCGGCGTCCATCCCGGCATCATCGTCGGCGCGATCGCCGTCGTGGTATTCGGCGCCGCAGGCGCCGCGTCCTACCTGGGCCTGCTGCCCGGCCAGGCGGCGCAGGCCCCCGCCAGTCCCGTGGGCATGGCCAAGCCCGCGCAGCAGGCAGGCCTCGTGCCGGATGCAGTGGTTCCTCCCCAGCCGGCACCCGCGCCTGCTCCCACCCCCGCGCCCGCGCCCGAGCCGGCGGCCGCCGCTCCGGCTCCCGCTCCCGCGCCGGCCCCGGTCCAGGAACCGCCGGCGCAGGCGGCCCCCATGCAGGCAGCACCGGCTCCGCAACCGGCTCCCGCCCCCGCGAAGCCCAAGCCCGCGCCCAAGGCCGCTCCGGCCGCGCCGCCGGCACCGGTGGCAGCCAGGCCCTCTCCCACGACGCCCAGCTACGCCACGGACGCCCCGGCCTACGCGCCCAGCGCCCCGCCGCCGGTCGCCGCCGCGCCCGCGCCTGCCCCGGCCCCGAAGGTGTGCGCCAATTGCGGCACCGTGACGGACGTGATCCCCATCGAGAAGAAGGGCGAGTCGAGCGGCGCCGGCGCGGTGCTCGGCGGCATCGTGGGCGGCGTGCTGGGCCACCAGATCGGCAGCGGCCGGGGCAACACCGCCGCGACGATCGTCGGTGCAGGCGCCGGCGCCCTCGTCGGCAACGAGGTCGAGAAGAGCAAGGGCACGACGACCGCCTGGGACGTGCGCGTGAAGCTCGAGGACGGCCGCAGCACCGTCGTGCGCCTGTCCACGCAGCCCCCGTGGCGCGTGGGCGACAAGGTTCGCGTCGAGAACGGCAAGCTCGTTCGCGGCTGAGCGCGCCTCTCCGCCAAAGGAAACGGGCCGCTCGCGCGGCCCGTTTTGCTTTCTATTTCGGCGGCGGTGCCGGCGGTGCCGGCGGCGGCGGCGGGGGGGGTCCCGTGAAGTCCAGCTTCCCGCCCGAGCCGTCGATGCGAAGCGTGTTTCCCGTGACTTTCACGTTCGTGGACGATCGCAGGACCTCGATGACGCGCTCCTCCACGGCCATCCGCGAGTCCTCGCACATGCGCTTGCTGGTGGCGATGGTGCGGAAAACGATCGCGCCTGCGCCGATCGTGTCCTGCACGTAGCGGCCCATGATCCGGTTGCAGCCGGCGAACCCCGTCACGGCCCCGTCGCCGAACTCCAGGTAGGGCTGCTCGCCCTCGAGCTTTCTCTCGGTGACGAGGGTCCACTTCGTTCCGGTGAACGGCAGCGGCGGCGGCTCGCGCACGGCCGGCGCGTTGGCGCACGCGGCCGAAAGCAGCGCGAGGGTCGCGGCGAGCGCCGCGCGTGGAAGGTGTGCGTTTCTCATGCGGATGTTCCTTTCAGCGGAATAGCCGGCCGATCCCCTCGGCCACGAGGTCGATGAGGGCGGGCGTGGACTGCAGGGGCGAGATCTCGCGCGTCCAGGGCCCGGCGCTCCTGGCGTCCTTGTGCGTCGCGACCAGGGACTCGAAGGCCTTGGCGAGCTCCTCGGCGTTCGGCGCCGTGTGCCTGCGCTCGGCCTCCCCCAGCGCCCCGAGCGTCTTCTCCACGGCCAGGGCGTCGAGCACGGCGATGGGCGAGCGGCAGAAGCTGCAGGCGACGTCGCGCGCGAGGTCCACCGCGGCCCCGCAGCCCGAGCACCTGACCTGCTTCACCACCGCCTTGAGGCTCTCGATCTCCGGCTGCGAGAGCGAGCGCACGAACTGCTTCTCGCGCAGGAACTGGAAGAACGTGGTGAGCCGGCCGTGGCCGTTCGGGCAGCGGTGATAGGTGATGCGGTTGGTACGAAGGATGTCCTGGGTGAGCGCGAGCTTCGCCCGGCAGTGCGGGCAGGCCATGCTGTCGGCGAGCGGGCGTGCGGGCTTGCCCCGGTGCTCGTGGATGCGCTCGAAGAGGTCGATGACCGAGCGCGGCGCGAGCGAGGTGCTCTCGTACTGGTCGAACCAGAGCGCGTGGCAGTCCCAGCAGACGTCGATGATCACGTCGCCGTGGTGCTGGCGCCCGAAGCGCCGCTTCTCCATCGGCGCCCGGCAGCTGGGGCAGGCGTGAGTCTTGGGCATAGGGTGCGCACAGGTTACCGGCCGGGCGGTGCCGGGGCAACCCTGTGCAATACTTCCGCCCATGTGCAGCCGCTACTTTCTCGACGCCGACGGGAACGTGATCGCCTACACGTTCAGCGTTCCCGTGCACGACCGCATCCGCAAGCGCTTCAACATCGCGCCCACGCAGGAGGCGCCGGTGGTGCGCGTGGGAGCCTCCGGCGCGAGGGAGGTCGCGATGCTGCGCTGGGGGCTCGTGCCCTTCTGGTCGAAGGACCTCGCCATCGGCAACCGCATGATCAACGCGCGCAGCGAGACCGCCGCGCAGAAGCCCTCGTTCCGCAACGCCTTCAAGAGCCGGCGCTGCGTGGTCCCCGCCACGGGCTTCTTCGAGTGGAAGGGCGAGCCGGGCCACAAGCAGCCCTACGCCGTCACCGCGGCCGACCAGCCCCTCTTCGCCTTCGCGGGGCTCTGGGAGAGCTGGCACGACAAGGCGCACCCGGACGCGCCGCCCGTCGAGACCTTCACGATCCTCACCACGGACGCCAACGAGACGGTGGCGGCCATCCACGACCGCATGCCGGTGATCCTGCCGGCCGGGCGCGTGGACGACTGGCTCGGCGCGCCATCGGACAAGGCGCAGGCGCTCCTCGCGCCCTACGCGGGGCCGGTGCAGGTGCGCGCGATCTCGAAGCTCGTCGGCAACCCGCGCAACGACACGCCGGACGTGCTCGCGGACGCCTAGTCGCTCACGGGCGGAGGCGTGGCCCCGGGCGCTGGCTGCGTCGAGCGCAGCATCCCGAAGGCCGCGAGGGCAATCCTCGCGAAGACCAGCGCGCGGCCGGCGAAAGCGACGACGCGCGACACCCGCCGGCCGCCCAGCCCCGAAAGCAGGAGCCCCAGGGCCAGCTCGCGAGCCGGGCCCGATGCGGCGATCCCGGGGGCGATTGCGCCGAACGAGAGGCTCTCGCGCATGCGGCCCATGTCGCGCCGGATCTTCAGCCGGCACAGCGACGAGCGCGCGAGCAGCACCTCCTTCTGGAGCGCCAGCAACTCGGCCGACTTGTTCATTCGGGCTCCCGCAGCATGTCGAGGTCGCGCTGGAACTCCGCGAGGGTCGCGGCGAAAGGCGGCGCCCCGTTCACGGCCAGGTCGCGCAAGCGCAGGAAGGCCCACCCGCCCACGCCCAGGTAGGCGACGCAAACCGCGGCGATCGCGGCCACCCGATGCGTATCCCAGAAGAGGACAACGACCAGCACGCCCAGCGCCAGCAGGCCCGCCGCCAGGAAGAGCGCCGCCACCACCGCGAACTGCAGCATGGCCTTCTGGCGCTGCGCCGCTTCCTTCAGCTCGACGGTGAGAAGCTCCAGCCGGACGCGCGCGAGCGCGGCGACATCCGCGCCCAGCGCGCCCAGCGCTTGCTTCACCCCCGGCGAGGGCGTGCCCGACATCGGCTTTTCATTCCCGGCCGGCTAGCGGCGGTTCAGCAACATGCCGACTGCGAGCCCGACGAGCACCCCGACGCCGGCGGTGATGCCGATCGCATGCCAGGGCTTCTCGTGCACGTAGGCGTCGGTCGCCTGCGCGGTCGCCTTGGCCCTCTCGAGGGCAGCCTGCTCGATATCGCCCAGCCTCGCCTTGGCCGACTTGAGGTTCTGCTCGACGCCGGTGCGCCACGAGGCGACCTTCTCCCCGCCGACGGCGGCCGTGTCGCGCAGCAATTGCTCGGTTTCCTTCACGACCAGGTTGAGGTCCTGGAGAAGCTTCTCTTTGCTGACTTGGACGTTGACGGTATCCATGACTTGCTCCTTGCGGGGTTACGCGCTCGACAATGACGGAAATTACCGTTTTTGAGGCCCGTCACTGCCCGGAGTTCCCCAAGACCAGCGTGCACCCGCCTCCGGGGACCGCGTTGACTCGCGTCAATCGAGTGGCGATTAACGGCCGCGCGCGGCCCGGGTGCTCGTCCAGCCAGCGCCTGAGCACCTTGAGGATGTCGGGATCGAACTCCGGGAGCCGCCGCGAGGTGGCCAGGGACTCGAGCTCGTCCTCGTCGCGCGCCGTGCCGAGGTGGCGCCACTGGTGGACGACGTGCGCCTCCTCGATGCCGCGGGCGGCGTCCCGCTCCACGATCGCCACCGGCCCCGGGAAGGGCCAGTCGGGAATGCGCCTGGCCTCCAGCGCCGTGGCCAGGCGGACGTTGTGCGCCTCGGGCGTCTCCTCCCCCACGCAGGCGCCGCGGCACTTGCGCACCTGCCGGGCGAAGCACGGGCCGCCGCGCTTCTCCCAGCCGAGAAGTCGCCAGCACAGGCCTTCCTCGGCCGCGATCGACTCCAGCAGGTCGCGCGCCGCCCGTGGCGAGGCGAAGGGCCCGTAGAGGGGCTCGGCGCCCGGGGCGCGCGCGTCCCAGTCGATGTCGTCCAGCTTCACGAACTCCGGCGCCTCGCGAAGCGAAGGCAGGCGCAGCACGCCGAAGGACTTGCGCCGCCTGAGTTGCGCGTTGTGCAGCGGCGCCACTTCCTTCACCAGGCGCGATTCCAGGAGAAGCGCGCCCAGCTCGCCCGCCGTCTCGGTCCAGTCCAGGCGGCGGATCTCGGCCGAGAGGCGGTGGTCGTTCGAGTTGCGGTAGTCGGAGGAGAAGTGCGATCGCACGCGCTCGCGCAGGTTCACGCTCTTGCCGATGTAGAGCGGCAGGTCGTTGACGCCGAAGAAGCGATAGACGCCCGCGCAATCGGGAACGCCCTCGAGGGCGTCGGCGGGCAGCTGCGGCGGCAGGCTCGGGATCTTGAGGATGCGCCTGACCGCGGCGACGATCTCCTCTTCCGGCTTCTCGCGCCCGATCACCTGCGCGAAGCGCCAGAGCGCGCGCGCATCCCCCAGCGCCGAGTGCCTTCCCGTCCTCGCCGAAGGGTCGACGGCGTCCAGCGGGTCCACGAGGCCGTGGCGGTTGATGAGCGCATCGAGGCCGTGCCCGACGGCCTCGGGGTAGAGACGCCGCGACAGGCGCACCGTGCACAGGACCTCCGCCGTGAAGGCCGTCTCCAGGCGAGCAAACTCGTTCTTGAGGAAGCCGTAGTCGAAGCGCGCGTTGTGGGCGACGAAGAGGTGCCCCTCCAGGCGCCCCAGCACCTCGTGGCGGATGTCCGAAAAGGTGGGCGCGCCCTTCACCATCTCATTGGTGATGCCCGTGAGGATCTGGATGTCCGGCGGGATGGATCGCTCGGGGTCGACGAGGGTGGACCACTCCTCCACCAACTCGCCCTCGACCACGCGCACGATGGCGACCTCCGTCACCCGGTCGCCCGTAGCGGAGGTGCCGGTGGTCTCGAGGTCGACGAAGGCGACCGCGGGCGCGAGGAGGTTCAACGCATTGCCTTGCGCACGCGCCAGGGCGCGCCGGCGAACTTCTCGACCAGGAAGTCCACCAGCGCGGCCACGCGGGGCGAGCGATGGCGGCCCTGGGGAAAGACCGCGTGCAGCGGCAGCGGCTCCACGTGGTGCACGTCCGCGAGCACCGGCCGCAGCTGTCCCTTCGCGATCGCGTCGCCCACGATCACGTCCGCGAGCCGGATGATCCCCAGGCCCATGGCGGCGAGCTGCACCAGCGTCTCGGCGTTGCTCGCGGTGACGTTGCCCCGCACCTCGACGCTGCGCACCCCTTCGGGGGAATCGAAGGGCCAGAGGTGGAACTGCGGCGTCCCGGCGAGGACCAGGCAGTTGTGCTTCGCGAGATCCCCCGGCGTGCGCGGCGTGCCGTGGCGGCGCAGGTACTCGGGCGCGGCGCAGATCACGCGCTCCATGTCGCAGATGCGCCTCGCCACCAGCGGGGAGTCGTGCAGCTCCCCCGTACGGATGCCCACGTCCGCGCCCTCCTCCATGAGGTCCACGACGCGGTCGGTGATGGTGATCTCGACCTCGATCTCCGGGTAGCGGGCGAGGAACTCCGGCAGGGCCGGGACGAACTGGTAGCCCCCGAAGGCCGTACCGACGTTGATCCGCAGCTTGCCGTGCGGGCGCGCGCGGAAGCGGGCGACCTCGTTCTCGGCCTCCTCGATGTCGGCGAGGATGCGCTGGGCGCGGTGGAAGTAGGCCTCGCCCTCGGGGGTGAGCGCGAGCTTGCGCGTCGTCCGGTTGAGCAGGCGCACCCCCAGCCGGTCCTCCATGCGGGTGACGAGCTTGGAGACGGCCGAGGGCGTCATCCCGAGCTCGCGCGCCGCGGCCGAGAAGCCGCCTCGCTCCACGGCCCGCACGAAGGCCGTCATGTCGGTCGGGATGCCCACGTCACTTGTGCCTTTATTTCACTAATCCTGTGCCTTGAACACGGATTGTATATCAACTGGTGCGCAATTAGATTGGATGCACGGGCGCCAGGCGGCGCCATCAGGCCAGGAGAAGGCAATGAGGATTCCGACTTCCCACGAGCTGGACCGGCGGGCGAAGGCCCTGCGCCGCGAGGAGTTCTCGCGGATGCTGGAAGAGGCGGCTACGGCGATTCGCGGCTGGGGCTCGCGTCGAGGGCGTACCGCTTCAACAACTCGAGCGGCACGAGGTCCAATGCCCGCTCGTGCGTAGCCTCGAGCACCACGGGCGGGGCGACACCCGCCTCCAGCGCCTCGAGCCAGCGCAGCGCGCACACGCACCAGCGGTCGCCGGGCTTGAGTCCGCGGAAGCGCATCTCCGGGCGCGCCGTCACGAGGTCGTTGCCGCGCTCGAGGCTGAAGGCGAGGAACTCCTGCGTGACCCGGGTGCACAGGACGTGCGTGCCCGGGTCGCCCTCGTCGTCGTGGCAGGAGCCGTCCCGGAAATACCCGGTGAGCGGGTCGTAGGAGCAGGCGCGCAGCTCGCCGCCAAGCACGTTCAGGGATTCGGGCATCTCGTCGGTTCCGGTCGTTCGATGGCGCAATGATAAAATACGCCTCCGACGAAACGTCATACCAGCCGGCGACTTTCCGCCCGGCCCCCCCCCGCCATGGCCCGCACCCGCAGCAAGTCCGCGCCCCGCCTCACCCGGGACGCCGAGCGTCTCATCGCCCTGGCCAACGGCCTGCACACCTCCGGAAGCCTGACCGAGGACCGTTTCTGGGAATCGGAGATATCCGCGCTCGTCGAGAAGCTCCTCGAGCACGGCAACGACGTGCCCCTCGACGGCGCGCTGGACCACCTCTGGCAGACCAATTCCGGCGCCTACGACGTGCTCATCGAGCGCGCCGAAGGCATCTCGGAGTCCGTCGCCGTCATGCAGGGGGACCTGGCGTGGGAGACGCTGCTGGTGGCGGCCCCCGTCGTGGCGTGGTCCAAGTACGCGATCCCCTCGGGCCCCATCGCCCGCGAGGACGCGCAGGCCCTCACCGTGCAGCTGCAGGCGCACGTGATGGCGGCCGGCACGCGCCTCACCCTCGTGCCCTACCTCTACTCCATCGACCAGTTGCCGCGGCACTTCTCCGAGCTTCGCCGCCTGGCCGCCAAGCTGGGGGACGCGGCCGTGAGCGGCGAGATCCCGCGCATCGACTTCGGGCGCATGCCGGAGACGGCGCAGCTGCTCTCGGACTCGCGCTTCATCGTCGCCTCGGTGGCCGCCCCGCGCGGCAAGCCCCTCTTCCGCTGGCAGGAGGACGCGAGCGGGCACGCCGGCCGCACCACGAGCCTCGAGCAGTGGATCGCCCAGGCACGGCCCACGATCGCGAAGATGCTGCCGGGCTGCGTGTTCGAGTCGCTCCTGCCGGACGCCTACTACGTGAACTGCCGCGAGGCCGACCGCCGCGTGCGCCCCTACGCCGTGCGCGCGGGCGTGGCCTTCCTCGAGAGCGCCCTGCAGGTGGAGCCCGCGCAGCTGCGCGCGGTGGTCGCCGGCTTCGGCGAGGAGCGGGTGGACGAGTACCGCGTGGGCTTCACGGTGGACGGCGACAGCCACGTCGCGCACGGGATCGTCTGGCCGCTCTACGGCCGCGAGGAGGAAGGCGCGCGCCCGGGGCCCATCGAGGACCTCCTCGCCGAGCTCGCGCAGTGCGGCGTCACCGAGGTGAAGAAGCTCACCGGCACCTTCGAGCCCGAGTACTGCGAGGACTGCGGCGCGCCGCTCTTCGCCAACCCCGAGGCCGAGATCGTGCACGCCGAGCTTCCCGAGGAAGCGGACTCTCCCGCGGCCCACTTCCATTGAAGGCGGTGTCAGGTTACTTCGGTGTCAGGGGACTTTTCGGTTAACCTGACACCGAAAGGTAACCTGACACCGAAATGGACGCGCTCTCGGAAGTCCTGCGCCTCGCGAACCTGACGGGATCGGTGCTGGCCGACGCCACCGCCGGCGGCGCGTGGTGCGTGTCCGTGCCGGCCGCTACCACGCGCTCCTTCGCGCACGTGGTTCTCGAGGGCGATTGCGCGCTCAAGGCGGGCGAAGCCGGGCCGGTGGCGCTGCGCACCGGAGACGTCGCCTTCCTGGCGCGCGGCGAGAGCCACCTCCTGGGATCGGACCTCGCCGTGGAGGCGACGCCTTTCGCCTCGCTCCTGCGTCCGCCCGTCGCCGGCGAGCTCGCCCCGATCACCCTGGGAGGATCGGGACGGCGCACGCGCTGGGTGACGCTCGCCATCTCGGCCGACCGGCACCTCGCCGAGCCGCTCTTCGCGGCGCTGCCGCCGGTGCTCAGGTCGAGCCTTCGCGGCACCGCGCCGCTCGCGTGGCTATCCGATTCGCTGGGGCTGTCGCTCTCGGGCACGGACGCGCCCCGGGCCGGCGGGACGGCGGCGCTCTCGCGCGTGGCCGAGCTGGTCCTCATCGAGACGCTTCGCCGCCACGTCGAGTCCCTTCCCCCAGGGGGAACCGGCTGGCTCGCGGGGCTGGGCGACCGCTACGTGGGATCGGCGCTCGCCCTCGTGCACGGGCGCCCCGGCGAGCACTGGACGGTGGAGCGCCTGGCGCGCCAGGTGGGGCTTTCGCGTTCCGCCCTCGCCGAGCGCTTCTCGCAGGTCGTGGGCGAGCCCATCTTCGGCTTCCTCACGCAGGTGCGCCTGCAACTCGCCGCCCACGAACTGCTCACGACCGACCACTCGATCGAGTCGATCGCGGAGGACGCGGGCTACGAGGCGGTGAACTCCTTCTCGCGCGCGTTCAAGCGCGCCTTCGGCAAGCCGCCGTCCGTCTGGCGCCGCAAGCGCCGGCGCCGCTAGAAAGGGGCCGGGACCCGTCCCCTACTTGAGTGCCTTGGTGAGGAAGGGCAGCGACACGTCCATGCGGTAGTCGACGTCGGAGTGCGTGTCGTCGAACTCCTCGTAGCGGTGGCCGATGCCGGCCTCCGAGAGGCGCTTGGAGAGCGTGCGCGTGCCGTAGTGGATGTGGTACTGGTCGCGCGAGCCGCAATCGATGTAGATGCCGCGCAGCGATTTCAGCGCCTTCGCGTGTTTCGCCACCATGTGGATGGGGTCGTGCCGCTGCCAGCGCCGCCACGCGTCCTCGAGCATCTCGCCGGTCTCGAGGTTGAAGGGCAGCCGGAAGCCGTTGGGCGCCTTCGGGTCGGGATCGTAGGTGGCCGCCATGCAGATGTTCATGATGGCGTGCCCCTCGGCCATCGAGATCTTGGGCTTGGCCCAGACGGCCTCGAGGAAGGCGCGCACGCGGCCGTCGTCCAGGCCGCGGTCGCAGCCCTTCTCCATCCGGCGCACGTCGTAGGGCCCGGGCTTCGCCTTCTTCGGCCGGTACTTCCCCAGCTCGTTGAGGGTGTTGGGCCAGTCGTGGTGGTAGACGAAGTCGAAGTACGCGTCGCCCGAGTGGTCCGCGACGGCACCCCAGGTCTGCGGGTACTTCATGCCGTGGACGATCGCGCCGTACCCGCCCGAGCTCTTGCCGAAGCAGCCCCGGTGCTCGCGCGAGGCGAGCGTGCGGAAGTGCAGGTCCACGAAGGGCACGATCTCCTTCACCAGGTAGTCGGCGTAGTTGCCGATGGCCGAGGAGTTCACGTACTGGTTGCCGCCCAGCGCCGTGAAGCAGTCCGGGAAGACGATGATCGCCGGCGCCATCTTCCCCTCGTGCACGAGGCGCGCCGCACGCTCCGGGACGTTCTCGCTGAAGTTCTTCCAGGCGATGTGCGAAAGGCCGGAGCCCGTGAAGCCCACCATGTCCACGAGCACCGGGAAGCGCCGGCCGCGCCCCCGGGTGGCACCCTCGTCGTACTGCGGCGGCAGCCACGCGGCCACGCTCCTCACGAACGGGTCGCGCAGCGGGTTGTCCTTGAGGACCTTCGAGACGTGCTCCAGCACCACCACGGTGCCGGGCTTCCACTTCGGGCGCTTCAGGGCCATGTCGGGGATTCCGGAAGGGTCGAGACGCGAAGCTTAGCCGGAAACGGATGAGCTCAAGGAGGCGCAAACCTTTGGAACACGGATGAACACGGATAAAGGCGGATGAACACGGATATTTCCTGAGTGAATGAACGCACTGCAAACAGGGACGAAGCCGTGCTCATCGGCAGGGCGTTTCCCGTTCAGGAATCATCCGTGTTCATCCGCCTTTATCCGTGTTCATCCGTGTTCCAAAGGTCTACTCCGCGCCAGCGGAAAAGCAAAAGGGGCGCCGAAGCGCCCCTTCCGGTAGGCCAGCCGCCAGCGGTCAGTTGACGCGGCGCTTGTACTCGTTGGTGCGGGTGTCGATCTCGATCTTGTCGCCCGTCGCGCAGAAGGCCGGCACCTGGACCTCGTGGCCGTTGGCGAGCTTGGCGGGCTTGAGCACCTTGCCCGAGGTGTCGCCGCGGACGGCGGGCTCGGTGTAGGTGATCTCGCGCACGACCGTCGTCGGGATTTCCACGGACAGCGCGCGCCCCTCGTAGAAGGTCGCCTCGCAGGGCATGCCTTCCTCGAGGAAGTTGAGCGCCTCGCTGAGGACTTCCTTCTCGATCTCGTACTGGTTGAAGTCGCCGTCCATGAACACGTACATGGGGTCGGCGAAGTACGAATAGGTCACTTCCCTCTTCTCGAGCATGAGGAGCTCGAACTTCTCGTCGGCCTTGTACACGGTTTCCGTGTTGTTGCCGGTGAGGAGGTTCTTGAGTTTCATCTTCATGGTGGCGGAGCTGCGGCCGCCCTTGTTGTACTCCGCGCGGAGCACGACCATCGGGTCCTTGCCCACCATGAACACATTGCCGCTGCGCAGTTCCTGAGCCGTTTTCATAATTTCGTCCGTGGATTCTTTCCGCCCACCCCGGGGTGGGATGCCGAAAAAGCCCGTTATATTAGCACGTTATCGGCGAAATCCGCCAGCTGCGTGGCGAGGTCCGCGCGGGAGGCGAGCCGCCCGGCCCAGTCCTCGGCGTGGGGAGCGATCGCCGGCAGCGCGGCCTCGAAGGCCGGCCAGGCGCGGGCCAGGGGCTCGCCCCGGTTCCACGCCTCCCAGAAGGCCGTGAAGCAGGTCGCGTGGGCCCGGTCCATCCCCGCCGTGTAGCGGGAGAGGAACGCCCCGAGCTTCACCCAGTGCGCGCCATCGTCGGTCGGGTAGATGTGCCAGACGAACGGCCGCGCGGCCCACTGCGCGCGCACGAAGGAATCCTCGCCGCGCACGAAGTTGAGGTCGCACGCCCAGAGCAGCTCGTCGTAGCGGTCCTGGTCGAGGAACGGCACGGCGAACGCCTCCACCGCGCCGCGCTCCCCGTGCGCCTTGCCGCGCAGCCAGTCCGTGACGGCCGTCGCGGCCACGCCCTCGGGCGCGACGACCCAGACCGGGGCGCCATGGTGCTTCATCGCCTCGAGCAGGGCCTCGTACCGGGCACCCGAGTAGCCGAAGAGGCTCACCTTGAGGGCGCCGTCCGGCGCAGCGGCGCCCACGAGCGAACGCCAGAACGCGTCCTGCGTCGCGCGGTCCGCCTGGAAGGCATCGCGCCGCCCGATCAGGTCGCGCTCGCGAAGCAGGCCGCCCGTACGCGCGGTGAAGCCCGGAAAGAAGTAGTGCCGCGTGAGCGGCGCGAGCCGCGGATGCGGCGACGGGAGCGCGTGGCTGCCCTCGACCCACTCCTCCGCGCTCAGGTACTCGAGGTTGATCCAGCGCGGATGCGGCGTCCGCGCGGCCATGGCGAGCACGTACGGCTCGGGGGTGTCGCACCCGAAGGTCTCCACCACAACGTCCGCGACGCCGCCCTCGGGGAGGATCCCGCGCCTGTCGAGGTCTTCGCCCCAGAGCCGGATCTCCACCGAATCGATGCGCTGCGAGCCGCGCGCGGGATCGGCGTCCGGGCGCAGGCGGGCGAGGACCGTGAGGTCGTCGAGGTAGAGTCGCACGTGCTTGCCGTGCTCGCGCGCGAGGCAGCGGGCGAGCCGGAAGGCGACGCCCACGTCGCCGAAGTTGTCGACGACGCGGCAGAAGATGTCCCAGCGCCCGGAGCCGGCCATGGAACGATTCTAGCCCTGCCGCCTCACGCGGCGGCCTCGCGCTCCTCTTCCGCGATGCCGCGGATGTAGGCGGCGAAATCGGGATCCTCTCCCCCCAGGAGTTCCGGCAGGCGCGAGGAGAAATCCCGCCGCCGGCACCATTCGCGCATCCAGTCCTCCCAGGAATTCCAGCGGCGCGCCTGCTCGGCGTCCATGTCGGCCTCCCACGCCACGAGGTAGGCGCGCTCGAACAGGCCGATGAGCATGGTGAAGATGACCATCATCCGTTCCTCCTGCTCCGGCGTGAGGCTCGCGTTGCCCCGACCCGTGCGCAGCTTGAGGTCCGGGTGGTCGATCACGACCTGGAGAAAGTCGTTGTACGCATCCGACAGCCGCTGCCAGCTTTCCTCCTCCTCGTTGCGGCGCTCCTTGCGCTGGTCGGCGATGAAGATGCCGATCGCCACCGGCAGGCCGATCACGGTGACCACGTAGGAGGCCGTTTCCCAGAGGTCGGGGTCGAAGAAGTTCATGGGTGCGCTCCTGGTGCCTTGACAGACAATGAATGAACGTTCATTCTACACGACTCCCCGCGGTATTTCCCCCATCCATTCCTTTCCCGAGACCTCGATGAGAATCCATCTTTCACGCATATTTTCAATTACTTGCGCGATCACTCTCGGTGGACTGCTGGCGGGGTGCTCGGGCCAGAAGGATGGCGCGCCATCCCCGGGGGCGGGCATGCCGCCGCCGGAGGTCTCGGTCGTCACGCTAAATCCGCAGACGGTCACGGTTGCCCGCGAGCTGCCGGGCCGGACGACTCCTTTCCTCGTCGCCGAGGTCCGGCCGCAGGCCACGGGCATCGTGAAGGAGAGGCTGTTCGTGGAAGGCGGCCTCGTCAAGGCGGGCCAGCCCCTCTACCAGCTCGACGACGCGGTCTACCGCGCCGACGTGGCGAGCGCCCGCGCCACCCTCGCCCGCGCCGAGGCGACGCTCAACACCGCCACGCTCAACGCGAAGCGCTCCGCGGAGCTCCTGAAGATCGAGGCGGTGAGCAAGCAGGACGACGAGAACGCGCAGGCGGCCCGGCAGCAGGCGCAGGCCGACCTCGCCTCGGCGCGCGCGACCCTCGATCGCGCGGAGATCAACCTCGCCTACGCGAAGATCGTCTCGCCGATCTCCGGGAGGATCGGCAAGTCGAGCGTCACCCCCGGCGCGCTGGTCACCGCCAACCAGGAGGCCACGCTTGCCACGGTGCAGCAGCTCGACCCGATGTACGTCGACGTGACGCAGTCGAGCAGCGAGCTCCTGGCGCTGCGCAAGCAGCTCGCGGCCGGGCGCCTGAAGGCGGCGGACCTGCCCGCGGAGATCGTGCTCGAGGACGGCACGCGCCACGCGCACAAGGGCAGGCTCGCCTTCTCGGAGACGACGGTGGACCCGGCCACCGGCAGCTACACGCTGCGCATCGTGGTCCCCAACCCCGACCAGGTGCTGCTGCCGGGCATCTACATCCGCGCCGTCGTGGGCAGCGGCACGCGCGAGAACGCCATCCTCGCGCCGCAGCGCGCGATCACCCGCGACCCGAAGGGCAACGCCTTCGCGATGGTGCTCGACGCCGAATCCAAGGTGCAGATGCGCCCGGTGAAGGTGAGCAGCACCGTCGGGGACCAGTGGCTCGTCGAGGACGGGCTCGCCGCGGGCGAGCGCGTCATCGTCGAGGGGCTGCAGAAGATCCGTCCCGGCATGCCCGCCAAGGTGGCGCAGCCCGCACCCGCCGCGGCGCCGGCCGCCGCGCCCGCGGCGAAGAAGTAGGCGGACGACGCCATGGCACGCTTCTTCATCGACCGGCCCATCTTCGCGTGGGTCATCGCGATCCTCATCATGGTGGCCGGCGCCATTTCCGTCACGCGCCTGCCGATCTCGCGCTACCCCACGATCGCCCCTCCGTCGGTCACCATCAACGCCACCTACCCCGGCGCCTCGGCGCGCGCCGTCGAGGACGCCGTGACGCAGGTGATCGAGCAGGCCATGACGGGCCTGGATGGCCTGCTCTACATCGCCTCCACCAGCGAGGGCAGCGGCCAGTCGACGATCACGCTCACCTTCGACAGCGGCACGGACCCGGACACCGCGCAGGTCCAGGTCCAGAACAAGCTCGCCGTCGCCACCCCCTCGCTGCCGGCGATCGTCCAGACCCAGGGCATCTCGGTGAGCAAGGCCAACCCCAGCTTCCTCATGGTGATCGGCTTCGTCTCCGGGGACGGGAGCATGGACCAGCGCGACATCGCCGACTACGTGCGCGCATCGGTGATGGACCCCATCAGCCGGATCGACGGCGTCGGCAACGTGCGCCTCTTCGGCGCGCGCTACGCCATGCGCATCTGGCTCGACCCCGGCAAGCTCGACACCTACAAGCTCACGCCCGCCGAGATCATCGCGGCGATCCGCGCCCAGAACGCGCAGGTCGCGGTGGGCCAGCTCGGCGGCACGCCGGCCGTGCCCGGCCAGCAGCTCAACGCCACGATCACCGCGCAGGAGCGCCTGCAGACGCCCGAGCAGTTCCGCGCCATCGTGGTGAGGAGCCGTCCCGACGGCTCGCTTCTGCGGCTGGGCGACCTGGCGCGCGTCGAGCTGGGCGCCGAGGACTATTCCACCGTCGCGCGCTACAACGGGCGCCCCTCCGCGGGCATCGCCATCTCGCTCGCCACCAACGCGAACGCGCTGGCCACCGCACAGAAGACCGAGGCGCTCATCAGGCAGATGCAGCCGAACTTCCCGCAGGGGCTGAAGGCGGTGGTGCCCTTCGACACGACGCCGTTCGTGCTGGCCTCCATCAAGGAAGTCGTGAAGACGCTGCTGGAGGCCGTGCTCCTGGTCTTCCTCGTGATGTACCTGTTCCTGCAGAACTTCCGGGCGACGCTCATCCCGACCATCGCCGTGCCGATCGTGCTGCTGGGCACCTTCGCAGTGCTCGCGGCGCTGGGCTACTCGATCAACATGCTCACCATGTTCGCGATGGTGCTCGCCATCGGATTGCTGGTGGACGACGCCATCGTGGTGGTCGAGAACGTCGAGCGCCTCATGAGCGAGGAGGGGCTCACGCCCCTGGAGGCCACGCGCAAGTCCATGGACCAGATCACCGGCGCCCTGGTGGCGGTGGGGATGATCCTCGCGGCGGTGTTCGTGCCGATGGCCTTCCTGGGCGGCTCGACCGGCGTCATCTACCGGCAGTTCTCCGCGACCATCGTCTCGGCCATCGCGCTCTCGGTGGTCGTGGCCATCGTGCTCACGCCGGCGCTGTGCGCGACGATGCTCACGAGGATCGAGAAGGGGCACCACGCCTCCGATACGGGATTCTTCGGCTGGTTCAACAGGGTCTTCGACCGCGGCAACGACCGCTACCAGAAGTCGGTGCGCGTCATCTCCAGCCGCCCGAGGCGCTTCATGGCGGCATTCCTCGCCATGGCGGCGGTGATGGTGGTGCTCTTCCTGCGCATCCCGACCGCCTTCCTGCCCGCCGAGGACCAGGGAATCATGTTCGCGCAGGTCCAGGGGCCCGTGGGCGCGACGCAGGAACGCACGATGGAGGTCATGAAGCAGATCGAGCAGCACTTCCTCGAGAGCGAGAAGGAAGCCGTGGTCTCGCTCTTCACCGTGCAGGGCTTCAGCTTCGGCGGCGTCGGACAGAACACGGGCGTGGCCTTCGTGAGCCTCAAGGACTGGTCCGAGCGCACCTCGCCGGCGCAGTCGGTGGAGGCGATCGCCGGGCGCGCCATGGGCCGCTTCATGCAGATCAAGGACGCCTTCGTCTTCGCCTTCGCGCCCCCGCCGGTGCCCGAGCTGGGCGTGGCCGGCGGCTACGCCTTCTACCTCAAGGACACGGTGGGCATGGGCCACGTCGCCCTCACCGAGGCACGCAACCGGTTCCTGGGCCTGGCGGCGCAGAGCAAGCTGCTGGCGAACGTCCGGCCCAACGGCCAGGAGGACACGCCGCAGCTTCGCATCGACGTCGACTTCGCCAAGGCCGGCGCCCTCGGGCTTTCCGCCGCCGACATCAACACGACGCTCTCGGTGGCCTGGGGCAGCCAGTACATCGACGATTTCAACGAGCGCGGGCGCGTGAAGCGCGTGATCGTGCAGGCCGACGCGCCCTACCGCATGGTGCCGGAGGACTTCCGGCGCTGGTCGGTGAAGAACGCCAGGGGCGAGATGGTGCCCTTCACCGCCTTCGCCACCACCGGCTGGGACTACGGCTCGCCGCGCCTGGAGCGCTACAACGGCGTGCCCGCGATGAACATCAACGGCGAGGCCGCGCCGGGCGTGAGCTCGGGCGACGCCATGGCGGAAATCGAGCGCCTCGTGGGGCAGCTTCCCCCGGGCGTCGGCCTGGAGTGGACGGGCGCCTCCTACCAGGAGCGTGCCGCCGGCGCGCAGACTCCGCTGCTCTACACGCTCTCCATCCTCGTGGTGTTCCTGTGCCTCGCGGCCCTCTACGAGAGCTGGAGCGTGCCGACGGCGGTGCTGATGGTGGTGCCGCTGGGGATCCTGGGCACGGTGCTCGCCACGATGGCCCGCGGCTACGAGCGCGACGTCTACTTCCAGGTGGCGATGCTCGCCACGGTGGGCCTGTCGAGCAAGAACGCCGTCCTCATCATCCAGTTCGCCACGGAGAACCTGGCCAAGGGCATGGGGGCGGTCGACGCGGTGGTCGCCGCCGCGCGCGACAGGTTGCGTCCCATCCTGATGACCTCGATCGCCTTCGGCCTGGGCGTCATGCCGCTCGCCATCGCCACCGGCGCGGGCTCGGGCGCGCAGCGCGCCATCGGCACGGGCGTGCTGGGCGGCATGGCGGTGGGCACGTTCCTGGGCATCGTCTTCATCCCGCTCTTCTTCGTGATCGTCTTCCGCCTCTTCGGCCGGAAGAAGCCGCAGCCGGCGGAAGGGGGTGCGCCATGAGAAGGCTCTCCCGTCTCGTCACCCTGGCCGCTTGCGCGCTCGCCGCGAGCGCGTGCGGCCTGCTCGAGCCGTCGGTGCCGCAGGCGCGGCCCGAAGTGCCCGCGAACTGGGAGCCGGCCGCCGGCGCCGCGGATTCCGCCGAGGCGGCGGGAATCGGCTGGCGCGATTTTCTCGCCAGCCCGAAACTCGTCGCGCTGGTGGAGCAGGCGCTCGCGAACAACCGCGACCTGCGCGTGGCCGTGCTCAACGTCGAACGCGCGCGGGCGCTGCACCAGATCCAGAGGTCGGAGCGTTTTCCGTCGGTCGACGCCACGGGAGCGCTCGTGCGTTCCGGCGGCGACAACCGCGACACGACGAGCGCCTACACGGCCAGCGTGGGCATCACCCAGTTCGAGATCGACCTCTTCGGCCGGGTGATGAGCCTCGACAAGGCGGCCCTCGAGCGCTACTTCGCCGAGGAGGAGAACCAGCGAAGCGCCCGGCTGGCGCTCGTGGCCGAAGTCGCCAACGCCTGGCTCGCGCTGGCGGCGGACCGCGAGCAGCTGCGCCTCGCCAAGGCCACCCTCGCCACCCGCGAGGACGAGTTCCGGCTCTCGGCCAGGCGCAAGGAACTGGGCGCCATCTCCGCCCTGGACCATGCCCAGGTGCGCACCCTCGTGGAAGCCGCGCGCGCCGACGCCGCCCGGTACCAAGGCCAGGTGGCCGCGGACCGCAATGCACTCGCCCTGCTGGTGGGCGGCCCGTTCGACCCGGCCCTGCTGCCGGAAGGCTGGGAAGGCACCGTCACGCGCTGGAAGGGCGTGCCGGCCGGGCTCACGTCGGAGCTTCTCCTTCGCCGGCCCGACATCCGGGCGGCGGAACACTCGCTCCTCGCGGCCAATGCCAACATCGGAGCCGCGCGCGCCGCGTTCTTCCCGTCGATCACGCTCACCGGTTCGGCCGGCACGGCCGCGAACGAGCTCTCGGGCCTCTTCAAGAGCGGCACCTTCGCATGGAGCGTGGTGCCGCAGGTGAACCTGCCCATCTTCCAGGGCGGCCGCCTGACGGCCGGCCTCGAGGTGGCCACCGTCGACCGCGACATCGCGCTGGCCCGCTACGAGAGGTCGATCCAGTCGGGGTTCCGCGAGGTCGCGGATGCGCTGGCGTTCTCGGCCACCCTCGCGGACCAGCGCCGCGCGCTCGAGGCCACGGTGGAGGCGGCGAGCGAAGCGGACCGGCTCGCGCTCGCGCGCTACCAGTCCGGGCAGGACAGCTACCTCGGCCGGCTGGTCAACCAGCGCACGCTCTACGTCTCGCAGCAGGGCCTCATCGGCGCGCGCCTGGCGGAACAGGCCAACTGGGTCACGCTCTACAAGGTGCTGGGCGGCGACTGGCGGGAGGCGGGAAAGTGAACGCCCTCCAGCGCAGGACCCCGAAGGCCGAGGCGCACGCCGAGTCGCAGCGCGAGCGCATCCTCGACGCGGCGCAGAAGTGCTTCATCGAGCACGGCTTCCACGGCGCCAGCATGGCGCGCATCGCGGAGGAGGCCGCGATCAGCGCGGGCCTCGCCTACCGCTACTTCGAGAGCAAGAACGCCATCATGCTGGCGATCATCGCGCGCGAGCTCGAGGGCAAGCGCGAGCGCATCCAGGAGCTGTGCACCGGGAGCGATTTCCTCGACTCCGTCCTGGAGAAGTTCGCGGCCTGGCAGGCGGGCTCTCCCGACATCATGAACAAGGCGATCTTCCTCGAGATGAGCGCCGAGGCCTCGCGCTCGCCCGAGATCGCGCAGGCCATCCGGGATTCCGACACCCTGGTCCGCGAGGAATTCGAGCGCTGGCTGCAGCTGCCTCGCAGCGAGGGCGGGCTCGGTGTCACCGCCGGGCAGGCGCGCGAGCGCGGGATCTTCATGCAGTGCCTCATCGAGGGCCTCGTCGTGCGCGCCGCCCGCGACCCGCACCTGGATCCGCAGGCGATCCGCCGCGCCCTCGAGCCGGTCTTCCGGCACCTGGGATTCCTGCCTCCCGCGTAATCCCCCTCGCGGGCCCCGGCCGGGAACGGCCCCGTCGCCCGCACTTGACAGGGCGGCGCCCGATATGTCACCTTCCGGTGACCTATGAAGCCCGACGAGATGGACGCCGTGTTCTCCGCGCTCGCGAGCGAGCCGCGGCGGCGCATCCTGGACATCCTCAAGAAGGAGCCGGGCGCGAACGTGAGCCGCGTGTGCGGGTTCTTCGACATCGGGCGCATCGCGGTGATGAAGCACCTGGCGGCGCTCGAGGCGGCGAACCTCGTCGTCTCCGAGAAGGCCGGGCGCGAGCGGCTTCTGTGGTTCAACCCGGTGCCGATCCACATGATCTACGATCGCTGGACCACGGAGTTCAGCGACTACTGGGGGGGGCGGCTCGCGCGCATGAAGTACCGGCTCGAGAACGCCCCGGTTCCGCTGTCGAGAAGCAAGGGAGGCGCGCGTGGCTGAACCGAACAAGGCGGTATTCAGGATCGTCATCGACGGCACGATGGAGGCGGTTTTCCGCGAGCTCACCAAGACGGGCGAGCCGCAGGGCGCGGTGTTCAACTCGATGCTCACCCTCGACCAGCCCGGCCTCGTGCGCGGCCGCAAGATGCAGATGCGCACGGTGAGCGGCAGGCACGCCATCGTCGTGGGCGAGGTGGTGGAGCACGAGCCGCCGACGCGCTTCGCCCACACCCACCGCTTCACGCAGTACCAGGACCCCTCCTGCACCGTGGTCTACGACCTGCGCAAGGTCGAGGGCGGCGTCGAGGTGACCCTCACCGTGGAGAACATCCCGGCCGGCACGGGCAGCGAGAAGGAAATGATGAAGGGCGGCGACTTCATCCTGAAGAACCTCAAGGCCATCGTCGAGACCGGCCGCCCGCCCTTCGGCACTCGCCTCATGTACGCGATGTTCGGGGCGATGGAGTTCGTGCTGCCCGCGAAGACGAAGTCCGAGAACTGGCCGCTCTAACAGGGAGGAGTCCATGGACGACGCGCTGGCGACGATGATCGCAAACTACGAGAAGAACACCGGCAAGCCTCTCGAGGCGTGGATCGACATCGCGCGGAAGGCGAAGCTCGCGAAGCACGGCGAGATCGTGAAAATGCTCAAGGACAGGCACGGCATGGGCCACGGTTACGCGAACCTCGTGGCGCAGCGGGTGCTCGCGGGCGATGCCCCCGCGCCCGGCGGCGAGGACCTCGTCGAGGCCCAGTACGCCGGCAAGAAGGCGCCGTTGCGGCCCCTGTACGACCAGCTGGCGAAGGCCGTGGGGAAGTTCGGCGCGGACGTGGAGCTCGCCCCCAAGAAGACGTACGTGAGCCTTCGACGCAGCAAGCAGTTCGCGCTCGTCCAGCCCTCGACGCCAGAGCGCCTCGACGTCGGCATCAACCTCAAGGGCGCCGCGCCCGGCGGACGGCTCGAGGCCTCCGGCAGCTTCAACGCCATGGTGAGCCACCGGGTGCGCGTGACGGACTCGAAGGACATCGACGCCGAGCTCCTGGGCTGGCTGCGCGCCGCCTACGACCAGGCCTGAAGGGACCACGCCATGAAGACCGCCCTCGCCGCCCTGCTGCTCGCCACCGTGCCGCTTGCCGCCGCCGCCCAGGAACGCACGATCGTGAAGACCGCCCGCGTGAAGGCGCCGGTGGAGGAGGTCTGGAAGGCCTGGACCACCACGGAGGGCATCACGACCTTCTTCGCGCCTTCCGCGCGGATCGAGGCGCGCCCCGGCGGCCTCTTCGAGCTCCACATGAACCCCTACGCGAAGCCCGGCATGAAGGGCGCGGACGGCATGGTCTTCCTCGCCCTCCAGGAGAACCGGATGCTCTCCTTCACCTGGAACGCCCCGCCGCACCTGCCCGAGGCCCGCGCCCAGCGCACGAGCGTCACCGTGCGCCTGGCGCCCGGCACGGACGGGTTCACCGACGTGCGCCTCACCCACTCCGGCTGGGGCGACGGCGGGCAATGGGACAAGGCCTACGACTACTTCAACGGCGCCTGGGGCCGCGTGCTCGCCAACCTGGAGAAGCGCTTCGTCGACGGGCCGTACGACTGGTCCGCGTGGCTGAAGCAGATGAAGGACTACCAGGACGCCGAGGACGCGAAGGCAGCCGACGGGAAAAAACCCTGACGCATCAGTCGCTTTTCGCGTATACTGCCGCCCAGCGGTGATTCAGTCTGTTCAGCAGTAACTCCAGTACCGCCGGTATCCCGGCGCCCCTGTTCAGTTCCCGTCTGGTCAACCTGTCTCGCTTGCGTTATGCGGGCATTCCCGCTTTTTCTCAATTTGTACAAAGGAATCAAGACATGGCGACCGGTACGGTCAAGTGGTTCAACGATGCCAAGGGCTTCGGCTTCATCACCCCGGAAGGCGGCGGCGAGGATCTCTTCGCGCACTTCTCGGAAATCCAGGCTTCCGGCTTCAAGACGCTGAAGGAAAACCAGCGCGTGGAGTTCGAAGTCAAGATGGGCCCGAAGGGCAAGCAGGCCACGGCGATCAAGCCGATCTAGGCCTCGACCCGCATCGAGCGATTACGGCAGCCCTCGGGCTGCCGTTTTTCATTGGGGCGGCGCCTCGCTCACTTCGCCTTGCGCTTCCTGCCCCCGGCCGCGGCCGCCTGGGCGCGGTAGGCCTCGAGCTCCTCGCGGCCGGACTTGCCCATCGCCTCGAGGGTCTCCTCCCAGTCCTTGCGCCGGCGCTTGAGCGCGTCGACGATGGATTCGGCGATCACGAGGTTCCGGTACCACTTGGCGTTGGCCGGCACGATCGTCCACGGGGCGTGCTTCGCCGCCGTCCGCGAGATGGCGTCCTCGTAGGCCCCGGTGTACTCGTCCCAGTGGTCGCGCTCCTTCCAGTCATTGGGGTTCAACTTCCACGCCGTCTCGGGCGACTCCTCTCGCTCCAGCAGGCGCTCCTCCTGCTCCTTCCTCGTGATGTGCAGGAAGTACTTGAGGATGATCGTGCCGTGCTCGGCCAGCAGCTCCTCGAAGTCGCGGATGTGGCCGAAGCGCTCGCCCCAGACCGACTTCGGCGCCAGGTCGTGCACGCGGACGACCAGCACGTCCTCGTAGTGCGAGCGGTTGAAGATGGAGAACTCGCCCAGGCGCGGCGCGTGGCGGTGCACGCGCCACAGGAAGTCGTGCTGCCGCTCCTCGGGCGTGGGCACGCCGAACGAGGTGACGATGACCCCGCGCGGGTTGAGGCAGCCCACCACGTGCTTGATGGCGCCGTCCTTGCCCGCGCTGTCGCGGCCCTGCAGCACCACCAGCACGCTGCTCGCCTTGGAGCCGAACATGGCGTCCTGCAGGTCGAAGAGCTCCTGCCCCAGCGTGGCGAAGCGCTTCTCGGCCTTCTCGCGCGTCATCCCCTTCGGGGGCTCGGTGGAGATCGCGTCGAGACGGACCTTCGCGCCCTGCTTGTCGAAGACCTTCACGGACATGGGAGCAGCCTCCAGGGGTCGGGTTGGCGGGATACGGCCGATCTTACACGCCCCATGCGCTACACTCCGCGCACCCATCCCCGGAGATCCCCATGATCGGCTACGTGATGCTCGGCACCAACGACCTGCCCCGCGCCAAGGCGTTCTACGACGCCCTCCTCGCAGAGATCGGCGCGAAGCAGCTGATGGACTTCGGCCGCAGCGTCGCCTACGGCGTCTCGATGGACAAGCCCGCCCTCGGCGTCGGCCTCCCCTTCGACGGCAAGCCTGCTACCGTGGGCAACGGCGTGATGGTGGCGATCGCCGTCAACTCCCGGGAAATGGTCGATCGCCTGCACCGCAAGGCGCTCGAGCTGGGCGGCACCGACGAGGGCGCGCCCGGCCCGCGCTTCGAGAACTTCTACGCCGCCTACTTCCGCGACCTGGACGGCAACAAGCTCAACGCCTTCTTCATGGGCTAGCGCCCCCGACTCCTCCCGCGGCGCTAAGGCTCGAACCCCGCGACCGACCTGAGCGACCCCTGCAGCACCCGCCCCGTCCGGGCGCGGTTGCCGCGGTAGTTCTCCAGCTCCGCCGCCGACACGGTCACGAACGAGACCTTGTCGCCGCGCCCCTTGCCCTTCACCTTCAGCGCCCCCGCGACGGCGCGCACGCCCAGGAGCGATTCGCCTTCGTGCAGGCGCATGAGGATGACGCCCTTGCCGCCGCCGGAGAGCTCGTTCACCTCCTCGAGCGGGAAGACGAGGAGCCGGCCCTCGCCCGAGAGCGCGGCGACCTCGCGGGTCGACTCGCCGAGGATCTCCGGCGCGAGGCACTTCTCGCCCTCGCCCACGCTCATGAACGCCTTGCCGGCGCGCTGGCGCGTGACGAGGTCCTTGAGCTGGCAGCGAAGTCCCGTGCCTGCGCTCGACGCCAGGAGGAGGCGGGTCTCCGGGTCGCCCGCCACCACGCCCACGACGCGCGAGCCGGCGAGGTCCACGAGGGAGGTGGCCGGGACGCCGTCGCCCTTGCCGCCCGGCAGGTCCAGCGCCCGCACGCTGTAGGTGCGGCCGTTGGCGCCCACGAGCACGATGGGGTGCACCGTACGCGTCTCGATCACCGCGAGCGGGCCGTCGCCCTCCTTCCACGAAAGCGTCGACGCGTCGATCGCGTGCCCCGTGCGCGTGCGCAGGAACCCGTTGCGCGAGCAGATCACGGTGACGGGCTCGTCGGTGAGGGTCTCCACGGGCGCGGCCGCGGCCCGCTCCGCCACCTCGATCGTGGTCCGGCGCCGGTCCCCGAAGCGCTCGCCGTCGGCGGTCACTTCCTTCACCGCGAGCTTGCGGCGCGCGCCTTCGCTCGCCAGCAGCTTCTCCAGCTCCGCCTGCTCGGCCTTCAGCTCCTTGATCTCGCGCTCGATCCGGATGCCCTCGAGTTTCGCCAGCTGGCGCAGGCGGATCTCGAGGATGTCCTCGGCCTGCCGCTCGGAGAGCGAGAACTTCTCCATGAGCGCCGGCCTGGGCTCGTCGGCGCCGCGGATCACCTTGATCACCTTGTCGATGTTGAGGAAGGCGATCATGCGGCCGTCAAGGATGTGCAGCCGGTCGACGACTTCCCCCTGCCGGTGGCGCAGCCTTCGCTCGAGCGCCTCCAGGCGGAATGCGGCCCACTCGCGGACCCAGTGCGCGATGCCGGCCAGCCGCGGCCGGCCCTCCCGGTCGATCGCCACCAGGTTCATGGGCGCGTTCGATTCCAGCGAGGTGTGGGCGAGCAGCAGGTTCATGAGCTCCTCGGGCGCGACGCGCGAGGTGCGCGGCTCGAAGAGCAGGCGCACGGGATGCTCGCGGTCGGAATCGTCGCGCGCGCTCTCCAGCACGCCCAGCACGGCGGCCTTGAGCGCCTGCGCCTCGGCCGAGACGCTCTTCTTGCCCGCCCGCGGCTTGGGATTGGTGAGCTCCTCGATCTCGGCCAGCACCCGCGCGGCATTCGTGCCCGGCGGCATCTCGGTCACCGCCACGCGGTACTGCCCGCGCGCGAGCTTCTCCACCGACCAGCGCGCCCGCACACGGACCGATCCGCGGCCCGTCTCGTAGGCCTTCGCGATCTCCTCGGGCGGCGAGATGACCTGCCCGCCGCCGGGGAAGTCCGGCCCGGGGATGGAGGCGAGGATCTCCGCGTCCGCGGCCTTCGCGCTTCTGAGCGCCACGACGCAGGCCTCGACCACCTCGCGCATGTTGTGCGGCGGGATCTCGGTCGCCATGCCCACGGCGATGCCCGACGCCCCGTTGAGGAGCGCGATCGGAAGCCGCGCCGGAAGCAGGCGCGGCTCCTGGAGCGAGCCGTCGTAGGTCGGCACGAAGTCCACGGTGCCGCGCTCGAGCTCGGCGAGCAGGATCTCCTCCGCGAAGGCGGTGAGCCGAACCTCGGTGTAGCGCATGGCCGCGGCGCCGTCGCCGTCCCTCGAGCCGAAGTTGCCCTGCCCCTGGATGAGCGGATAGCGCAGCGTGAAGTCCTGCGCCATGCGCACCGCCGCCTCGTAGACCGCGGAGTCGCCGTGCGGGTGGAACTTGCCGATCACGTCGCCCACGATGCGCGCCGACTTCTTGAACGGCGCGTCATGGCGGTTCCCGAGCTCGCGCATCGCGTACAGGATCCGCCGCTGCACGGGCTTCTGCCCGTCCTCGATGGCGGGCAGGGCCCGGCCCTTCACCACGCTCATCGCATAGGCGAGGTAGGCGCTCTCGGCGAACTGCGCGAGGGGGACGTTGCCCTCGCCGTCCGCGCCCGAAGGCGCGCCGGGCGGCTTCGCCGGGGGCGGGGGGGAATCGAACAGGTCGGGTGTCTTCGTATCGAGCATGGCTCTTCCCAATCAGATTACTTGTGAAGGGGACGCTTCCCTTCGATTCTCGAAGGGAAGCGTCCCCTTCACCTAGATGTCGGCTTCGACGAGGTTGCCGCGCTCTTCCATCCAGCTGCGGCGCGAGGCGGCCTCGCCCTTGCCCATCAGCAGCGTGAATACCTTGTGCGTGCCGGCGAGCACTTCGGGAGAGACGGTGAGCGGCAGGAGGCGGCGGGTGTCCGGGCTCATCGTGGTCTCGCGCAGCTCCTCGGGGTTCATCTCGCCCAGGCCCTTGAAGCGGCCCACGTGGATGGCGCCACTGCGCACCTTCTCGTCGGAGAGCTTGAGGAGGATCGCATCGCGCTCGGCCTCGTCCAGCGCGTACAGGCGCCGCTCCGGGCGCGTCTTCCCTTGCGCATCGACCTTCACGCAATAGAGCGGCGGCTGCGCCACGAACACGTGGCCATTGGCGAGCAGGCCCGGGAAGTGGCGGAAGAAGAGCGCCAGCAGCAGCGTCTGGATGTGCGAGCCGTCCACGTCGGCGTCGGCCATGATGATGACCTTGCCGTAGCGAAGCCCCGCCAGCGCCTTGCCGGCCTCGCCCAGCGCGTGCGGCTCGATGCCCAGGGCCACCGCGATGTCGTGGACCTCGTTGTTGGCGTAGATCTGGGTGGGATCGACCTCGAAGGTGTTGAGGATCTTGCCGCGCAGCGGCAGGATCGCCTGGAAGTGCCGGTCGCGCCCCTGCCTCGCCGAGCCGCCTGCGGAGTCGCCCTCGACGAGGAAGAGCTCGTTCCTCGCGATCTCCTCGCTCTCGCAATCGGTGAGCTTGCCGGGCAGCACGGCCACGCCGGAGCCGCGGCGCTTCTCGGTCGCCTTGCCGGCCTTCTGGCGCGCCACTGCCGCCCGGATGGCGAGCTCGGCGATGCGCTTGCCGTCCTCCACGTGCTGGTTGAGCCAGGCGTCCAGCGGGTCCTTCAGTCGCGAGGCGACCAGCTTCACGGCGTCGCGGGAATTGAGCTTGGCCTTCGTCTGCCCCTGGAACTGCGGGTCGAGCATGCGCGTGGAAAGCACGAAGCGCAGGTTCTTCCACACGTCCTCGGTCTGCAGGGTCACCCCGCGCGTGAGGAGCTCGTGGTGCAGGCAGAACTCGCGGATGGACTCGAACACGCCGCTCTTCAGGCCCGACTCGTGGGTGCCGCCCTCCACCGTGGGGATGAGGTTCACGTAGGACTCGCCGCCGCCCCCGCCGTCCACCCACGCGAGCGCCCAGGCAGCGCCCTCGCCGGTGGCGAACTGCGGGTCGCCCTCGGCCACCCAGGACTCGCCCACGATGACCGGGCTCGCCACGCCCTCCTCGCCCGCGAGCCCTTCCTGGAGGTAGGCGGCCATGCCGCCCTCGTATTTCCATTCCACCGTCTCGCCCGCGGCCTCGTCCGCCAGGCGCATCACGAGGCCCGGCAGGAGCACGGCCTTGGCGCGCAGCAGGTGCTCGAGCTCGGCGCGCTTGATCCTGTCGGAGTCGAAGTACTTCGCGTCCGGCCAGGCGCGCACCGAAGTGCCGCTCTGCCTCGCCGGCACCGTTCCCGTCTTCTTCAGCTTGTCGACGAGGAAGCCGTCCTCGAAGGCGAGCGCATAGGCCGCGCCCTCGCGCTTCACCCGCACTTCCAGCCGCTTCGAAAGCGCGTTGGTGACCGAGACGCCGACCCCGTGCAGGCCGCCCGAGAAGGCATAGGCGCTGCCGCCGGCCTTCTTGTCGAACTTGCCGCCGGCGTGCAGGCGCGTGAACACGACCTCGACGGTCGGGACCTTCTCCTCGGGGTGCGGCCCCACGGGGATGCCGCGGCCGTCGTCCTCCACGGAGACGGACTTGTCGGCGTGCAGGGTCACCGTGATGGTCTTCGCCGCCCCGGCGAGGGCCTCGTCGGCGGCGTTGTCGACGACTTCCTGGATGATGTGCAGGGGCGTGTCCGTCCGGGTGTACATCCCCGGGCGTTCCTTGACGGGCTCGAGGCCCTTCAGGACGCGGATGCTTCTTTCGTCGTAGCGGGAGGCCATGCGGGAGAGGCGCGAAGCGGAAGGCGAGATTGTACCGGCAGCGCCGGGCCGGTGCCGAGCCGCATGCCGCCGCGCGGGCCGCGGCGGCGTTTCGTCAGGGTGACCCCGCGCCCCCCGGCAAAGGCTGGCCGCGCTTCCATTCTCCCGCCAGCCGGGCCGCCCGATTGCGCTCCGCGTCGGTCACGAGGACGCTGATCCTCTCGCGGTCGGCCGTCGCCTTGGCGAAACCCTGGCGCACCGCCATTTCCTTCAGGAGATAGGCCGTCACGGCACTGCGGCGGACGCCCGTGCCGCTGCCGTAGAGATCGCCCAGGCTGCTCAGCGCCGCCCCATCGCCCTGGAGAGCCGCCTTCCGGTACCACTCGACCGCCCGCCCGGGATCGCGGACGGTGCCCTGTCCGGTCAGGTACATGTGCGCCAGGAGCTTCTGGGCGAGGGCCTCCTCCGGCACGGCACTGCACGCCTGGAACGCCGCGGCGGGGTTCCGCGGCAGGTGGGTACCCGCGTATTCGTAGCCGCAGAGGAGCGCACGCGCGAACGCGAAGTTGCGGTCAGCCGCCTTTCGCAGCCACTCGATCCCTTCCTTCTCGTCCTTGGCCACGCCCCGCCCGAGCAGCAGCTGCCAGCTGAGCTTGGTCATCGCCACGCGAACTCCGGCATCCGCCGCCTTCCGATACCACACGGCGGCCTGTGCCTCGTCCCTCGGAACGCCCAAGCCGTTCTGCAGCATGTCCGCGAGAGTTCGCTGCGCGGGCGGGTAACCGCGCTCTGCGGCCGGCCTGATCTGCACCGCTGCCGCGGAGGCGTCCTTCTGCAGGCCGAGGTCGGGAATGAGGAACGCCTGGCCCACCCGGAACTGCGCCGCGGCGAATCCCTGCGCCGCCGATTTCCGGTACCACTCGAGCGCCTGGGGGGCATCCTTGGCAAGCGGCGGAGTTCCCGACTCGTAGTACGCGCCCATCCTGTACTGCGAGCGGGCATCGCCTTCCTCGGCCGCCACGCGCGTGGCCTCCACCATTTCCGGCGTGAACATCCGGAACAGGGTCGTCCCGGCCACCTCGCGGGATGGCTGGGGGGGAATGAGCTCGCTCAACGGCAGCGTCACTTCCGGATCGCCGGACCTGGCCTCCGCGCCGAGCTTGAGAATCCCCTCGACCGCCTTGTCGAGGGCCGGGTCGGCCGCGCCGGCAGCACCGCATCCGGCGAGGATCGAGGCGCAGAGGACGAGTCGACCGATCATGTTTCCACCCTTCGCGTGTGTTCCGCGCCCGGCCTATGGCGCACCGACGAGGACGAACGGCGCCCAGAACGCCGGGTGGGCGTGCTCGGCGCGAGCCGGGTCCATCCGCAACGCCCCGCTGGATCTTCGGAGCGCCTCGGCCGACGTGCTTTCCGGCTCGCGCGCCATGTGCCGGATCATCTCCGTCGTCAGGCGGGTGGCCGAACGCGACTCCACGGGCCAGTGCGACACGAGCAGGGACCGGGTGCCGGCGACGAAGAACGCCTTCGCCAGCCCCGAGAGCCCTTCCGCGCCGGGCGTGCCGTCGGAGGCGGCCGTGTTGCACGCCGACAGCACCACCAGGTCCGCGTGGAGCCGGAGTTGCGAAACCTCGCTCGCGGTGAGCAGCCCGTCGTCGCTTTCGGTGGCCGTCGCCGGCGGCGTGAGCACGAGCGAAGGCTCGACCAGGCCCTTGAAGTCGCCGCTTACCAGCCCGTGGGTCGCGAAGGCCACGACGCGGTAACGCGACAGGTCCGTCTTCTTCACCTGCGTCTCCGACGCGCGTTCCCGCAGGAACACGGCGTCCGGACCCGCGCCCAGGACATCGGCCATCGCGCGGATCTCGTCGGCCGACTCGGGCAGGCGCTGCAGCCGCGCGAGCTCGCGCGTGTCCGCGATGCCCCGTGCGGAGAAATAGTCGCCGGCACGCCGTGGCCGCTCGCCGGCGGCCCCCCCGAACACGGGGTCGCCGAATCCCGCGAACGGCAGCGGCGCCCCGGAACGCGGTGCGGTCCGCCGAAGCGCGGCCAGCGTGTTCTCCGAGGGCAGCGTCGACAAGGCGAAGCGCTCACCCATCCAGGCCGCCTCGCGGTACGCCTCGCTTCCGGCCTCCCGGCGCGGCGGCTCGGTCACGAGCACCCCGAAGGGCAGGCTCTGCAGGGCGCCGTCCGCCACGACGATGAGAGTGTGCGCGCCGGCCAGATCGGGCATCACCGGGCCGAGCAGGCGGACGAAAAGCGAGTGCGCCTCCTCCAGGGGGTAGCGCGGGACCGCCCCGGTGGAAAGGTCGAGCCCGCGCCGCAATCGCGCCACGGCCCGGTCCACTTCCTCCTTGCCGAGGTCGAGCCGGGCATGGACCACGCGCTCGCGGCGGAGGACCCACACGAAGCTCGTGCGCGGCGTCACCAGGTAGGACACGAGCGCCTCGCCAGGCCGGAGCAGCGAGCGCACTTCCTCGACCGACGACGGCGTTCCGCTCGCCAGTGCCGCGAACTCGGGGAAGCGCTTGCGCAGCGCCGCGTCGTCCTCGCGCAAGCGCCGGTCGACGGCATCCAGGTCGAGCCCGAGATGGAGAGTCCGCGCGCCGGCCGGGAGCGCAGCCGATTCCGGGCCGCCCACCAGGACGCTTTCCAGGGCCCGGCGGCGGGCGAGAGCTTCCTGCCGGCTCCGGACGAGCCTCGCCGCCTCCTCGTCGCGGCTGGCGAAGCGGGTCATCGACCGCGCGACCGCGGCGCTGGTATCGCTCGCCTTCGCCATCTGCGCCACCTCGAAGGACTCGGCGCCGATGGCCTCCCTGGCGTCTGACGATGCCGCCGCGCGGTGCATGATCTCGATGTTCAGGGAGAGCATCTCGCGCCGCGACCGGTACTGCGCGACGCCCGAGACGGACGCATCCGGCCCCCAGTCGCGGTCCACGCTCGCCCTCAGCGCGGCATTGGCGCGGCGCACGTAGGCGAGCGCGTCTTCCGGCCGGTCGCGCTGGGCGGCGACGAAGGCCAGGCTGTTCAGGATGGCGGCCGACAAGGGGTGCGCGTGGCCTGCGGACCGATCCATGATGGCCAGCGCGCGGTGAAGCAGCGCATCGGCCTCGTCGAGGCGCCCCAGCGCGCCGACGGTCTGCGCGAGATTGCACAGGACCTGCGCGGTGACCAGGCTGCTGCCGTGGAACCGTTCGTGGACGGCCAGCGACCGCCGCAGGTAGGGCTCGGCCTCGGCCAGCCTGCCGGCCTCCGCATGGGCACCCCCGAGATTGTTGAGCAGCATCGCGGTCCGCAGGTCGCCGGGACCGTACTTCCTCTCCATCACGTCGAGCGCCTTGCCGTAGAGCGGGATGGCCTCCGCCAGCCGGCCGCTCTGGCGCCGGGCTTCCCCCAGCGTGTTGAGCGGACCCGCCGTCTCGATGGAATCCGGCCCGAGAGTCGCCTCCACGATCGCGAGCGCCCGCCGGGCCGCCTTCTCGGCCGCGGACCACTCGGCCTGCTGGACATGGGCCAGTGCCACCTGCTCGAGGCTCTTGGCGACCAGCGGGTGGTTGGCGCCGAAGACCATCTCGCGCGCTTCCAGCGATCGCGAGGCGTACTGGCGCGCCTGCCCGAACCGTCCGGTAATGCGGTAGAGCACCGCCATGTCGAAAAGCGATTCGGCCGTCTGGGGGTGGAAGGGTCCGAGGATGGCCTCGTTCAGCTTGAGGGCGCGCGCCGTCAGGCGTTCGCCTTCCGCCAGTCGGCCCGAAAGCAGGTTGAGCCGTCCCTGCATCCCTATCACGACCGCGTTGATCGAATGGGAGCGCGCGCCCCGCCGTTCGATTTCGGCGAGCACCGCCTGGAGCAGCTTTTCCGCTCCGGACAGGTCGCCCCGGTTCATCCGGACGACGGCGAGGTTGAAGGGGACGACTAGCGGAAGCTCCGAGCCGGGCCCCGCGCTGCGCTCGACGATGACGAGCGAGCGTTCCAGCATCGCTTCGCCTTCGCTCGCGCGGCCGATGCGGCAAAGTGAGACGCCCAGCCAGTTCAGCGATTCGGCCGCCTGGAGGCTGTCCGTGCCGTGCCGCGCTTCCGCGGCGCGCAGGGACTGTTCGAGGACAGGCGCGGCCTTCGAGAAGTCCTGGCCGTCCATGCGCGCGCGCCCCTCCGAGAGCAGGCGTGACCATTCCGAAGACGCGGGCACGTCCGCCCAGGCGGGCGCGCAGACCACCGCCAGGAGCACCGGAAGAATCCTCCATCCAAGGCGAAGACGGCGCGTGCCCATTGCCCTCCACGAGCCCGACGGGCGCCCGGCCCCTCGGGCGAGGCCGCGGCGGATGACCAATCTATGCCCCGGCTTCCTGCAGGGCAAGCCCGGCCGGCCGAACCGGGCTCAGCGCTGGACGTCGATCACCTTGACCTTGACCTTTCGCTCCTTTCCGTCGCGGACGACCGTGAGCTCGGCCTCCTGGTCGATGCCGGCGCGGTCGAGCTCCGCGGCGAAGGTGCCCATGGCCTGCACGGGGCGGCCGTTCACGGCCACGATCACGTCGCCGACGTCGCCCGTCTGGCGGTTCACCCCGGCGAGCCCCGCCTTGGCCGCGGGCGAGCCGCTCACGACCTGCGCCACCACCACGCCCGTGATCCCGGCGCGCGCGGCGATGTTCGGGTCGACGGCGCGGATGCCGATGCCCGGCAGGGACGCCTTCCCGCGCGCGATGAGCTGCGGGACGATGCGGTTCACGAGGTCCGAGGGAATCGCGAGGCCCACGCCCGCCGAGGCGCCGGAGGTCGAGCGGATCGCCGTGTTGACGCCGACGAGGCGCCCGGCGCTGTCGAGGAGCGGCCCGCCGGAGTTGCCCGGGTTGATGGCCGCGTCCGTCTGGATGGCGCCCGCGATCTCGCGGTACTCGCTGGTGGGCAGGTGCCGGTCCAGCGCGCTCACGATGCCGGTGGTGAGCGTGCGCGACAGCCCGAAGGGATTGCCGATCGCGTACACCGACTGGCCGATGCGCAGGTCGCGCGAGCTGCCGAGCGGGATGGGCCTGAGGTTCTTCGGCGGGTCGACGAGCTTCACGACCGCGAGGTCGTAGTCCTCGGCATAGCCCACGACCTTGGCGGACATGGGCTTGCCGGCGTCCAGGCTGACGGAGACGCTCCTTGCCCCCGCGAGCACGTGGAAGTTGGTGACCACGTGCCCCTGGGCGTCCCACACGAAGCCGCTGCCCGCTCCCTGCGCGACCTGGGCGGTGAACATGCCCGTGCGCGCCAGGCGCTCGGTGGTGATGTAGGCCACGGAGGGCGCGGAGGCCTCGAACAGGCCCGCGAGCGCCTGCTCCTGGGGCAGGAGCGGCCCGCGCGGCGCCACGGTGCGCGGCTCGGGCGCGCCGTTCCTCTGCGCCCAGGGCGAAAGCGCGGCGGCGGCGGCAAGCGCCGCGGCCGCGAGCAGGAAGGACTTCTTCATGGAGGGCATTCCGGTGTCGTGGACCCCGGGAACATCGTGGCGGTTCCCGCCCGCTTCAAGCCCCTCAGTCGAGCGCAGTGGTCGCGAAGGCCGGCAGCGCCTCGGCCTGCACCGAGAACCTCGCGAGCGCCGGGAACTTCCACGCCGGCACGAGCTCGGCGTTGTAGTACTGGCCGAAGCGCCACGCCACCGCCGTGACCACGTCCGCCGCGTTGGGGCCCTCGCCCTGCAGCCACGGGCGCGCGCGGCCAGCCGCGTCCTCCAGCGCCGTGTACGCCGCGAGCGCCTGCCCCAGGGAGCGTTCGTACCAGGGATCGTGGCGCTTCTCGGCGGGGCGCTGCTCGCGCTCGTAAATGAGCGACACGCCCTTGTCGCAGGCCGCGAGCGCCAGGCCCGTGAGGCGAAGCGCCTCGAGCCGCTCCTTGCCGGCCGCCGGCATGAGGCGCTTGTCCGGCGCCACGAGACCCTCGAGGTAATCGAGGATCAGCGTCGAGTCCATGAGCACCGTGCCGTCGTCGCACACGAGCGTGGGCGCCTTCACCACCGGGTTCACCTCGCGGAAGCGCTCGAAGTGGCGGAACACGGACACGGACTGGTGCTCGAAGGGGATTCCCATGAGCTTCATCGAGATGGCCACGCGGCGGACGTAGGGCGAATCGAGCATGCCGATGAGCTGCATGGCGGCCTCCGGGATGGGAACGCGCGCATTCTGCCGCATAATCGGCCGCGTGAAAAAGCTCCTCATCGCGTGGTGCTCCACCACCGGCGGCACCCGGCAGATGGCCGAGGCGGCCGAGCGCGGCGCGCGGGAGGCCCTGGGACCCGGGGACGCGGTGCAGATCCGCCGCCTTCCCGCCGCGCAGGCCGGCCCCGCCGACGTTCTCGACTCTTCCGGCCTCGTCCTCGCGATGCCCGAGCACCTCGGCTCCATGGCCGGGCCCATGAAGGACTTCCTCGACCGCATCTACTATCCCTGCCTCGAGCGCGTGAACGGCAAGCCCTGGCTGCTGCTCGTGTGCGCCGGCTCGGACGGCGCCGGCACGATCCGGCAGGCCGAGCGCATCGCCACGGGGCTGCGCCTGAAGCGCGTGGCCGAGCCCGTCCTCGTGATCACCCACGCCCAGACACCCGAGGCAATCCTCGCGCCCAAGACGATCGGCGAGGCGGACCTCGCGCGCTGCGCGCGGGCGGGCGCGCTCCTGGCCGCGGGAGTCTCGGCGGGAATCTTCTAGGGACGGATCAGGCGCGCGCGCGCAGGCGGCGAAGCCGCTTGCGGATCGACTCGAGCATCGCGATGTTGCGCTCGAGCTCCTCCTCCACCGTGACGATGGAGCGCTCGAGGGCCGTGCATTCCAGGTTGATCCGGCGCCACTCGAGCGGGTCGCGCGTCTCCTCGGCCCGGTGCTCGAGGGCATCCAGTTGCAGGCGCAGGTGGTCGAGGTTCATCGGTCGGCTCTCCGCCGGTCATTGTGCCGCCGCCGCGCGCCGGAATGTTGTCCCAGGGCAACTATGGCGGCGATGGATCAGTAGCGCGCGCTGCCCGGGGTGCGCGGGAAGGGAATCACGTCGCGCACGTTGGCCAGCCCGGTCACGTAGGCCACGGTGCGCTCGAAGCCCAGCCCGAAACCCGCGTGCGGCACGGTGCCGTAGCGGCGCAGGTCGCGGTACCAGCCGTAGGCGGCCGCGTCCAGGCCCGCGGAGGCGATGCGCGCGTCCAGCACGTCCAGCCGCTCCTCGCGCTGCGAGCCGCCGATGATCTCGCCGATGCCCGGGGCCAGGACGTCCATGGCCGCCACCGTGCGCCCGTCCTCGTTGAGGCGCATGTAGAACGCCTTGATCTCCCTGGGGTAGTTCATGAGGATCACGGGCTTGCCGACGTGCTTCTCGGCGAGGAAGCGCTCGTGCTCGCTCTGCAGGTCCATTCCCCACTTCACCGGGAACTCGAACTTCTGCTTCGTGCCCTCGAGGACCTTGATCGCCTCCGTGTAGTCCATGCGCACGAACTCGGCGCCCACCATCGCCTCGAGCTTGGCGATGACGCCCTTCTCGATGCGCTCCTCGAAGAAGGCCATGTCGTCGGGGCGCTCGTCCAGCACCGCCCGGAAGATGTGCTTGAGGAGCGCCTCGGCGAGGTCCGCGTCGTCCGACAGGTCCGCGAAGGCGATCTCCGGCTCGATCATCCAGAATTCCGCCAGGTGCCGGCTCGTGTTGGAGTTCTCGGCGCGGAAGGTGGGCCCGAAGGTGTAGACCTTGGAGAGCGCCATGCAGTAGCTCTCGACGTTGAGCTGCCCCGAGACGGTGAGGAAGGCCTCCTTGCCGAAGAAGTCCTTCGAGAAGTCGACCTTCCCGGCGCCGTCGCGCGGCAGGTTCGCGAGGTCCAGCGTGGAGACGCGGAAGAGCTCGCCCGCCCCTTCGGCGTCGGCCGCGGTGATGATGGGCGTGTTCACCCACAGGAAGCCGCGCTCGTGGAAGAAGCGGTGGATCGCCGTGGCGAGCGTGTGACGCACCCGCGAGCAGGCGCCGATCACGTTGGTGCGCGGGCGCAGGTGGGCCACCTCGCGCAGGAACTCCATCGTGTGCGGCTTGGGCTGGATGGGATAGGTGTCGGGGTCGTCCACGCGGCCCACCACCCGGATCTCGAGCGCCTGCATCTCGAAGGGCTGGCCCTTGGCGGGCGAGGGCACGATGGTGCCGACCGCCTCGATGGCGCAGCCGGCCGTGAGGTGCACGACCTCGGTCGCGTAGTTGGGGAGCGCGTTGGTGGCGACGATCTGCACCGGGTGGAAGCAGGAGCCGTCGGAGAGGTGGACGAAGGAGAGACCGGCCTTGGAGTCGCGGCGCGTGCGCACCCAGCCCCGCAGCGCGATGGGTTCGCCGGAAGGGGCCTTGCCGGAGAGGATTGCCTTGCAGGAGAGGACTGTCATCGAGAGTGTTTCGCGGGAGGGACGGAATCCGCGATTCTAAAGGATGCGCAGCGACGGCCCCGGGAGGGACCGCCGCTCCGCGCGGCGAAGTCGATCACTTCGGACCGGGTCTCGGTGCGGCCTCGATGAGAAGCAGGATCACGCCGGGCGAGCCGGTCTCGTCGACCGCAACCTTCCCGCCGGCATCCGGGTCGTACTGGTAGACCTTTCCGGGCCCGGCCGGCGTGGTCGTCCAGATAGGCGCACCGCCATAATCCGCGTGCGGCGTGCGGCCGAAGTCCCGCTTTCCGCACTTCGCTTCGGCGAGCCTGGCCACCTCGTCGATGTTCGGCATCCGGAGGCCTCCCATCCGCTTCGCCAAGTCGCCAGCATATTCCGAGGCCGTTCGGTAGCTGTCGGTCGCGAAGATCGCGCCCTGGCATTGCCTCGTCTTCATGTCGATTCCCTGCCCGGCCGCGCAATACCGCCACGTGAGGCCCGTCTGCCCGTCGACGTAGGCGGGGCCGACATGGCGGAACCGGGCTTCGTCGACAGGGCACTTCTCCCCCTCTGCGGCGAGGCCAGGTCCCGTGAAGGCGGCGGCCAGGAGGAGCGCGATCGCGAGTCGCGGGGCTGGGCAAAAGGCGGGAATCTTCATGGGGGCAGGCTCCGGTTGCGGGCGGGGAGTGGGTCGGCCGGAGTGCCGAGGCGGGCCCGGTCCCGCAGGGATCGGGGGCTCCCCGGATACCCGCCATCCCCGCTGCGCGAAAGCTCATTCTAGGGAGGGGAGATCCGCGGCGTCCAGTTCGGGCGGCGCCGGCGCGCCGATGGAGCGACGGTCCTAGCGCGCGGCGAGGCGGCGGCGCCAGAAGACGTAGGGCAGGACGGTCAGCGCCGCGATGACGAGGTAGGCGAGCACCGTGCGCATCACCGCCGGGTGCGCGTTGTTCACGGTGGCCACCACGAGCGCGAGGCCCGGGTTGCGCAGGGCGCTCGCGATGGCCACGGCCGTGCGCGTTTCAGGATCCGGCCCGCCGAGCGCATGCCCCACGGCGAGCGCCAGCACGGTGACCGCCGCGATGCCCGCGCCGACACGCCACCCCGCCTGCAGCGCCACGGGTCCCACGTTGACGATGGCGAGGACCATCAGGAAGACGAGGAGGAACTGCGCCACCCGCGAAAGGCGCGGCCCGATGCGCGCGCCGTGCCCGGGCAGGAGGCGGCGGACGAGCATCCCGAGCGCGAGGGGCAGGAGCTGCGCGAGGAAGACCTGGCGCCCGAGGTCGCCGGGCGAGATGGAGGCCGGGCTGCCGTAGTACTCGGCCAGCCCCGCGATGAAAAGTGGCATCGACACGACCGCGAGCGCGGCCACCGCGATCTGCAGGGCGGGCGCGAAGCTCGCCTGCGCCCCCGCGTCGAGCGAGCGCCGGAGCGCCACCGGCGCCCCGGGCGAGAGCGCCATGAGCACGATCCCGATTTCCACGTGGCGCTCGAGGTCCAGGGCCTGCGCCGCGATGATCGCGATCGCGGGCACCGCGACCAGCACCGCGAAGAGGGCCTTCAGGAGGACCCGGATGCGGCGCTGCGTCCAGTCGTGCTCGCCGGGCACGATCTGCATGCCGAGGTCGAACATGACGGTGAATATCGTCGCCGCGGCGACCAGGGTGAAGATCTTTTCCGGGATGAGTCCTTCGACGGGCATGGATCGAGTGTACGGGGATCGGCCGGAAGGAGCAGACGGATCAGAACAGCCAGGCCGCCTTGAGCTCGACGCGCTTGCCGTAGGTGCCCGGCACGCCGGCGCCCCAGGCCCGCAGGCCACCCATCAGCGCGAGCGTCCAGTCACGGCTCGCGACCCACCCGCCCTCGAGCTCCAGCACGGCACCGGTCTGGCCGCCCCCCACCCAGTCGACCACCGGCTTGAACGTGGCCTTCGCGAAGTGCCCGCCCGGCCAGGCCGTGCGTGCCTCGACCTCGATCTTGGTCTGGTTGATGTCGTCTCGCGCCGGATCGCCTCCCGTGGACACGACCTGCTGCAACTGCGCGGCAAGGGAATTCCGGCGCCCCTGCGGACCGGCGCCCAGGGGCCACGCCGTCCTGATCCCTGCGGATACCTGGTACTTGCCGGCACCCTGGAACTCCGGGTCGGCCGTGGGAAACGTCACCTCCAGGAACGACGTCGCCGGCCGGCCCAGCACCTCGATGGCGCGGAATCCCGCGCGCACTTTCATGTCGCCGAGATCGGGATCGAGCGGGCTGCCGGCGAAGCTCGCCTGCTCGTCCGGGAACGGCAGCTCCAGGCGCAGGAGCGACACCGGGCCGTCCGGCAGGTACTCGAGCTTCAGCTGGGTCTTGGTCGTCTCCTCGGGCGTGCCGCGCTCCGTGGCCTGGCGCTTGAACTCGAACAGCCATCGCGGCCTGGCTTCGGCGGCGCCTCCCGCATCGGCGATCGCCGCGCCCGCGTGGACGCCGGCCGCCACGGCGACGACGATGCCGCGCAGGAGGGCCCTCATGCCCGGCTAGGCGGCCGGCGCGGTGATGACGTTCTCGCCACGCTCGAACACCACCTGCGCGCGGCCGACGATGAGGGGGTCCAGGGCGCCGATGATGTCGGGGTTCTTGTTCGTGTAGCCGAGCCGGTGCAGGAGGTAGCGCATCGCGGACAGGCGCGCGCGCTTCTTGCAGTCGCTCTTGATCACGATCCACGGGGCGTCGGTCGTGTCGGTGTGGAAGAACATCGCCTCCTTGGCCGAGGTGTAGTCGTCCCACTTGTCCAGCGACGCCATGTCGATGGGGGAGAGCTTCCAGTGCTTGAGGGGATGCACCTCGCGCTCCTTGAAGCGCCGGCGCTGCTCGCGGCGGCTCACGGAGAACCAGAACTTGAAGAGGTGGATGCCCTGGCGCACGAGCATGCGCTCGAACTCCGGCGCCTGGCGCATGAACTCCTGGTACTCGGGCTCGGTGCAGAAGCCCATCACCCGCTCCACGCCCGCGCGGTTGTACCAGCTGCGGTCGAAGAGGACGATCTCGCCCGCCGTGGGCAGGTGCTCCACGTAGCGCTGGAAGTACCACTGGCCGCGCTCCTCGATCGTGGGCTTCTCGAGCGCCACCACGCGCGCGCCGCGCGGATTCAGGTGTTCCATGAAGCGCTTGATCGTGCCGCCCTTGCCCGCGGCGTCCCGCCCCTCGAAGATCACCACCACGCGCTGGCCCGTGTCCTTCACCCAGGCCTGGAGCTTCAGCAGCTCCACCTGGAGGCGGTACTTCTGCCGCTCGTAGCTCTTTCGCGACAGGAGGTTCTTGTACGGGTAGCCGCCCTCCTGCCAGTTGTCGGCGAGCTCGCGGTCCGACTGCCGGCGCACCAGCTTGTCCAGCCCGCGCTGCTGCTCGAGGACGGACTGCAGGATGCGGGCGGCGTCGCCCGGGTTCACGCCCTCCAGCAGGTCGCGGATCGCGCCCGCGGTGACTTCGTCGGCGGCGGCGCCGGCCTGGTCGGCGGTGAATCGCTCGATGGCGTCGGGTTCGAGAACGGGCGCGGTGTCGCCGGCCTCCGCGCGCCGCACGGCGTCCCGCGGCGGCGCGCGCTTCGGGCGCTTCGCCGCGGACTTCGCGGAGTCGACGGGCTGGATCTTCCTGCGGGCGATGACCGGGCGCTTCGACGGCATGGATGCCTCTTCCTCGGGACGGCGGGGCCGATGGGCCGTATATAGCACGGCCGCGTGGCCGGCCGATGATCCCCGTCAACGTCCCTGGTCGGCGCGCGCCCCTTCGGCGCCCTCGAACCTCGCCGTCACCGGCCCGCGGCCCGAATAGCGGTCGAGGGCGAGGTAGATGACGGGCGTGATGAAGAGCGTGACCGCCTGCGACAGGAGCAGGCCGCCCACGACCGCGAGGCCGAGCGGCTGGCGCAGCTCCGCGCCCGCGCCCAGGCCCAGGGCGATCGGAGCAGCCCCCATGAGCGCGGCCGACGTGGTCATCATGATCGGCCGGAAGCGCAGCAGGCACGCCTCGCGGATCGCCAGCGCGGGCGTCATCCCGTGGCTGCGCTGCGCATCGAGCGCGAAGTCGATCATCATGATCGCGTTCTTCTTCACGATGCCGATGAGCATCAGGATGCCGATCACCGCGATGATGGACAGGTCCATGCCGAACACCCACAGGGTGACGAGCGCGCCCACGGCCGCGGAGGGAAGCCCCGCCAGGATCGTGATCGGGTGGATGTAGCTCTCGTAGAGGACGCCCAGCAGCACGTATATCACGAGGAGCGCCGTCACGATGAGCCACACCTGGCTCGCCTGGGAGGCCTGGAAGGCGGCCGCGTCGCCTCCCCAGCCGGTGAGCACCGACGGCGGCAGCTTCGCCTCGGCCTTGAACCGCTCGAGCTTCCTCGAGGCCTCCCCGAGGGAGGCGCCCCCGGCGAGGTTGAACGAGATGGTGATGGACTGCAGCTGCCCCTGGTGGTTGATGGACACCGGCCCCACGCGCCGCTCCACCGACGCGATCGAGGACAGCGGCACGAGCGTGCCGCCCTTGGCGCGCACGAAGATCTTGGCGAACGCGCTCTCGTCGCGCCGGTCGGGGTCGCCCGCCTGCATGATCACCTGGTAGGCGTCGACGGAGGTGAAGATCGTGGACACCTGCCGCTCGCCGAAGGCCGAGTACAGGGCGCTGCGGATGTCCTGGACCTGCACCCCGAGGGCGCTCGCCTTGTCGCGGTCGATCGTGAGCTGCGCCTGCAGCCCGCGCAGCTGAGAGTCGCTCGTCACGTCGCGGTAGGCGGGGTCGGCGCGCATGAGCGCCATGATGCGGCTCGCACCCTCCTGCAGCTCGCCCTCGCCCACGCTCCGGAGCACGAACTGGTAGCGCGCCTTGCTGATGCGCCCGCCCAGGCGCAGGTTCTGCAGCGGCGTGAAGAACACGCTGACGCCGGGAATGCGCCTGGTCTCCTGCCGCAGCTCGTCGAGCACCTTGTCCATGGGCGCGCGCTCGCCCCGCGGACGCAGGTTGAGGAAGATGCGCCCGGTGTTGGAGCCCGAGGCGAACACGGTCACCGCCTCCACGGCGGGGTTCTCGCCGATGCGCTTGCTCACCTCCTGCAGGATGTCCGTCATCGCGGGAAACGAGATGTCCTCCACCGCCTCGGCGACCACGATGATCTGGCCGAGGTCCTCCGTGGGGAAGAAGCCCTTCGGCATCGCGGCGAAGAGCGCCACCGAGGCGGCGAGCGAGCCCACCGCCACCCCCATCACCACGGCGCGGCGGCGCAGGCACCAGTCCAGGGCCGCCGCGTACCGGGCAAGGGCCCACCGGAAGCCGGCGTCGAACCACGCCGTCCAGCGCAGGGCGGGCTCGTCCTCGCGGTGGCGGCGCAGGAAGCGCGAGCCCAGCATCGGGATGAGCGTGAGGGACACCAGCGCCGAGACGAGGATCGCGAGCGACACCACCACCGCGAACTCGTGGAAGAGCCCGCCGATCACGCCCGGCATGAAGAAGATGGGGATGAACACGGCCACGAGGGAGAGCGAGATGGAGACGATGGTGAAGCCCATCTCCCTAGACCCCTTGAGGGCCGCCCGCATCGGCGGCTCGCCCGCGTCCACGTGGCGCACGATGTTCTCGAGCATCACGATGGCGTCGTCCACCACGAGCCCCACCGCGAGCGTGATGCCCAGCAGCGAGACGTTGTCGAGCGTGTAGCCCATCCACTTCATGATGGCGACGGTGCCCAGGAGCGAGATCGGCAGCGAGAGCGCCGGGATGATGGTCGCCGTCGGGTGGCGCAGGAAGAGGAAGATCACCAGCACCACGAGCACCACGGTGATGCCCAGGGTCACCTTCACGTCGTGGATGGCGGCGCGGATGGGGACGGAGCGGTCGTTGCGCACGGTGAGCCGCACCGAGTCCGGCATCTGCGCCAGGAGCCTGGGGATCGCCGCCCGGATCTCGTCCACGGTGGCCACGGTGTTCGCGTCCGGCTGGCGCTGCACGGAGAGCGTGATGGCGCGCTCGCCGTTGGTCCAGGCCGCCGTCTTCACCGACTCCACGCTGTCCTCGACGTCGGCCACGTCCTGCAGGCGGACCACCTGCCCGCCGGGCAGGGTCGCCACGATGAGGGGGGCGAACTCGGCCGCCTTCGTCATCTGGCGGTTGGCCTGGATCGTGAGCGTCTGCCGCGGGCCGTCCAGCGTCCCCACGGGCGAATTGGCGTTGGCCGAGCGGATGGCGGAGGCGAGGTCGTCCAGCGTGAGGCCGCGGGCGGCCAGCTCGTCGGGGCGCGCGCGCACGCGCACCGCGAAGCGCTTCTGGCCGTTGATGTTCACCTGCGCCACGCCGGGCAGCGTCGAGAGCGTGGGCGAGATGAGGTTCTCGGCGAAGCTGTTGAGATCCGAGAGCGCCATCGACGGCGAGGTGAGCGAGACGAAGAGGATCGGCGCGTCGGCCGGGTTCACCTTCCGGTACGAGGGCGGGTTGGTCATCTCCACGGGCAGGGAGCGCTGCGCTCGAAGGAGCGCCGCCTGGACGTCCACGGCCGCCTTGTCGATGTCGCGGTCCTGGTCGAACTCCAGCGTGATCTGCGTGTTGCCGAGCGTCGAGGACGAGGTGATCACCTCGACGCCCGAGATGGTGGCGAACTGCTTCTCGAGCGGGGTGGCCACCGAGGAAGCCATGTTCTCCGGGCTCGCGCCCGGCAGGTTCGCGCTCACCGAGATGGTGGGCGTGTCGAACTGGGGGAGCGCGGCGATCGGGATCTCGTCGTAGGCGAGGAGGCCGGCCACCACGAAGGAGGCCGACAGCAGCACCGTCATCACGGGCCGGCGGATGAACGGCTCGGAGAAGTTCACGATGCCGCTCCGGACTTCGCGCCCGGCGCCTTCCCGCCTCCCGCCCTGTCGCCTGCCGTGCCCGGCGTGCGCTCGCCCAGTGAGACGAGGCTTCCCGGGCGCAGGTTCTGCGCGCCCTCGACGACCACCTTCGTGCCGGGCTCGATCCCGGTCACCACGGCGATGCCCTCGTCGATGTATTCCACCCCGACCTTCCGGAGGGCCACCTTGCGGTCATCGCCGATCACGAACACGAAGCGGTACTCCGGCCCCGTCTGCACCGCCTGCACAGGCACGACCGAGGCCTGGCCGAGCGTGCGCGGCGACACCAGGACGTTCACGAACATCCCCGGCCACAGCCGGCTCGCCCGGTTGTCGAATTCCGCCTTCACGCGGATCGTGCCGGTCACCGTGTCCACGGCATTGTCGAGGAAGTTCACGCGCCCCCTGAGGACCTCGCGGCCGCCGTCGGGGGAAACCTCGACCATGACGGGGCCCGCCGCCAGCGCCCGCTGCAGGCCGGTGAACTCCTTCTCGGGGAGCGTGAAGCCGACCTGGATGGGGTCCGTCTGCGTCACGGTGACGAGCACCGCGCCGTTGGGCTGCACGAGGCTGCCGGGCCGCACGCCGATGGCGCCGGTGCGCCCGGCGAAGGCGGCGTGGATGCGCGTGTTGCCGAGGGCGACCTTCGCGCCCTCGACGGCCGCGAGGTCCACGGCGAGCTGGCCCTTGAGCGTCTCCACCTGGTTCTGCGCCGCGTCGAGCGCCGACTGCGAGATGAACTTCTGCTCGAAGAGCTGGCGCTGCCGCTCGAGGGTGCGCTGCGCGTTCGCGAGGTCGGCGCGGTCCTTCTCCACCTGCGCCTCGGCCTTCTTCAGGTTCGCCTCCTCGGCGCGCGAATCCAGGGAGAACATCAGGTCCCCGCGGGCCACCGACTGCCCTTCCCGGATGTGCACCTCGCGCACGGTGCTCGTGATCTGGGCGCGCACATCCACCGACTGCAGTGCCACCGCCGTGCCGTTGGCGCGCAGGCGCACGGGCACGTCGCGCCGCTCGACCTGTGCCGCGGTCACCGGCACCGCGCCGCCACCGCCCCTGGCGGCCGCCTGCGGCGCCTTGTCCGGCCGCGAGAGCCACCAGCCCCCGGCGGAGGCGGCGGCGATGGCGACGGCGAGGCCGGCGGCGACCAGGGGGCGCATCAGCGAACGGCCGCGATCACCATGGCCGTGACCACCGTCACCTTCTTGGCGAAGTCGATGTGCAGGAACTCGTTCGGGCCGTGCGCGTTGGATTTCGGCCCCAGCACGCCGGTGACGAGCATCTGGGCGTCCGGGAACCGCGATCCCAGCATGGCCATGAACGGGATCGTGCCGCCCTCGCCCATGTAGGCCGCGGGCTTGCCGAAGTTGGCCTGCGAGGCCGCGTCGAGGGCGGCGCCGAGCCAGGGCGCGACGACAGGCGCGTTCCAGCCGTTCGCCGCCTGGTCATAGGAGAAGGTGACGCGCGCGTTGTAGGGAGGATCGGCCTCCAGCACCTGCTTGAGCTTCGCCGCCGCGCCGTTGGCCTCGACGGTGGGCGGCAGCCGCAGCGAGAGCTTGAGCGTCGTGGAGGGGCGCTGCACGTTGCCGGCCGAGTGCGTCGGCGGCAGCCCGTCCGCGCCGGTGACCGCGAGCGCGGCCCGCCAGGTGCGGTTGAGCACCACCTCGACGGGATCCCGGGTCACGGGCTCGGCGAAGATCGAGGCCGTGGCCGGGTCGTCGCAGCAGGACGAGGCCCAGGGGAAGCGCTTCCACGTCGCCTCGCCCAGGATGGCGGCCGCCTGCTTCGCCTGCTCCAGGCGATCGGCGGGGATCCCGCCGTTGAATGCCGCCGGCTTCACCACCCCGGTGCGCGAGTCGTCGATGCGGTCGAGGACCTGGCGCGCGATGCGGAAGGACGAGGGCACGACGCCGCCCGCATCTCCCGAGTGCACGCCCTCCTCCAGGATCTTCACCTCGAGGTTGCCGTTCACCAGGCCCCGCAGCGACGTGGTGACCCAGAGCTGGTCGTAGTTGCCGGCCCCGGAGTCGAGCGCCACCACGAGCTGCACGTCGCCCATTCGCGGGGCGAGCGCGTCGAGGTAGGCAGGCAGGTCGTAGCTGCCGCTTTCCTCGCAGGTCTCGATGAGGCCCACGCAGCGCGGCCTCGCCACGCCCTCGGCGTCCAGCGCCATCACCGCGCTGATCGCGGCGAAAACCGCGTAGCCGTCGTCGGCACCGCCGCGGCCGTAGAGCTTGCCGTCCTCGATGACCGGCTCCCAGGGCCCGAGCCCGGCCCGCCAGCCGGTCATCTCGGGCTGCTTGTCGAGGTGGCCGTAGAAGAGCACGGTGCGGTCGTTCGCGAGGCCGCCGGTGGCCGGCACGTCGAAGAAGAGTACCGGCGTGCGGCCCTCGATGCGCACGATCTCGAGCGAAAGCCCCTTCACGGCCTGCGCCGCCACCCAGCGCTCGGCCTGGCGGACGGTCGCCTCGATGTGGCCGTTCCTCGCCCAGTCGGCGTCGAAATGCGGGCTCTTGGCGGGAATGCGGATGTAGTCGACGAGCTGCGGGACGATGTCTGCATCCCACTGCCGGGAAATTCGCGCCGCGAGGGGGGCTGCGGCTACGGCGGGGATGTTCGGGCGGGCGGTCATGGCGCGGCTCCTTCGCTTCGGCGAGGCGCCCATTTTACCGCTTGGGGGCCGGGCACCCGGTTATGCTTCGCAATCATGCCGACGCTTCCGTGGCTCGAAACCTTCGCCGCGCTCTATTTCCTGTGGGTCGTGGGCGCTTCCCTCACGCTCCTCACGCAGCGCCGCTCGCCCACGGCCACGCTCGCCTGGATCTTCGCCTTCGCGGCCCTGCCGGTGGTGTCCGGGATCTACTACGTGGTCTTCGGACCGCGCCGCCTCAAGCGCCGCAAGCTGCGCTACGGCAGCGCGCGCAACGCGCTCGCCGGGGAGGTGCGTAACTACCTGCGCCAGTCGTGCTGCCAGGTGCCGCCGGAGCTCTCGCCCGAGGCGGCCTCGCTGGCCGGCGTCGTCGACCGCCTGGGGCAGGGCGGGCCCACGATGGCGACCTCCATCGCCATCCTCGAGGACGGCGACGAATGCCTCGCGGCGCTCGAGCGCGACATCGCGGCGGCCCGCGACCACGTGCACTGCGAGTACTACATCTGGGAGCCGGACCGCGTGGGCGCGAGGATCCGGGACGCGCTCGCCGCGGCGGCGCGCCGGGGCCTTCAGGTGCGCGTGATCTTCGACGCGCTCGGCTCTCCCGACGTCGATCCGGCCTTCTGGGAGCCGCTCACCGCGGCCGGCGGCACGGTGCTCGCCTTCAACCGCGTGCGCCTGTCGCTGGCGAGCCTCAACTTCGCCAACTTCCGCACCCACCGCAAGATCGTGGTCGTGGACGGCGCGATCGGGTTCATCGGCGGCAACAACCTGCACGAGGCGATGAGCCGCGAGTTCTCCGGCGAGGGCGCCTGGCGCGACGTGCAGGCGAGGATCGAGGGCGAGCCGGTGCGCCGCCTGCAGCGCCTGGTGCTCGAGAACTGGCTCTTCGCCGGCGGCCAGGTGGCGGCCGACCTCGAGTCCGTGAAGCGCTACTTCCCCCCCGCCGCCACGGTCGAGGGCCAACCGGTCCAGGTCGTCGCCTCCGGTCCCGACGACGAGCACGCGCCCCTGCACGCGTTCTTCCTCGCGGCCCTGGCGGGCGCGCGCTCGCGCGCGTGGATCCAGACGCCCTACCTCGTCCCGGACGAGTCCCTGGAGAGCGTCCTGCGGGTGGCGGTGCTGCGCGGCGTGGACGTCCAGGTGATCGTGCCGCGCGAGGGCGACTCCCGGATCGTGAGCGCGGCCTCGCGCACCTACTGCGAGGCGCTCTCCCGGGCCGGGGTGCGCGTGTTCGAGTACGGCCCCCCGATGCTGCACGCGAAGACGATGGTGATCGACGACACGGTCGCCGTGGTGGGCACGGCGAACATGGACAACCGCAGCTTCCGCCTCAACTTCGAGGTGGCCGCGGCCTTCTATGAGCCCGGGGTCGTCGGGACCCTGGCGCGCCGCTTCGAGGAGGACCGCGGCCGCTCGGCCGATTTCCGGCGCCGCCGGCGCGAGGGCTCGCGCCTGGGCGCGCTGCTGGAGTCCCTCGCGCGCCTGTCCTCGCCGGTGCTTTAGCCGCCGCCGCGTAGAATACGGGCATCCCCCTTACCCGACTGCGCGCAAAAAGCCATGAAACTCACCGACCTGCACAAGAACCAAGGCCTCAAGATCGAGGGCGACGCCCGCCGCGGCGGCGTATCCGACCGCTACGGCAGCGGCGTGTCGCACGTGACCGACCGCAAGGAGCAGCGAAAGCTCGACGCCGCCGCCGGCCTCGTGCCCTTCGCCTGCAAGCTGCACGGGGACCTCGTGAAGGAGCTCCAGGCGCGCGCCCAGGCCTCGGGTGCCGGGCTGAACGAGACCGTCGCCGAATTGCTGAAGAAGGGGCTCGCCGCGAAGAAGTAGCGGCCCCATGGCCCTCAAGGCGACCATCTTCAAGGCCGACCTCACGGTCTCCGACCTCGACCGCGGCCATTTCGAGACCCACGCGCTCACGATCGCGCGCCATCCGTCGGAGACGGACGAGCGGATGATGGTGCGCCTGCTCGCCTTCGCCCTGAACGCCGACGAGCGCCTGGCCTTCGGGAGGGGCCTGTCGAGCGAAGGCGAGGCGGACCTGTGCCTCACCGACCTCACCGGGGCGATCGACCTGTGGATCGACGTGGGGCTCCCGGACGAGCGCGAGATCCGCAAGGCCTCCGGGCGCGCGGACCGTGTCGCGGTCTACACCTACGGGACCGGCGCGGAGCCCTGGTGGAAGCAGAATGCGCCGGCTCTCGAAAGGCTCGCGAACGTGGCGATCGTCGAGGTCCCGCTGGACGCCACGCGCGCCCTGGCTGCGCAGGCGGCGCGCAAGATGAAGCTGCAGTGCACGATCCAGGATGGCCACGTCTGGTTCGCCGACGATTCGGGCTCGATCGCGATCGAGCCCGTGGTGCGCAAGGCGGCGGCGTGAATGCCCGGCGCGCCCTGGCGCTCGCGCTCGCCGCGCTCCTGCTGGCCGCGTGCGGCCCCAGGGTGCCCAAGGTCGCGCGGCTCGATCCGGCCGCCGTCGTGCTCGCCTTCGGCGACAGCCTCACCTTCGGCACCGGCGCGTCACGGCAGGAGGCCTACCCGGCCGTCCTCGAGCGGCTCATCTCCCGGAAGGTGGTCGGCGCGGGCGTGCCGGGCGAGACCTCCGAGGAAGGGCTGCGCCGGCTCCCGGGCGTGCTCGAGGAGGTGAAGCCGCAACTGCTCGTCCTGTGCCACGGCGGCAACGACTTCCTGCGCAAGATGGGCGAGGAGTCCGCCGCGGCCAACGTGCGCGAGATGATCCGCCTGGCCCAGTCGCGCGGCATCGCCGTCGTTCTCGTCGCCACGCCCAAGCCCGGCTTCGGCACCTCGAAGGTGAAGTTCTACGAGGAGATCGGGAAGGAGCTGGCCATCCCCGTCGAGAACGACATCCTCGCCGACGTGCTGGGCTCGCGCTCCCTGAAGAGCGACCTCGTGCATCCCAACGCCAGGGGCTACGAGAAGATCGCCGAGGCCGTCGCCGAGCTGCTCGAGGACGCCGGCGCTCTCTAGATCCAGCCGAAGCAGCCGGGCGCGCCGCAGCGGCAGGCAAGCCGCCCCTCGTGGTGGCTCGGCCGGTAGTCGACCGTGAGCTCCTCACCCTTCGCGATATCGCGCAGCGCGTAGAACTCGGCGCGGTCCTTCGTGCGGCGCATGAAGGTGTTGGGCGCGCAGGAATGGTTGATGAAGCGAAAGCCCGTGCGCATGCTGCGCGCGTCTATCGCCTTGCGCTCGAGTTCGACGATGGCGACGATCCTGAGCTTCGCCGCCCGGCGCCTCGCCTCCGCGATCGTGATGACCTCGCCCTCGAACTCGCCGATCTTGGCGCGCCTCTCGATGTCGCAGCCGGCGAAGAGGCCGCGCCCGGTGATGCGGCTCGGGCCCACCCGCAGCGCGTCGTGGATGGGCGAGGAGTAGGACCGGCGCTTCATGGCGCTTTCGCCCCGGCCCCGCGCTCCCGCGTCGCGAACCACGCGATGACTCCCGCGGCGGCGATCATGGCGGAGGCCAGCAGGAACGGCGATCCCGGCGCGTGGATCGCCGCGTCCTTCCCGATCGACAGCGCGAAGGCCTGCGTGAAGAGCGCCGGCCCGATCATTCCCGAGATGGCCTGCAGCCCGGAGACGGCGCCCTGGAGCTTGCCCTGCTCGGACGGATCCACGCGCCGGCTCATGAGCGATTGCGCCGAGGGCCCGGCGAGCCCCCAGATCGCCATCACGGGGATGCCGGCGAGAAAGGCCGGGCCGCTCGAAGCGAGGCCGTAGATCGCCATCCCGGCGGCGCCGAAGGCGAGCCCGGTGGCAAGCGCGCGCCGCTCGCCGATGCGCTTGACCACGGGCCGGACGAGCCCGCCCTGCACGATCATCGTGCCCACGCCCACGGCGGAGAGCACGAGCCCCACCGCCACCTCCCCCCAGCCGTACCGGTAGCCCATGTAGAGGACCGTGACCGCCGGGAACACCACGTGCGCGAGCTGCATCAGGAAGAGGACGGCCGCGATGCCGTAGAGCTCGCGGTGCGAGCGCAGGAGCTTGAGCGCGCCCACGGGGTTCGCGCGCCGCCACGAGAACGGCGCCCGCTTCTCCTTCGGCAGCGACTCGGGCAGCACGAAGTAGCCGTAGGCCGCGTTCGCGAGAGCGAGGACGCCCGCCACCCAGAAGGGCAGCCGCGGGTCGACCCCGCCGAGGACCCCGCCCAGCGCCGGCCCCAGCGTGAAGCCCAGCCCGAAGCCCGCGCCCATCATGCCGAAGGCGGCCGCGCGCTTCTCCGGCGGGGTGACGTCGGCGATGTACGCGAAAGCCGTCGAGAAGCTGGCCGCCGTGATGCCCGAGATCACGCGTCCGACGAAGAGCCACGCGAGGCTCGGCGCCAGGGCCATCAGGAAATAGTCGAGCCCCAGCCCGAGGCAGGAGACGAGGATTACCGGCCGGCGCCCGAAACGGTCGGACAGCGCGCCCAGGACCGGCATGGCCAGGAACTGCATCAGGGCCCACGCCGTGCCGAAGACCCCGTAGACCTCGGCCGCCGCGGCCGTGTCTCCCCCCTTGAACGATTCAACTAATTTTGGAAGGACGGGGATCACGACGCCCAGGGCGACCACGTCCACCACCACCAGGGCGAAGATGAAGGCGAGCGCGGCGGGGCGGGCGGACATGGGACGGGCGGTCCGGGAAAGCCGCGAGTCTAGCGGATCGTCCTGCCGGGCTCCCCCTACCCCGTTTTCGGGGTGGGCGTTGATCCCGGGCAAGATTCGCGGGACGGGCGGCGCGAAAATCGAATCGGGGAACTGTTCCCCACGGGAGAAAGCGATGAAACCCACCCCGCATCGCCACATTGCAGAGGTGCGTCACGAGCCGATCTATGCGCCACGGCACGACGACCCGTACCTGGAAGCGGGAAAGCCGCCGCAGGACGCGCGTTGCCCGGAATGCGGCGTCGTCTTCCACAAGGGACGCTGGACCTGGGGCCCGAAGCCCAAGGACGCGATCTCCATGAGCTGCCCGGCCTGCCTGCGGATCCATGACCGGTTCCCGGGCGGCTATGTGACCCTCAAGGGGCCGTTCGTACAGGCCCACCGCGACGAGCTGAAGAAGCTGGTCGAGGCGCGCGAGGCGCACGAGAAGGCCGAGCACCCGCTGGAGCGGGTGATGGCCATCGGCGAGCGCGGCGGATCCCTCGAGATCCAGACCACCGGCAACCACCTCGCCCGCGCCATCGGCAACGCCGTGCGCGCGGCGTACGACGGCAGCCTAAAGGTCCGCTACGAGGCCGACGAGAACCTCGTGCGAGCCGTCTGGACGAGGTAGAGCGACGGCGCAGCAAGGAACGGCGAATGCCGTAAGGGCGGTGCTGGCGATGTGATTCGCCAACCGGGGCGCGCAAGCGTGACCGTCCGGATGGGTGCCCAAAAAGTTCGGGCCCGCCAAACACGTCGGGCCCGAACTTTTTACCCATCCAATGTTGACGGTGCTGCGCCTCGTCAACCTCGACGGTCGCGCGCCACGGTTGTCGAATCACATCGCCAGCACCGCCCCCATTGACGCACCGTGGCGCATTCGGTGCCGCGGCGCCCGGATCCACGACGCCGCGTCCACGGAGCTCCCCGGGAGTTGCCAAGGGAAAGGCCGGGGAATTCCATGGCAGGCGACCGTCGTAGGGCGACAAAGCGAAGCGCCGTCGCCATTGGATGGGTGGAAATTCGAAGGCCGACGTGTTTGGCGGCCTTCGAATTTCCGGGCACCCATCCGACGGTCACGCTTGCCTGCCCTGGAATTCCCCGGCCTTTCCCTTGGCAACTCCCTCACGCCGATTGCTTCGCTGTCTGCTTCACCGCTTGCGGCTTCTCGCGCCACACCTGCCGGAACTTGCCGCTGACGGGGTGAGCGGCGATCTCGCCGGACTCGATGCGGATCGCGACGCGCGTGATCCCCTGCCTCGCGAGGAACTGCGCGAGGACGTCCTTCACGCGCGCGCCCGGGCTGCGCGGCCGCGAGGCTCCCTCGAGACGCACGCGCACCGCGGCCGGCCCCGTCTGCACGATCTGGAAGCGGTGCACGCCCGCGCCCTCCTCCACCGCCGTGCAAAGCGCCATCGGCATGATCTGCACGTCGTGGCCCTTGGCGTCGTCCAGGCGCAGGATCTCGTCGCGCCGTCCGTCGACCCGGATCACCGGGAAGGGGCGCCCGCAGGCGCAGGGCTTCGACACGACCGTCACGCTGTCGCCCAGCTCGTAGCGCACGAGGGGCTGGACGTGGTTGGCGAGGTTGGTGAGGAGGACCGAGGCGGAGGCGGTGTCCGGCGGCACAGGCTGGTAGTTCTCGTCGACGGGCTCGAGCACCACCCAGTCGTCGTTCAGGTGCAGCGCGCCGCGCTCGCACTCGAAGGCGATGTTGAGGAACTCCGAGGCGCCGTAGTCGCCCGCCACGCGGCAGCCGAACGCGCGCTCGATGTGCTCTCGCGCCATGGGGGCCAGCCACTCGCCGCCGTACCACATCACCGAGGGCTCGATCTCGAGTCGCCCGGCGTCGCGCTCGTGGGCCAGCGCCCTGAGCACCGTGGCGTAGGAGGCGACCACCGTGGGCCGGAAGCGCTCGAGCTCCGCGCAGGTCTCGCGGATGGGCGCGGTCACGGGAAAGACGCGCGCGTTCGCCTCGAACCACGGGTGCAGCGAGCGCAGCCTCTCCCAGCTCACGATGCCCGCGAAGTGGCCCTCCGTGGCCGCGATGAGCGCGTAGCGGTGGCCGGTGAGCGGCTCGCCCCAGTTCCAGGCGGGGGCGAGCGCGCCCATGCGCGTGGCCCCCAGCGCGTCGCAGACGGCGAGCGCGTCGGTATCGTGGACGATGAGCCCGGGAACGCCCGTCGTGCCGGAGCTGGCGAACACCGCATAGCGCCCCAGCATCGGCTGGCCGATGCGCGAGAGGTCGGAGGTGAACGCCTCGACGCCCTTCCTCGTGACGGCCGGGTCGGTCACCCAGTCGTCGAAGCGGGCCATCAGCTCCGCCTTGTGCACGGGCGGCAGGTCGGCGAGGCGAAGGTCCCGGTGCGGTTGGCCGCCCCAGCGGGCGGCGTAGTAGCGCGAGTGCCTGCGGGTCCAGCCCAGGAGGCGCGAAAGGCGCTCCTGCCGCAGGCGGTCGATCGCGACGCGTCCGGCGGCCTGGGCCCAGCCCGCGTCGGTCGCGAACCCGCCCCACCGCCACATCGCATCGAGGAACGACCACTCGCCCGGCCTCACGGCCGAATCCTCCCGGGAATACGCCTTCCCTACCTGTACACCTTCGGATGGACGGCGAACCCCGGTTGGATCAGCAAAACGCCACTTCTGCTAGCCGCGCGGGCGGCGCTCCACGCAGTAGGCGTAGCCGAGCGAGGCGAGCTCGCCCTGGGAGAGGCTGTCGGAGCGGTTGGCGGCCTGGATCATGTAGGCGGCCACCTGCGAGGGCCAGTCGCCGGAGGGCTTGGTGATGCCCGCCTCGAGGTCCTTGACCCCGCGCCGCTTGGCGTTCTCGATGAGGCCGGCGACGGAGTTGGCGGTCTGCCGGCAGGCCTGCTTGACCTGGTCCGAGGCCTGCTGCGCCTGGGCGGCGCCTGGGCCGAGGGTGGCCGCGAGCGCGGCGGCCGCGGCGAGCGTCTTGATGGTGTTCATTCGTCGGTTTCCTTTTTTCGACGGTGCGTGGAATGCGGGATTTTAACCCGGCGCCGGCCTCCTGCCCTCCCCGGGGGGAGGTAGGATAGGCGCATGGCCAAGAAAACCCCTCCCCGGCCGGCGCCCAAGGGCGAAGCGGCGGTTCCGGCGTCCGAACGCATCCGCGCGCGCCTGCGCAAGGCCCGCGAGCGCTACCACGCCAACGACAACATCGCGAAGTACATCGAGCCCGGCGAGCTCGCCGAGCTCCAGGACGAGGTCGAGGCGAAGATGCGCCGCGTGCTCGAGAGCCTCGTGATCGACACCGAGAGCGACCACAACACGCAGGGGACCGCCCGGCGCGTGGCACGGATGTACCTCTCCGAGGTCTTCCGGGGGCGCTACCTGCCGGCGCCGCCGGTCACCGAGTTCCCCAACGTCGAGCGCCTGAACGAGCTCATGATCGTGGGCCCCATCACGGTGAGGAGCGCCTGCTCGCACCACCTGTGCCCCATCATCGGCAAGGTCTGGATCGGCGTGATGCCCAACGAGCACTCCAACCTCATCGGGCTGTCGAAGTACGCGCGCCTGTGCGACTGGGTGATGAGCCGGCCGCAGATCCAGGAGGAGGCGGTCACGCGCCTGGCGGACCTGCTGCAGGACCGCATGCAGCCCGACGGGCTCGCCGTCGTGATGGAGGCCGACCACTTCTGCATGCAGTGGCGCGGCGTGAAGGACACCGACTCGAAGATGGTGAACAGCGTGATGCGCGGCTCGTTCCTCAAGGACGCGAACCTGCGCCGCGAGTTCCTCGCCCTGCTCACGAGATAGGACTCCCAGGAGAACCAGAATGCTCGTCCGCCTCCTCTACGCCAGCCATTCCGCCAAGCCCGTGACCTCCGAGGTCATCGAGTCGATCCTCGAGCAGTCGCGCAAGCACAACCCGCGCCTGGGCATCACGGGCATCCTGTGCCAGAGCGGCGACACGTTCATGCAGGTGCTCGAGGGCGGGCGCACCGCCGTGAACCTCCTCTACAACGACATCGTCCGCGACGCGCGCCACAAGAACGTGGTGGTGCTGCACTACGAGGAGGCCGCCCAGCGCCGCTTCGCCAACTGGACGATGGGGCAGGTGAACCTCGCGAAGGTGAACCCCTCGGTGCTCCTCAAGTACTCCGAGACCACGACGCTCGACCCGTACGCGATGTCGGGCTCGGCCGCGATGGCGCTCCTCGAGGAGCTCATCGCCACCGCCCAGATCGTCGGCCGCGCCGCCTGACCCCCCGCGCCGGCGAGGGGCGCCGGCAACCGCCCGGAGCCTCCCGCGCCCATGGCCCTGCTGCGCCATCGCCGCTTCGCACGCCGCGAGGACCTGGGCCTCACCCGGGCGCAGTTCGCCTCTCTCGAGCGCCTCGACACGCCGCAGAAGGTCCAGGCCTTCGTGAACCGCATTCCCGCCAACCACGAGCGCGGCGGCGAGACGCTCCTGTCGGCGCGCGAGGTGCTGCGGCAGCGGCGCGCGCACTGCCTGGAGGGCGCCTTCGTCGCCGCCTGCGCGCTGTGGATCCACGGCAGGCCGCCGCTCCTGGTGCACCTGGACTGCGACCTCTCGGACTACCCGCACTGCATCGCCGTCTTCCGGAAGGGCCGCTTCTGGGGGGCGGTCTCCAAGACCAACGGCTCGGTGCTGCGCTACCGGGACCCCGTCTACCGCTCGCTGCGCGAGCTGGCGCTCTCCTACTTCCACGAGTACTGCGACCGGAAGGGGCGGCACACGCTTCGCAGCTACTCCCGCGCCTTCGACCTGCGCCGCCTGGACACGGACCTGTGGGTGACCTCGCCCAAGGCCTGCTGGGACGCGCACGAGCGCCTCGTGAACCTCAGGCACTACCCGCTCGTCTCGGGCCGGCAGGTCGCGGGCCTTTCGCGCCGCGACACCTTCGAGAGCCGCGTGTCTAGGATCCTCCAGTACCCCAAGCCCGAACGCCGGCGCAGGTAGACCGCGGCCCGCCTTGCGCTAACATGTCCGGGCGCGCTTCCCTTGCCCGGGGGCGACGCCACGCGACCACCGAAGACAAATCCCGAGGAACCCATGATCCGCCTTGCCCGCCTTGCCGCCCTCGCGCTCGCCGCCCTGCTCGCCGGGGCCGCGTTCGCCGCCGACTACCCGACCCGCACCGTGAAGATCGTCGTCTCCTACCCGCCGGGGGGGACCACCGACGTGCTCGCCCGGATCATGGCCGGCTGGCTCTCGGAGAAGATGGGCCAGCAGTTCATCATCGAGAACAAGCCCGGCGGCGGCAACAACATCGGCGCGGACTACGCGCTCAAGCAGCCGCCCGACGGCTACACGCTCTTCCTCGTGAACCCGGCCAACGGCATCAACCACACGCTCTACAAGAACCTGCCCTTCAGCATCCTCGCGGACGTGCAGCCCGTGGCCGGCCTCATCACCTCGCCCAACGTCATGGAGGTCACGAACGCCTTCCCGGCGAAGACGGTGGCGGAGTTCATCGCCTACTGCAAGGCCAATCCCGGCAAGATCAACATGGCTTCGTCGGGCGCGGGCACGTCGGTGCACATGTCGGGCGAGCTCTTCATGATGATGACGGGCTGCAAGATGCTGCACGTCCCGTACAAGGGAGCGGGCCCGGCCCTCATCGAGCTCATCGGGGGCACGGTCCACGTGCTCTTCGACAACCTGCCGTCCTCGGCCGGCCACATCAAGGGCGGGAAGATTCGCGCGATCGCGGTCACGACCACCACGCGCGAGCCCTCGATGCCCGACGTGCCCACCGTCGCGGAGACGGTGCCCGGCTACGAGGCCGTCGCCTGGTTCGGCCTGGGCGCCCCCAAGGGCACGCCTAGGGAAATCGTCGACAAGCTCAACGCCGAGGTGAACCGCGCCCTCAACGACCCGAAGATGAAGGCGCGCCTGGCGGAGCTCGGCGGCCATCCCATGACCGGCACGCCGGAGGACTTCGGCAAGCGCATCGCCTCGGAAGTCGAGAAATGGTCCAAGGTCGTGAATGCCTCGGGAGTCACCCCCAACTGACGGAACACCTGCGAACCCGGTTCATGAACCGGGTTCGTTTCAGGTGGAGAGCTTGCGGCCTAGCTTCGACTCGATGGAGTCGATCTTGGACTTCAGGCGCCCGCCTTTGCCGGCGCGGTAGTCGATGCGCACCGAGGTGGAGATGCGCCCGCAGTCCTGGCGCATGCGCTCGAAGCACGCCGTCACCACGGCCATCACCTCGTCCCACTCGCCCTCGATGACGGTCCCCATGGGCGTGAGCCGGTAGGGCAGCCCGCTGCGGTCGATGATGTCGAGCGAGCGGGCGACGTACTCGCCCAGGCTCTCGCCCTTGTCGAAGGGGGACATCGAGAATTCGAGCAGTACGGACATCACGGCCTCCGCCGAAAGGCGATTCGTGCAGCGATGCTACCTCCAATGCGGTCTCACCGTGGGCTCCCCGACCCTCCCCTTGATGCGCATCAACCAGGACGGGTTCGCCACGCGGAAACTGGGATTCGGAGGACTTCGCCGTGCCGAATCCCCGTCGTGCCCTATCCCTCGCCCCGCCCGCCCTGCGGCGCACCTGCGAGCCCGCGAGCCTGCCCTTCGCCACCACCGGCGAGCTGCAGGACTTCGCCGAGGTCCTGGGTCAGTCGCGCGCCGTCGCGGCCATCCGCTTCGGCGTGGGCATCGAGCGCGACGGTTACAACCTCTTTGCCATGGGCCCGGAGGGCATCGGGCGCCACACGATCGTCCGCCGCTTCCTCGAGCAGAAGGCGCCGCAGCGCGCAACGCCCGACGACTGGTGCTACGTCTTCGACTTCGCGGCGCCCGACAAGCCGCGCGCCCTCAAGCTCCCCGCCGGCAGTGCGCTGCGCCTCAGGCAGGACATGGCCCGCCTCGTCGAGGACTTGCGCACCGGCATCCCCAGCGCCTTCGAGACCGACGAGTACCGCACCCGCCTGCAGGAGATCGAGAGCGAGTTCGAGCGCCGCCACGAGCAGGCCATCGAGTCGATCGGGGAAAAGGCGAAGGGCCAGGGCATCGCCCTCGTGCGCACGCCGGCGGGCTTCGGCTTCGCGCCGATGCGCAAGGACAAGGTCATGAGCCCGGAGGAGTTCCACGCGCTCTCCGAGGCGAGGCAGAAGAAGGTGCAGGAGGCCATCGCCGCCCTCGAGCAGGAGCTGGCGCGCGCCATCCACGAGGTGCCCAAGATGCGCCGCGAGGCGCAGCGCAAGGTCCGCGAGCTGAACCGCCAGGTGGTCGGCGCCACGGTGACCGGCCTCATCGAGGAGCTCAAGGCTGCCTACGTGGCGCTGGAGCCCGTGGTCAGGCACCTCGAGGGCGTGCACGAGGACGTCCTCGACCACGCCGAGTTCTTCCGCCATCCCAAGGAAGGCGAGCAGCGCACGCTCTTCGGGGTCCCGATCCCCGAGCCCGAGGCCGAGTCGCCCCTGGGGCGCTACCAGGTGAACGTGCTCATCGAGCACGCCGAGGGCAGCGGCGCGCCCATCGTCTACGAGGACAACCCCACGCACGACAACCTCGTGGGCCGCGTCGAGCACCAGGCCCAGATGGGCACGCTCGTCACCAACTTCATGCTCATCAAGGCGGGCGCCTTCCACCGCGCCAACGGCGGCTACCTGGTCCTCGACGCGCTCAAGGTCCTCACCCAGCCCTTCGCCTGGGAGGCGCTCAAGCGCGCCATGCGCTCTCGCGAGATCCGCACCGAGTCGCTGGGCCAGATGCTCAGCCTCGTGAGCACCGTGGGCCTCAAGCCCGAGCCCATCGCCTTCGACCAGAAGGTCGTGCTGGTGGGCGAGCGGTTCATCTACTACCTCCTGCAGGCCTACGACCCGGAGTTCCCCGAGCTCTTCAAGGTGGCGGTGGACTTCGAGGAGGACATCGAGCGCGGGCCCGACAGCGACCTCCTCTACGCGCGCGTGGTGGCCACGATCGCCCGGCGCGAGAAGCTGCGCGCCCTGGACCGCGGGGCCGTGGCTCGACTTCTCGAGGAGAGCGCGCGCTCGGCGGGCGATGGCGCGAAGCTCTCCGTGGCGATGCAGGACCTCACCGACCTCGTGCGCGAGTCCGACTACTTCGCCGCCGCGGACGGGCGCAAGGTGGTGGAGGCGGCCGACGTCGCGCGCGCCCTCGCCGCCCGCGAGGAACGGCAATCGCGCATCCGCGAACGCCTGCGCGAGCAGATGCAGAAGGGCACGCTCCTCATCGACACCGAGGGCGAGAGGGCCGGCCAGGTGAACGCCCTGTCGGTGGTCCAGCTGGGCGAGTTCGCCTTCGGCATGCCCAGCCGCATCACCGCGCGCGTGCGCCTGGGAAACGGCGGCATCGTGGACATCGAGCGCGAGGTGGAGCTCGGCGGGCCGCTGCACTCCAAGGGCGTGCTGATCCTCTCCGGCTTCCTCGCGGGCCGTTACTGCGCGGACCGGCCGCTCTCGCTCGCCGCGACGCTCGTCTTCGAGCAGAACTACGGCGGCGTGGAAGGCGACAGCGCCTCGTGCGCCGAGCTCTGCGCCCTGCTCTCCGCGCTTTCCGACGCGCCGATCCGGCAGTGCATCGCGATCACCGGCTCCGTGAACCAGCACGGCGACGTGCAGGCCATCGGCGGCGTGAACGAGAAGATCGAGGGCTTCTTCGACCTGTGCAAGGCGCGCGGGCTCACCGGCAGCCAGGGCGTGGTGATCCCGGCGGCCAACGCGCGCCACCTCATGCTGCGGCCGGAGGTCGTCGAGGCCGTGGCCGCGGGCCGCTTCCACGTCTACGCCGTGACCGGCGTCGACGAGGCGCTCGAGATCCTCTCGGGCCTTCCGGCCGGCGAGCGCGACGCCCTCGGCCGCTTCCCCGAGGGCAGCGTCAACCATCGCGTCGAGAAGCGCCTCGCGGCCTTCGCCGACCGGGTCCGCGCATTCGTCACCGGCCCTGCGGGCAGGAAGGGCTGGCGGCGCGGCAAGCCGCGATGAAGATCCGCCGCATCGTCGTCGGCCTCGATTTCGCGCCGCACAGCCGCCCGGCGCTGGAGGCCGCCGCATCGCTGGCCGGTGCGCTGGACGCCGAGCTCGAGGCGCTCTTCGTCGAAAGCGACGAGCTGCACCGGATGGCGGGCATGCCCTTCGCGCGCGAGGTGGGCGTGGGCTCGGCCTTCGCGCGCCCGATCGATCCGCCCGCCATGGAACGCGCCCTGCAGGCGCACGCGCGCGTGGCCCGCCGGGCGCTGGTGCAGCTGGCCGGCGCGCGTCCCCTCCGCTGGACGCTGCGCGTCACGCGCGGCTCCGTCACCGAGGAAATCGTCGCCGCCGCCACGCCGGAGGACCTCACGGTGATCGGGATCTCGCGCTGGGGCCCCGAGTCCCTGCATCTCGCCCAGGGGGCGCCGGCCACGCTCCTCGTCCTGCCCCAGTCCGGGCGCTTCCGCGGCCCCCTCGCCGCCGTGTGCCCGGTGGCGGTGGATCCCGCGCGCGCCGTGGACCTCCTCCTGCCCCTCTCCAGCGCGGTGGGTGACGGCCTCACCCTCCTCGTGCTGGCCAACGAAGTGGCCGCCGCCAAGCCGTGGTGCGAGGAAGCGGCCGGGCTGCTGCGCGTGCGCGATTGCCGGGCCGACCTGGAAATCGTGCGCGAGAGCCAGCCCGAGGCGCTGCAGGCCGCCCTGGAGCGCCTGGCGCCGCGGGCCGTCGCGATCCTGGCCGCCCCTGCCGCGAGAGCCTGACCCCGCCGGGAAGTGCCGCTTGACAGGCGCGCGGGATTTGCTTAACCATACGGTTAACTAACTGCATGGTTAACAAAACCGTGACCGCCGACCGCCTGAGCGCCACCTTCTCCGCCCTCGCCGACCCCACCCGCCGCGCCATCCTCGCGCGCCTGGCGGTCGGTGAGACCAACGTCACCGAGCTCGCCGAGCCCTTCGCCATGAGCCTGCCGGCGGTGACCAAGCACCTGAAGGTGCTGGAGAACGCGGGCCTCATCTCGCGCGGCCGCGATGCGCAGTACCGGCCCTGCCGGCTGGAGCCCAGGGCACTCAAGGCCGCGACCGACTGGCTGGACGCCTACCGGCAGCTCTGGGAAGACAGGCTGGACGGCCTGGAGCTCTACCTTCGCGAACTGCAGGCAAAGGAGAAGACACGTGGACGCAAGAAGTAACCCGGAATTGGCGGAAGAGACCGGCCTCGCCGACAAGGAGGTATTCGCCACCCGCCTCCTGGCCGCCCCGCGCGAGCTGGTATGGGCGGTTTGGACCGACACCGCGCACCTGGAGCAGTGGTGGGGACCCGTGGGCTTCACCACCACGACGCAGCACGCCGAGATGAAGCCCGGCGGGCAGTGGCGCTTCGTGATGCATGGCCCGGACGGCACCGACTACGGGAACCTCATCGACTTCGTCGCCGTCGAGCCGCCTTCGCGCCTGGCTTACGAGCACCGCGGCGAGGGCGATACGAAGGACATCAGCTTCCTGGTCGAGGTCATCTTCGCCGAGGAGGCGGGCGGCACGCGACTCACGATGCGCCTTCGCTTCCCCTCGAACGAGGCGCGCGACTTCGTGATCGAGAAGCACGGCGCCTTCGAGGGCCTCATGGAGACGATGGGGAGGCTGCGCGACCACTTGACCACTCTGCGCGGCTTTACCGTCACGCGGACCTTCGACGCGCCGCGCGAGCTCGTCTGGCGCGCCCACACGGAGGCGAAGCACCTCGCGCGCTGGTGGGGCCCGAAGGGCTTCGAGACGACGGTGGCCCGGCACGAGCTGCGCCCCGGCGGGATGTTCCTCTACAGGATGGCAAGCGCCGCCGGCCAGGTGATGTGGGGCCGCTTCATCTACCGCGACATCGCCGCGCCCGGCCGGCTCGCCTTCGTCCTGTCCTTCTCCGACGAGTCCGGCGGCATCACCCGCGCGCCCTTCGACGCCGACTGGCCCCTCGAGACGTTGACGGTGATCACGCTCACCGGGCAGGATGGCCGCACGGTCCTCACCCTGCGGGCCTGGCCGCTGGGCGCGAGCGAGACCGAGCGGCAGGCCTACCTCGCGGGATTCAAGTCGATGGACGGGGGCTTCAACGCGTCGTTCGACGTGCTGGGCGACTACCTGAAACGGATTCGATAGCGGAGGAACCCATGGCCTACGTCGATGGCTTCATCATTCCGGTGCCCACGCGCAGCCTCAAGGCCTACGCGCGCATTTCCCGGCGCGCGGGGAAGGTCTGGCGCGAGCACGGCGCGCTCGACTACAAGGAGTGCGTCGGCGACGACCTGGTGATCGAGGGCAAGCCGCTCTTCCCGAACCTGGTGAAGCCCCGCCGCGGGGAGTCGATCGTGTTCTCCTGGATCGTGTTCAAGTCGAGGAGCCATCGCGACAAGGTGAATGCAAAGGTCATCGCCGACCCGCGGCTGGCGGACATGATGAAGCCCGGCGCGATGCCCTTCGACATGAAGCGCATGGTGTACGGAGGCTTCAAGGTCATCGTCTCCGCCTGACTCCCGTAACGCGGTACACGAACCAGGTACACGAACCAGGTACACGAACCAGGTACACGAACCAGGTACACGAACCAGGTACACGAACCAGGCACGGCGATTGGGATCGATCGAGGTCAGCGAGAGCAACGGGGTCCGGTACCTGCACTTCGGCTCCGAGCTGGTGCAGGGGGCGATGCGCATCGCGCGCCCGTCCTCGCTCGAGCTCGAGTACACGCGCGAGATGATGCTGCCGCTCATCCTGCGCACCCGCCGCGGCTGGCCGGCAAGCGTGCTGCAGGTGGGGCTGGGCAGCGCCTCCTTCACGCGCTTCCTGCTCCGCCACCGCCCGGACGCGCGCCTCACCGTCGTCGAGATCGCCCCGGAAGTCGTCGCTGCGGCGCGCCAGTTCTTCAAGCTCCCGGAATCCTCGCCCCGGCTCGCGATCGAGATCGGCGACGCGCACGAGTACCTCGCCGCCACGCGCCGGCGCTTCGACCTCATCCTCGTGGACGGCTTCGACTCCGACGGCAACGCGGGGATGCTGGAGACCGTGCCCTTCTACCTGAATTGCCGCGGCCGCCTGGGCGCCGGCGGCCTCCTCGCCGCGAACCTGCTCACGCGCCGGCGCAGCGTCTGGCCGGTGGTGCGGCGCCTTCGCGAGGCGTTCGAGGAGCGCGTGAAGGTGCTGCCCCCCTGCGGGGCCGGCAACACCGTGGCGATCGCGAGCGCGGACGAGGACCTCCTCCTCGATCCGCAGGCCTTGCGCGCCCCCGCGGCAAGGCTCGCGAGGCAGACGGGGCTGGACCTGTCCTCCACCCTGGACCGCCTCGCCTGAGGCCCGCGGGTTTCAGCCGCAACGCCCCTGCCCCCGTTTCGCCCCCCGTCGCCGCGCGGGGACCGCCCATCGGCTTCAGGAGTAATTCGTCCGCGCGGGAAATGAGACGTGGCTCACAGCCCGGCACGCGCCCTGCGGCAACACTGGTCCCATCGAAACCCGGCATCCGAAGCGAGAGGTGCGCGATGAGCAACCTGGCAGGCAGCGACTGGTTGGCCAAGACCCTGGTGATGCAGGCGGCGGTCGAGCGCGACGGCGAGACGCTGCGCGGGATGGGCTTCCGGCCCGCGTTCTACGACTACGCGACCTGCGCCCTTTTCCTCGCCCGCGGCGCCGACGGCCTGCCGGCCCGCGAGCACGTGCTCGACGGCCTTCCGGACGAGGCGGTCGCGGTGCGTGCCGACTGCGGCCGCGTCATCGCCGCCAGGGCAACCCTGCTCGCCGGTTACGAGCGCCACGGCTACTTCTACACCCGCGAGGCGGCCTGGCGAGCCGCCCAGGAGTGGGGCTGCGCCGCGTAGGCCACCGCCCGAGCGGGCCGATCCCTTCCGCGGGATCGGACACAACCCCCGGAAGATACCCGTTGACCTTCCCATCATGGGAAGGCTGAACCTGCGGCCTTCGTCGAAAACGGAGGCCCCATGCAAACGGGTGAAGAAGGAAGAAGCCGGGAAGCGCGCCTACGCGGGCTGCGGCTTGCGCCGGGTCCGGCCGCGAGCCCGCCCCCCGGGCGGTTCGGGGAAGACCTGGAGCGCCTGCCCGGCCGTGGCGCGAAGCGACTTCCGGCTGGCGCCGCTCCGCGCGAGCAGCGCCATGCCCGAGACGACCGCCCCGTAGAAATCGGTGAGGGCGGCGGCATCGGTGCCGGCGGGGACGTCGCCTTCCCGCAGGCCGCGCTCGATGCGCGCCCGGAAGCGGCCCCGGACCTCGGCGCGGACCTGCGCCAGCGCGTCCTTGAGCTCCTGCGAGCACCCCGAGATCGCCATGGTCATCACCATGAGGCAGCCGGGGTGCTCCGGCGTGGTCATCTCGTCGGCCACGTGCCGCAGCAGCCGCTCCACGGCGGCCCGGGCGGTGGGCTCCTCCACGTAGGGGCAGAGCGCGAAGCGCGTGTCCTCGTAGTGCACCACCGCCTCGAGGAAGAGGCGCTCCTTGTCGCCGAAGGCCGCATAGAGGCTGGGGGGATTGATGCCCATGGCCGCCGTGAGGTCGCTCAGGGAGGTGGCCTCGAAGCCCTTTCGCCAGAAGACCTCCATCGCCGCCTCGAGGGCCGCTGCCCGGTCGAAACAGCGCGGCCGGCCCCGCGGCCGGCGCGCGTCCGGCACCTCGCAGGCGCATTCCATGCCGCCCGATGCGCGTTTTGCGGTGATTTTCATAGCGCTCGATATTAAATCTCTTGACACTGCCTGTCCATGCATTTTAAAGTCCGCCCACATTCAATAGTGATCGCTACATTTATTACCTGGGGAACACGACCATGACTTCCGCCTTCACCGCCAACCGCCGCCGCCTCGCCACCGCGATCGGCCTCGTCTTCGCCGCCACCGGCCTCGCGGCCGGGGTCCTGGCCCTGCGCACCTCGAACGCCGCCCCGCACGCCCGGGAGCCCGGGCCCACGCCCGTGATGGTGGCCACCGTCGTCAATGCCGAAGTCGCCACCTGGGACGAGTTCTCGGGCCGCCTCGAGGCCGTCGAGCGCGTCGACGTGCGCTCGCGCGTCGCCGGCGCCGTGCAGTCGGTGCATTTCCGGGAGGGCTCGCTCGTCAAGGCGGGCGAGCTCCTCGTCACCATCGACCCGGCGCCCTACGCCGCCGAGGCCGAGCGCGCCCAGGCCCAGGCCGCCGCGGCCCGCGCGCGCGCCCTGTACACGAAGGGCGAGTTCGAGCGCGCGCAGCGCCTCTGGGAGCAGCGGGCCATCGCCCAGCGCGAGCTGGACCAGCGCGCCAACGCGCGCGACGAGGCCGACGCCAACCTGCGCGCCGCGGAGGCCGCCCTGCAGTCGGCGAAGCTGAGCCTGGGCTACACGCAGGTCCGGGCGCCGGTGTCGGGACGGGTCGGCCGGCTCGAGGTCACCGCCGGCAACCTGGTGCCCGCGGGCCCCGGGGCGCCGGTGCTCACCACCCTCGTCTCGGTCGACCCGATCTACGCGAGCTTCGACGCCGACGAGAAGGCGGTCCTGCGCGCGCTCGAGGACACCGCCGGCTCCGCGTCCTCGCCCTCGCGCCTGGCCGCCATCCCGGTCCTCATGGGGACGGGCTCCGGCGACGGGACGCCGCACAAGGGCCGGCTGCAGCTCGTCGACAACCAGGTCAATGCCCGCAGCGGCACCGTGCGCGTGCGCGCGGTCTTCGACAATCCCGACGGCAGCCTCATGCCCGGCCAGTTCGCCCAGATCCGCCTCGGCCGCGCCAGGCCCACGCCCGCCCTGCTGGTGAACGAACGCGCGGTGGGCACGGACCAGAGCAAGAAGTTCGTGCTGGTCGTGGGCGAGGACAACAAGGCCGCCTACCGGGAAGTGTCCCTGGGCGCGAGCGTGGACGGGCTGCGCATCGTCACGAGCGGCCTCAAGCCCGACGAGCGCATCGTCGTGAACGGCCTGCAGCGCGTGCGCCCCGGGGCGCTGGTCTCCCCGCAGCCCGCGCAGATGGCCAATCTCGCGGCCCGCGAAGGCTGAAGGGGGCCCCATGAACCTCTCCAAGTTCTTCATCGACCGCCCGATCTTCGCGGGCGTCCTCTCCCTCCTCATCGTGATCGCGGGCCTCATCGCGATCCGCGTGCTGCCCATCGCGGAGTACCCGGAGGTCGTGCCGCCGTCGGTGGTGGTGCGCGCGCAGTACCCCGGCGCCAACCCGAAGGTGATCGCCGAGACCGTGGCCACCCCGCTCGAGGAGGCGATCAACGGCGTGGAGGGCATGCTCTACATGGGCAGCCAGGCCACCGCCGACGGCCGCCTCACGCTCACCGCGACCTTCCGGCTCGGCACGGACCCGGACAAGGCGCAGCAGCTCGTCCAGAACCGGGTGACCCAGGCCGAGCCGCGCCTGCCCGAGGAGGTCCGCCGCCTCGGCGTCACCACCGTGAAGGGCGCCACCGACCTCACCATGGTCGTGCACCTCGTCTCGCCCGACGAGCGCTACGACATGACGTACCTGCGCAACTACGCGGTGCTGAACGTGAAGGACCGCCTGGCGCGCATCGAGGGCGTGGGCCAGGTGCAGCTCTTCGGCGCCGGCGACTACTCGATGCGGGTGTGGCTCGACCCGCGCAAGGCCGCCGAGCGCGGGCTGTCCGCCGGCGACATCGTGCGCGCCATCCGCGAGCAGAACGTGCAGGCCGCCGCCGGCGTGGTGGGCGCCTCCCCGAACCTGCCCGGCGTGGACCTGCAGCTGTCCATCAACGCGCAGGGGCGCCTGAACACCGAGGAGGAGTTCGGCGACATCATCGTGAAGACCGAGGCCGGCGGGGCCGTGACGCGCCTGCGGGACGTCGCACGCCTGGAGCTGGGCGCCTCGGACTACTCGCTGCGCTCGCTCCTCGACAACAAGCCCGCGGTGGCGATCCCGATCTTCGCGGCGCCCAATTCCAACGCCATCCGGATCTCGGACGACGTGCGCGCGACCATGGCCGAGATCAGGCGCGACATGCCCGAGGGAGTGGACTACCGCATCGTGTACGACCCGACGCAGTTCGTGCGCGCCTCGATCAAGGCGGTCGTGAAGACCCTCCTGGAGGCGGTGGCGCTCGTCGTGCTGGTGGTGATCCTGTTCCTGCAGACCTGGCGCGCCTCGATCATCCCGCTGCTCGCCGTGCCGGTGTCCGTCATCGGGACGTTCGCCGTCCTGCACCTGTTCGGCTTCTCCATCAACGCGCTGAGCCTCTTCGGGCTGGTCCTCGCGATCGGCATCGTCGTCGACGACGCGATCGTGGTGGTGGAGAACGTCGAGCGCAACATCGAGGCGGGCCTCGCCCCCCGCGAGGCGACCTACCGCGCGATGCGGGAGGTCTCCGGCCCGATCATCGCGATCGCGCTCGTGCTCGTGGCCGTGTTCGTCCCGATGGCCTTCATCTCCGGGCTCACGGGCCAGTTCTACAAGCAGTTCGCGCTGACCATCGCCATCTCCACGGTGATCTCGGCGGTCAACTCGCTCACGCTCTCGCCGGCGCTCTCGGCGCTTCTTCTCAAGGAAAAGGGCGCCGCGCCCGACCGCCTGACGCGCCTCATGGACCGCGCGCTGGGCGGCGTCTTCCGCGGCTTCGACCGGCTCTTCCGGCGCGGCACCGCCGCCTACACCGGAAGGCTCCAGGGCGTGCTTTCGCGCAAGGCGCTGGTGATGGGCGTGTACCTCGCGCTCGCGCTCGCCACCGCCGGGCTCTTCAAGGCGGTCCCGGGCGGCTTCGTCCCCGGCCAGGACAAGCAGTACCTGGTGGGCTTCGCGCAGCTCCCCGACGGCGCGACGCTGGACCGCACCGAGGAGGTGATCCGCAGGATGGGCGAGGTCGCGCTCCAGCATCCGGGCGTGGAATCCGCCGTCGCCTTCCCGGGACTTTCCATCAACGGCTTCACCAACAGCGCCAACGCGGGCGTGGTCTTCGTGACGCTCAAGGGCTTCGACGAGCGCCGCGGGCCGGCCCTCGGCGGCGGCGCCATCGCCGGCGCCCTCAACCAGAAGTTCGCCGCGATTCCCGAGGCGTTCATCGCGATCTTCCCGCCCCCGCCCGTGCAGGGCCTGGGCACGACCGGCGGCTTCAAGCTGCAGATCGAGGACCGCGCCTCGCTGGGCTACGAGGCGCTCGACGCGGCGACCCGGGAGTTCCTGGGGAAGGCCTACCGGGCGCCGGAGCTGGCCGGGCTCTTCTCCAGCTTCCAGGTGAACGTGCCGCAGCTGCAGGCGAACGTCGACCGGACAAAGGCGCGCCAGCTCGGCGTGCCGGTGACCGAGGTGTTCGACACGATGCAGATCTACCTCGGCAGCCTGTACGTGAACGACTTCAACCGGTTCGGCCGCACCTACTCCGTGCGCGTGCAGGCGGATGCCCCCTTCCGCGCGCGGGGCGAGGACGTGGGCCAGCTCAAGGTGCGCTCCGGCACGGGCGAGATGGTGCCGCTCTCGGCGCTCCTGGAGGTCCGGCCCGGCGCCGGCCCCGAGCGCGCCATGCGCTACAACGGCTTCCTCGCGGCGGACGTGAACGGCGGCCCGGCCCCCGGATACTCCTCGGGCCAGGCGCAGGCGGCCGTCGAGCGCATCGCCGCGCAGACCCTGCCGCCCGGCATCGGCTACGAGTGGACCGAGCTCACCTACCAGGAGATCCTCGCCGGCAATTCCGCCGCGTGGATCTTCCCGCTGGCGATCGTCCTCGTGTTCCTGGTGCTGGCCGCGCTCTACGAGAGCCTCGTGCTCCCGCTGTCCATCATCCTCATCGTGCCGATGGCGCTCTTCGCGGCGATGGCGGGCGTGTGGCTCACGCAGGGCGAGAACAACATCTTCACGCAGATCGGCCTGATGGTCCTCGTGGGGCTCTCGGCCAAGAACGCGATCCTGATCGTGGAGTTCGCGCGCGAGCTCGAGTTCGCCGGCAAGACGCCGCTCGCCGCGGCCGTCGAGGCGAGCCGCCTGCGGCTGCGCCCCATCCTCATGACCTCGGCCGCGTTCGTGATGGGCGTGCTCCCGCTCGCCTTCGCCACGGGCGCCGGCGCGGAGATGCGCCAGGCCATGGGCACCGCGGTCTTCTCGGGAATGATCGGCGTGACCGCCTTCGGGCTCTTCCTCACGCCCGTGTTCTACGTGCTGCTGCGCCGGATCGCCGGCAACCGCCCCCTTACCCAGCACGGCCAGGTCCCGCATGTCGAGGCCTTCGCCGGCTCCTCGGACTGACGACCATGAAACTCGCTGCAGTGCTCGCATCCCTCGTCATCGCCGGCTGCGCCACCGCGCCGGAAATCGACGCCTCCCGCCTTCCCGCCGCGCCCGCGCAGTTCAAGGAGCACGCGCGCTGGACGAGCGCGGCCCCCGCCGAGGCCCAGCCGCGCGGCGAATGGTGGAAGGCCTTCGCCGACCCCGTGCTGGACGACCTCGTCGAGCGCGCGGGCCGGAGCAACGCCAGCGTCCAGGTCGCGGCGGCAAGGCTCGCGCAGGCGCGCGCCATCGCCGGCGTGGTCGACTCGCAGCGCGCGCTGCAGCTGGGCGTGCAGGCCACGGCCTCGCGCTTCGGGGGCGTGGTCGACGGCGCCCCCGTGCCGGCGAGCACCCTGGGCACCGCCGGCGCGGCCCTTTCCTACGAGCTCGACCTCTTCGGCAAGCTCTCGCGAGCCTCCGAGGCCGCGCGGCTCGATGCCCAGGCGCGCGAGGGCCTCCTGCAGAGCACGCGGCTCCTCGTCCAGGCGGACGTCGCCCAGTCCTACCTCGCCCTGCGCGCCACGGACGCCGAGCGCTCCCTGGTGCGCGGCACCCTCGACGCCTACCGCGCGACGCTCGACCTCACCGAGAGGCGCTACGCCGCGGGCGACGTGGCCGAGCTGGACGTGGCGCGCGCGCGCACGGAGGTGGCGGCCACCGAGTCGGAGCTGCTCGCGCTCGAGCGCCGCCGGGCCGAGCTCGAGCATTCGCTCGCCGTCCTGGTGGGCGAGCCCGCCTCGGCCTTCGCGGTGGAGGCGGACGATTGGAGGACGGCGCTGCCGGTCATCCCCGCCGGCATTCCGGCCACGGTGCTGGCGCGCCGCCCCGACGTGTCCGCGGCTCAGAGCAGCATGCTGGCGTCCCGGGAGCGCGTTGGCGCGGCCCGGGCGGCGTGGTTCCCGGACATTGCCCTGACCACGACCGGGGGCTATGCCTCGACCGAGCTCGGCGACCTCTTCAAGTGGTCGGCGCGCGCGTGGGGCGTCGGCGCCCTGCTGTCGCTGCCGGTGCTGGACGGCGGCCGCCGGGAGGCGGGCGTGCTCGATGCGAACGCCCGGCTCGACGAATCGATCGCGCGCTATCGCGAGCAGGTGATGGTCGCCTTCCGCGACGTCGAGGACCAGCTCGCCGCGCTGCGGCTGCTCGCGGCCCAGTCCACGGCGCAGGCCCGGGCGGTCGACGCGGCCGCGCGCGCGACGGACCTCTCCAGTGCGCGCTACCTGGGCGGCTACGTGAGCCAGCTCGAGCTCCTGGATGCGCGCCGCAGCGAATTGCACAACCGGCGCCAGGCGCTGCAAGTCCGGTCCGCGCAGTACCAGGCCACCGTGAAGCTCGTGCGCGCCCTGGGCGGCGGCTGGGGGGACGCATGAAGGACGACGACGACCGCGACGTCGGCCCCGTCATCGGGCTCGTGCTGATCGTGCTGGTGCTCCTGATCGTCGCGCGGGCCTAGAGTCCGCGCTGGCCATTTTCCCCGTCGTCTGGGACGATGGGGCATGAACTGCCGCTGCGATTCGGGAAGCCCCCCGGCCACGCGCCTTGGCGCCGCACTGGCCTTGGTCGCGGTGCTCGCGAGCGGCGGCTGCGCGGCGATGGAATCCGCCCGGGCGCCGGCCGGGGAGACGGCGCAGGCCACCCCGGACGCCGGCGACATCGCCGCCCTCGAGAGCGCCTTCTGGTACTGCGACTGGGTGGCCACCACCGAGGGCGTGCTCGCGACCCCCATGGCCGCCTGCCAGTTCGCCACCAGCGAGCTCAAGGCCCGCAAGTTCGGCGGCAGCTACCGCGCGCTCGCGGCCTGGTGGCAGGAGAACAAGGCCGCCGAGCACGGGCGGCTGGGCCGCACCGCCCGGAAGTGAGGGAAGAGGCCCCGGGTTGTCTCCGGTCAAATTGATGCGCCGCACCATCGTCTAGCGTCCGTGGGATGACCTCACACCTCGCCGATCCCGAGCACAACCCCTCCTTCACCCGCGGCGTCTTCCTGGGGGAGATCCGCGAGGATCTCGTCTTCCCCTTCCCGGAGCTCGCCCCCGGGGACCGGGAGAACCTCAACGCCATCCTGGACTCGTTCCGGGCCTGGTCCGCGGCCACCGTGGATTCCGCCGGGATGGACCGCGAGGGCCGCTTCCCCGACGAGGTCCGCAAGGGCATGGCGGAGCTCGGGATGATGGGGCTCAACATCCCCGAGGAATACGGCGGCTTCGGCGCCTCGGCGCTGCTCTTCAGCCGCGTGTTCGGCGAGGTGGGCACGGCCGATGCGGCGCTCGCCGTGTACTTCGGCGCCCACCAGTCCATCGGCTGCAAGGGCATCACGCTCTTCGGCACCGACGACCAGAAGCGCCGCTGGCTCCCGCAATGCGCGAGCGGCGAGCGCATCGCCGCCTTCTGCCTCACGGAATCCGGCTCCGGCTCCGACGCCCAGGCCATGCGCACCACCGCGGTCCCCTCGGCCGACGGCACGCACTACCTGCTCGACGGCGAGAAGATCTGGATCTCCAACGCGGGCTACGCCGGCGTCCTCACCGTCTTCGCCAAGGTCCCGGTGGAGATCGAGGGCAAGCAGAAGCAGCGCGTCACCGCGTTCATCGTCGACGCCCGCGCGCCCGGCGTTTCCCTCGGCAAGGTCGAGGAGAAGATGGGCATCAAGGCGAGCGACACGCGCACCGTCTCGTTCAAGGAAGTGCGCGTTCCCGTCGAGGACCGGCTGGGCGAGGTGGGCGGGGGCTTCAAGATCGCCCTCGAGATCCTGAACTCCGGGCGGCTGGGCCTCGCCGCGGGGTCCTCGCGCGGAACGCGCGCGATCCTCGACAAGGCCCTCGCCTACGCGAAGGAGCGCAAGCAGTTCGGCCGGTCCATCGGCTCCTTCGAGATGATCCAGAAGAAATTCGCCCTCGCCGCGGCCGAGTGCTACGCCGCCGACGCCGGGTGGATGGCCTGCGCCGCGATGGTGGACCGCGGCGGCATCGACTTCTCGCTCGAGACGGCGGCGTGCAAGGTGTTCGCCTCCGACCTCTCGTTCCGCGCCTCGTGCGAGGCGCAGCAGGTCGCCGGCGGGCTGGGCTACTCGAAGGAGTACCCGTTCGAGCAGGCCGTGCGCGACTCCCGGATCATGCTGATCTTCGAGGGCACCAACGAGATCCTGCGCGCCCTCATCGCGCTCTCGGGCCTGCAGCAGCCCGGCGAGCAGCTGAAGGAGCTGGGCAGGGCGTTCAGGGACCCGCTCCGTTCCCTGGGCGCCATCGGCTCCTACCTCGGCGGCCGGGTCAAGCGGCAGCTCTCGAAGCCCTGCTTCACTCGCGTGCACCCGGCGCTCTCGGAGGAAGCGGAGCTGGTGTGCAAGGCCGTGCACGACCTCGCGGGAGGCGTGGAAAAGCTCCTCGTCACGCACGGCAGGGACGTGATCGAGCGCCAGTTCCACCAGGAGCGGCTCGCCAACTCGGCCATCGACATCTACCTCTCCACGGCGACGCTCTCGCGCGCGAGCTGGGCGATCGAGCGCGCGGGCGGGCCCGAGAAGGCCGCGGCGGACGTCGACAACGCCCGCATCTTCGTCTCGCTGGCGATGCGGCGCACGCGGCGGGCGCTGCGCGCGCTGGAGGCGAACCAGGACGGCAGACTGAAGGCGATCGCGGAGCGCGCGCTGGAGAGCGGCTCGCTCACGGTGCAGACCCCGACGGACGCATAAGGCGGCACCCTCACCCCCGGCCCCTCTCCCAAGGGAGAGGGGAGCTGAAGTCTCCCTTCTCCCTTGGGAGAAGGGTCGGGGATGAGGGTCGCGCGTTCAGGCGGTGCGGATCACCGAGATGTGCTCCGTACCGCTCTCCGGCAGCCCCACCGGCAATCCCGGCCCGGGCCTTTTTGCGCGAGGTCTGCGCCAGAGCAAGAACCTCCCCGGGTACGCGACCTAGCATGGTCGTTGTCATTCGTCGCGATTTCCGAGGAACCCGCCATGAACAAGAACGTCACCCGCGTCTTCCTGGCCCTCTCGCTGGGGCTCGCCGCAACCGCATTCGCCGAGGCCGACAGGAAGGGCTGCGCCGACCACCCGCTCTTCCCCACCCGCATGCCCGATTTCTTCATCGTCGACTGCAAGACGGTGGAGTTCGACGCCTACGCCTTCAAGATGCCCAATCCCCGGACGCAGAACCGGCAGGAAGGCAAGTTCACCTTCATCACCTACCAGCTCGTGCGCGGCAAGCCCGACGCGAGCGGCGTGGCCGTCGTGCGCAACTACGAGAGCGCCCTCGCGAAGATCGGCGGCACGGTCGCCCAGAGCGACCCCAATCGATGGGTCAACGGCAGCGTCGTCATCGACGGCAAGGAGGCCTGGGTCGAGGCCGATAAGGGCAACGGCAAGATCTGGCTGCGCATCGTCGAGAAGCAGCCGATGAAGCAGCACATCGTGGCCGACGCGCTCTCGATGTCCAACGACCTCAGGGCCACGGGCCACGTCGCGGTGTACGGCATCTTCTTCGACACCGGCAAGGCGGTCGTCAAGCCCGAGTCGAAGCCCGCGCTCGACGAGGTGGCCAAGCTCCTCAAGGGCGACCCGGCGCTGAAGCTCTGGGTCGTCGGGCACACCGACTGGGTGGGCCAGGTGGGCGACAACATGCGCCTCGCCCAGGCGCGCGCGGAAGCGGTCGCCGGCGAGCTGGTGAGCGCGTACGGCATCGCCGCCGCGCGCCTCAAGGGCTACGGCGTGGGCCCGCTCGCCCCCGTGGCGGGCAACGACGACGAGGCAGGGCGCGCCAAGAATCGGCGCGTCGACCTGGTGAAGGCGCCCTGATTCCTGCGAAGGCTCACGCCTTCGGCCACAGGATCATCTGGGTGCAGCGGAAGAGCGCGATCTTCCTGCCGGTGGCTTCGTCGCTGACGACGGCGTCCCAGACCTGGGTGTTCCTGCCCAGGTGCTGCGCCGTGGCCGTGCAGGCGATGCTGCCCTCGCGCACGGTGCCGAGGAAGTTGGCCTTCAACTCAATCGTGGTGAAGGAGAGCGATCCCGCGGGCTGGTGCGCGATGGTCGCGTAGCCGCAGGCGGTGTCCGCCAGCGCCACCACGCTCGCCGCGTGCAGGAACTCGTTGGGCGCGACGTGCAGCCTCTTTACCGCCATGCGGCTCGACAGCGTGCCTTGCGCGAGGGCCGTCGTCTCGACGCCGAGGTAGCCGGGCAGGTATTCCTCGCCCTGGCGGTTGAGGCTTTCGACCGTGATCTCGGTTCGCAGGATACCCATGGCCCGTTGCTCCCGTGACGAATCTGGAGGGCTGGAGCCCCCCATCCCGAGTGCCATCCTGCCATGACTTCGTCGACCTTAGGCGCACACCTGGTTCGATCCGCACGCGGACGCGCTCGCTGCCTCACCGCCGTCAACGCGAATCTCTCGGCGAGCGCTTGAGAGCCATGGCCCGCAAAGACCACGCCTTGCCCGTCGAACGCATCAGTCAGGCGATCCTGATCGTGCGCGGGCATCGCGTCATGCTGGATTCCGCCCTGGCAGAGCTCTACGAGATCGAGACGCGTGCGCTGGTTCAAGCCGTCGCCCGAAACCCGAATCGCTTTCCGCCGGATTTCTGCTTCAGGATATCGGCCGAGGAGGCTGGCACTTTGAGATCACAAATTGTGATCTCAAACGGCGGGCGGGGCGGGAGAAGGTACCCACCCTATGCCTTCACTGAACAGGGCGTAGCCATGCTGTCGTCCGTCATTCGAAGCCCCACCGCCATCGCGGTAAACATGGAAATCATGCGCGCTTTCGTTCACCTGCGAAGGGCGGTCCGCTTGATCCCAGGCTTTCCCCGCGGAGCGGCGTCCTGGAGCCTTGCCCGCGCCGCCAGCGCGAGCCTGCGCACTCGCCGGATGTCGGCGTCCGTGAACGGCCCGTTCACCCCCGAGATGGCGGCGAGCTTCATGCCGTGCTTGAGGCCCAGGCGGTAGATCTCGCGCACCTTCTCCCACTCGATGTTGCGCCCGACGGTGAAGTTCTCGAAGCGGCCCTCCAGCGCGAGGACGATGGTCTCGGCGAGGCAGGCGTAGGCCACGCCCTTGGGCAGGCCGATGTTGCCCATCTTCACCTTGCCGGGCAGCTGGATCTCCCCGGACTCGATCACCAGCACGTCCGGGCGCCTGGCCACTTCCTCCGGCGGCAGGTCCAGCGGCCGCGCCACGTCCGTGATCACGCAGCCGGGCTTCACCTTCATGATGTCGAGGATCTTCTTCCCGGCCCCCGACGTCGCGGTGACGATCATGTCCATCCCCGCGATGTCGCGGTCCGTGCTCGAGGAGAGGAAGAGCTTCGCGTCCGGCGTCTCCTTGAGGATGGAGCCCTTGAGCGACAGCAGCTTCGCGGTCTCCGGCGAGACCATGTACACCTCCGCGGCCACGGTCGCCAGCAGGCGCGCGCACACCGAGCCGATGGACCCCGTCGCGCCCACCACCATCGCCTTGAACCTGAGCCGCTGCCCGTCCTTCGCGGCGGGCGAGACCAGCCCCATGCGCCGCATGGCGTCGTGTGCCGCCCAGAGGGCCCCCGAGGCGCTGTAGCTGTTGCCCGTGGTGATCGGGAGGGACGCGCGCCGGGCCACGGTGAGCCCCGCATCGCCCACCACCTTGGTGAAGGCGCCCAGGCCCATGATCTGCGCGCCCAGGCTCCTCGCCACGCGCGCCGCGTCCAGCAGCCGCCGGTAGGTGAACTCGGGGCTGTGGTTCATGATCTCCCTGGGCGTGCCGCCCACCGAGATGAGCCAGCCCTCGGACTCCACGCCAGTGGGCGACTTGATGCCGGTGACGTGCGAGTAGACGAAGGGAGGCGCGTAGGCCATCGCCTTCTCCACCACGTCCAGGAACACCGGCGGCGAGACGCGCGACAGCAGCTCGATGGGCTTCACGTTCTTGAAGTATTCCTGCGACAACGGGTGGATCACGAACGCCCAGCGGTTCACGCGCCTGAAGCCGCGCGGGTAGATCATCCGCGGCTCCATGCCCAGGCCGCCGATGATCTCGAGGTAGTCGTCCTCCAGCAGGTCCTCGGGCTCCTTGTCCAGCGCCGCGATGATCATGGCGTCCAGGACGCTCGGGCCCAGCACGTGGCCGAAGAGCGAAGGGGCCCCGTCGATCACGAGGTTCACGCCCTTCCCGCGCAGCTGCGCGATGCGGGCCTCGCTCACCGTCGAGGTGAGGATGGTCTTGCCCGCGAGCTCCTCCAGCCCGAAGGCATCGAGCTCGTGGACCGGCGCCACGATCACCGTGGCGTCCCGCATCGCCCGGCGCAGGACGAAGCGCTGCCACTCGCGCACGGCGGCGTTGTCGGTGACGAGGTCCGGCACGCGGTCGGTGACGTAGTGCGCGCCGCTCGCGTACAGCTCCAGCGCGTCGAGCGACGTGAGCATCTTGGGCACGCCCAGCTGCAGCAGGGCGTCGGCGAACTCCAGGTTGGGCGTGTACTCGGCGAACGCCTGGGCGAGCTTGTAGTGGGCAAGCCCCGAGAAGAAGAGGACCCGGGCGTTGTTGAAGTAGTCGCCGAGCTTCGCCTGCACGTGGCGAAGCGCCCACTCCTGCAGGATGTCGCCCAGGCGCGCGCCGGTGGTGGCGGGCACGCGCGTGACGGCGGCCATGAGGCGCGAGCCCTCCTCGTCCACGAAGCGCTGCGAGCCTACCGTGTAGGACTCGCGCACCACGCCCACGCCGATCGCGTCCGCGTGGTTCTCCCAGTGCGTGAGGAGCTTCTCGGCCCGGGCCACGCTGTGGTCGGTGCCGATGCGGCGGACATCGAGCTGCTTGCCCAGGAAGCGCGCCCTGAACGCGAAATCCTGGGCGCTGGATCCCAGGCTGACCCCGACGACCCGCTTCATGTCCGCCCTTTACTGTGCATTGCACCAAATTGCCCGAAAACCCCCGCGGGGGTTTGATCCAGGTCGACAAATCCCCTCTTGGGCATGGCCCCGGGCGGGCGTTTGCGGCATGCTGGCCGGAACGGGCGGATTGCTGCGGAGCACAAGATGATCGAGATGCCGGGATTCGTGGGGAACATGGTGCGGTCCGTGGGGCTTTCCACGGCGATGAAGGCGGCCGGCGTGGTCACGGGCCTCCTGCCCATCCCGCAACCGCTGCTGCTGGTCGGGCCGGGGTCCAGCAAGCGGCTCGGGAAGGCGCTGGCCGGCTTCGGGCACAAGCGCATCCTCGTGGTCACCGACGAGACGATCGTGCAACTGGGGCTCCTCAAGGGCTTCACCCAGGCCCTCGCGAAGGCGGGCGGGGAGTTCGTCGTGTTCGACGACATCACGGCCGACGCCCCCATCCCGGTCGTCGAGAAGGCGATCGCGTTCTACCAGCGGCGCGGGTGCGACGCGATCGTGGCCTTCGGCGGCGGCTCACCCATGGATGCCGCCAAGGCCATCGCCTACTGCGTCGCCAACCGGAAGCCGCCGCGCAAGCTCGTGGGCTACTTCAAGGGGCTGCACGCGCCCGTGCCCCTCTACGCGGTGCCCACGACCGCCGGAACCGGGTCGGAAGTGACCGTGGCGGCGGTGATCTCGGACCCGGAGGCGGGCCAGAAGCTCGTCATCGCCGACACTCGGCTCGTACCCGCGATGGCGGCGCTGGACCCCTCGCTCATGACGGGCCTTCCGCCCGCAGTGACCGCAGCCACGGGGATGGACGCCCTCACCCACGCGGTCGAGGCGTTCCTGGGGCAGTGGGCCACGGAAGCCACCGACCGCATGGCGCTCGCGGCCGTGGGTCTCGTCTACGAGAACCTGCGGGTGGCCTGCAAGAATGGAAAGGACCTCGAGGCTCGCGAGCGGATGTCGCTCGCCGCCACCTACGCCGGTCTCGCCTTCACGCGCGCCAACGTGGGTTACGTGCACGCGATCGCGCACCAGCTCGGCGGCAAGTACCACACGCCCCACGGGCTCGCCAACGCGATGCTGCTGCCGCACGTGCTGCGCTTCCTCGCCCCCGCGGTGACGAAGCGCCTGGCGCGGCTGGCGCTGGCCGCCAAGGTGGGCCGCGAGAAGGAGCGGCCCGCGGTGCTGGCGCGGAAGTTCCTGGACTCGGTCGAAAAGCTGGGCCGCGACCTCGGCATCCCGCGGACCCTCGATGCGCTGAAGGCGAAGGACATCCCGGCGCTCGCCAAGGCGGCCTGCTGGGAGGCCGACACGAACTACCCGGTGCCGAAGTACATGTCGCCGGAAGTGTGCGAGGGGATCATCCGGCACCTGCTTTCCGGCGCGGACAAGCCCGCCGCGCGAAGGCGGAAACCGGCCCCGCGGAGGTAGTCCCGCCGGCGCCATCCCAGGGGGGCGGCCGGGCGACCGCGTATAGTGTCGGGATGAAGGTACCGATGCGGTTGCAGCCGCTCATCGAAGACGGCGTGATCGACTCGGTCGTCCGCCAGCTCATGAGCGGCAAGGAAGCGATGGTCTTCGTGGTCCGCTGCGGCCCGGAGACGCGTTGCGCCAAGGTCTACAAGGAAGCCGACAAGCGCAGCTTCCGCCAGGCCGTGGACTACACCGAGAACCGCAAGACCAAGAACAGCCGCCAGGCGCGCGCCATGGCCAAGGGCACGCGCTTCGGCCGCCAGGCGCAGGAGAAGGCCTGGCAAAGCGCGGAGGTGGACGCGCTCTACCGCCTGGCCGCGGCCGGCGTGCGCGTCCCCCGGCCCTACAACTTCCACGAAGGCGTGCTCCTCATGGAGCTCGTCGCCGACGACGAGGGCAACGCGGCCCCGCGCCTGAACGACGTGGAATTCACGCCGGAGGACGCGGCCGACCTGCACGCACGCCTCATCCGCGAGGTGGTGCGCATGCTCTCCGCCGGCGTGGTGCACGGCGACCTGAGCGAATTCAACATCCTGCTGGGCGCCGACGGCCCCGTGATCATCGACCTTCCGCAAGCCGTGGACGCCGCCGGCAACAACCACGCGCCGCGCATGCTGGTGCGCGACGTGGACAACCTGAGGCGCTTCTTCGGGCGCTTCGAGCCGGCGCTCCTCGATACCGACTACGGCAAGGAGATCTGGGCGCTCTACGAGTCCGGGGCCCTGCACCCGGAAGCGGCGCTCACCGGGCAGTTCGAGGAGGACGACTCCACGGCCGACCTGGAAGGCGTGATGCGCGAGATCGACGACGCGAGGCTCGAGGAGGCCGCGCGCATCCTGCGCATGCAGGAATGAACACCGCAGTTCCCCGCAGTTCCCACCCCATCAGGAGCCACCCATGCTGAACGACCTCAAGACGCAGCGCGTCGCCCTTTCCCTCGAAGTCGACCGTTCCCGCCGCTGGCGCAAGTCGACGGCCCTCGACAAGATCCGCCAGGGGCTCGAGGCGCGGCTCACCATCCTCGACAAGGCGATCAAGGCCGAAGTCGACAAGGCTGCCCCCTAGGAGGCGGCCGCGGATCGACGGTGCGATAATCGCCCGGTAGTGTCTTGGCAGGACCCCGAACAAGAAGACACCCAGGAGCGCATCGCATGATCCGCAAACTGCTGGCCGCCGCGGCGATCCTCGCCGCGGCGCTCGCCCAGACGGCAGCACTCGCCGCCGACGAGCCGGCCAAGGCCCCGCCGGAAGCTGCGGCGCCGGCCACGCCCCCGGCCGCCCCCACGCCCCCGCCGGCATCGGCAGCTCCCGCGGCGGAAGGCTCCTCGGAGGAAGCGCCGGTCGTCGTCTTCAACCGCCGGGTGGCGGTCTTCCGCTCGCACTTCCTCGGCGTTTCCGCGGCCGACCGGGCGCACCGCGCCGAGCGGGCCATCGCCGAGATCCTGGAGAAGGGCGGGCCGGGCAAGGTCACGTCGGCCAAGGAAGGGCAGCGCGTCGGCATGTTCATCGACGGCGAGCTCGCCTACGTCCTCGTGGCGGCCGACGCGGACCGGCTGCGCGCCGAGACGCTCGAATCGGCGACCGTCGCCTCCACGGCCCTGCTCTCGCACGCGATCGAGGAGACGAAGGAGGCCCGCGACCGCTCCCGCATCCTGAAGGCCCTGCTGAGCTCCGCCATCGCGACGCTGATCTACGGGACCCTCGCCTGGATCGTCCTTCGCGCTCGCCACTGGCTCGTCGCGATGCTCGCCAATGCGCTGCACCGCTCGACCGCGAAGGTGCAGGTGGCGGGCGAGCACATCCTGGGCGGCGGCCGCCTGCTCACGCTCGCGCGCTGGGCCGTGCAGGGCATCACCATCGTCCTGCTGCTCGCGTTCGCCGACCGCTGGGTCACCTACGTGCTCCTGCAGTTCCCCTACACGCGCCCCTGGGGGGAACAGGCCGACCAGTACGTGCTGGGGATGGGGTTCCAGGTCGGCGGCAACATCCTTCGCGCGATCCCGGACCTCCTCGTCGCCATCGCCATCTTCCTCGTCGCGCGCGCGTTCATCGGGATGTTCAGGCCCCTGTTCGACCGCGTGGAGTCGGGAGGGTCCACCTCGCACTGGCTGGACGTGGACACTGCGCGCCCGACGCGCCGGCTCTTCACCGTGGCCGTGTGGCTCTTCGCGATCGTCATGGCCTACCCGTACCTGCCGGGCTCGAACAGCGAGGCGTTCAAGGGGATGTCGGTGCTCGTGGGCCTCATGGTGACCATGGGCGGCTCGAGCCTCTTCGGCCAGGCCGCGAGCGGACTCATCATCATGTACTCGCGCACGCTGCGGGCCGGCGAGTACGTGCGCATCAGCGACCAGGAGGGCACGGTCACGGAGCTCGGCACCTTCACGACGAAGATCCGCACGGGCCTGGGCGAGGAAGTGACGGTGCCCAACACCGTCGTCCTGGGGACGGTGACCAAGAACTACTCGCGCACCGGGAAGGGGCGCGGCTTCGTCCTCGACACCGTGGTGACCATCGGCTACGACACGCCCTGGCGGCAGGTGGAGGCGATGCTCGTCGAGGCGGCCGGGCGCACCCCCGGTGTGCTCGACGATCCCGCCCCGCGCGTCTTCCAGACGGGCCTGTCGGACTTCTATCCGGAGTACCGCCTCGTGTGCCAGGCCATACCCACCGAGCCGCGGCCGCGCGCCGTGGTGCTCTCGAACCTGCACGCCAACATCCAGGACGTGTTCAACGAGTACGGCGTGCAGATCATGTCGCCGCACTACCTGGGAGACCCGGCCGACGCGAAGATCGTCCCGAAGGCGAAGTGGTACGCGAAGCCGGCGGTGCCTCCCGACGGTGCGAAGCCCGAAGCCTGAGCGGAAATCTCCCTTCTCCCCTCGGAGAGGGGAGCAAAGATCTCCCTTCTCCCTTGGGAGAAGGGCTGGGGATGAGGGTAACGGGAGCGCATGCACCCTCACCCCCGACCCCTCTCCCAAGGGAGAGGGGAGAAGGGCGCATTCCCGATGAGCGGACCGCGCCGCCAGGTCGGCGTCTGGCAGGCGATCTCCGTGTGCATCGGCATGGTCATCGGCGCGGGAATCTTCCGCTCGCCTTCGATCGTCGCGGGAAACGTCGGCTCCGATGCCGAGATGCTGCTGGCGTGGGCCTTCGGCGGCGCCATGTCGCTCGCCGGCGCGCTCTGCTTCGCGGAGATGGCGGCGGCATTCCCGGATCCCGGTGGCGACTACCACTTCCTCACCCGCGCCTTCGGCAAGCGCGCGGGCTTCCTCTTCGCCTGGTCGCGCTTCGCCGTGATCCACACGGGCTCCATGGCGATGCTCGCCTTCGTGCTGGGCGACTACCTGGGCGAGCTGATGCGCCTGGGGCCCGCGGGCAGTTCCGTGCTGGCCGCGCTCGCGATCGTGACGCTCGCGGGCCTCAACCTCACGGGCCTTCGCGCGGGCATCGGGACGCAGGTGGGGCTCATGGCCCTCGTCGTCGCGGGGCTCCTGGCCGTGGGCTTCGCGGGGATCACGCTCGCGGCGCAGGGCACGCCGCCCGCCACGGCCGCCAGCGCGGCCGCGCCCGCCGGCGCGCACCTGGGCACGGCTCTCGTGTTCGTGTTCCTCGCCTACGGCGGCTGGAGCGATGCCGCCACGCTCTCGGCCGAGATGCGCGACCCACGGCGCGGCATCACGCGCGCGCTGGTCGCCGGCATGGCGATCGTGACCGCGCTCTACCTCCTCGCGAACTGGGCCTACGTGCGCGGCCTGGGCCTTGCGGGCGTCGCGGCGAGCCAGGCGCCGGCGGCTGACCTCCTGCGGATCGCCTTCGGGCCGGCGGGCGAGGCGGGCATCGTCGCCGTGGTGGCGGTGACCACGATCACCTCGATGAACGCCATCCTCATCGCCGGCGCCCGCACGACCTACGCCGCCGCGCGCGACATCGGCAACCTGGGCGCGCTGGGCGAGTGGCAGGTCGCGCGCGGGACACCGGCATGGGCCATCGTGGCCATGAGCGCGGTGGCGCTGCTCCTGGTGGGGCTGGGCAGCTGGACGCGGAGCGGCTTTTCCACGATGGTGGATTTCCTCGCGCCGGTGTACTGGCTCTTCCTCATCCTGAGCGGCGCCGCGCTCATCGTCCTGCGCCGGCGCGCGCCCGATGCGCCGCGCCCGTTCCGCGTGCCGGGCTACCCGTGGCTGCCGCTCGCCTTCATGGCGACCAGCGCCTACATGGTCTACGCGAGCGTGGCCTACGTGCGGATCGGGACCGTCGTCGGCATCGCCGTCCTGCTCTCCGGGCTCGTGGTGCTGGCGATCCTGGAGCGGCGTACGATGAAGCTGCCATGAAACGCTCCTGGCCGATCCCCCTGGTGGCGGCGCTGTGCCTGTCCGGTTGCCCGGAGGACCAGGCCGCGGCCATCGAGGGGCAGGCGGCAACGCCCGACCACCACGCCCAGGCGCGCCGAGAGATGGTGGCGGCCCAGATCCGCGCGCGCGGCGTCGAAAACGCGAAGGTGCTCGCGGCCATGGGCCGCGTGCCGCGGCACGAGTTCGTGCCGTCCGTGCTGCACAACCTCGCCTACGCCGACCGGCCCCTGCCCATCGGGCACGGCCAGACCATCTCGCAGCCGTTCATCGTCGCCTTCATGACCGAAGCGCTCCAGCCCGCGCCGGCCGACAGGGTGCTCGAGATCGGCACCGGCTCGGGGTACCAGGCGGCAGTGCTCGCCGAGCTCGTGGCCCAGGTGTACACGATCGAGATCGTGAAGCCCCTGGGAGAGAGGGCGCGCGAGGACCTGGCGCGGCTGGGGTACGCGAACGTGCACGTGCGCGTGGGCGACGGCTACGAGGGCTGGCCGGAAAATGCGCCCTTCGACGCAATCATCGTCACCTGCTCGCCGGAGCAGGTCCCGCAGCCCCTCGTGGACCAGCTTCGCGACGGCGGCCGCATGATCATCCCGGTCGGGACCCAGGCCGGCGGGCAGGACCTCTACCTGCTGGAGAAGCGCGGCGGCAAGGTGGTGAAGCAGGCCATCCTGCCCGTGCGCTTCGTGCCGATGACGGGGAAGGCGCAGCAGCACTGAGCGTGAATAGTTCCCTCGTGCAGCCGACAGGCGGGGAGTAATCTGGACGTTGCAATTCGCTGGCCCAGGGGATTCTCCCGCGGAGACAGTCAAATGGCCTTGCCTGGACGTCGGCGATTCATGGGGTTCGTGGCGGCTCTGATGTCGGCCCCTGTCGCCACCGGCCGGGCGGCGGCCGGACGCAGGCGCCTCGGCATGCTCTTCATCGAGCCCCAACCGCCCGAGCAGGTGCTGTACCCCGCCGTCGCCAAGCGCCTCCGCGAACTGGGATGGATCGAGGGCGGGAACCTCGACATCGACCGCGCCTACGCCGACGCGGATCAAGGCCGGCTTCCCGCCCTTGCCGACGAACTCGTCCGCAAGGGCCCGGACGTCCTGTTCGCCGACGATTCCCCCAGTGCCATCGCGCTGAAGCGGGCGACGAGAACGATTCCCGTGGTTTTCTTCGGCGTGGCCTCTCCCGTCGAAATGGGACTTGTCGACAGCCTAGGGCGCCCCGGCGGTAACCTGACGGGGGTGGCCAACATCGTCAGTGTCGACGAGGTCGTGGCAAAGAGGCTGGAACTGCTCCGCGAGGTCGCGCCGAGAGCGACGAGGCTCGCCTGGTTTCTCACGCCGGACCTGCAGAAGAATGCCGCCGGCGGGCACCTGGACGTCACCACGCGCCTCGAAGCCACGGCGCGTCGCTTCGGCTACCAGCCCCGGTTCCACTTTCCGGCCGATGACGGGGATTTCGACTCCGTGTTCAAGGCGATCCTGGCCGCCCGCACGGAGGCGCTCTCCGTCGGCCAGAGCGCGCTCCTCATCCGGAACCGCAAGCGGATCGTGGAGTTCGCGCTCCGCCACTCGCTTCCGGGCGCGTTCTTCGACCACACCTTCGTGGAGGCCGGCGGGCTACTCTCCTATGGGCCCCATTTCGCGCTCGGGCACCGCAGATGCGCCGAGTACATCGACCGCATCCTTCGCGGGGCGAGGCCTGACGACCTGCCCGTCGAGTTGCCGATGACGATGACGCTGCAGGTGAATCGCCGAACGGCCAAGGCGATGGGGCTGTCGCTTCCCGACGCCGTCCTGCTGCGTGCCGACAGGGTCTACGAGTAGCCCGGGATATCAGCCGACCGTCAGCACGATCTTCCCGATGTGCACGCCCGACTCCATCAGGGCGTGGGCCTTCGCGGCCTCTTCCAGCGGGAAGGTGGCGTGGATCACCGGCTTGATCTTTCCGGACTCGAGGAGCGGCCAGATGCGCTCCTTCAGGTCCCGGGCGACCTGCCCCTTGAAGGCGATGGGGCGCGGGCGGAGCGTGCCACCGGTGATCGTGATCCTCCGGCGCAGGATGGGATCGAACGGCACCTCCCCCTTCGCCCCGCCCAGGAGCGCGAGGATCACGATTCGCCCGTCGTCCGCGGCCGCCTCGATGTCGCGCTTCACGTACTCGCCCGCCACCATGTCGAGGATCACGTCCACGCCGCGGCCGTTCGTGAGCTTCTTCACCTCGGCCGCGTAGTCCTGCGTCTTGTAGTTGATGGCGTGGTTGGCACCCAGGTCCAGGCAGGCCTTGCATTTCTCGTCGGTGCCCGCGGTGACGAAGACGGTGTGACCCAGCGCGCGCGCCATCTGGATCGCGGTGACGCCGATGCCGCTCGAGCCGCCGTGCACGAGCAGGGTCTCGCCTTCGGCCAGCCGGCCGCGGCCCCACACCATGCTCCACACGGTGAAGAAAGTCTCCGGGAGCGAGGCCGCCTCCACCTTCGTGAGGCCCCGGGGGATGGGCAGGCACTGCTCGGCCGGCACGTTGCAGTAGCTCGCATAGCCGCCGCCCGTGACGAGCGCGCACGCCTCCTCGCCCACCTTCCACGACTTGACGCCCTCGCCCACCGCCACGATGCGGCCGGCCACCTCGAGCCCCGGGATGTCGGATGCGCCCGGCGGCACCGGGTAGCGGCCGCGGCGCTGGAGGCAGTCGGGACGGTTCACGCCCGCCGCGCTCACCTCGATGAGCACCTCGCCCGCGGCGACCACGGGCATGGGCCGTTCGCCGGCAACCAGCACCTCCGGTTCGCCGTACTTCGTGATCTCGATCGCCCGCATCGTCTTCGGAAGCGCACTGCCCATGGATTTCCCTCTGCCTTTCCTTCGTTGATGGATGACGCTGCCTACGCGCCAGAATTGCCCACCGTCATGCCGCCGCACACGTAGAGCACCTGCCCGGTGATGAAGCCGGCGCGGTCGTCGAGTAGCGAAGCCACCGCGTGCGCGATGTCCTCCGGCGTGCCCAGGCGCTTTACCGGAACCCCCTCGATGATCGCCTTCGTGCGCGGCGAATCGGCCGGGTTCACGCGCCTGAAGAGCTCCGTGTCGATGGGGCCCGGGCCCACGGCGTTCACCGTGATGCCGTGCGCGCCCAGCTCCAACGCCCAGGTCTTTGTCATGCCGTGCAGGGCCGCCTTGGTGGCGGCGTACACGGTGCGAAGCTCCTTGCCCAGCGCCGCGCGGCTGGAGATGCTCACGATGCGCCCGAAATGCGACGCCTTCATGGCCGGCAGCAGCGCCTGCGTGCACTGCAGCGTGCAGCGCAGGTTCAGGTTCACGACCGCCGCGAGGTCCTCGCTCGTGGCCTCCTCGATCGTGCCGGGACGGACGGTGCCGACGTTGTTCACCAGGCGCGTGATGGAGCGGCCGCGGGTGGCCGCCTCCAGCGCCTTCGCCGTGGCCGGCTCGCTGGCGAGGTCGACCTCGATGAAGGTTTCGCCAGGGAGCGGCGACTTCGGCGCGACGCGGTCCAGGGTCACGATCTCGTAACCGTCCCCGGCGAGACGCGCAGCGATGGCACGGCCGATGCCGGCGCTAGCGCCGGTGACGAGGGCGATGGGCTTCACGGGGCCTCCGGGGTTGCCTGGCGCGCGGGCCGCCTAGCGGCCGCGGCCGCCCTTCACGAACTCGATGGCGGCCTGGAAGAGCTCCAGGTCCTTCTCGTAGTCGGCCGCGTCGTCGCGGTCGATCTGGATCCACTCCCGCGTGGTGGCCATGCCGCCAGGCTGGAACGGGACGACGTTCTCCCGCGCGAACTGCAGCTCGGTCGCGACGGCCACGGGCAGGCGCAGGCCCACGCCCTTGCCGCTGATGCAGGCGAACATCCGGTCGCCCACGACGTAGGCGTCCATGTTGCCGATCTTCTTCGCGCTGACGCCCGGGAGCTTGAGGAGCACGGCGTCGATCTGGGCCTTGCGGTCGGATTGGGGTGTGTCGGCGGTCATGAGGTGGACTTGCTGGCGAGGCGCCACAAGGAGGTTACCTCAGCCGCGCGCGCGGCGTGCAGCGGGTCGTCCTCGTCGGCGGCCTTGGGGTGCCGCGGCCGGGTGTCGGCGCGCTTCACCACCGCAAGGCCCGCGGCGTCGATCATCGCGAGGAGCTCCGCCCGCGTCCTCAGGCCCAGGCGCTCGGCGAGGTCCGACAGGACGAGCCAGCCCTCGCCGCCGGGCAGGAGGTGCGCGCCGAGGCCGGCGAGGAACCCGCGCAGCATCTGGTTCTCCGGGTCGTAGATCCCGCGCTCGATGGGCGTGCTTGGGCGCGCCGGGACCCAGGGCGGGTTGCACACGACGAGCGCGGCCTGCCCATCGGGAAAGAGGTCGGCTTCGACGACTTCCACCTGCTTCGCGAGCCCCAGGCGCTCGATGTTCTCGCGCGCGCAGGCGAGTGCGCGCGGATCATTGTCCGTGGCGACGATGCGCTGGATTCCGCGGCGCGCAAGCACCGCGGCCAGCACGCCGGTGCCTGTCCCGATGTCGAAGGCGAGGCTCGTGGCAGTGGCGGCCGCCGGCAGCGGTGCAGCAGTCACGAGATCGACATACTCGCGGCGGATGGGCGTGAACACCCCGTAGTGCGGGTGGACGCGGCCGTCGATCGCCGGGATGGAGATCCCCTTGGAGCGCCACTCGTGCGCGCCGATGAGGCCCAGCAGTTCCCGCAACGACACCACCGTGGCCCCCTCGCCCGGTCCCCACGCTTCCGTGCAGGCTTGCCGCACGACGGGCGCACGCCGCAGCGCGACGACGTAGTCCTCCTCGACCTCGACGAGCAGCATGCCGAGCGTCCGGGCGCGCTGGGACTGGGCCTGGCGATGCAGGTGAAAGGCGTCCGGGGACGGCGCGGGAATCGCGGCGGCGGCGGGCTTCTTCGGCTTCCTGGGCTGGCGATCGGCGCGCTTGGCCATCGCGGTGAGGATCTGGCGCGCGTTCTGGAAGTCGCCGCGCCAAAGCAGCGCCGTTCCCTGGCAGGCGAGGCCGTAGGCCTGGTCGGCCGTCAGGGTGTCGTCGACGATGGCCATCTGCTTCGGGGGCGGGGCGCCGCTTTCCGAGCGCCACAGGGCCGAGCGCTCCTCGCCGCCCTCGGTCCAGTCGATGACGGGCTGGTCGCTCACGCTAGAGCTCGGTGTACTTGCGGGCGTTGCCGCGCGCCTTGTCCACCGGGTACTTCCTCGCGTTCGCGACGAGCTTCGCGTGGGCGGCGGCCACGGGGTCGATGCCCAGCTTGTCGCCCAGGCGGACGAGGTAGAGGAGCACGTCGGCGATCTCCTCGCTTGCCGCGGCGAGCGTCTCGGGGGCGGGCCGGCGGCTTTGCTCCTCCGTGAGCCACTGGAAGGTCTCGAGGAGCTCCCCCGCCTCGCCGGCGAGCGCCATCGCGAGGTTCTTGGGGGAGTGGAACTGGTCCCAGTCGCGCTCGGCCGCGAAGTCCCTCAGCTTGTCCCGCAGGCTTTCGAATTCGGTCACGCTCTCGCTCCCATGTATTTCCCTTTGCGCAAGAATGGCGCGCCCGGCAAGTTTGAACCATGCGGGCGCGAAGCGCACCGGTGCGCGAAGATATTCGCCTGCCTTTATAGTCCTGCCTGTGGACAGGAAATCCTCCCCTCCCCCGAGGACCTCCGCGCTCGCCAGCACCTGGCGACGCCTGAGGGGCCGCGCCGACCGTGGCCCCGCCCTCGAGGACCTGCCGTGCATTCCCCTGGCGGCGGAGCGCGTGACGACCCTCTCGGGGCCGGCCGAATACCGCAAGACGCTGCTCGAGCTCATCGCGCGCGCCCGCGCGCGGATCCTCGTCGCGACGCTCTACCTGCAGGATGACGAGGCCGGCCGGGAAGTGCTATCCGCACTGCATGCCGCCAAGGCCGCGCGGCCGGAGCTGGAGATCGCCGTCTTCGTGGACTGGCACCGGGCGCAGCGCGGGCTCATCGGCAAGGCGAAGAGCGAAGGCAACGCGGCCCTGTACCGGGAAACGACCCGCCGCCTCGGCCCGGGCGTTCCCGTCTACGGCGTGCCGGTGCAGACCCGCGAGGTGATGGGCGTGATGCACCTGAAGGGCTTCGTCTTCGACGACACGGTCCTCTACAGCGGCGCGAGCCTCAACGACGTCTACCTGCATCGCCACGATCGCTACCGCCTGGACCGGTACCACGTGCTTCGGGACCGCCACCTGGCCGACAGCCTCGCGGGCCTGCTCCTGCACGTGGTGCGCCCGAGCCCGGCCGTGCATGCGCTGGACGCGGGCCCCGTCCCGAGGACGGCCTCCCTGCGCCCGGCCATCGCCCGCTTTCGCCGCGAACTGGCGAAAGCCCGCTACCACATGGCCGAGGGCACGATCCGCACGGGCGAAGTCGGCATCACGCCCCTCGTCGGCCTGGGGATCCGCGACAACGAGCTCAATGCCGTCGTCATTGCATTGATCCGGCGGGCCGTGGAGCGGCTGGTCCTCTTCACGCCCTACTTCAACCTGCCCGGCCCCGTGCGCAGGGCCCTCGACGCGAAGCTCAAGGAAGGCTGCAAGATCACGATCATCGTGGCCGACAAGGTCGCCAACGACTTCTACATCCCGCCGGAGGAGCCCTTCAAGGCGATCGGCGCGCTTCCCTACCTGTACGAAGGCAACCTGCGCCGCTTCTGCAGGACGCGCCAGGGCGCCATCGACCGGGGGATGCTCGAGGTGCGCCTGTGGCGCCACGATGGCCACACCTACCACCTCAAGGGCCTGATGGTGGACGAGGACTACTCGCTCCTCACCGGCAACAACGTCAACCCGCGGGCGTGGCGCATGGACCTGGAGAACGGGCTCCTCGTCCACGACCCGCACAGGTTGCTGGCCGCGCAGAACCGGGCCGAGCTGGGCCGGGTGCTCGCGCACGCCCGGCGCCTGGATCACTACAAGTCGCTCGAGGCCGTCGAAAGCTATCCCGCGCCCGTGCAGCGGCTGCTCAAGCGGCTGGCACGCACGCGGGTGGACCGGCTGGTGAACCAGGTGCTGTGAGGGGTGCCATGAGATGCACCCTCGTCGCGACTGCGTGGAAATCCGCCGTTCGCCACCCCTAGCTACCCGAAAACAGCGCCCGCCCCCTCGTCCTGAGCAGCTTGATCATTCTCAGCGCGGCGGGCGAAAGGTAGCCGTCGCGACGATAGGCCACGTCGAACCGCCTGTGCATCGTGGTCTCCTTCAGCCGCACCTCCCGGAGTTCCGAGTCCCCGTCGGCCTCGCCCACGTGCCTGCGCGAGGTGAACGTGAGCAATTCGGTCTCGTGGATGAGCGTGGGCATCATCAGGATCAGGTTGGTCTCGATCTGGACGAGGGGACCGGGCAATCCCCGGCTATGGAACACCCTCTCTATCCACTGCCGGGTTCCCACGGAAGGTGGAGCGAGGACCCACCGGTAGGAAAGCAGGTCCTGGAGTCGCGCCTTCTTCGATAGGATCGGGTGGCTTCGGCTGGCGATCACGACCGCCTCGTCCTCCAGGACGGCGTGATTCACGACTTCCTCCGTCGCCCTTACGGCCGTCGTGAGTATGAAGTCGACGTCTCCTGCTTCGAGGTGACTGCCGAGCACGTCGTTCTGGGCGATGACGGTCCGGAGCGTCACTCCGGGCGCATCCTGGAGGAACAGGCGGCACAGCGGCGGCATGAGAAACCGCGCGAGGGTCGGCAGCACGCCGATGCGCACGTGGCCGGAAATGCCTGCCCCGACTTCCGCGATCTCGCGCACGGTGTCGTCCGCGACGACCCGAAGGCTCCGGGCGCGCTTTGCCAACGCCTCGCCGGCGGCAGTGAGCCGGATGCCGCGGCCGACCCGCTCGAACAGCGCGGTACCGAGCGCCTCCTCCAGGCGTCTCACGCAGCCCGTCAGGGCCGGCTGGGACCGGTGCACCTTCTCGGCGGCGCGCCCCAGGTGCCCCGCCTCCGCGATGGCCTCGAAATAGCGCAGGTCACGCAGGTCCAATTGATTCGTCATAGTTATCGTTTCCAATGAAAAACGAAATGGACGTGATGGATTGTCTCACCGATCATTCGCCGACAACAAGCGACTCCGGGCGCACCCGGGGCGAGCGCAGCAGTCCGCAAATCCACCGGAGGAGTCACCATGAATCGCTGGGCATCACGAGCCGCCGCCGCGGCCGCAATCCTCGTCACCGCCGGGCTTCCCGGCACCGTGCTGGCGCAAGCCGGCTACCCCGACAAGCCCGTCCGCCTCATCGTCCCGTTCCCCCCGGGCGGCGGCACGGACCTGCTCGGCAGGGTCGTGGGCGACAAGCTCTCCTCGACGCTGGGCTGGAAGGTCGTCGTCGAGAACAAGGCCGGCGCCGGGGGTACCGTCGGACTGGATGCCGCCGCCAAGGCCAAGCCCGACGGCTACACGCTCGTGGTCGGCCAGACGAGCAACCTCTCCATCGCCCCGTCCATCATGTCGGGCCTGCCCTACGATCCCGTGAAGAACTTCGCGCCCGTGCGGCTCATCGCGTCGGTGCCGCTCGCCATCGTGGTCGGCGCCACCTCTCCCATCAAGTCGATGGCCGACCTGGTCGCGGCGGCGAAGGCGAACCCCGGCAAGCTCCTCTTCGCTTCCCCGGGCAACGCGACGGTCGCGCATCTCACCGGCGAGTACTTCCAGAAGGTGGCCGGCATCAAGTACACGCACGTGCCTTACAAGGGCACGGCGCAGGCACTGCCGGACGTGATCAGCGGGCGCGCCTCGTTCTACGTCGCGTCCATCGAGTCCGCCACGGCCCAGGTGAAATCCGGGCAGTTGCGCGCGATCGCCGTCACGTCCCTGAAGCGCGCCCCGCAATGGCCCGACGTCCCCACGGTGGCCGAGTCGGGCTTCCCCGGCTTCGAGGCCATCACGTGGTTCGGCATCGCCGTGCCGAACGGAACCCCGGCCCCGATCATCGCCCGCCTGGATGCGGAAATCGCCAAGGTGCTCGACGCCCCCGACGTGCAGGAACGCCTCAACGGCAAGACCGACGTGGGCCCGGCGGCGTTCGCGGCGCTCATCAAGTCCGACCACGACAAGTGGGCGTCCGTGGTCAAGGAAGCCGGCATCAAGGCGAACTGACCGCGTCCTCCCGGGCACGGACGGCAAAGCCATGAAGACGAGCCTTCTCGCCAACCGGGATTTCCTGGCTGGGCTGCTGTTCATCGCGCTGGGCGCCGGCGGCTTTGCCGTGGCGCTCTCGTATCCCTACGGCAGCGTGCAGCATATGGGACCGGGATTCTTCCCCCGCAGCCTCGGCGTAATCCTCGCGGGCTTCGGCGTCGTGACGATGATCCGGGGCCTGCGCTCGGGAGAGCCCGTTCGCGGCGCCTGGGGCTGGTTCCCGCTCGCCATGCTCTCGATCGCGATGATCGCGTTCGGCTGGCTCATGGAGCATGTCGGCATGGTCCCCTCGCTGGTGGTGCTCGTCGTCGCGAGCGCATGGGCGGGCCGCGAGTTCCGCTGGGGCGAGGCGGCGCTGCTCGCGGTCGCGATGTCCCTCCTGGCCGTGGCCATCTTCACCTGGGGCCTTGGCCTGCCCTACGACCTGTTCGCCTTCGAGTTCGGGAGATAGCGCGTGGACGTCCTCTCGAACCTCGCCATGGGCTTTGGCGTCGCCCTCACGCTCAAGAACCTGGCCTACTGCTTCCTCGGCGTCTTCCTCGGAACGCTCATCGGCGTCCTGCCCGGGATCGGGCCGCTCGTCACCATCGCGATGCTGCTGCCGATCACCTTCGGCCTCGATCCGGTGAGCTCCCTCATCATGCTGGCGGGCATCTTCTACGGCGCGCAGTACGGCGGCTCGACGACCGCGATCCTCGTCAACATGCCGGGGGAAGTCTCGTCGGCGGTGACGGCCCTCGACGGCTACCAGATGGCGCGCCAGGGACGGGCCGGGCCGGCGCTCGCCGCCGCGGCGATGGCCTCGTTCACGGCGGGAATCATCTCGACGCTCCTGGTCGCCTTCTTCGGACCGCTCGTGGGCAAGTGGGCGCTCGAGTTCGGGGCCGCCGAGTACTTCTCCCTCATGCTGATGGGGCTCGTGTTCTCGGCGGTGCTGGCGCACGGCGACCTCGTGAAGTCCCTGGCGATGGTGGTGGTCGGCCTGATGCTCGGGATCGTGGGCACCGACGTCACCTCGGGGCTGCCGCGCTTTTCCTTCGGGGTGGCGGAGCTGCTGGACGGCGTGGGCTTCACGGTAGTGGCGGTGGGCCTCTTCGCCGTGGCGGAGATCGTCCAGAACCTCGCCCGCACCGACAAGGTCGAGGTCTTCACCAAGGACGTGAAGAACCTCATGCCCACCTGGGCCGACATCAAGGCGATCACCTGGCCAACGCTGCGCGGCACCGCGCTGGGCTCCTTCTTCGGCGCGCTGCCGGGGATCACCGCCTCCGTCGCCGCCTTCTCGGCCTACATGCTCGAGAAGAAGCTCGCAAAGGACCCGTCGCGCTTCGGCAACGGCGCCATCGAGGGCGTGGCCGCTCCCGAGGCCGCGAACAATGCCGCGGCGCAGACCCACTTCATCCCCACGCTCACGCTGGGCATTCCCGCGAGCGCGGTGATGGCGCTCATGCTGGGCGCGCTCACCATGCAGGGCATCCAGCCCGGCCCGGAAGTGATGACCTCCAAGCCCGAGCTCTTCTGGGGGCTCGTGGCGAGCATGTTCGTGGGCAACGTCCTCCTGCTCCTGCTGAACCTGCCCCTTATCGGCGTCTGGGCGCGGCTGACCCAGGTGCCCTACCGGTTTCTCTTCCCCGCGATCCTGGTGTTCGCCTCGCTCGGCAACTACAGCCTCAACAACAGCGCCATCGACGTCTACCTGTGCGCCGCCGTCGGCGTGCTCGGCTACGTCTTCGCGAAGCTGGAGTGCCAGCCCGCCCCGCTGATCCTCGGCTACGTGCTGGGCCCCATGCTCGAGGAAAACCTCCGCCGCGCGCTCCTCATGTCCGAAGGCAGCTTCACCGTGTTCGCCACCCGCCCCATCAGCCTCGTGTTCCTGCTGCTCTCGGCGCTGCTCCTCGTCGCCATGGTGGTGCCATCCCTGCGGCGGGGCCGCGCGCGCGTCATCGAGGACGGCGAGAGCGACTGACCAAGGTCCCTTCCCCGAACATTCATCCGCAAGACCACGAAAGGAAGCTCCATGACAGAACCCAATCTCGCCGACGTCCGCCGCGACTTCACCCGCATCTCGCCCGACGTCGTGGCGCATGCCTCGAAGTACCAGGCCGCGATCCTCGCGGACGTCGCGGGCCGCCGCGGCACGCTGGACCGCGTGGCGCCGCTCGCACCCGCCATGAAGCTCGCCGGCCCCGCGTTCACGGTCGAGGTGCGCCCGGGCGACAACCTCATGATCCACGCCGCCATGGCGATGGCCAAGCCGGGCGACGTGCTGGTGATCGACGGCAAGGGCGACACGAGCTGCGCGCTCATGGGCGCCCTCATGATCAATGCCTGCAAGGTGCTGCAACTCGGCGGCCTCGTGATCGACGGCGCGGTCCGCGACACGGACGAGCTGCGCGAGCTGGGCTTCCCCGTCTTCGCCGTGGGTGCCAACCCCAACGGGCCCACGAAGTTCATCCCCGGCCGGATCAACTGGCCCATCTCCGCCGGGGGCGTCGCGGTGAGCCCCGGCGACCTGGTCGTCGGCGATGCCGACGGCGTCGTCGTGGTGGAACGCGAGAAAGCCGCCTCGCTCCTGCCGCTGGCCGCGAAGAAGGTCGCGGACGAGGCGAAGCGCATGGACGACATCCGGGCGAAGCGCGCCCTCAAGCCGGGATGGCTCGATGCTTCCCTGCGCGCGGCGGGCGTCCTGAAGGAGGGCGAGACACTGTGAGCGCGAAACCTTCCCTCCTGGTCACCGCCGCGGACCTTGCCCCCCAGGCGCTGGCGCTGCTCGCCGACTTCGAGGTGGTCTACGCCGGGAAGGCACCCGACGAGGACACGATCACTTCCCTGTGCGAAAGGCACCAGCCGGTGGCGATCATCGTGCGTTACGGGAAGATCCCGGCCCGCGTGATCGAAGCCTCGAAGGCTCTTCGCGTGATCTCCAAGCACGGCTCGGGCATCGACACCATCGACTCCAAGGCGGCCGCGGCGCGCGGCATCGCGGTGAAGGCCGCCTCTGGCGCCAACGCCGACGCCGTGGCCGAGCACGCCTGGGCGCTCATCCTCGCCTGCGCCAAGAACGTGGTCGCGCTCGACGCCCGCATGCGGGCGGGCCATTGGGACAAGGCGACCCACAAGAGCCTCGAGCTGAAGGGCAAGACACTGGGAGTCGTGGGCATTGGCGCCATCGGCCGGCGCGTGGCCGAGCTGGGCGTGGCCTTCGGCATGCAGGTCCTCGCATTCGATCCGATCGCGAAGACCGCGCCGGCGGGAGTGAGCCTCGTCGACCTCGATCGCCTCCTGGCGCAGTCGAACGTCGTCTCGCTCAATTGCCCGCTCACCGAGGCAAACCGCCAGATGATCAACCGAGACTCGATCGCGACGATGCGCGACGGCGCCATCCTCGTGAACACCGGCCGTGGTGGCCTGATCGACGAGGTGGCGCTCCTGGAGGCCCTGGCGAGCGGCAAGCTCCGGGCGGCGGGACTCGATGCCTTCGCGACCGAGCCGCTCGTGGGCGAGCATCACTTCAGGGCGATCCCGAACGTGATCCTGTCGCCCCATGTCGGCGGCGTGAGCGAGGACGCCTACGTGAACATGGGCACGGCCGCGGCACGCAACGTGCTCGCCGCGCTTTCCCAGCCGCGACCCGCGGCAGCCGCCTGACCGGCAGCCGCCGGGGCGGATAAGTCACAATCCCACATTCGGAGAATCCCCATGATCAGACTGGCCACTTTCGGCGCCGCGATCTTCCTGGCTACCGCCCTCAATGCCACCGCGCAGGCCTGGCCTTCCAGGCCGGTGAAAGTCATCGTGCCCTACCCGCCGGGAGGCGCCGTGGACGTGATCACCCGCAAGGTCGCCCAGAAGCTGGCGGACCAACTGGGGCAGCCCTTCGTCATCGAGAACAAGCCGGGCGCGACCGGAACGATCGGAATGGCGCTTGTCGCGAAGGCCGCGCCCGACGGCTACACCTTCGCGGCGAACGACATGACGTACTCGCTGCTCCCCCACGTGTTCAACAGCCTTCCCTGGGACTTCGAGAAGGACCTCGTGCCGGTCACCACCACCGTGTTCGTCCCCTACGCCATCGCCGTGCGGTCGGACTCTCCCTACAAGACGCTGGCGGAGCTCCTCGCCGCCGCCAAGGCCAACCCCGGCAAGCTCAATTACGGCTCGGGCGGGCAGGGCACCGCGCCGCACTTCGCGACGGAGTCGCTCATGCTGACCTCGAACGTGAGCCTGACCCACATCCCGTACAAGGGGGCGGGAGAGGCGATGACCGCGCTGATCGGCGGCCAGATCGACCTGTTCATCGCGTCGACGGCCTCGCTCATGGCGCAGGCGAAGGGCGGCAGGGCGCGCATCCTGGCGGTCAGCGGTGACAAGCGCCTGGCGGCACTTCCCGATACGCCGACCTTCGCGCAGGCAGGGCTGCCCGGTTTCGGTATCCTGAACTTCAACGGCCTCTGGGCCCCAAAGGGAACGCCGGCCGAAATCGTCGCCAGGCTCCAGGCCGAGGTGGCCAAGGCGGTGGCCACGCCGGACCTCGTTTCGTTCGCCGACTCCCAAGGCGGTTTCCCGGGGGGGACGAAATCCGAGGCCTTCGCCAAGATCGTGGCCGACACGACGAAGATGTGGGGGCCGGTCGCGGCCAAGGCCAAGGTAGAGCGCCAGTAAGGGAAAGGAACGAGCTTTCGATGTTCACGCTGCGGCAGCCACCGATTCGCGATACGGAGGTCTTCACCCGCCTTCCGGACGAGTACCGCCAGCCAACCGTCACGGCCTGGTCGCTCGCCAATCGCGGTGGCGCGGCGATCGACTCCTTTCTCGAAGCCCCCGTGTTCGACTCGGCGGGCAACCTGTTCGTCGGCGACATCCCGTTCGGAAGGATCTTCCGGATAGATCCCGCAGGCAGGTGGACCCTCGTCGCGCAGTATGACGGCGAGCCGAACGGCATGAAGTTCGTGTCCGAGGGCGAGATCGTCATCGCCGACTACCGCAACGGCCTCATGCTCCTCGACGTGAAGCGCGGCACGGTGCGCGAGTACCTCGGACGGCGAAACGGGGAGTGCTTCAAGGGCGTGAACGACCTCGTCTTCGATTCCGGCGGCGTCCTCTATTTCACCGACCAGGGCCAGACGGGCCTTCACGACCCCACGGGCCGGGTGTACCGCCTTCGGCCGGACGGCCGGCTGGAGCTGCTGCTGTCGAACGTTCCAAGCCCCAACGGGGTCGCCCTCTCGCCGGACGAGAAGATCCTCTACGTGGCCGCGACGAGGGGCAACTGCGTCTGGCGCGTGCCCCTGATGGAAGACGGCGGCGTGTCCAAGGTCGGCCAGTTCTTCACTTCATCCGGCCCGAGCGGGCCTGACGGCCTTGCCGTGGACGAGGCGGGCCAGCTCATCGTCGCAAATCCCGGCCTCGGCGTCGCCTGGGTGCTCGATGCAATGGCACTGCCCGTGGAGGTATTGCGAAGCGTGGCGGGTACCTCCCTCACCAACCTCGCGTTCGGAGGGCCCGACCGGCGCACCGCGTACTTCACCGAATCCAGTTCCGGGTCCATCCTGCGCGCGACACTGGCGAGTCCCGGCCTGCGCCTGGCGCGGCCGGGAACCTGAGCGACTACCCCGGACGCTTCGCCACCACGACGAGCGCGATCCCGCCGAGGATCGCCGCCGAGCCCAGCAGGAGCCGCAGCGTGATCGCCTCGCCGAGCAGGACGACCGCGGCCGCCGCGGCGATCACCGGGACGCTCAGCTGGATCGTGGCAGCCTTCGTCGACGTGAGGCCTGGAAGCGCCGTGTACCAGATGGCGTAGCCGAGCCCCGAGGCGAGCGCGCCCGAGGCGATGGCGTAGAGCACGCCCGCGGTGTCGGCCTTCGCGCCGCCCAGCGTGAAGAGACTCAAGGCCACGGCGAAGGGCACCGCGCGCATGAAGTTGCCGGCGGTCGCGATCGTCGGATCCCCGGAGCGCTTTCCCCGCAGCGAGTAGATCCCCCAGGCGATCCCCGCCGCGAGCATGAGGGCCGCGCTCCCCGGGGGCGGCGCCGAGAGCCCCGGCCAGAGCAGGCCGACCAACCCTCCGATGGCGAGGCACAACCCCGCCGCCTGCCTGGCCCCGATCCTCTCCCCGCGCCATAGGCCCCAGCCGATCATCGAGACCTGCACGGCGCAGAAGAGGATCAGCGCGCCCATGGCGGCCGAGAGCTGGGTGTAGGCGAACGAGAAGGCCGCCGCATAGCCGAAGAGAGCCGCCGCCGAGCTCCAGCTGCCCGCGGAGGTCATCGTGCCGCCGCGCATCCTCGCGATCACCCAAAGGACAGCCGCGCCCGATGCGATGCGGATCGTGGTGAAACTCGCCGGGTCGATCCCGGTGTCCCGGAGCGCCGCGCGGCAAAGGAGGGAATTCGCCGCGAACGCGATCATCGCGAGGACGACCAGGAACGCGAGGCGCCGGAGCGGGATCATCGGGGCGTTACCATGGAACCGGCCATGCGCGCATTCTCACCCACTTCCTCCTGGACCCTGCCCCTGGTCGCGGGCGTGCTGCCGCCCCTCGCCTCGCTGCTCGCCTTCGGCATCTCGGTCTCGCAGGAGCTCGTCCCGGCCTGCAACCCCTTCGTCGACGGCTGCGTCTCGGTGAGCCGCGCGGCGCGGCACGGGACCGCGAACCCGGTGTTCCGCGCGATCGTCATTCCAGCGGCGCTGCTGCAGGGCCTCACGTGGTGGCTGTGCGTGCAGTGGCTTCGCAGGTTGGGCGCAACCGGGCGTCCCCTCGCCTGGATGCGAGGGCTGGGCGTGGCGGCGGCGGCGTTCCTCGTGCTCTACGCGTCCTTCCTGGGCACCGAGGGCGACGTGTACCAGTGGATGCGCCGGTACGGGATCGTGGGCTACTTCGGCGGCACTTTCCTTTGCATGCTGGTCGCCGGCGGGCAGCTGCATCGCCTGGCCTCGGACGGCCGGCTCACGCTCCCCGCGCGGCTGGACCTCGCGCTGCCGGGGCTGCTCGCGATCCTCCTGCTGATGGGGCTCGCCAACGTCTTCGTGCCGCAGCTCCTGGGCGACCCGGAGCTCAAGAACCGGCTGGAGAACGTGCTGGAGTGGCACGCGGGGATTCTCTACGCGGGATACTTCGCCGTGCTCGCCTGGCTGTGGCGGCGCACGGGGTTCGCGGCGCGAGGGCGCCCGGCCTGAGCGGCGCTCAGCGCCTGAGCTGCAGGTCCCACTCCTGCTCGACCTTCGCGTCCTTCGACTTCATCCCCGGGCCGGGCACCATGGAATGCTTCGCGGCGAGGCGCGCCGGATCCGCATAGGGCAGCTCCGCCATCGCGATGCCGACCTCGTGGGTGCCCATGGCCATGCCCACCAGGTGGTCCCTCTTGTGGGCTCCGGACCGCGAGTGGACGCAGTCGAGCTTGACCGACTTCGTGGCGACCAACGCGATGTACATCCAGTAGGTCTTCTTGCGCGGGGTCAGGTTCAGGGTGCCCTGCGTCATCAGGGGCACCTCGACGGGCGCGGCCAGCTTGCAGGTGACGGTGTTGATCTTGCCGCCCGAGTCCGGCGCGGTATCCCGCTGCGAGGTCTCGACGTGCGTGATCCTCGCCGTCGCGCTCGGCTTGTCGACGTCGTCCAGCTCGCCCATCGTGGCGCTGGTGAGCGGGATCGCGATCTTCACCTCGCCGCGATACAGCACGTGGTTGGGCGGGGATCCCTCCGAGTACGTGATCTTCGCCGTGCCGGCATAGGCGCCGTGCTTGCCCGCTTGCGCGTGCGAGGCAGGTGTCCACCCCGCGAGACCGATCGCGGCTGCGACGCCGAGGATGTTCAGGGGACGGAACATCGGGGCGGTGAATCCGGCAGACCGGTGCATGGCGTTTCTCCTGTCGTCGCAACGTCCGCGCATCATACGGCAGGGCATCAGTAGGGCGTGTTTCAGGCGCCCGGGAGGACCTCCAGCACGAGCGAGCGGGCGTCGACCCGAGCCCCGATGCGCGCCAGCAGCAGGAAATTGCCCACGAGCTTGCGGTGCAGGAAGATCGTCTCGGGCGGCGGCGCCCGCACGAGCCCCTGTTTGAACGCGAGGTCGTAGCCCAGGTCGCGCACGCGCGCCGGCAGGTCGGAACCCGGGAAATCGTAGCGGCCCCGGTGCCGCAGGGGTTCGCAGACGAGGAAGACGATGTCCGTCACGGCCTCGAGCCGCTCGGCGGAATCGTCGGCGCCCGCATAGCCGATCCGGATGGCCTCCTGCGCGACGGCATCACGGTCACCCTCGATCACCGCGCGCGTGATGCGCACGTAGTTCGCCACGAACGCCGCGGGAAAGCGCATCGTCGCGCCGAAATCGAGGAGAACCACCCGCCCGCTATCCGGCTGGTACAGGTAATTGGCGAAGTTGGGGTCGGTCTGCATGACGCGGAACTCGAAGAGCTCGCGGAAGAGCAGGCGCTCGAGCAGCGTGCCCACCGCGTCCCGCTTCGCCTGCGACACGGAAGCGAGGGCTTCGAGCGGCTCGCCCTCCACGAAGTCCATGGCCATGACGCGGGGCGTGGTGAGGTCCCAGTGCACGCGCGGCACCAGCAGCCCCGCTTCGCCCGCGACGAGCTTCGCGTAGCGCTCGAGGAAGCGGCCCTCGGCTTCGTAGTCGGCCTCCTGCGCGAGCTGGCGCTTGGCCTCGGCCGCCATGCCGGCCACGTCGATGCCCAGCGGCAGCAGGTTGAACAGGCGCAGCAGCACGGCCACGTTGTCCACGTCGCTCGCGATCGAGCGCGCCACGCCCGGGTACTGGATCTTGAGTACG
>JBGARD010000059.1:0-5443 GCA_044230355.1 Usitatibacteraceae bacterium | reverse complement strand
TGCGTCGCGGGCCGCGCCGGCCGAGCGTCGCCGGCCAGCGGAGGAGCCACCAACCGGAACCGATGAGACAGATCGCGCCGGCCAACGACAAGAAGCGCGCCACGCCGTACCAGTGCGTCTTGCCGGTCTTGTGCCAGCTCACCCAGCCCTCGTCGCCCTCGATCACCCAGCGGCGGTGCTCCGGCGGGAGGTCGCGCCAGGCGATGTCCAGCGCCACCCCGTGGCGCTTCGCGTACTTCTCGATGTCGTCCTGGCACTCGTCGAAGCTCGCCGTCTGGAAGGGCTTCACCGCGCCCTTGCCGAGGGGCTTGGACTCGTCCGGGATCACCAGGCCGTAGTCCACGCCGATCACGCGCCCGAAGCCGCGGCACTTGTCGCACGCGCCGACGGGGGAGTTGAAGGAGAAGCGCGCGGGGCTGGGGTCGGAATAGTGGATGTCGCAGTCGGGGCAGTGCAGGTCGTTGGAGAAGCGCCATGCTGCACCCTCACCCCGACCCTCTCCCAAGGGAGAGGGAGATTTCTGCTCCCCTCTCCCTCCGGGAGAGGGGAGCAGAGCGCTCCCTTCTCCCTTGGGAGAAGGGTCGGGGATGAGGGTCTCGACGAACACGTTCACCCGCCCCGCCCCCACCCGCAGCGCCGCCTCGATCGCCTCCACCACCCGCGCCTTCTCGGCCGAGCCCATGCGGATGCGGTCCTGCACCACCTCCAGCCGCGAGCCCTTGCGCGAGTGCACGCGCGCGTAGCCCTGCGCCTCGAGGTGCTTGAGGATCTCGGCCTCGGTGAAGTTCTTCGGCACGTCGATGGGGAAGGTGATGGAAAGCCGCGGGTCGCCCGCCGCCTTCGCCCGCGCCGTCATCTCCGCGAAGATCGACTCGGGGGAATCGCGCCGCACCGGCCGCGCGCACTTCCGGCACGAAAGTCGCCCCGCCCGCGCGAAGAGGAGCTTCAAGTGGTCGTTGATCTCCGTCATCGTCCCCACCGTCGAGCGCGAGGTGCGCACGGGGTTGGTCTGGTCGATGGCGATGGCGGGCGGGATGCCGTCGATCGAATCCACCTGCGGCTTGTCCATGCGGTCCAGGAACTGCCGCGCGTAGGGCGAGAAGGTCTCCACGTACCGGCGCTGCCCCTCGGCATAGAGGGTGTCGAAGACGAGCGAGCTCTTCCCGGAGCCCGAGGGCCCCGTCACCACCACCAGCTCGCCCGTGGGGATGTCCACGTCGAGGTTCTTGAGGTTGTTCTGGCGGGCGCCGCGGATGGCTATGCACTCGCCGGCATCGGCGTCGGCGGGGGCGGGGGGCTTGGAGAGGTCGGTCATGATTCCTGGATCGGCGGCGGCCACGGGGCCGGGCTTCGGGAGGGGCAAACGATCATTCTAGGCACGAGTCGGCCCGTAAAGGCGCCCAAGGGCCCATGGCGCGGCGATTGTGGATAACCGGGCGTATCCTGCGCGCCATGGCCACCCCCCTCGCCCCGGACCGCCGGCTGGACCTCGACTGGATCCGCATCGCCGCGTTCCTGCTGCTCATCGCCTACCACGTGGGGATGTACTACGTGTCCTGGGACTGGCACGTGAAGAGCCCGGCCGCCTCGCCGGCGATCGAGCCGCTCATGCTGCTGGTAAACCCCTGGCGGCTGGGCGTGCTCTTCCTCGTCTCCGGCGCGGCCACCGCCTTCATCGTGGCGAAGCTCGCCCCCGGCGCGCTCGCGCGGTCGCGCTCCTGGCGCCTGCTGGTGCCGCTCGTGTTCTCCATGCTGGTGATCGTGGTCCCGCAGTCGTACTTCGAGGTGGTCGAGAAGGGCGGCTACACGGGGAGCTTCTGGGAGTTCTGGGGCCGCTACCTGCGCGCCGACCGCACTTTCTGCCGCGGGGCCGATTGCCTCGTCGTGCCGACCTGGAACCACCTGTGGTTCGTGGCGTACCTCTGGGTCTACACGATGGCGCTCGCCGCGGTGCTGGCGTGGAAGCCGGGATTCCGCGAGCGCGCCGAGCGCAAGCTCGAGGCGGCGTTGGCAGGCTGGCGGCTCCTCGTCGTGCCCGCGCTCGTGCTCGCCGTCATTCGCATCGCCCTCGTCGGCCGCTTCGGCTCCACGCACGCCCTCGTGGACGACTGGTACAACCACGCGCAGTACTTCACCGTCTTCGCCTTCGGATTCCTGGCGGCGCGCTCGCCCGCAATCTGGGAAGGCATGGAGCGCCTGCGCTGGCCGGCCCTGCTCGCGGCGCTGGCGAGCTGGGGGTTCCTCGCTTGGTACTTCCTGTTCCGGGACGACCTCAACAATCCGCCGGAGGCGCTGCGCCTCTTCCAGCGCGTCGTCTACGCGATCGACCAGTGGACCGCGATGGTGGCCGCCTGCGGCTTCGCGCGCCGCCTCGTGAAAGCCGATTCCCCGGCGCGCCGCTATCTCACCGACGCCATCTTTCCCTTCTACATCGTGCACCAGACGGCGATCATCGCCTTCGCGGTGTGGCTGCGGCCCCTGGCGCTGCCGCCCGCCATCGAGGGCCTGCTGCTACTCGCGGCCACGGCCGCGGCGTGCGTCGCCACCTACGAGCTCGTGAGGCGGGTGGGGTGGCTGCGGCCGCTATTCGGGTTGAAGGGTGCGGCGCCCCGGGCATGAATGGCTGGGGTCGTTGCGCCCGCCGGCCCAATAGCCGGGCAATGTGGACAAGGCTGGTTGAGCGACGGTGGAGGGGCGAAAGTATCCCCAATGGGAACTGGGCCCGCGCTGCGAATTGACATCGGACGCAGGGCGCACGAGCATCGCTTTATGAGAACAACCCTCGATATCGCCGACGACGTCCTGCAGGCCGCCAGGGAACGCGCGCGACGCGAGGGCAAGAAGGTCGGAGACGTCATTTCAGAGCTGGCGCGTGCTGCGCTGGGCGCTACGGTCGAATCGTCACGGCCGAAATTCCCTGGAGCCGTGTTCGGGTTCCGCCCCTTTCCCAAGCGCGGTGGCATGGTCACGAACGAACTCATCGACCGCTTGAGGCGGGGCGGCGATTACTGACGCGGTGGCTTGATCCCCGCATGTCGGTACTTGCGCGGTGAGTCCACGCCAATGAACAGGGAGCGCTCCATGGAGATCGTGCTTCGCCGGATCGGTAACACGACCGTGGTGGTCCTCCCGCCATCGGTAGTAAGCGAATTCGGACTTGCGCCGGGTCAGTCGATGTTCCTCGAGACGACGGAAGACGGCAGGATCGTTCTCTCTCGCAGGCGCAGGTATCGCCTGGCCGAACTCATCGCCCAATGCGACCCGAGCGCGCCGCCGCCAGCGGACATGCGATCCTGGTAGTCGACCGGCAGCCCCCCTGTAGCGGGCGATTCGGGATAGATTAGACATCTCCCGAGATATGCTATCTTATGGGATGTCATGAGAATCGTCCTCGACACATCGGTGCTGGTCGCCGCGCTTCGCAGCCGACGAGGCGCCAGCAATGAGCTGCTGCGGCGCGTCGCGCAGTCCTCCTTGCGTCCTCTTGTCTCGACGGCATTGTTCCTGGAGTACGAGGACGTAATTTCGAGGGCCGAGCAGCGCCTGGCAACGGGCATGTCGGAACGGGACATCGAGTCGTTCCTGGCTGCCCTTGCGAGCGCTTGCGATCCCGTGGAGGTCCACTTTCGATGGCGTCCGCAGCTTTCCGATCCCTCTGACGAACTGGTGCTCGAGGCGGCGGTCAACGGCATGGCAGATGCGCTGGTGACCCACAATGTCCGGGACTTCCAGGTCGCGGCGGAGCGATTCGACTTGCGTGTCCTCACGCCGCAGATGTGCTTGAAGGAGATGAAGCCATGAGCAAGGTGTCCTATCCCCTGAAGATGCCCAAGTCGGTGAAGACGGCGGCCGCTCGACTCGCGAAGGAGGACGGCGTTTCCCTGAATCAGTTCATTGCCGTGGCAGTCGCGGAGAAAGTCGGAGCCATGGAAACGGCGTCGGAGTATCTTCGGCGCAGGGCAGGCAAGGCGAAACCTGCTGATCTAATGCGGTTCCTTCGCGGCGCCCCGAACGTCGCTTCGGTGGAAGGCGATGCGAAGTAGATTGAGGTAGGCCAAACGCCCGGCGCTGCGGTCGTGGCAGGATGATCGAGGCGCCCGCCTCTTCCAGGATCCTCGATGCCCGCCCCCATCTTTCGCATGCGCGACGTGTCGAAGGTCTACCACGTCGGCGACTTGGAGGTCGTCGCCCTGCGCGACATCTCGCTCGAGCTCTACGCCGGCGAGTTCGTCGTGCTCCTGGGCCCCTCGGGCAGCGGCAAGTCGACGCTCCTCAACCTCCTGGGCGGCCTGGACACGCCGACGAAGGGGCAGGTCGATTACCTCGACCACGACCTCTCCGAGGGCGGCGACGAGAAGCTCACCGCCTTCCGGCGCGAGCACGTGGGTTTCGTCTTCCAGTTCTACAACCTCATCCCCAGCCTCACCGCCGCGGAGAACGTGGCCCTCGTCACCGACATCGCCGACAAGCCGCTGGACCCGCGCGAGGCCCTCGCCCTCGTGGGCCTGGCCGAGCGCGCCGACCACTTCCCGGCCCAGCTCTCCGGCGGCGAGCAGCAGCGCGTTGCCATCGCGCGCGCCGTCGCCAAGCGCCCCGACGTGCTGCTGTGCGACGAGCCCACCGGCGCCCTGGACGTGGAGACCGGCCGCCTCGTGCTGGAAGTGCTCGAGCGCGTGAACCGGGAGCTGGGCACCATCACCGCGGTGATCACGCACAACGCCTCGATCGCGGCGATGGGCGACCGCGTGATCCGCATGTCCAGCGGGCACATCGTCGAGATCACGCCCAACGCGCAGCGCCTGCCGGCCTCGGAGCTCGTGTGGTGAGGATCGGTGCCCTCGACCGCAAGATCCTGCGCGACGCATGGCACATCCGCGCGCAGATCATCGCCTGCGCGCTGGTGGTGGCGGGCGGCATCAACTCCTTCGTCTCGCTCTCCTCGCTCAACCGGTCCCTCGCCGCCTCGCAGGCCACCTTCTACGAGGAGTACCGTTTCGCCGACGTCTTCGCGGGCGCCGTGCGGGCGCCGGAGCACGTGGCGCAGCGGCTCGCCGCGATCCCCGGCGTGGCGATGCTGGAAACCCGCGTCGTCGCGCGCGTGAACCTCGACGTGCCGGGCCTGGACGAGCCGGCGCGCGGCAGGATCGTTTCCATCTCGCGCGACCCCTCCGGCGGCCTCAACGCCCTCTACATCCGCCGCGGCCGCATGCCCGCGGCCGCGAGCCAGGACGAGGTGCTGGTCGCCGAGGCCTTCGCCATCGCCAACCGGCTGGAGCCCGGCGATGCGATCCGCGCCGTGGTGAACGGCCGCTACAAGAGCCTTCGCATCGTGGGCGTGGCCATCTCGCCGGAGTACATCTACGCGCTGGGCCCCGGCCAGCTCGTCCCCGACAACCGCCGCTATGGCATCCTGTGGATGGACCGCAAGGGGCTCGCTACCGCC
>JBGARD010000058.1:0-6321 GCA_044230355.1 Usitatibacteraceae bacterium | reverse complement strand
AGTCCAGGCGCCCGACATGGCCCTGCGGGCGCGCCGGCCGCGTCGACGGCCCCCCCGCCTTTTCGCTCCTGCGTCCCGTCGACCCCGTGCTCATCGTGCCTCCGCGCGGGCCTGATAGGGCCGCACCATGCGCAGCCACTTGCGCGCCGATTCCTCCCGCCCCCAGATCGCGTCGAGCGAGCGATAAAGGCGCACGAAGAGCAGGGCCAGCTCCCACTCCTTGGCGCGGGCGGGCGAGAGTACGTAGGTGCCGGCTGCCAGGCGCGACGCCGTGGGTTCCGACACGCCCAGGATCTCCGCGAGCTGGCGCTGCGTGAGGCCCAGGAGGCCCGCGGCGCGCACGACCGCCTTGGAGAGCACGGGGCCGTCCTCGGGGGCGGGGCTGGCGACGGAAGGAACCTTGCCATTCATGGAAAGAATTATCGCATACTCTTTCCTTGGAAACCCGCCGAGGCGCCACTTCAATGCGACTGCGGCCCCGGATTTCCGGCCGGATCCCTGCCGGCCTTCCCGGATTCACCCTCCGCCATGCGTCCCAGGTGCCATTCCAGCAGGCCCACCACGCTGGCGATCGAGTTCGGCCCGCCCGCGGTTCCGATCACGGTCAAATGCCAGGCGAGGACATCCACGAACGCGTCCACGGCCCGCAGGCGAATCGCCTCGGAGAACATCAGCTCCAGTGCGGGGAGGCAGTCACCCACGAAGGCACTTCGCGCGTCGGAGGGCGTACCTCCCGGGCCGCGCTTGCCCCCGAAGAGGTCGGCTATCGCTTTCTCGTACTGGATTCTCGGATCGTCCATGCGGGCTCCCTGGTCCCGCCGTGCCCCGAGGGAGGGGCGCAGTGAAACGGGACGACCCACTCAGTAGCATCACGGGCGCTTCGCCCGCGAGCCGATTCCCCATTTGGAACTTCGCGATTTCGACGTTGACGCGAACCACCGCTCCTTCATCGGGACGGCAAGCCGGAGGATAATGCGCGCAACATGACCACCCGTCCCCTCCCCGCCCTCGCCCTCGCCGCCGCCCTCCTCGCCTCGGCCGCCTCCGCCACCGCCGCCGAACCGAAGAAGATCTTCCGCTACGCCTTCGAGATCGCGGAGACGAGTTTCGACCCGCAAAAGATCAGCGACGTCTACTCGAACATCGTGAACGACGGGATCTTCGATTCGCCGCTGGGGTACGACTACCTGGCGCGGCCCCTGAAGCTCAAGCCCAACACGCTCGCCGCGATGCCGGAGATCAGCTCCGACGGCCTCACTTACACGCTGCGGGTGAAGCCCGGCATCTACTTCGCCGACGACCCGGTGTTCAAGGGGAAGAAGCGCGAGCTGGTGGCCGAGGACTACGTCTACACCATGAAGCGGCTCATGGACCCGAAGCTCGCCGCGCCGCTCCTCGCGGAGATCGAGGGCATCATCCTGGGCAGCGACGAGGCGCTCGCGAAGGCGCGCAAGGCCAACCGCTTCGACTACGACGCCCCCATCGAGGGCCTGAAGGCCCTGGACCGCTACACCTTCCAGATCAAGCTCACGCAGCCCTTCTACGTGTTCATCTACAACCTCGCGGACTGCCGCGTGGCCTGCGCGGTGGCGCGCGAGGTGGTCGAGCACTACGGCGAGGACATCGGCTCGCACCCGGTGGGCACGGGGCCGTGGAAGCTCGCCCACTGGAAGCGCTCCTCCAAGATGGTGTTCGAGCCCAATCCCAACTTCCGCGAGGAGTATTTCCACGGCGAGCCGACGCCCGGCGACACAGAGGCCGAGGAGATCCTCGCCCGCATGAAGGGCAAGCGACTGCCCATGGTGGACCGGGTGGAGGTGTACGTGGTGGAGGAGGTGCAGCCGCGCTGGCTCGCCTTCCTGAACGAGGAGCACGACCTCGCCTTCCGCGTCTCCGAGGAATTCGCCAATGTCGGCTGGCCCAACGGCAAGCTCGCCCCGAATCTCAGGAAGCGCGGCCTCCAGATGGCGCAGGTGCCGGCGCTGGACCTCACCTTCGCATACTTCAACATGGAGGACTCGCTGGTGGGCGGTTATGCGCCGGAGAAGGTGGCGCTGCGGCGCGCGATCTCGCTGGCCTACAACTCGCGCGACGAGATCGCCATCGTGAGGAAGGGCCAGGCCATTCCCGCAAACACGCCCTACAGTCCCGGCGTGGCGGGGTACGACCCCGACTTCCGCACCAGCGCGAGCGAATACAGCGTGCCCAAGGCACGCGCGCTGCTCGACATGTACGGCTACGTGGACCGCGACGGCGACGGCTACCGCGAGCAGCCCGACGGCAGCCCCCTGGTGCTGCAGAACGCCTCCACGCCCAGCGCGCGCGACCAGCAGATCGACGAGCTGTGGAAGCGCAGCATGGACGACGTGGGCCTCAGGATGAGCTTCAAGAAGGCCAAGTGGCCCGACCTGCTCAAGGAATCGAACGCGGGCAAGCTCATGATGTGGCAGCTGGGCGGGTCGGCCTCGTCGCCCGACGCGGACACCTGGCTCTCGACGCTCTACGGCCCGAATTCGGGGTTCAAGGGCAACCGCGCGCGCTTCCGGCTGGACGCCTACGACCGCATCTACGAGAAGGCCCGCGTGACGCCCCATTCCCCGGAGCGCACGAAGATGTACCAGGAGCTCACCAGGCTCATGGTGGCCTACGCGCCGTGGAAGGTGAACACGCACCGGATCCTCACGGACATGTGGCACCCCTGGGTGGTGGGCTACCGGCGTCCGCTCGTGCAGAGCGACAATTTCTGGAAGTACATCGACATCGACCTCTCGAAGCAGCCGCCCTACACGCGCTGAAAGGCGTTTCGCCATGGACCCCCTCGCCCACCTCGCCCTCGCCTCGCTGGTGTTCCTCGCGACGCACTTCGTGTCGAGCTCGCCGCTGCGCAAGCCGATCGTGGAGTCCTTCGGCGAGAAGGCCTACCTCGGCGCCTACTCGATTGTCTCGTTCGTCACCATCGGCTGGATGGCCTGGGCCTACCTCCGCACGCCCCAGTTGCCCCTGTGGCAGGTCCCGGGCGTGAAGCTCTGGCCGCTCGTGGTGATGCCGTTCTCGCTCGTCCTCGTGGCCGCCGGCGTCATGACGAGGAACCCCTCGGCGGTGGGGCAGGCGCGCGCGCTCCAGTCCGGGGACCCCGTCCGGGGAATCCTGCGCGTGACGCGCCATCCGGTGATGTGGGGCATCGCGCTCTGGGCCGCGGTGCACCTGGCCGCGCGCGGCGACGCGGCCTCCCTCGTCTTCTTCGGCAGCTTCCTCGTGCTGGCGCTGGCGGGCACGAAGCTCATCGACGCGCGCAAGGCCGACGCCCTCGGGGAGGCCTGGGGGCGCTTCGCCGCCGCCACCTCGAACGTGCCCTTCACGGCGATCGTCGAGGGGCGAAACCGGTTCTCGGCGTCGGAAATCGGGGCCAAACCGGTTCTCGTGGGGCTCGCCCTCTACGGAATCGTCGTCGCCGTCCACCCCCTGCTGTTCGGTGTGAGGGCCTACTAACCGGAACTGGTGTCGGAACGATCTAATCAGATTACTTTCGTGCCAACGTAACCGGCGCCCACTCGCAAGTAATCTGATTAGATCGTTCCGACACCAGTTCCGGTACAATGCGACTCCAAGGTTTCCGAGGCGCTTCAACCGGTTAGCGCCTCCGGCCCCACCGCCAGCCCAGAAGGCGCGGATTCCCAACGCAGCATGTTTCATCTGCCTGAACCGGTCAGGGGCGCCCGTCGCTCCTTCCAGGCCGATCATTCAGGAGACAACCATCAGCCAGGCTTTCGAAAGTCTCGGGCTTCTGCCCGAGCTGCTCCGCGCCGTCGCGGAACAAGGCTATACCGAACCCACCCCCATCCAGACGCAGGCCATTCCGGTGGTACTTGCCGGGCGCGACCTGCTCGGCGCCGCCCAGACCGGCACCGGCAAGACCGCCGGGTTCACCCTGCCCCTGCTGCAGCGCCTCGCGCCCTTCGCGAGCAAGAGCTTCTCGCCCGCGCTGCACCCGGTGCGCTGCCTCATCCTCACGCCGACGCGCGAGCTCGCGATCCAGGTCTACGAAAGCGTCAAGACCTACGGCAAGCACATCGCCCTCAAGCCCTTCGTGGTCTACGGCGGCGTGAACATCAACCCGCAGATCGCCGAGATGCGAAAGGGCGTCGAGATCCTGGTCGCCACGCCGGGGCGCCTGCTCGACCTCATGGGGCAGAAGGCCGTGGACCTGCGCCAGGTGCAGATCCTCGTCCTGGACGAGGCCGACCGCATGCTGGACATGGGCTTCATCCCGGACATCAAGCGCATCATCAACACGATCCCCGGCTCGCGGCAGACGCTGCTCTTCTCGGCGACCTTCTCGGACGAGATCCGCAAGCTCTCGGCGCAGTTCCTGAAGGACCCGCTGACGGTCGAGGTCGCGCGCCGCAACACCCCGGCCGAATCCGTGACCCAGTGGGCGCACTTCGTCGAGTCGAAGAGGAAGCGCGAGCTCCTCGCGCACCTCGTGAAGACCCACAACTGGGAGCAGGTCCTGGTCTTCTGCAAGACCAAGCACGGCGCCAACCGGCTCGCCTACCAGCTCGAGCGCGACGGCATCAACGCCGCGGCGATCCACGGCAACAAGAGCCAGAACGCGCGGATCGAGGCCCTGGAAAGCTTCAAGGCGAACAAGGTGCGCGTGCTCGTGGCCACCGACATCGCCGCGCGCGGCCTCGACATCGAGGCCCTTCCGCACGTGGTGAACTTCGACATGCCCACGGTCGCCGAGGACTACGTCCACCGCATCGGCCGCACCGGCCGCGCGGGCCTGGAAGGCGAGGCGATCTCGATCGTCTGCGCCGAGGACCGCCCGATGTTCGCCTCGGTGGAAGCGCTCATCAAGAAGAAGATCGAGGTCCGCCCGGTGCCCGGCTTCGACGGCACCCGCGCGGCCACCTACCCCGGGGAAGCCCCCGAGTCCCCGCGCGGCGAGCGCGGCCGGGGCCGCGGAGCGCGCGGAGCCGAGCGCAGCAGCAGCAGCCGCCCGCCCCGCGACGACAAGCGCCGGGAAGAACGCCCGCCCCGCGCCGAGAAGCGGGTGGAGGAGCGCGCGCCCAAGCCCGCATCCCAGCCTGTGGCGAAGCCCCCGGCCGCGCCGGCCGGCGGCGGGATGGATTTCTCCAAGCCCTACGAGCCCTCCCCCGACGCGAAGCCCATCGAGCAGCCCGACGAGGCTCCCGTGAGGAAGCGCCCCACCCACTCCGTCCCGGCCCTCTTCCGCCGGAAGGACGCCTGAGCGAAGGCGCACGGCAGCCATGACGCGCGATCCCGCTACCCGCACCATCCGCCTGCGGGACTACGCGCCGCCCGCCTACCTCGTCGACACCGTCGCCCTCGACGTCGACATCTCGCGTCCCTGGGCCACGGTCCGCGCGGGGCTCGTCATGCGCCGCAACCCCCACGGCGCGGGCGGGCCGCTCGTCCTCGACGGCGCGCACCTGGAGCTGCTCTCCGTGTCCCTGGATGGCGTGCCGCTCGACGCCTCGAGCTACTCGGTGCAGGACGGTGAGCTGAGGATCGCCGAGGTGCCGGATTCGTTCGTGCTGGAGACGGCCGTGCGCTTCGATCCGTGGAAGAACACGCGCCTGGAGGGCTTCTACGCCTCGAAGGACGGCCTGTTCACGCAATGCGAGGCCCAGGGCTTCCGCTGCATCACGTACTTCCCCGACCGCCCGGACGTGATGGCCACCTACCGGGTGACGCTGCACGCGCCGAGCGAGGAATTCCCGATCCTGCTGGCTAACGGCAACCTCGTGGAATACGCCGCGGAAGAAGGCGGCCGCCACCGCGCCACGTGGGAAGACCCCTTCCGCAAGCCCTGCTATCTCTTCGCCATGGTGGCCGCGAAGCTCGACCTCCTGGAGGACCGCTTCGTCACGAAGTCCGGCAAGTCCGCGCTGCTGCAGGTGTACGTGGAGCCGGGAAAGCTCGACCAGGCCGGCTTCGCCATGAATTGCCTCAGGCGCGCCATGCGCTGGGACGAGCAGCGCTTCGGGCTGGAGCTCGACCTCGAGCGCTTCATGATCGTCGCGGTGGGCGACTTCAACATGGGGGCCATGGAGAACAAGGGCCTCAACATCTTCAACACGAAGTTCGTGCTGGCGCGCGCCGACACCGCGACCGACCACGACTTCATGATGATCGACCGCGTCGTCGCGCACGAGTACTTCCACAACTGGACCGGCAACCGCGTCACCTGCCGCGACTGGTTCCAGCTCTCCCTCAAGGAGGGCCTCACGGTCTTCCGCGACCAGGAGTACGGCTGCGACGAGTACTCGCGGGCCGTCACCCGCATCCAGGACG
>JBGARD010000057.1:0-6326 GCA_044230355.1 Usitatibacteraceae bacterium | reverse complement strand
CCGATGGCCTCGTCGGGCATCGGCAGCATCCCGCACCTCGCGATCGAGCAGCTCGAAGACGCCACCGGCGCGAAGCTGCTGCACGTGCCGTACAAGGGCGCGGCGCCGGCGATCGCCGACGTGATGGGCGGCCAGGCGCAGGTGCTCTTCAACGGCATGCTCGCCACCTACCCCGCGGTGAAGGACGGCAAGCTCAAGGCGCTCGCGATCTCCAGCGCGAAGCGCTTCGCGGCGGCGCCCGACATCCCGACCGTGGCCGAGTCCGCGGGGCTCCCGGGCTTCGAGACCGGCTCCTTCCAGGGCATCGTGGCGCCCGCCGGCACGCCGGCCGACGTCGTCGCCAGGCTGCACGCCACCATCACGAAGATCCTCGCCACGCCCGAGATGAAGGACCGCCTCGACAAGGCCGGCGCCGAGGTGCGCCCGGGCTCGCCCGCGGACTTCGGCGAGTTCATCAGGAGCGAGAAGGCGCGCTGGGCCAAGGTGGTGAAGGAATCCGGCGCCAAGTTCGACTAGGAGGACAGACGTGAAGACCCCGTACCGATCGCCGCCCAACGCGTTCCGCGCAGACCTCCTCGCCCGCAAGCCCCTCATCGGCTGCTGGTGCTCGCTCGCCAACCCCTCCACGGCGGAAGTGCTGGGGCTGGCGGGATTCGACTGGCTCCTCGTCGACGGCGAGCACGCCCCCAACGACGTCACCACGCTCGTGCCGCAGCTCATGGCGTTGAAGGACAGCGTGTCGGCGCCCGTCGTGCGCCCGCCGTGGAACGAGCCCGTGATCATCAAGCGCCTGCTCGACGCGGGGTTCCACAACTTCCTGATGCCGTTCGTGGAGTCGGCCGACCAGGCGCGCGCCGCCGTGGCCGCGACGCGCTATCCGCCGCGCGGCATCCGCGGCGTCTCCGTCTCGCAGCGCAGCAACCGCTTCGGCACCGCCCCCGACTACCTCAAGATCATCGACGACAACATCGCGGTGATGGTGCAGATCGAGAGCCGGCCGGGGCTGGAGGCGGTGGATGCGATCGCGGCGGTGGACGGCGTCGACGGGATCTTCGTGGGGCCGCAGGACCTCGCCGCGGCGCTGGGGCACCTGGGCAACCCGGCGCACCCGGACGTGCAGGCGGCCATCAGGCACATCATCCAGCGCGCCGTGGCCGGCGGGAAATCCGCGGGCACGCTGGCGCCCGTCGAGGCCGACGCGCGCCGCTACATGGAATGGGGCGCCACGTTCGTGGCGGTGGGCAGCGACCTCGGCCTCTTCCGGTCGGCGACGCAGGCCCTGCGCGACAGGTTCGCTTCCTGAAACAGGGGACGGCTCGAAGGAACCGTCCCCTTTTCTCAGGCCGCCTCCCCGGCGGCGTGGCCCGAGGCCCAGGCCCACTGGAAATTGAAGCCGCCGAGGTGGCCGGTGACGTCGACCACCTCGCCGATGAAGTAGAGGCCCGGCACCGCAGCCGCTTCCATCGTCTTCGAGGACAGGCCGCGCGTGTCCACGCCCCCCAGCGTCACTTCCGCCTTGTTGTAGCCGAGCGTGCCGGAAGGGTGCACGGCCCACTCCGCGAGCTCGCTCGCCGCCTCCCGCAGGGCCTTGTCGGGAAGCTCGGCAACGGGCTTCTCCAGGCCGTGGGCCTGGCACCACGCCTGGGCGAACCGCTTGGGCAGGGTCTCGGCCAGCAGCGTGGCGAGGAGCGCGTTCGCACGCCGGCGCTCCGCGATCCACGCCTGCGCATTGACGCCCGGCAGCAGGTTCACCAGGATCGGGTCGGAGGCGGGCCCGTCCTGCCAATAGGAGGAGGCCTGCAGGATCGCCGGGCCCGAGAGCCCGCGGTGCGTGAAGAGCAGGCTCTCGCGAAAGCACGCGCCGCGGCACGCGACCTCCGCCTCCAGGGAAACCCCGGAGAGGTCGCCGTAGCGCGCAAGCGCCTGCGGGTCGAGGCTGAGCGGCACGAGCGCGGGCTTCGGGGGCACGACCGCGAGCCCGAACTGCTCCGCCAACTTGTAGCCGAAGGGCGTCGCGCCGATCTTGGGCACCGTGAGGCCGCCCGTTGCCACGACTAGCGATGCGCAAGTGACGGGGCCGGCCGCGGTGTCTACGCGAAAGCCCGCCGCTTCGCGCGAGACCGCCCGCACCTCGCAGGGCATGCGCCACTCCACGCCCCCGGCGTCGCACTCGGCCTTGAGCATCGCGATGACCTGCGTGGCGGAATCGTCGCAGAAGAGCTGGCCCAGCGTCTTCTCGTGGTACGCGATGCGGTGCTTCTCGACGAGCGCGATGAAGTGCCTCGGCGCGTAGCGCGCCAGGGCCGAGCGGCAGAAATGCGGGTTCCTCGAGAGGTAGTTGGCGGGCGAGGCGTGCAGGTTGGTGAAGTTGCAGCGCCCGCCGCCGGAGATGCGGATCTTCTCGCCGAGCTTCGGGTAGTGGTCGACGAGGAGGACGCTTCGCCCGCGCTGCCCTGCCGTCGCCGCGCACATCATCCCGGCCGCGCCCGCGCCGATCACGATGACGTCGTAGTGCGGCTGCGATTGCCGGGCCATGGCGCGAAGTGTAGCAAGTGCCCTTGAGCGCCGGCCCCCGGCCGGCCTATCCTGACGGCAGTTCCCATCGAATCGAGTCCACGACATGAACGAACATTCCGCAGCGCCCCCCGGCGGCGCGGGCGACGAGGCGGTCCCCGAAGTCGAGCTCACCGACGAGGACATCCTCGACGCGATGCAGCACATCCCGGGCTACCTCGACATCACGCCCGGCGACTTCCGGGAGATCTACCACCTCGCGCACCACCACGCGATCGACCGCCTCCTCGGCGGGCTGCGCGCCGAGAGCCTCATGCGCCCCGTCGCCGCGCCGCTCGCGACCGGAACGATGCTCGACGAGGCCGCGCGCGCGATCGTGGCGAGCGGCTTCAAGGGGCTGCCGGTGGTCGACGGAGACGGGCGCGTGGTCGGCATGCTGACGGAGACGGACTTCCTCTGCCGGCTCCAGGCCGGCACCTTCCTGGAGCTGCTCCTCAGGATGGTCGAGAACTCCTGCGAGGTGAGCCACCGCTGCCACGAGACGCCCGTCCACGAGGCGATGACCTCGCCGGCCGTCACCGTGCGCCCGGAGGCGGGATTCCGCGAGACGATGGCGGCCTTCCGCGGGCATCCCGGCCGCAGCATGCCGGTGGCCGACGCCCAGGGGCGCCTGCGCGGGCTGCTCCTGCGCAAGGATTTCCTCGAGGCCCTGGACCGGGAGGCGCACCGGTGAGCCTTCCCGAGTACCTGCGCAAGATGGGCGGGACGACGCGGGGCAGCCCCCCGCGGGTGAGCGTTTCCGAGATCGCGTGGTCGTGGGTCGGCGGCTTCCTCGGCATCGCCGCCGCGGGGCTCGCGAGCCAGGCCATCTTCGCGGGGACGGACCTCACGCTCATGGTCGGCTCGCTGGGCGCTTCCGCCGTGCTGCTCTTCGGCGCGCCGCGCAGCCCCCTCGCGCAGCCGCGCAACGTCCTGGGAGGCCACGTCCTGTCGGCGCTCATCGGCGTGGCCTGCTGGAAGCTCCTGCACCCCTACCCGTGGCTCGCCGGCGCGGTGGCCGTCGCGACCGCCATCGCGGTGATGCATGCCACGCGCACGCTGCACCCGCCCGGGGGCGCCACGGCGCTCATCGCGGTGATCGGCTCGCGCGAGGTGCACGAGCTGGGCTTTCTCTTCGTCCTCGTGCCCTGCACCGCGGGTCCCCTCGTCCTGCTGGCCGTCGCGCTGGTGGTGAACAACATCCCGGCTTCCCGCCGCTACCCCGAGGCCTGGTACTGAAAAGGGCGCCCGAGGGCGCCCTGGATGGAGAGTCGAACCCGCGACCCTGTCAGGGCGTGGGCGGCGGGCAGGCCCCTTCCGTGTCGCCGTGCCCCTGGTGGCCGGCCCAGGCGCTCGCGCCGATCGACAGGGTCCTGGGCTTGCCCGGGTTGCCCGGCGGGATGTGGCAGATGGTGATCTTCTGGCCTTCGGCAGGCGTGCCCGTGGCCGGATTCTGGAGCTTGATCTCGTAGGCCAGGATGTCGGTGCTGTCCGGGACCGTCGTCCCCTTCACGTGCACCTGCTTGCCGACGGTGACGTCCGCGACAGTCCTGCGCGTGGTGCCCTCGCGGATGGCCGTCACGCCCGGGCGCGCGACCACCTCGCGGTTGGCGATGACGAAGCGGCTGTCTGCCGCCGGATCGAGAACGACGACGTTCTGCACCGGGCCCTGGAGCTCGACCCCGGCGTGGCCGATGCCGCGGCGGTCCTCGTCGACGAGGACGACCTCGGTGCCGTCGAGCTGGACCGTGATGGTGATCTGCTGGTTGGCCGCCACTTCCCGGAAGGTCAGCGTCCCGATCTCGGCGCCCGCCTGCGTGAAGACGAGCGTGAAGCTGCCCTCGGGCAGGCCGCGAAGGGTGAACGACCCATCCGCACCGACCGTGGCCTTGATGGCCGGCTCGGACTGCACGTGGACGTCGATCAGGTCGCCGGCCGCGAGCGCGACGAGCCCGTCGCCGGACTTCGCGACAGCCTGCGCCGCCATGTTCCCGATCACGATCGCCGACTTCGCCGTGGTGGCGGAGCTGCCGCCGCCTCCGCCTCCACATCCTCCGAGGAAAAACACGGCGCACGACACGACGAAAATGGCCAACATCGAATGCAGCGATTTGCAGCTCATCGTGGAATCTCCCGAATTTGCGGATGGCACTTCGCAGGGGATTCGAGCATCGGCGCCGTTACGCCTGCAACAGATTTCCGACCGGCGGCAGAAAGTCGCCGAACGCAGACGCGGGCCTTGTGACCCGCATCACATTTCTCCGCGTTTTTCGCGCCGTCCGCGGCAATCTCCGCCCGATGCACCAAAGCGAAAGGCCCGCCGAGGCGGGCCTTTCGAGGGAACGCAGGACGATTCCCGCCTACATCTTCTCCGCCTCGTGGCAGGTCCCGCACGCATGCGTGTACGGGATCGGCATGGCCTTGCCCGGCTCGACGCCCTTCACGCCCTTGTTGGAGATGCGCGGCACGTCGAAGAGGTGCGAGGTGATGTCGTTCATCCAGTACTTCTTGCCGCCCTTGCCCTCGATGCCCTCGCCCAGGCCCGCGCCCGTCTGCATGGTCTTGGTCATGTGGCAGTCGACGCAGGCGATCTTGCGCGTGTGCGGCTCGCCGACGGTCTTGGCGGTGTGCTCCTTCATGTCCACCGTGTGGCAGGTCGCGCACAGCGAGTTCTTCCCGTCGCGCGCCTCGGCGACGAGCTGGAACTTGATGCCCTTCCTGCCGTGCGGGTCGTGGCAGTCGGCGCAGTTCAGGACCTGATTCTCGTTCGCGTAGTGCTTGGAGCGGACCAGGTCGGTCGCCTGCTGGTGGTGCGACTTGGAATGCACGCCGTCCGGCCAGAAGTCCTTCTGCGCCGCGTCCTCGCGCGAGGTGTAGTTCACCAGGTACTCGTTGCGGCTGATGCCGGGGGTGAGCATGCGGCCGTCCTTGTTGATCGGCTGGTCGGTGTTCGTCGTTCCCTGCGGCCGGCTGTGGCACTGGTTGCAGATGACCATGGAGCGCTCGGAGGCGAGCTTCGCGGGGTTCACGATCATCGACGCCTTGCGCGCCCGGGGCGCCTTGGCATGTTCGGAGCCGGGGCCGTGGCAGGTCTCGCACCCGACGTTCAGCTCGTTGGGCACGCCGTCGCCGTCGATGTCCATCTCGCCGTTCGGGTCGTTGGCCGCGCCGGCCACGAAGCCCCCTTCCACCGTCGGGGTGAGCGTGTAGCCGGTGTAGTGGCAGGAAGCGCACTGGATCTCGAAGGACTTGCCCTTGGGCGGGTCCTTGAGCTTGCCCTTGGCCTCGTCATACAGCCAGTCGCCGTGATAGTCGCGCCAGGGCTTGCGGGTGCGGTCGGCCCAGGCGTCCTTGCCTTCGGTGTTGTACTGCAGGAAGGGATAGGTCTCGGCGCCGACGCGGATCAGGTAGCGCTGCTTGTACACCGGGCCGCCGTACGTCTTCTCGACCGGGTAGATGCGCGCCTTGTCGGCGGGATCGCGGGCGTTCTCGGTCTTCAGCTTGAGCGAGCCGTCCTTGTCCGTGTAGAAGGTCGCCGTGAAGCTCACCGACTTCATGTCGGCCGGCGCCTTCTGCGACACGAGGTACTTGTCGAAGCCGCGGCTCTTGTCGTAGCCGTAAAGGTACATCTTGGTGCCCGCCTGCAGCTTCTTCAGCCCGTCGTTCATGGCCGGGAAGCGGGACATGTCCTGCAGGCCGCTTGGCTTGCCCACGACCATGATGCCCTGCTTGTGCGCGGTCTTCCTGAAGTCCATGTAGTCGTCGTGGCATTT
>JBGARD010000056.1:0-6752 GCA_044230355.1 Usitatibacteraceae bacterium | reverse complement strand
CGGCTCGCCCTGCACCAGCGATTCGATCTCGAAGGGCAGCGCCACGTCCGTCTTCACCGTGACCAGCCTGCGGCCCGTGGGCAGCCAGTCGAGCGCCTTCCGCAGGTTCTCGCCCACCACGCCCTTCACCTCGCCCGCGTGCGCCATCACGCCCTCGAGCGAGCCGTATTCCTGGATGAGCTTCGCGGCGGTCTTGGGCCCGACCTTGTCGACGCCGGGCACGTTGTCCACGGCATCTCCCATGAGCGCCAGGTAGTCGATGATGCGCTCCGGGGGCACGCCGAACTTGGCCTCCACCCCCTTGGGGTCGAGCACCTCGTTGGACATCGTGTTCATCCACGTGATGCGCCCGCTCACGAGCTGGGTGAGGTCCTTGTCGCCGGTGGAGATGAGCGTGTCCCAGCCGTGCACGCTCTCCGCGTGCCGCGCGAGCGTGCCGATCACGTCGTCGGCCTCGACGCCCTCGACGACGACGAGCGGCCAGCCGAGGGCCCGGATCGTCTCGAAGAGGGGCTCCACCTGGGCGGCCAGGTCCTCGGGCATCGCCTGGCGGGTGGCCTTGTACTCCGGGTAGATGTCGTCGCGGAAGGTCTTGCCCTTGGGGTCGAAGACCGCGGCGATATAATCGGAGGGGTAGTCCTGCTTGAGCTTGCGGAGCATGTTGACGACGCCGAAGATGGCGTTGGTCGGCTCCCCCGCGGGGCTCCTCAGCTCCCGGATCGCGTGGAACGCGCGGAACAGGTAGCTGGAGGCGTCGACGAGCAGCAGGCGCTTCTTCGTATCGTTCATGTCACCGCCCAGGGGACGCCGTGAATAGCAAGATTCCGAAACCGACCGATCCGCAGGTGACGCACGGCGTGCAGTCCTCGGCGCGCGAAGCGTGGCGGATGTTCGAAATTATCGCAGAGTTCGTCACCGCCACCGAGCGGCTGCGCGCGATCCACCCCGCCGTCACGATATTCGGCAGCGCGCGCGTGATGCCCGGGGCGCCCGCCTACCTGCTCGCGGAAGACATCGCGAGGCGGCTCTCCGACGCCGGCTTCGCGGTCATCTCCGGCGGCGGCCCCGGCATCATGGAGGCGGCCAACAAGGGCGCCTTCGCGGGCACGAGCCCCAGCGTGGGCCTGAACATCCAGCTCCCGCACGAGCAGCACGCCAACCCCTACCAGGACATCTCGCACACCTTCCAGCACTTCTTCGCGCGCAAGGTGATGTTCACGAAGCTCTCCTCGGCCTTCGTGATGCTGCCCGGCGGCTTCGGCACGCTCGACGAGCTCTTCGAGGCCCTCACGCTCGTCCAGACGGGCAAGGTCCGGCGGGTGCCCCTCATCCTCGTGGGGTCGGAATTCTGGGGCGGCATGCGGGACTGGATCCGCGACCGCCTCGCCGTCGACGGCATGGTGAGCCCCGAGGACGTGGACCTGCTGCAGGTGATCGACGATCCGCAGGCGGTGGTGGACGCGATCTTCGACCACTACCACACGCGCGGCTTCGAGCCCTCGCCGGCCGAGCGCGAGGCCGAGTTCGCGCTCTGAGTGCTAAACTGGAATCCGGTCAAGCCACCCGCCATGCGCCTCTTCCTCGCCACCGTCGTCCTCGTCTTCGCCGCCGGCGCGTTCGCGCAGTCGGCGCCGCGTCCTCGCCCGCCGGGCACCGTGCCCCTCGAGGAGCCGCCCCCGCCGCCGGCCGTGGTCGAGAGCGATCCCGCGCTTGAGCCGCAGGTCACCATCCGCAAGGAAGGCGAGAACACGATTTCCGAGTACCGCATCAAGGGCAGGCTCTACATGATGAAGGTCACGCCCGCCCACGGAAGGCCCTACGTCCTCGTCGACCACAAGGGCGACGGCCAGTTCGCGCGCCAGGACAACCTGGATTCCGGCCTGCGCGTTCCCCAGTGGGTGCTCCTCGAGTTCTAGGTTCCCGCAACGGCACTCCAAGAATGTCCGTCTTCACGCCAGTCTCCCGCGACGAGGCGAGCGCCCTGCTCGCGCGCTACACCCTCGGCGAGCTCGAGTCCCTCGAGGGCATCGCCCAGGGCATCGAGAACACCAACTTCTTCCTCGACACCACCACGGGGCGCTACGTCCTCACGCTCTTCGAGAAGATCCCCCCCGAGGACCTGCCCTTCTACGTGGGGCTCATGCACCACCTCGCCGGGCACGAGATCCGCTGCCCGGCGCCCATGGCCCTGCAGGACGGCAGCTTCCTCACCGAGGTCTGCGGCAAGCCCGCGGTGATCGTGACGCGGCTTCCGGGCGTGCCGCACATGTCGCCCACGCCCGAGCAGTGCCGCAAGGTCGGGCGCATCCTCGCCGACATCCACGAGGCCGGGCTCGAGTACGACGCGGGGCTCGCCAACTGGCGCGGCCAGGCGTGGCGCGAGGGCTTCGCCCAGCGCGTGCGGCCGAAGATCGGGGCCGACGAGGCGGAGCTCATCGAGCGCGAGAACCGCTACCAGGCCCTGCACGACGACACCGTCCTGCCGCGGGGCGTGATCCACGGCGACCTCTTCCGCGACAACGTGCTCTGGGACGAGGACGGCGAGGGCGGCGTGATCGACTTCTACTTCGCGTGCGACGACGCCCTCCTCTACGACGTGGCGATCACCGTGAACGACTGGTGCACCGACGCCTTCGCATCCCTCGACCCGGAGCGCGCCGAGGCGCTGCTCGCGGGCTACGACGCCCATCGCCCCCTCACGGACCTCGAGCGCGAGATGTGGCCCGTGATGCTGCGGCGCGCGGCGCTTCGCACCTGGCTCGGCCGCCTGGAGTACAACCACTTCCCGAAGGCCTCCGAGATGACCATCCCGAAGGATCACGCGTTCTCGCGGCGACTGCTCGAGAACCACATCGTCCACGCGCGGGCGCTGGAAGCGTCCGGGGACTGAAGGCGGGCGCCGTGGATTCCCCCATCCGCGTACGCGACGTGCGCTCCTCCCGCGGGCCGGCCTGGCTTGCCGGGGGCTGGAACCATTTCCGCGGCGCGCCCATGGTCTGGATGGGCCTTTCCGCCGGTTGGATGCTCATCACCCTGGCGCTCGTGCTGGTGCCCGTGATCGGCGGCGTGGCGGCCAACCTCCTGCAGCCCGTGTTCTTCGCGAGCTTCGCGATGACGGCCCGCAAGCAGCTCGCCGGGGAGGCGCCGGAGATGGGCGATCTCTTCCTGGGGTTCCGCCGGCCGCTCCGCCCCCTGATCAACCTGGGCGCGCTCCTGCTCGCCGTCGAGATCGCGATCTTCTACCTCATGGCCGCGCTGGGCCTTCCCGGCATGGGCGCGGGCGACGAGGCCGGGGAGATCGCGACCATCGCCGACTACGTGCGCCTGCTGCAGGGCCTGGAGTGGATCCTGCTCGTGGGCCTCGTCCTCACCGCGCTGGTGAAGGGCGCGCTGTGGTTCGCGCCGGCGCTCCTCGCCTTCCACGAGCTCTCGACCGCGCACGCCATCCGCTGGAGCCTCTTCGCGGCCCTGTCCAACGTGGGCGCGATGCTCGCCTACGGCATTGCCCTCACCGTCGTGTTCGTGGCGGGGGCCCTGCCATGGGGGCTGGGGCTCCTGGTGGTGATCCCGGTGATGGTGGCGAGCACCTACACGGGATACGCCGACGTCTTCGAGGAGACGGCGGCGCCTTGAGCCCCCGCTAGGGCTTGTCGATGATCGGCACGTCGTCGATCGGCGGCCCGACCTTCAGGTAGAGCGAGTACTTCCTCTGGTCCGCCGGCGGCGCGGGAAACTTGGCCCACCAGTTCCACGACCCGCCCTTCGCGATCTTCGGCTCGAGCCAGCCGCCCCCGTCCGTCGGCGTCGCCACGGGGTAATTCTTCGCGTCGCGGATCACCGTGTACTTCACGTTGCCCGCGGACAGGTAATTGTCGTCGTAGCGGCCCGAGCCCGCGAGCAGGAACTTCACGGGCTTGTCGCCGGTGTTCCGGAACCGCACCCGCACCGTGAGGACGCCCTCCTTGCGCGTCGACTCGATCACGTCGGCGACGACGCCCTGGACGTCGAGCTCCGCGCTCGCCAGGGGCTTCATCGGGGGTTCGGTCTTCGGTTGCGCGCCGGCCGGCGGTGCCGCGGCGATCACCGCGGCCGCCAGCAGCGTTGCGACCGCATTCCTCGAGGCATGAATGCGCATGACGCCACCTCCTGAGGGAAGGCCCCGGATCGGGGTGGGACATCTTCCGCCCGGGCGGGCGCCGCGTAAAGCGGGCCCTCAGGCCGGCGTGAGCTTGGCGTACTGGAGGGCCAGCCACTTGGTGCCCTCCGTGCGGAAGCGCACCTGGATGCGGGCGTCGAGCCCGCGGCCCTCGAGGTTGATCACCACGCCCTCGCCGAACTTCGCGTGCCGCACGTTGGCGCCGATGGCGAAGGGGTGCTCGTCGGGGCGGGCGGTCTCGAACTTGGCGCGCGGCGCCGGAGAGTACTGGTCGGGATCGGCCCGCGGCGCCCTGGGAAGGCCGAAGGAGAATCCCTCCCCGCTTCCCCTGCCGCCCCATGCGGGCTTCTGCGGGCTCGCCCACGCCTGCTTCTCGGGCAGCACGATCCACTTGCACAGCTCCGGCGGGATCTCCTCGACGAAGCGCGAGACGATCCCGTAGCGCGGCTGGCCGTGCAGCATGCGGCTGCCGGCATAGGAGAGGTACAGGCGCTTCCTCGCCCGCGTGATGGCCACGTACATGAGGCGCCTCTCCTCCTCGATGCCGCCGTCCTCGTTCAGGCTGTTGTCGTGGGGAAAAAGGCCCTCCTCGAGCCCGCCCAGGAACACGGCGTCGAACTCCAGGCCCTTGGCCGAGTGCACCGTCATCAGCTGCAGCGCGTCCTGGCCCGCGGTCGCCTCGTGCTCGCCCGCCTCCAGGCTCGCGTGCGACAGGAACGCCGCCAGCACCTGCTGCTGGTGCGTGCCCGGCACCGGAGCCACGTCCTCCTGCGCTTCGCCCGCGGGTTCCACGCCGGACTCGAACTCCTCGTTGAAGAGGGTCGCGGCGTTCACAAGCTCGTTCAGGTTCTCGACGCGGTCCTGGCCATCGCGCTCGGCGGCGTAGTGGTCCTTGAGGCCGGAAGCCGAGAGCGCTTCGTCGATGAGCTCGGGCAGCGTGAGCGTCTCGGAGGCCGCGCGCAGGCGCTCCACGATCGCGAGGAAGGCCGCAATCGCCGCGCCACCGCGGCCCGCGACCGACCCAGCCTTGGCTGCACGCGAGAGGCTGCCGAGGCCGGCACCGGCCTCCTGCAGCTGCTCCAAGGTTCGCGCGCCGATGCCGCGCGGCTGGAAGTTCACCACGCGCGTAAAGGCCGTGTCGTCGTCCGCGTTGGCCGCCAGGCGAAGGTAGGCGAGCGCGTGCTTGACCTCCTGGCGCTCGAAGAAGCGCAGGCCGCCGTAGACCTTGTAGGCGATGCCGGCGCGGAAGAGCGAGTGCTCCAGGATCCGCGACTGGGCGTTGGAGCGGTAGAGGAGCGCCATGTGGGCGAGCGCGGTGCCCTCCCGGTGCAGCTGCTTCACCTCGTCCACGACGAAGCGCGCCTCTTCCTCGTCCGTGGCGGCGGCGAAGATGCGCAGCGGCTCGCCTCGGCCCTCCGCCGTCCACAGGTTCTTGCCCAGTCGTGCCTTGTTCTGGGCGATGACCGCGTTGGCGGCGTCCAGGATCGAGCCTTGCGAGCGGTAGTTCTGCTCGAGCTTCACGACGTCGCGCACGCCGAAATCGCGCAGGAACTCGTTCATGTTGCCGACGTCGGCGCCTCGGAACCTGTATATCGACTGATCGTCGTCACCCACGGCGAATACGCAGCCGTTCGACCCCGCCAGCATGCGGATCCACTTGTACTGCAACTTGTTGGTGTCCTGGAACTCGTCGACCAGGATGTAGCGGAAGCGCCCCTGGTAGTGGGTCAGCAGGTCCAGGTTGCGCGAGAGCAGCTCGAAGGTGCGCAGGAGCAGCTCCGCGAAGTCGACCACGCCCTCGCGGCTGCACTGCGCGTCGTAGTCGGCGAAGAAGGCGACCATGCGGCGCGTGAAGTCGTCGCCCGCCTCCACGGCGTTGGCCCTCAGCCCCGCCTCCTTGCAGTTGTTGATGAAGTTCTGCAGCTGCCGTGGGGCGAATTTCTCCTCGTCCAGGCCCTGCGCCTTCGCCAGGCGCTTGACCATCGAGAGCTGGTCGCCGGAATCGAAGATCTGGAAGAGCTGCGGGAGATTCGCCTCGCGGTGGTGCGTGCGCAGCAGGCGGTTGCACAGGCCGTGGAAGGTGCCCACCCACATGCCGCGCGTGTTGATGGGCAACATCGCGGACAGCCGCGTGAGCATCTCGCGCGCCGCCTTGTTCGTGAAGGTGACCGCGAGCACCCCGGCCGGGCTCACGGCGCCGGTCTGGATGAGGTGGGCGATGCGCGTGGTGAGCACGCGCGTCTTGCCGCTGCCGGCCCCGGCGAGGATGAGGGCGGATTCGCGAGGAAGGGTGACGGCCCGGAGTTGCTCGGGATTGAGACCGGAAAGGAGATCGGGCATGGCGGAGGAACTTTGTTAGGCTGCAATTATTTCACGGCTGGGGACGGCCTCCTCATGCTCCGCGGCCTTTTTTCACCTGCGATTGCGGCAAGCGCATGAGCGGTTTTCGCCGCGTCCTCGCCGCGGAGACCGTGTCGAACTTCGGCTCGATGCTGAGCCGCGTGGCCATTCCCTGGCTCGCGGCGCTGGCGCTCGCGGTCGAGCCGTGGCAGATGGGCCTGCTCCTGGTGGCGGACGTCGCAGCCGGCGCCGCCGG
>JBGARD010000055.1:0-7478 GCA_044230355.1 Usitatibacteraceae bacterium | reverse complement strand
CCCCTTGATTGCGGCGGCAGTTGGCCCAAAATTGGCTTCGCTCGTGAACGACGGCCCGGGGAAGCGGTCAGACCGCCTCTGGCGCCCGGACGACCGGGAGGTGGCCCATGGGATTCAGGCTCAGGTACAACGAATGGCAACGGCAGCTCTGGAAGTTCGTCACGCACCCCGTCACGGAGATCCTGGCGCTGGTGGCGGTCGTCCTCGTGGCGCTGGCCACCCTCGTGATGGTGGAGTCGCGGCTCATCCGCAGCCCCCATACCCCGATCATCTTCAGCCCGAAATGAGGCGCGCCGCACCATGAAGGGGCGGCGCCTCCTCGCCCGGCTCGCCGCGGCCGTCCTGCTCGTCGCGGCGGTGGGCGGCTGCGCCTACCTGAACGAGAAGCAGGGCGAGCTCATCTTCCGGCCCACCAAGGACACGTGGTGGGGCTACCAGAGGGCGGGCCTCGCCTACGAGGAGCGCTGGATCCCGGTCGGCGCCAACGGCGACCGGCTGCACGCCTTCTGGGCCCCGGCCGACGAGGCGGGGGCGCCGGTGCTGCTCTACCTGCACGGGGCGCGCTGGAACCTCACGGGCAGCGTCACGCGCATCGAGCGCTGGCGCAATCTCGGCTTCCACGTGCTCGCCATCGACTACCGCGGCTTCGGCAAGAGCACGGAGGCCTCGCCCTCCGAGCAGCTCGCCTACGAGGATGCCGAGGCCGCGTGGGACTACCTCGCCCGGGCCGAGCCGGCCCGCCCGCGCTACATCGTCGGGCATTCGCTGGGCGGGGCCGTCGCGGCGGAACTCGCCGTGCGCCGCCCGGACGCCTCGGGGCTCGTCCTCGAGGCCACCTTCACCTCGATCCGCGACATGGTGGAGCACACCGCGTGGCGCTTCGTCCCGGTGGGGCTCATCCTCACCCAGGAGTTCGACACCCTCTCGAAGGTCCCGCGGCTGCGCCTGCCGACGCTCATCGTCCACGGCACGAGCGATCGCGTCGTCCCCTACGAGATGGGCGAGCGGCTCTACGCCGCGGCCGCCGGCCCCAAGCGCTTCATCCGGGTCGAGGGCGGCAGCCACCACAACCTGTCGTCCGTCGCCGCCGACCAGTACCGGGCGGCGATGCGCGAGATCTTCCGCCACGGCTCGCGCACCCTCGAGGCCCCGGGGCCGAGCTGACGCCGGGGGCGGTGTATATTCGCCGCCATGCAGAGCCTCGACCTCGACGTCCTCGAAAGCCTGCTCGCGTGGCAGCGCGCGGGCCGCCGCGCGTGGCTCGTCACCGTGGCGCAGACCTTCGGCGCCAGCCCGCGCCCGCCCGGCTCGCTCCTGGCCATGCGCGACGACGGCATCCTCGTGGGCTCGGTTTCCGGCGGCTGCATCGAGGACGACCTCGTGGCGCGGCGCGCGGAGTTCACCGGCCGCGTACCCCGTTTCAAGTCCTACGGCATCACCGGCGACGAGGCGCGCCGCTTCGGGCTGCCCTGCGGCGGCAAGCTCGAGGTCATCGTCGAGGCGCAGGTCCCGGTCGCGGACCTCGAGGCGCTCCTTGCGCACATCGCGGGCGGCAAGGTCGTCGGACGGCAGGTGGACCTCGCCACGGGCGCCTGGAGCTTCGCCCCGGCGCAGCCCGCCGACGAGTGCGAGCGCACCGAGGCCCGCTTCACCAGCATCCACGGGCCGCGCTGGCGCATGCTCGTCATCGGCGCCTCCGAGATCGCCCACTACCTCGCGGAGATCGCCACCACGGTGGACTACAGGGTCTTCGTGTGCGACCCGCGGGAGGAATACCGCCTCGCCTGGCGCGTGCCGGGCGCGACGTTCGTCGAGGGCATGCCCGACGACGCGGTGCTCGCGATGAAGCCCGACGCCCACACGGTCGTCATCGCCGTCTCCCACGACCCCAAGCTCGACGACATGGCGCTCCTCGAGGCGCTGCGCAGCGAGGCGTTCTACGTGGGCGCCGTGGGCTCGAAGCAGACGAGCGCCGAGCGCAGGAAGCGGCTGGCGGGCTTCGACCTTTCCTCCCGGCAGATCGCGCGGCTTCGCGGACCCGTGGGCCTTTCCATCGGCTCGCGCACGCCGCCGGAGATCGCCGTGGCGATCCTCGCCGACCTCATCGCGACCCGCAACGGCGTGATGCTCGAGCGCGCCGCCGAGCGGGGGTCGCGCCTCTCGGCTTGATCCGCGGCCTGCTCCTCGCGGGCGGCGCCGCCACGCGCTTCGGCGGCGCGAAGCTGCTGGCGAGCGCTCCGGACAGCCCGGCGCCCATCGGCGCCCGCGCCGCCCGCTCCCTCCTGGCCGGTGCCGGCAACGCGCTCGCGGTCGTGCGCCCCGGCGACGCCGCGCTGGCCCGCGCGCTTCGAGACGCCGGCTGCGACGTGATCGAGTCCCACGACTCGCTGCGCGGCCTGGGGGCGAGCCTCGCCGCGGGCGTGAAGGCGAGCCGCGAGGCCGCGGGCTGGCTCGTGGCGCTGGCCGACATGCCGCGCATCCTCCCTGCCACGCATCGCTCCGTGGCCGCGGCCCTCGCGCGCGGGGCGAAGCTCGCCGCCGCCGTCGATCCAGCCGGGCTGCGCGGCCATCCGGTGGGCTTCTCGGCCGACCTCTACGGGGACCTGGCCGCCCTCGACGGCGACGAGGGCGCGCGCTCCGTCGTCGAGCGGCACCGGGCCTGGCTCGAGCTCGTCCGCGTCGACGACCCCGGCATCCACGTCGACATCGACACGCCCGGCGACCTGCTCGCCCCCTAGCCGGCGCGGTCGGGCGGGTACTTCTCGCCGGCGTCGATGCGCACCTTGAGGATGTTCTGCTTGGGCGGCAGCGGGCAGGTCGTGAACTCGCTGAAGGCGCAGGGCGGGTTGTAGGTGCGGTTCAGGTCGAGCTCGAAGGGCTTGCCGGGCTCGGGCTTCTTCGCGACGTACAGGAAGCGGCCGGGGCGGTAGGTCGTGTCGCCGGCGGTCGCGTCGCGCAGCACGAAGAAGAGGCCGTCGTCGTCGCCCACCGCGTCGAGCCGGTGCCTGCTGCCGCCGAGCTCGAACTCGACGTAGCCCGGTGCGGGCTCGTCGGAGGCCTCGTCGAGGACGTTGATGATCGTGACCGTCCTGCCGGGCGGGTAGGGCACGTACGTCGCCTGCACGCGGTAGGCCGCGTCCGGCTCGTACCAGCGGCGGGCGCGGAAGCCCTTGCGCACCTCGCTCTCGTTGTCGGCGAGTCGCAGCACGTAGCGGCCCTCGCGCTCGATCACGTGCATGGCGAGGCGCCCCATCGTCACCCAGTCGCGCCTGGCCACGTCGGTGCCCATCACGCGCTCGGAGAAGGGCATGCCGTCCTTCTCCATCTCGACGCCGCGCGCGAGGCTCAGCGTCACCGTCTTGCCGGCGATGGTGATCGTGCCCATGCGCTCCGGGCCCAGGCCCTTCGGGAAGACGATGTCGTTCGCCGGCCCCGTGCCGAAGGTGTTGGCGCCGGGCTTCATCACGAAGCGTCCCGCCAGCGTGAGCCAGCCGTTGTCGGCGCGAAGGCTCAGCCCGGCGCGCTCGCGCCATTCGACGAGGGACTTCGGCCAGGCGTCGTCCGCGGACGGGACCGGGGCGCTCGAGGCGCAGGCGGCGAGCAGCAGGAGGGAAAGGGCGAGGATGCGCATGGTGCGGCTCCGTCAGTTGTCTGGCGCGCGAGGCGCCCATTCTAGTCGAGCGCGGCGAGGACCTGCGCGGGCTCCAGCTTCTGCAGGCAGTTGGTGTGGCCGAGGGGGCACTCGCGCTTGAAGCAGGGGCTGCAATCGAGGTTCAGGGAGACGACCCGGGCGTGCGGCGACAGGGGGGGCGTGTAGGCGGGGCTGGAGGAGCCGAAGACGGCGGCGAGCGGGCGGTCGAGGGCCGCGGCCACGTGCATGAGGCCGGAATCGTTGCTCACCACGCGGTCGGCGAGCGACAGGAGGTCGACCGCCTCGTCGAGGCTCGTCCTGCCGGCCAGGTCGGCCACCGCCACGCCCGCCAGCGAGGCGACCTCCGCGGTGATGTCCGCGTCCCTGGCCGAGCCGACGAGCCAGATGCGGTAGCCGCGGTCGGCGTGGGCGCGGGCAAGCTCGGCGAAATGGCGCGCCGGCCAGCGCTTCGCGGGGCCGTACTCGGCGCCGGGGGCCAGCGCCAGCACGGGCGCGTCGCCGCCCAGGCCGAACTTCGCGATGGTCGCCTCCCGCCGCGAGGCGTCCACCGCAAGGCGCGGCGGCGGCAGCGGGCGCTCGAGCGGCTCGCCCGCGGGCTGGGCGAGCGCGGCGTAGCGCTCGACGATGAGGGGAAGCTCGCGCTCGTCGAGGCGGCGAAGGTCGTTGAGGAGGCCGTAGCGCATCTCGCCGCGCCAGCCGGTGCGCACGGGGATGCCGGCGAACCAGGGCACGAGCGCGGACTTGAGGCTTCCGGGCAGGACCACGGCGCGGTCGTAGCGGGGCAGGGATTTCGCGAAGCGGCGGCGCCCGGCGAGGTCGAGCTCGCCGTGGCCGAACGGGAAGGCGATTGTGCGGCGCACTTCCGGCATTCGCCCGTAAACCGCCGAGGCCCAGGCGGGCGCGAGGACGTCGATCGCGCCCTGCGCGTCGCGCGCCTTCAGGCGGACGAGGAGCGGGTGGGTGAGGACCGCATCCCCGATCCACGAAGGGGAGACGACGAGGGTTTGCATGGTGTCAGGTTACTTTTCGGTGTCAGGTTACTTTCGGCGCAGCGGGAAAGTAACCTGACACCGAAAAGTAACCTGACACCGCACTAATGTCCCTTGGCGACCGGTCCGCCGGCGAGCCGGTAGACGGTGCCGCAATACGGGCACTTCGCCTCGCCGGTGGCCTCGACGGGCAGGTACACGCGCGGGTGCGTGTTCCAGAGCTTCTGCGAGGGCAGCGGGCAGTGCAGCGGCAGGTCCGCCGCGGTGATCTCGACGCAGGCCTGGTCGAGTTCCGTGGGAAGCGCCATGGGCTTCAGGCCACCGGGGTGAGCCAGTGGTGGTACTTCTTGTTGCGGCCGTGCACGATGTCGAAGAACGCCGACTGGATCTTCTCCGTGACGGGGCCGCGCGAGCCGGCTCCGATCACGCGCCGGTCGAGCTCGCGGATGGGCGTCACCTCGGCGGCCGTCCCGGTGAAGAAGGCCTCGTCGGCGATGTAGATGTCGTCGCGCGTGAGGCGCGTCTTCTCCACCGTCAGTCCGAGGTCGGCGCAGATCTGCTGCACGCTGCGCCAGGTGATGCCGTCGAGCGCGGTGGTGAGCATCGGCGTGTAGAGCCGGCCCTCCTTCACGATGAAGATGTTCTCGCCGCAGCCCTCGGCGACGAACCCGTCCGTGTCGAGCAGCAGCCCCTCGTCGTACCCGTCCTGCGTGGCCTCGAGGTTGGCGAGGATGGAGTTGGCGTAGGTGGTGGCCACCTTGGCGCGCGCCATGGTCACGTTCACGTGGTGGCGCGCGAAGGACGAGGTCTTCACGCGGATGCCGCGGTTCAGGCCTTCCTCGCCGAGGTAGGCGCCCCAGGGCCAGGCGGCGATCGAGACGTGCACCTTGGCCCCCACGGGCGACACGCCCATCTTCTCCGAGCCGTAGAAGGCGAGCGGACGGATGTAGCCGCTCTCCAGCTTGTTGGCGCGCACCACCTCGCGCTGCGCCTGCATGAGCTGCTCGCGGGTGAAGGGCACGTCCATCATGTAGATCTTGGCCGAGTTGAACAGCCGGTCGGTGTGCTCCTTCAGGCGGAAGATGGCGGTGCCGATCTCCGACTTGTAGGCGCGCACCCCCTCGAAGACCGCCAGCCCGTAGTGCAGGGAGTGGGTGAGGACGTGGGTGGTGGCTTCCCTCCAGGGCACGAGCTTGCCGTCGTACCAGATTGAGCCGTCGCGGTCGGCCATCGACATGATGATTCCTGACGTTTTCGGATTGCGGAACCTGCAATTCTACCAAAGCGGGGGGCCGGACTCCCGGGGCCGGGACTTCGCGGCCCGGCGGGCGCCCCGCGGTGGGGAAACCACAGGGTTTGTATGCCATAATCGCCCCGTTCACGCCCCTTCTCCGAAGCCGCCGACCCGTGCGAAAGCCGCTCGACTCCTCGACGGACCCCAACGCCGCCGCCGCACCGCCCCCGGGGCCGCGCGTTTCCCTCCTCGACCGCCCCACGCTCAGCCCGGAGGAAAAGCTCTCCGGCGACATGCTGGTGCTCACCACGGGCCTCATGGTGCTGGCCTCGGTCCTGTGGCTCTCCGTGTACTGGAGCATGGGGCAGCAGTTCTCGGTGTCGATCTCGCTCGCCTTCCAGGCCCTCTCGGCCGGCACGATCGCCTTCTACCTGAAGACGAGGAAGCTGCAGCTCTTCGCGATGATCCAGCTCGGGCTCATCCTCTTCACGCCCTTCGCCATGCAATGGTCGATCGGCAACTTCGTCACCGCCTCGGGCGTGAGCCTGTGGGGGCTCATCGCCCCGGTGGGCGCGGTGACGGTGCTGGGAACGCGGCAGTCGCTGCCGTGGTTCTTCGCCTGGCTCTTCATGACGGTGCTGGCGGGGGTGTTCGACTTCCTGCTCTCGGGCGCGCCGGTGAAGGTGGACATGCAGACGGTGGCCATCTTCTTCGTGCTCAACTTCGCGGCCATCTCGCTCATGATCTACGCGCTGCTGTGGTACTTCGCGAGCGAGAAGCAGAAGCTGCGCGCCCAGGTGGACCTGCAGCACGCGGAGCTGATCGTGGAGAAGGAGAGGAGCGAGCGGCTGCTGCTCAACGTGCTGCCCCCCGCGATCGCCGAGCGCCTGAAGCACGGCGAGTCGAACATCGCGCAGGGGCACGCGGACGTGACCGTCATGTTCGCCGACATCGTGGGCTTCACCAAGATGACCGAGGAGCTCTCGCCGGTCGAGACGGTGAAGATCCTGAACGACGTCTTCTCGATGTTCGACGAGATCGCCGACAAGTACGGCGTGGAGAAGATCAAGACCATCGGCGACGCCTACATGGCCGCCGCCGGCGTCGAGACCGGCGCCCAGGTCCACTACGCCGACGCGGTGGCCAACATGTCCCTCGAGATGCTCGAGCGCGTGCGCGAGTACCGCCAGAGGAGCGGCGAGAACATCGAGCTGCGCATCGGCATCGGCACCGGCCCCGTCGTGGCCGGCGTCATCGGCAAGAAGAAGTTCATCTACGACATGTGGGGCGACACGGTGAACGTCGCCTCGCGCATGGCGGGCGACGCCTTCGCCGGCTCCGTGCAGGTCGACCTCACCACCTACCGCCGCCTGCACACGCGGTTCAAGTTCGACGCCCCCCACGACGTCGAGATCAAGGGCAAGGGCCGGATGCAGGTCCACCACCTGCTCGAGCGCCAGTAGCGCGATAGGCGGGTGAGCTGGGCTGGCGCCCGGGGAAGGGCGAGGTCGGGGTCCCCCGTTTTCGCTTTCCGGCCGAGTGAGAGTGCGTAGGCCACGATCCCCTGTTGCTTGGTCGACATAGGCGCAAGCGTCGATCCAGG